>JAFEBU010000034.1 GCA_018242505.1 Pseudomonadota bacterium
GATAGACACATTTATCCGCCCTTATTGCATTGGAGGACAAACAGTACGCGTTCGCGAACCCTGCGATTGGTATTGCCTCCCCGGCAATCGCGGCGTCGGCATGCGTCTTATGAAGTTTCTGATCGCTCAAGGCGAGCCACTCCTGGGTGTAGGTCTCCCAAAGGCCGCAGTCGCAATCGCGCCGCGATTGAATTGGACTCACATACTCGATGCGCGCGATTTTATCCTGCCAATTACTGTCCGCCGGGTTGCTGGAGCCATTCTCCGGAAAGCAAGGCTCGGAGACGGGTCGGTTGCGAAGTACCTACCGCGTGGGATACGCTGCCAACCAAAGGCCGTATGGAAGAAGCATCGGGAGGTCGAGGGAGAAGTCGTTGAGCTCGCTCCGGAGGGCTGGCCGTGGGAAGATTGGTCAAGCGTGGATGACCGTAGTCAGTATGCGATAGCCCCCATCCTTACCAAGGGGTACCTCCAATGGCTGATGTCTGGCCCGACATCGCTCGGCAATGTCTTCTGCTTGGGATTTCGGATCAAAGGTGCGCTGGTCGGGCTCTCGATCTGCCGTATTGAGGCGAGCAAAGTTGGGCGCAAGGCCAGGCTTATTCACTTGCAGTCGTCCGAGCCTAACATCCGGACATTGCGGTGGATGATCGCGGAGAACGTCCACCGTGCAATCCAGCTCGATGCTGAGAGCATTCAATGCAGATCGTCATGCTCGACGACAAGTGCCGCGCTTACATCGCTTCGCTTTCATCCCACCGACAACCAAGCCGTAATGGTCGGGTTCAACGGTCTGCCGATACCGTCCGGTCCGGTAAACGTCACCTATTTGCGTGGTGACGACGCCATGATCCCTTCCTTGATCGCTGAATGAGCTTAGAAGATATCACTGCGATCCGCTTCGGCGTGTTCGTGCAAGGCCGGGACCTACGGGACTGGGAACGGCAATCTATCGACGCTCTCCGAGGCGCAGGCGCAAACTGTCTGTTCATCCTTGCATCGACAGGTGCAACGCCAGGGCAATCGAAGGTATCGCGTGCCTTGGATGACTTGATCCTCCGAAGCGCCGGCCTGACGGCTCAATCGAGCACAAGGGTCGAGGAGCTCGATCCCGGACGGTATCAGCCATCGATTACGTGTGCCGTCGAGTGCATAGCTGCCCGCGAACTCGCTCTGAGCCCGCAGCGGCAGCTCGAGCTTTCTGCTCGCTGCTTGAAATTCATCCTGTTCTTTGGCGTTGATGAAGTTCCCAAGGGGCTAGGCGACTCCGCGGAACTTGGTGTTTGGCGGTTTACACGATCATCCGGGGCCGCCAAGGAATACCCCTTCCTCCATGGCCTGTGCCGAAGAGACGATGTTGTCTCTTTCGGACTGGAACAGATCGGACAGGAGGGCCACCGACGCCTCTTGCTGAACGGGCACTTTCGCGCGCGTAACGAGCGGAATCGGGCAGTCGTCAAGCAGGTCCTCTCAGAGGCGAGCCGATGGCCCCTCCGTGCGCTGAAGTATGTTTTGCTCAATGACCACCTGCCTTCCTGTCCAGAAAGCGGAACAACCGAGCTGGGACCGCGATACCGACTTGCGCTGTTTCTGTCCCTGTTGTCCCGCGATGCCTTCCAGAAATTGGCAGCAAAGCTGGCATCCTATCTCGTGCTCGAGACCTGGAACGTTGGCTTCGTTCGGATGAATTTCCAGGAATTGCTTGCAGGCGCACCCCTACCGCGTGTTGCGCTACTCCCACGACGCGAGTTGGGCCGCTACATCGCAGATCCGTTCATCTTGTCGACAACGCCGGAGCTGACCCTCCTGGCCGAGGACTACACCGATTTCGGGGTCGGCAGAATCTCGGAAGTGACCGTCCGGGAGCCGTTCGGGACGCCCGAGGTTGGTTTGAAGATTCGCCTCGAATCAAGGCACCATATGTCATACCCATTCCTGTTCCAAGAGGACGGGGTGACCTATTGTCTTCCGGAGTGTCATCAGAGCAACGCGTCGCTCCTTTACCGCTATGACTCGGGAAAGCTTACGCCCGTTACGGACCTCATCACCGGCGTACGAGTAACCGACGGCACCATCCTGTTTCACGACGGATATTATTGGCTCTTCTGTGGCCTCGAGAATGACAACGATCAGGTTAACTTGCATCTTTTCTTCTCGAAAACCCTGCGCGGTGACTGGTCGCCTCACCCCCTGAATCCGGTGAAGACCGACATACGGTCATCCCGCTCGGCCGGCCCAGTCATCCTACATGACGGTACCCTGTTCCGACCGGCACAGGACTGCTCGAGGTCATACGGGTACGGGCTCGCGATCAATCGGATCGACTGCCTCAGTGTTACCCGCTTCGATGAAACGGTCGTCGCCACCATTCGGCCCGAGGCGATATCCCGGTCCTGCAAGGGATTACACACGCTCTCGTTTGCGGGCGATCTGATGGTGATCGACGCAAAATTCCATCTGATCGGCTTCGAGCCGATCCTGGTCCGTATCCTCCGGCGGATGAAGCGCATGAACCAACGCCTATCCCGCGTCATGCGGCTTTGGTCACAATCGGCATGACCCCAGGTAAGTAGCAACCGATGGCGAGTGCATCGTTGTGGTCGCTGACTTGCAGGATTTCTGTGGGTGAGCGTAATGAGAGCTGAGAGAATCTCCAGATTCGCCCTCAGGCCTGCGCTTCGGCAACTTCAAGCAGCTTGCTGGCGCTGCGTTCCCATGAGAACAACCGAGCCTGCTTGATTCCGTTCTCGATCAGCCGGGTCCGCAGCGCTGGATCGGTCATCATGAGCCGAATCCCGGCTATGACCGTGTCGGGCTTATCGGGGTCGCAGTATAAGGTTGCATCTCCGCAGACCTCCGGCATCGAGGCCGCACGCGAGGCGATCACGGGGCAACCGCATGCCATCGCCTCCAGAGGCGGCAAGCCGAATCCTTCGTAACGAGATGGGAACACCAGACACAGTGCGTCTTGATATAGAGACTTGATTGCGGCGTCGGAGACGTGGTCCAGGAAAACGGCGTTGGATGAAGGACCTGCGTTCGAAGTCGCAAACGCTCGCGACCCGCCGCCGCCTGCGATCACGAGAGGCGGACACCCGTCAAGCCCCGCGAGCGCTCTCTCGATCAGCGCAAGGTTTTTGCGTCGAGAACGACCTCCGATTGCAAGGACATATTTCTGGCCAGACAGCCCCAAGCGGTCGAGGACGCTGCGGTCTACCTCAAGGTCGTAAAAGTGCTCCGCGGCGTTCGGAACCACCGTGATCCGGTCGGCTGCAATCCCAAAATGCCGCGTAATCTCCCTCGCGGAAAAGGACGACACGGTAATGAAACGTGCCGACGTCTGCCTCAAGACGGCATAGAGGCCACGATACCAAGCCCGATAGCCCCACTTGAAGTCGCTCGGATATTCGATGATCGCGGCATCGTGGATTGCCACCACCTGTCGCGGGTGCATTAGCGGTGCCGAGTTCGTCAAATTGACGAGAATCGCATCGCGCGCAGCGCGAGGGAGCTCAACCTGCTCCCACCGATGACCGGTAAGCCTTCCGACCCGCCTGATTTTCAGTATTTGCAATCCGGACGACAACGCACCCTCAGGTACGTTCGGCGGCACCCAGACAGTCACAGACGGAAGCACGTCGCGTTTGGAGTGTACGAGAACGCTGTCCAATGCCCGGATCAACTCGCGGGCATACCGTTGGACTCCGGAGACCGGCTGAGCGAGGAACCGTCCATTGATGGCAAGGGCTATCGATTTCCCGGGCATTCCAACCTTCTGTCGATCGCATCCGCAGGCCAAGCTCAACTATCCGACATGGACACGACCGTAACCATTGGCGAGCAGCTTACGTGGTCAGAACCCAATGGGCTTCGCCGGTCGGGCGCCGACTGTCACAGGACAGGGTGCTTACCAAGGTAGGTCATTCAACTCACCCGTCGCATGTCCATGAGACGGGTGCCCACTCGCGACTGGCGACAGTCCGGGAGAGTATTCCCACCACCGACGAGTGGCCAGCCGCAGACGGTGAGATCATGGTGACATCGCCGAAACTATTTGGCACCCGCCCGATCGCGTTGTAAGAGCACCGCAATGCTTGATCCTCGGAGCTAGTTGGTCGTGAGCCGCCAAGGGGGACACCGATGAGTGGATTGGACCCGCGGCCTTCGCCTACCGCGAAACCAACAAGCGACAAATTCAAGATATTGAGACGTCAGTTTTCAGTCTGGGCCCTTGGGACCGGGGCTACAGTTCTGGCGCCGCCGTCGTCGTCGGCCACTCCCGATCGAGTCTCTGCCTTCGTGGATTTTTCGTCGCGATCCCCATGTCGGTCCATGAACGGCTTCCTGAACAGCATCCACTACCCAGATCCACCATCCGAACGCATCAAGCCACTGCGGCCGAAGCTCTGGCGGTCAAACGACCTGAGGCAACATGGCGCCATCCAGTCCTGGGGCGCGAAGTTCGAAGGTCCTCTGTCAGATGGCTGGGGTTATCCGCTCAACGGGAACTGGAAGCCGCCGTACGAACATATCGCGGCCTGGGAGGCCTTTGTCCGCCGGATCGCTGAGCTATCCCGCGGAAAGGAGATCTACTGGGACATCTGGAACGAACCCGACACGCTTGGAAGTTGGCACGGAACGCAGGATGCCTTCTTCGCGATTTGGATACGGACAGCAGAGATTCTCAGGCAGACGCTGGGGCCGGATACCAAAGTCGGTGGCCCGAGCACGTCATCGTTTCAACCGGCGTTCTTCGAAGCATTTCTGTCCAGCTGCCTGCGCGCCGGATGCGAAGTCAATTTTCTCTGCTGGCACGAACTTGAGCCATGGTCCGACATCGCGTTGGTTGAGAAGAACGTCCGCTACGTGCGGAAAGAGTATGTTGAAAATCCGCGCTTCCAGACACTGAAGCTTCGCGAGATCCATGTAAACGAGTACGTCGGCGAGGTTGACCAATATCGGCCGGCCGAAGCGCTCGCATACTTGTTTTATTTGGAACGTGGAGGAGCAGATTACGCTGCCCGATCGTGCTGGGGGACTCACTGCGAGGACAATTCGATCGACGGCCTCATCGACCCTCGCAATCAGGAGCCGCGCGCACCCTGGTGGGTACACGCTTACTACGCCGCAGGCTGCGAGTTGCGCGTGAAGGCTGGCTCCAATTTCGGCCACGTCGTCGTTATCGGTCAGGCGACACCCGCCGGGGGCAACCATGTTCAAGCCCTGATCGGGTATTATGGCCATGAAGGCGCGACGGCACAGCGTATACCTGTCGAAGTCCGCTTGTCAGGGCTGTCCCACATCATCAAGGGGCGACGAGCCAACATCAAAGCGATGCGAATACCCGACATCGGCGTTCGGACGATCAGCACCCTTCAAGTCGTTTACGACCAGACGCTGGACGTCGTCGACGATCGAGTCTCGTTCAATCCGGGAAACTTGGCACTCCACGAGGTTTTCGCCATCCGCCTCGAGGAGGTTTGATTGGGCCTGATCGGAGAAAAAGCGAGCGAGTCAGCCCCATCCACGAGACCACTTTCGGTGCTGGTCGTGAACAGCCTCTACGCTCCATTCGTAGTTGGCGGCGCAGAGATCGTAACCGAGATGCTTGCAACAACCCTGGCGGTGCATGGCCATCGCACGGTGGTCGTTACCAGCTGCTCTCGCGATGAAGATGTCCGCATCGAGCGCAGAGATGGTGTCGATATATATCGGTTCTTTCCAAAGAATCGTTGGTGGCTCTATGAGCGCTTCGCGCCCGGCGACAAGCGATCTGCCGTCGACAAACTTCGCTGGCGCGTTACGGACGCTTGGAACCGCGACGCCGGTGACAGGTTCAGTGAGATTCTGGATCGGATTCAACCCGATGTCGTACACACGCACAATATCAAAGGATTTTCGCCTGCGATTTGGCATGTGGCGCGTCGGAGGGGTGTTCCGGTCGTCCATACTGCTCATAGCTACGAGTTGATCTGCGCTGATGGCTCGCTCCTCGATCGGAACGGCGAGAGCTGCGCCGCACAGTCGAGATGCATGGGGTGCAAGTTTCATGGCGCCTGGTATCGCGCGCAGGCTGAGGCCATTGATGTCTTCTGCAGCCCTTCCGAATATTTGTTGCAAGCTCATGCAGAAGCCGGCGTTATGCCGAGGCGGTCTGCTCATGTCCGGAACGGAGTGGCCCGGCTGGGGTCGCTCTCAAACATCGGACGGCGAAGCGGAGACCATTCCGTACGCTTCCTCTATATGGGGCAATTGTCGACTCACAAGGGGATCGACACCCTTATCCAGGCAATCCGCATTGTAAAAAACCCGGCTTTTGCCATTGATATAGCAGGCCGCGGCGACGGTGAGGCGAAGCTGGAAGCGCTTGCAAATGTGGATGACCGTGTCCGTTTTCACGGCTTCGTCGAGGGCGAACGCAAGGATCAACTCATTGCCGGCGCCGATGCCCTAGTCTTTCCCTCGATTTGGGTTGAGAACTCGCCGATGTCGATCGCTGAGGCTTTCTGCTACGGGTTGCCGGTCATCGGCAGCCGTATCGGTGCCATTCCTGAATTTGTAGAGCATGGCTCCAATGGTTTGCTCTTCGAACCTGGAAATGCGACGGGCCTCGCCGCTTGCATGACCGACCTCTTGGAAAGGCCGGACGAGCTTGGGCGGATGAAAGAGAACGCACGCCAGTCAGGCAACTCCTGGCCGACGCCAGAGATCATGGCCTCGGAATATGTGAGCATCTACCGGTCACTGTTGCGGCGGCGACGCGATTGAAAAATGCATCAGGGCGGGACTGCTTGCGAACGGGCAAGGGCCGTAAGTTGGCTCTTGATCTATTTGTTTGCACTTATGGGGTGTCTCGATAACCCGCCTGATCCGAGGCAAGTCTTCGGCTTCCCTGACGCGACTGATAGCGATCTCCTGCCAGAAGTGGAGGAAGCTATCGAGATTGCGAACGCTGCCCTCGCACCCGAGGAGCGCTTTGTTTTGCAGCCGACGTGGAAGCCGGACAAGTCACTAGGCTCTCTGCAACGGGTGCCTGTATATCTCCTACGCCGGCCGATACCTACGACTGACACGAGTATCGCCACGATCGAGGAGACGCTCGGTACATTTCGTAGTGGATTATCAAAGACCAAACTTCCTCCAAAGTTGGAAGATTGCGCTGAAACAGATCCGTGCGCTGCTTTTGTATATGCCGGCGTTCAGATGGGGCGTTTCGCAGCAACCATATACAATAGCTCGGCAGCTGTTGATAGCGCGTCCGTTGAGATCGACTGTCGTTGCGTCATCCTGCTCGAGGACAATCTGAGGGCATTCAAGCTCATATTCGGGCCGTCAATCCCGTCAACCCAAGATGAAGATCCAGTCACCCCGCTCGCTTGGTACGTTCCTTGGTATGCGCTGCATGAAGTGGGGCATCTGAATGCGAGCTTCCGACTATCTCCCGACTCAGCGTGGGGAGACCTCTACCGGCGCACTTTGTCCGGATTATCACAAAAACAGGAAGAGGAAATGCGCGCCGATGCCTACGCAGCATGGTTGCTCCGCCGGGCATGCTTTGCTCAATCACGGCACGTGGAGCAGAACATCGTTACCCAAGCATGCTACGGCCTAACCATCCAGAGCACGCAACTCTGGCTTTATGAAGCGTTGGACAAATCCAATGATGGTATACGCCGCCAATACCTTGACGACGGAAAGAAGCATCCGAATACATTGCTGCGGTTACTTGCCGCTCGCTTGGTAATGACCGACGGACGCGGAAAAGCGGCAGAACTACTTGCAAGATTTCTAGATGAGCGAGAGGCCTTGGCCAGGGACGCCGCAGCGCCTCTGAATACGAAACGATAAAGACAACTTCTGAGTGGCCAGCTATGGACAGGGCTCAGGTGTGCCCAATCGAATTCGATGATGAACTTCTGCAATGCAAGCAGCACCGATACGCAACACTCCCGATCAGATGTTCCGTCACCATCGCAGACAGTTAACGCCATTTCGAGATTTTCGACTCAACAGGTACTGTGCACTAACAAACGGCTTGCGGCTGTAATTCGCGGTGAGCCTGCTTTTCTGATGAGAAGAATCTCATAGTCGTAGCGGTGACTCTCAAAGGAACGGATGTCGCGGTCTCACGCGCTCGCCAACTTCAGCACTTCCGTTTTCACATCCCACTTAATGACACTGAATAGGCGTACTGCGCCTTCGATGTTATCTTTGAGAAATCTTGTAAAGAACCTCTTGGTATGAAGCACGTTACTTATAGTGACGTCGTTATGGACCAAGTCGAATCCGCTGATCGACGCGAAATCGAGCATGTCGCCTTTTCGGGCTAAACGATCGCGGCTTCCACGAGTACCTGACCTCATCGCATATTAGGCACAAAGCCGTGGGGTTCGAGTAACCCGGTACATTTTTGAAGTTGGTCTTCGACGTCGATGTATTGAGACGATTCCTGAAAAAATGAGATCGAGGCTACAGGCGTCTATCGGGGTACAGCGTAAGGCCGAGGCCAAGCGCCGCATGGTCCCGAACATGCGCCACATCGCTGCGGACATGCGCTGCGCCGAAACTTAACTGTGGACTCGTATCTCTCAAAACTGCAGCAGACGAAGCGATCCGCGATTTCCGGATATTTTTGTTGTGCCTCCAAGATCAAGCTTTGATCCGGGAATATCCCCACGACGTCGAAGTCCCGCACATCTCATGGCTGCATGACGGCGGACGGCTTTCGGCGGTTCTCAGGACACCGATTGCTTCACCCAAAGGAACTACTCTTGCGAAGGAAACCGCTCGAATGCCGGCAGTTCGTGAGCATGCGCCATCCAACCGATCCGTTCGGCGACCTGGATGTGCGCCTGCACCGGAATGGCGCCGGGATCGTCAAGGGTCGCGCTCTGGATATCGATCCGGCCCGGTAGCATTTCCGCGTTGTTGTAGAAGAGCCCGGTGCCGCAATCGGGGCAGAACTGCCGCCGACCATGCTTCGAGGACGCGTAGGTCTTGGGCCGGCCCTTCGTCACCTTGACCGCGCCGTGCGGGAACATCGCCCAGCCGACCATCGGTGCACCGGCGTGTCGCCGACAGTCCGTACAGTGACAAAGCGCATGCGTGAGAGTGTCACCCTCGACTTCGTAGCGGATGGCACCGCAATGGCAGCCCCCTGTCATCATGGTCCGTCCTCCTTTCGTCCGAGCGTTCGGAAGCCGATCGGCGTAACTCGCGTGGCACCCTCAAGGTCTCCGCCCTCCGAACATAGCGACAAACATACTGCCCACAGCCCTTGGCCAGCGCAGCGTTGAACAACATGTCGTTGAACCTTGTCGGGGAAACTGAACTTTTCAAGCGTATCCTAACAACCACTCATCCATGCCGCCGTCTCGTCCAGCAGCATGGCCAGGATGTCCTTGTCGTTGCGGCCGCTCCTGGCCGGCACATGGAACGCATGGTCGGCGTCGGGAGCGAGAACGAGTTTCGCCCGAGGGCCGAGTGCGGCAACCGTCGGTTCCAGCAGGGAAAGTTCCGCCAGGGCATCCTTCGTCCCCTGCAGGAACAGCATCGGAACCGCGATCTTGGCGAGATGATCGGCGCGGGTGGTCGACGGCTTGCCGGCGGGATGGAGCGGAAAGGCGAAGAACACCAGCCCGCGCACATCGGGCAGCGGCTGGGTGGCCTGGGCCTGGGAGGTCATGCGTCCGCCGAAGGACTTGCCGCCGGCGAAGAGAGGAAGCGCTGCCGCAAGGCCGGCCACCTTGGCCCATGCCGCGCGCACGGCGGCCTGGGCGATTGCCGGCGGATCGGGACGCCGGGAGCCGCGCTCCATGTAGGGGAACTGATAGCGCAGCGTCGCCACGCCGCGCTCGGCCAAACCGTCTGCCAGCGCCACCATCGATTTGTGCGCCATGCCGGCACCGGCGCCATGGGCCAGCACCAGGCAGGCCCGTGCCTTGGCAGGCAGACGCCAGAGGCCGGAGACTCTTGCTCCGTCGCCGACGTCGATGGTCACTGTCTTCGCGGTCATACGCGCCCTGCATTCGTCTCACCGGCGCCCTATGCTAGGCTGCATGTCGTATGGAAGCGAGGAGGCGTCCCATGACCGACACCGCGAGCCTGTCGCAGCTCAAGTCGCGTCTCCACGCGCTGGCCGACGGCGAGACCGGACAGCCGCCGAACGCCGGTGCGTTGATGAAGGCCAACCCGAACGCGCGTCTTCTGATGGGCGACGATCCGCGCCTGCCGGCGATGCCGGCAAAACCGACCTTGATCGATTTCTTCAGGCACCGGTTCGGCCCCAGCATGCACCTCCTGCAGAGCGCCCGGCACGCGATGACGGCGGGCCTGTCGGAGAAGATGGTGCTTGCCAGCCTGCTTCACGACATCGCGGCCGTTGGCTTCATTCGCGGCGATCACGGCTACTGGGGAGCGCAGTTGATCGAGCCCTATGTCGACGAGGAAGTGACCTGGGCGATCCGCGCCCACCAGGTGCTGCGCTTCTATCCCGACGAGTCGGTCGGCTACGAGTATCCGCAATCCTACGTCGCGATGTTCGGGGCGGACTATCGTCCCGATCCTTATATCGAGGAAGACTACAGGCGGATGCGGAACCACCGATGGTACATGTCCGGCCGGATGATCACCGTGCACGACATCTACTCGTTCGATCCCAATCTGCATGTGGAGCTCGACGAGTTCACCGACATCATCGGCCGCCACTTCCGCCAGCCCCCGGAAGGACTTGGTTTCGACAACAGCCCGGTCGCCCATATGTGGCGAGCAATGATCCGCCCGGCGAAGTACCTGTAGCCGCTCAAAAGTACCTGTAACCGTTCAATAGTCATCGCTTGTCGCTCCCTTCACTTCGTCATGGAGCAAGCGATGGCCGCGTGCGCTGAAGCCGGCCAACTCTTCTCGGCGTCGCCCGATGCGCAGGCACCGGGCGTCAGGCCTTCGCCGATATGCGCGAAGTCCGCCTTGCCGGCGTCGGGCATGGTCGCCAGGAACTTCCATAGCCAAGAATGATGCGCGAATGCATGAAGGCTTCGATCGCCTGGACGTCTTGTCAGCCCACAAAGTGCGCTCAGCCAAGATGGCTCCGGAATCGCGCCGGGCGATGCGGGCTCAACTTCATCGCCTTGCGCATCCATTCCCCTTCTTCCTCCGGAAGGCGCGAGCCATATGAAGAGCCCGCCCATCTGAACCACCACAAGGTCATGGTTGGGGGCACCAGCGCCCGATCCTGATGGAAGCGCGCGACTGAGGTTGCCCTCGGGGCGATGGAGACGGCGACAGGGATACGGTGAACTTGGCGACTTCTCCAAAGACGCATGCGGGCGCCGCTGTCGGCGGTTGGTCTTTCCGGCTGGTCGACCGGGCGCCCTTTTTCAGCCCGAGACCTTCGACGGCTCCAGGATACCCTGCACGCGTTCGGCCAGGCTGGGGATGCCACCCATCTTGTCCATGAAGTCGACAGCGCCGCCTTTGAGGGCGATTTCCTTCAGGCCGACTGTCGAGTGCCCGGTCAGGAATACGACCGGCAGATAGTTGCCGGATCGGCGGACATGAGCCAGTACGTCGATGCCCATCATCGCCGGCATGTACCAGTCGAGCACGATGACATCGGCTCGCATGCCACGGGCGAAGGCGGCCAGCATGTCCGTGCCGTCGCCGAAGCTCTGGACAGTGAAGCCGAGATCCTCCAACTCGCCGGCCGCGGCCTCGCGGAAATCATCGTCATCGTCGACCAGCACGAGACTGATCGGTCGGCGACGGCCGGTCGGTGCGGCCCCGCGGCTATTCACGGTCTGTGACGACCCTATGTAGCTCATCATGCAGTTCGATACCCCATGTTCAGCGAGAGTCTGTGCTCTCTTGGCCATCACCGACGCCTCACCAGCAGGATATCTTCGGTGCCGACGCAAAGGGAAGGTGCGGCGCAAAATTGTCACAATCGCACTGCAGCTGGTCCGGCCATCCGTTTGCGCTATTTGGAGTTGTTTTCCGTCCCACTGACGACTGTTGGTAGCATTTGACATCATTTTTAGCTTTAAGAACGCCGGCTAATTTGCTTTATTCCTCCTTGGGAGCGGGGGGACCATCCGTAGGGGTACGGAACTCTCCGCAAGTGTGTGGAGAGATAAAAAATGCTCGATATTGCAGGCAATCATGCGCCTGAACGCATGCATGTAGAAGCGGCTGTTTGCGCCGCAACCAAGCCTATCCGACTGATCCTGGTGGACGACGACGTCGATTTTCGCGACGCGGCATCGGCCGAGCTCGAGGATCTCGGCTTCTCCGTGACCAGCTTCGCCGACGGCTGGCGGCTCCTGGCGGAAATCGCCAACGGCACAACGGCCGACATCATCGTCCTGGACTGGTCAATGCCAGCGATGGCCGGGCTCGACCTGCTGAAGCGCCTGCGCGAAGCGGGCGTACGGGCGCCGACGGTGTTCCTCACCGGCCGGTCGACGCCCACGGTCGAGGGTCAAGCCCTGGACCAGGGCGCGCTCGACTTCGTCGACAAGACTCGCGGCTTGCCGATCCTGGCCAAGCGCATCCGCAAGATCCTCGAGAATGCCCTGCCGCCGGCGGCTGAGCCCTCGAAGACCCAGCAATACGGCGCGCTGATGTTGAATGGCAGCACCAACCGCGCCTTCTGGAACGGCATCGAGCTCGATCTCACGCTGATGGAGTTCCGGGTTGTGCGCCTGTTGGCCACCAGCGCTGGCGACTTCGTGAGCTATCGCGCCGTCTATGACGTGGTCCATCATTCAGGCTTCATCGCCGGCAGCGGCGAGGACGGTTATCGCAGCAACGTCCGCTCGATCATCAAGCGCATCCGCATGAAGCTCCGCGCCGTCGATCCCGACTTCGACCGGATCGAGAACTTCCCCTCCTTCGGCTATCGCTGGGAAATGGGCCAGTCGGAGAGTGCCGCGCCCAGCCAGACGAAGCGCGTCCCCGTCGCGGCGTAAGCTTTCACCTTCTCCTCCCCGGCGTGAAGTCCGTGCCGGGGAGGAGCAGCCGCCGCTCCATTATTTGAAGCGCGGCATCACTTCCTCGCAGAGAAGCCGCAGCGCGGTCATCACCCGCTCGTGCGGGATGAGGCTGCCGGGATTGAGCTCGGCCAGGATGCCGTCGAGGCCCAGTCCTTCCTTCAATTGCTGCAGCCGGTCGACGACGCTGCGCGGCGTGCCGACGATCATGCGCTCGCGCAGGATCTCGTCGTAATCGATCGACTGCATCTTGGCACCGCGCGTCGCGCGATTCTCGATCGCCCGCGCGCCCACCACCGTGGCCGACGCGGCCAGCCGGTCGCCGATATAGCGCAGAAGATGCAGGATGCTCTCGCGCGGCTCCTCGCGCGCGTCCTCCTCGGTCGCCGCGACATAGACCGGCACGCGCAGGTAGACCTCGCCGCGACCGGCATGACCGGCCTTCGCCCAGGCGGCGCGGTAGATCTTTACCAGCGGCACCAGTTCCGAGAGATCGCCGGTACGGGCGGCGACGAAGATCGGATGGCCGAGCGTGCCCACCTCCTCGTAGGTGTCGGGGCTCGCCGCGGCGATGCGGATCTCGGGCCAGGGCTTTTGCACCGGCCTGGGGGCGAGCCGCACGTTCTCGTAGGCGAAATATTTGCCCTTGTGCGAGAAGCGCTCCTCGCTGAAGGCGCGCTTCACGATCTCGAGCGTCTCGACGAAGCGTTCGCGGCTCTCGCCATAGTCGACGCCATAGGTTGCATAGGTGTGGGCGAAGCCCGAGCGGCCGACACCGAAGATCAGCCGACCATCGCAAAGCTGATCGACCGTCGCGACTTCCTCGGCGAGCCGCAGCGGATGGCAGAGCGGCAGCACCTGCACGGCCGTCCCGATCTTCATGCGCCTGGTACGCCCGGCAATGGCCGATGCGAGGATCAACGGCGAGGCGAGCACCGAGCGCTCGGGGGCGAAATGCAGCTCGGCCAGCCACATGGCGTCGAGCCCCAGGCGCTCGGCCGCATCGACCTGGGCAAAGGATTGGCGGAACGCCTCGGCCTGGGTCGAGCCCGGCGGCTGCTGGAACTCGTGGAACATGCCGAATTCCATCGGTCTCCTCCCGGAGAGAATTTGCGTCGAGCATAGACCTCCGGCATGGCGTTCCTCAAACTGCCACGACTCGCTGGATTTCAGCTAGGATGCGGCGATGCGGCGGAGAGGCTCGACAGCCCCGGGCGGAACGGCGGGCAACGTGCTCGCGGGGTTGACGCTCGCAGCCATCACCATCCCCGAGCAGATGGCAACCGCCCAGCTCGGCGGATTCGAGCCGCAGGTGGGCTTCTATGCCTTCGTCGGCGCAACGCTGGGCTTCGCGGCGGTGGCGCTGCTGGCGAAAGGCGCGAACCGCATCCTGACGGTCGGCGCCGACAGCACCATCACCCCGGTCTTCGCCGGCGTGCTGGCCGGGCTCGCGGGCTCCGGCGTCGGCCTGCCCGCAGCGGCGATGACGCTGGCCCTTCTCGTCGCCCTGATCCTGCTGGTGGCGGGACTCCTGCGGTTGGGCTGGATCGCCGATCTCCTGTCGACGCCGATCGTGACCGGCTTCCTGCTCGGCATCGCCGCTCACATCGTCGCCTCGCAACTGCCCGACGTACTGGGACTCGAGGCGCCCAACGACAACATGATCCATCGTCTCTCGGTGCTGGCCCGCGAGGCCGGCGCCAGCAATCCCTGGTCGGTGGCGATCGGCTTCGGCGTGCTGGCATTGACGCTCCTGGCCGAGAAGCTCAATCCGCGGCTGCCGGGCGCGCTCGCGGCGGTGGCGCTGGCGACCGCCGCGACGATGGCCTTCGGGCTCGAGCGCAAGGGGGTCGCCGTGTTGGGCGTTCTGCCGGGCGGCATGCCGACGCCCGCCGCGCCGTCACTGAGCTTCAGCAGCCTGCGCGAACTCGTGCCGCTGGCCCTCATCCTGGCGCTGATCGTGATGATGCAGACCGCAGCCGTCAGCCGTTCGTTCGCACGCGACGGCGGCGACATCGACGTCAACCGCGACTATCTCGGCCTCGCGCTCGGCAACGTGGGCGCCGCCCTGCTCGGCTCCTTCCCCGTCAATGCCAGCCCGCCGCGCACGGCGGTGATCCGCGAGGCGGGCGGCACCTCGCAGTGGGCGGCGCTTCTCGCGGCCGCAATCGTGGCAGCGCTGGCACTGGCAGGCGGCGGGCTGCTGGCCCATGTGCCGCAAGCGGCGCTGGCCGGCGTGCTGCTGTTCGTGGCGCTGCGGATCGTGCGCTTCGACGTAATCGCGTCGGTGACGCGGCAAGCGCCCGGTGAGGCCGCCCTGATCGGCTTCACCGCGGTGGCGGTGATCGCGCTGCCGATCCCGACAGGCGTTGCGATCGGCATCGGCCTCTCGCTGCTGCATGGCGTGTGGACAGCGACGCAGACAAGGGTCATCGAATTCAAGCACATCCCGGGGACGACGATCTGGTGGCCGGCCAATACGCCGTCCGCCCAGGGGGAGACGATCGAGGGCGTGCTTGTCGCGGGCTTTTCGGCCTCGCTCGTCTTCGCCAATGCCGAGCCGTTCCGACGCGGCATGCAGGCGGCGATCGCCGCGCGATCCCCGATCCGGCTGGTTGTGCTCGAGGCGGTCGGGATCGCGACGATCGACTACACGGCCGCACAGGCCTTGCGCGCCCTGATCGAGGAGTGCCGCGGACGCGACATCGGCTTCGCCATTGCCCGTCTCGAATCCGAGCGCGCGCGCGAGGCACTGGAGAAGTTCGGCATCCTCGACGCCCTGGGCCGGGATCGCCTGTTCCTGAGCGCGGCAGAAGCGGTTGCCGCGATGCCCGCAGAACCGGGCGGAGAAGTCAGTGCAGCGCCGCGCCGATGAGCGGCGCCGAGTGCAACTGCGCGCGGTACTGACGCACCAGCGCGGTGAAGCGCTTCAGGTCGCTGCCGGCAAGATGGCGGCGGATCGAGGCGCGCTGGGTCAGCGGATTGACCGGCCGGCCGCGGCGGTGGAACTCGTAGTGGAGATGAGGGCCGGTCGCGAGCCCGGTCGCGCCGACGTAACCCATCACCTGACCTTGGTGGACATGCACGCCGGGCCTGATGCCGCGCCCCAACCGCGACATGTGACCGTAGGCGGTGGCAATGGTCGCCGTGTGCTGCAGCTCCACATAGAGGCCATAACCACCGTAATAGCCCGCCCGCACGACGGTGCCGCGGCCCGCCGCGAGGATGGGCGTGCCCTTGGGCGCGGCGAAATCGACTCCTTCGTGCATGCGGCTGTAGCCCAGGATCGGATGGCGGCGGCGGCCGAATGGCGAGCTGATGTGTGAGGCGTCCATCGGCGTGCGCAGGAACGCCCGCACGACACTGTTGCCGTCGGGCGTATAGAACTGACGCGCCCCATGCAGGGGCGTGAAGGCGATCACGGTCACGCTGCGTCTGGTGAGCTCGAGCTCGCCGGCCAACAGGCGACCCGGCCGCGCCAGCCGCCCATCGCTGGTGACGCCCTCCTCCAGCAGGAGCGCGAAGGGTGCGTTGGGTTTCAGCTCGCGCTCGAAGTCGACATCATAGGACAGCGCCTTGATGAACTCGCGCAGGGCGTCCGCCGGCGCCCCGGCGCGCACGCCGCTGGCAAGCAGCGAATCAACACGGCGGGTCGCCACGCGCACGATGCGCGGGTGCACTTTGTAGATCGTGACGTCGCCGTCGTACGAGCCGTCGTCCTGGCGGGTGATGACGTACTCGCGTTCAGGCTCCGGCCGCACCTGCAGCGACAACAGGAGCGGGTAATCGTCGGCATCGACAGATGGCTGCAAGGAAAGCTTCAGCTTTTCCCCCGCCGCCAGCCGGCGCTTCTTCAGGAGATGCTCGAGCGCCGTGACGGCCGCGACACGATCGTCGTCGGCGATGCCGATCTCGTCCAGGACATCGCCCGGCGTATTGCCGCGGGGAAGCCGTACGACGATATCGTAAGGCTCGCCAAGCGACGATGGCGGCGGCGCAGGTTGCTCGACGGAGACAAGCTCGAATTCGGCGCCGGCCGGGGGTGGCGGCGGCTCGTACGAGGCGATCTGGGGAACGATCTCGGCAGAAGACCCGGTCTGCGGAGCATCGGGGATGGCCGCCGGCGGCCGCGAACGCAGCGCAGCCACCGCGCAAAGCGCGGCCATGATCAGGAGGAAGCAATGGACCGGCCATGGCGGCGACGCAATGGCGACGCGACGGCTGTCTGGCCGGCCCGACGGATGAGGATAGTCCGTCATCACCACGAATTGTTGCGGGCCCGTTTGGCGGGCCACGAGAGTGGGGGTCGTCGGAGGTTCCGATCGCTTAGCACCATTGGCCGTGCACTGTCGCCCTCAAAGTGCCCGCGACCGTTTCGGTACGGCGAGTCAGCCGATCATGATGAGGATGGCGCCGTAGTGCAGGCCGGCGCCGGCCAGCACGAAGCCGTGCCAGATCGCATTCTGGAATGGCAACGTGCGCCAGAGATGGAAGACCACGCCGACCGTGTAGAGGAGACCGCCCGCTCCCAGCAGCACGAGCGGCAAGGTCTCCACTGTCTGCACGAAGGGTCTGATCGCGACGAGGCCGATCCAGCCCAGGGCGAGATAGAGGCCGACCGAGATCGGCTCGATCCAGCGCGGCCGCGCGAGCTTGGCGGCGATGCCGACGCCTGCGATCGCCCACACCACGCTGGTGAGCGCCGCCGACCAGACGCTCTCCAGCCGCAGCACCGTGAACGGCGTGTAGGTGCCGCCGATCATGGCGAAGATCGCGGCATGGTCGAAGCGCTGCAGCCAGGCGCGCAGCCGGCTGCGGCGGAAGACGTTATAGGCGGCGGAGCAGACGAACATGGAGACGAGCCCGGCGGCGTAGATCGCGACCGGCGCCACGCTGGCCGGGGCTGTGCCGAGCGCCGCGCGCACGACCAGCGCGACCGCCGCCGGCAACCCCAGCCCCACACCCAGGGCATGCACCACGCCATCGGCCACGAGTTCGGCTGTCGTCGGCAGGCGTGGCGTGGCGGCGGTTGCAGTCATTTCGAGGAGCAGATGGTCATGGCGTGGCTACGAACAATATCCGCCGGTCATCCCGGAAGCGCGACATTCTGGCCGGTTCGCACTTGTGGGTGCGTCGTGCGCAACCGGACACATTCCGTGGCGTTACCTCAATTGTTCACCAAGGTTAACACGTGCTTATGCCGACCGACGCCTTCGCGACGATTGAACAGCTCCTGAAGGGAACCAGCGCCCCGGCTTCAGTGCCGCACGGGGAGCAGAAGGCTGCGTTCGAACTTCGTTTCAAAGCCGAGCTGACGCGGCTTGCGGATTCGGGTCGCGGCCCGGATGCCTGGGAGGAGGAAAATCTCCTGAGTGCACTCGGCGCAGCGGGCGTGAAGGAATTCGAACTCGCCTGTGCCTTCCTGGAAGCGGTGCACCGGCCGTCCTCGCCGCAGCTTCGCCGCGCTTCGCGCCGCTTCCCAGCTTCCACCGACATGCTGTGGCAGCACTTCAAGCGGGTGCAGTCAGCCCTCGCCTGAGGATTCGTTCGATCAGCGAAGACAATTCCTCGTCGGTCGGCAGGGGGATCTCCACGCAGCGACAGAAGGAGGAAGACATGATGCGCATGTGCACGCTTGCCATCTCTGCCGGCCTCGCCGTCGTCGGCGGCAGCCCGTTTGCCCTCGCCCAAACCGCAGATCAGCCGTCTCGCCCGGGCACCACCGATCGCGACCGCAACGACGCGCACCCGATGGACCGCGGCGTGATCCGCCCGCCCGAACACAATACAGTTGATCCCAATCAAGCCCGGGTGCCGGGCACACGGGACAATCCCAACGCCTTCGATCGCGACAAGGGGCTCGACCAGCAGCAGGGACCTCTCCCCAAACGTAAAAACCTGGAACCCGATCGCGGCAACGACTCGCTTCCGGGGGCCCGCTGATCCTGAAGACCCCGTTGATCCTGAAGACAAGGCCAGACTTCAGACCATGGGATTGGCCATTGCAGCGCCGCCACGTTAGGCTCGGGTCATGCCGCTCACCCGCAAAATCCTGCTGATCGTCGGCGTCCTGGCCATCCTGGTCGGCCTTGTCTGGATGGGCCAGGGCAGCGGCTATTTTCCCTATCCCAAGTCGAGCTTCATGATCGACCAGCGGCCGTGGATCTGGTGGGGTCTCCTGCTGGCGGTCGCTGGCGGCATTGCCGTGACGGTTTCGCGGCGCCGGCGCTGACCGCCATGTCCCCGTTCGATTTCCGCCGCGTGCGCTCCAGCGATTTCGACTTCTGCTGGTCGCTCTACCGCGATGCGCTGCAGCCGCTCAGCGCCGGTCTCTTTGCCTGGGACAACACGACCCAGCAGCGCCATGTGCAGGACGCCCTCGCCGACGAGGGCGCCTCCATCCTCGTGGCCGAGAACAGCGATGCCGGCTGGTTGCACTGCAGCGAAACCCGTTTCGTCATTCATCTCGGCCACCTCTACCTTGTACCGGAAAAGCGCAACCACGGCCTCGGCACCAGTTTCCTGACCTGGATGAGCGAGCGGGCGCGGCGCAAGCAAAAGGATTTCACTCTTGATGTGATGAAAAACAATCGCGCCCGCGTGCTCTACGAGCGACTGGGCTTTCGCCCGGCCGGCAGTTCGGCAAACACCATCACCCTGCAACTCTGAGTGGCTTCGGCCGCGGATATACCTTCGAGAACAAGGGACCTTGGCCTATAATCTTCGTCACGCGTTTCACTGCGCAACGGAGAAGGTGCCATGGCAACAGCGGAAGGCTTGGGCACGCTTTCGGACGCCGAGCATGGCACGCAGCTGCGCCGTGCCGTCATCGCCGCAACGGTCGGAACCACCATCGAATGGTACGACTTCTTCATCTACGGCACCGCGGCCGGACTGGTGTTCGGCAAGCTTTTCTTTCCCAACGAAGATCCTCTCACCGCAACGCTCGCGGCTTTCGGCACCTACTTCGTCGGCTTCGTCGGCCGGCCAATCGGCGCGGCGATCTTCGGTCACTATGGCGATCGCATCGGACGCAAGGCGACATTGATCGCGACGCTCATGTGCATGGGCCTCGCCACTTTCGCCATCGCCCTCGTTCCAACCTACGCCTCGATCGGCATCTGGGGCGCCGTCATCCTTACCATCCTGCGCGTGATCCAGGGCATCGGCGTCGGCGGCGAATGGGGCGGCTCGGTCCTGATCTCGATGGAATGGGCGCGCAGTCACGGCAGCCGTGGGCTGGTGGCGTCGTGGCCGCAGTTCGGCGTACCGGCCGGCCTCTTCCTGTCCAATCTCGTGATCCTGGGCTTCAGCACCTGGGCGGGCGAGTCCTTCCTCGATTGGGGCTGGCGCATCCCCTTCCTGCTGTCGATCATCCTGGTCGGCATCGGCCTCTGGGTCCGGCTCGGCATCCTCGAGACGCCGGTGTTCCAGAAGCTGGTGTCGGAGCGCAAGATCGAGAAGGCGCCGATCGCCGAGGTGATCCGCCGGCAGCCGCGCGAGATCCTTCTATCGGCGCTGCTGCGCATGGCGGAGCAGGCGCCGTTCTACATCTTCACCGCCTTCGTCTTCGCCTATGCGACAACCACGCTCAAGGCATCGCGCGACTTCGTGCTCACCGCCGTGCTCTGCGCATCGGTGCTTTCTTTCGTCACCATTCCGCTCTGTGGCCACATCTCCGATCGCATCGGACGGCGCAAGATGTATCTGATCGGCGCCGCGGTGACCGGCCTGTTCGGCTTCCTCTATTTCGGCATGCTCGATACAGCGCTCCCGTCGGCGATATTCCTCGCCATCGTGCTGTCGCTCATTCCGCACGACATGATGTACGGGCCGCAGGCGGCCTTGATCGCCGAGGCCTTCACGCCGAGGTTGCGCTACAGCGGCGCGTCGCTGGGCTACCAGCTCGCCTCGATCATCGCCGGCGGGCCCGCACCCCTGATCGCCACAGCGCTGTTTGCCGCCTACCATACGGGCTACGCCATCGCGATCTACATCGCCGCCTGCGCCGTCGTCAGCCTCGTCTCTGCCGCGCTGATGCCGGACTATACGGGCAAGGACATCTCGACGGAGTACGTCGGCACCCACTGATACAGACGGTGACGGCTTTCGCGGTGCCGATGCGCTACGATCCGCCTCATGCCTGCCAAGAAAGTCCTGATCGTCGGCGCCACCGGCCTCGTCGGCTATGCCGCCATGAAGCATTTCGCCCGCGACGAGCGATGCGAGGTGATCGCGCTGTCGCGTCGCCGGCCGGACGAGACGTACGGCGCGCGCTGGCTCGCGCTCGATCTCGGTGACGCCGAGGCCTGCGCCGCGCTCGCTTCCCAATTCGAGGTCGTGACGCATCTCGTCTATGCCGCCCTGCACGAGCGACCGGGACTCGTCGCCGGCTGGCGCGAGGAGGAGCAGATACTCATCAACGATCGGATGCTGCGCAATCTGTTCGGCGCCCTCGAACAGGCCTCGCCCCCCTTGCGCCACGTCGCGCTCCTGCAAGGGACCAAGGCCTATGGCGTGCACGTACGGCCAATGCTGGTGCCGGCGCGGGAGAACCGCTCGGAGCTGCGCGAGCAGGCGAACTTCTACTGGAACCAGGAGCGCTTCATCCGTGAGCGTCAGCATGGCAAGGGCTGGACCTGGTCGATCCTGCGCCCCGTGCTGATCGTGGGCGATTCGGTCGGCAGCGCAATGAACGTCATTCCGGCTCTCGGCGTCTACGCGGCGATGGCGCGCCGGGCAGGCAAGACGGTGCTCGATTATCCCGGCGGCGTGGGTCGGGTGGCGCAGGCCGTCGATGCCGACCTGCTCGCGCGTTGCATCGCCTGGTGCGGCGAGACCGCTGCGGCCGGCAATGAGATCTTCAACGTGACCAACGGCGACGTTTTCGTCTGGCCGAATGCATGGCCTGCCATCGCCGACGCACTGGGCTTCGCGGCGGGTCCGCACGTCCCACTGTCGCTCGATCGCGAGATTCGGCCGCGCGAGGCGGAGTGGGCCGAGATCCGCAAGGCATACGGCCTTCGTTCGGGATCGCTGAAGGAGTTCGTCGGCCTGTCGTTCGAATATGCCGACTACACGATGGGCTACGGCCGCACCGAGCCCGGCCCGCCGGCGCTGGTATCGACCATCAAGCTCATGCAGGCGGGCTTCCACGATGTCATCGACACCGAGGCCATGTTCGCCAAGGCCTTTGCCGAGATGCAGGCGAAGAAGCTCCTGCCGCCGCGCTGAAGCAACCGCCACCGAATGGCCACGGCGTCGAAGGCCATGCCTTCGATTGACCACACGTCATGCCCTTGCACGGCGCCTACCGTGATACGCGACGACAGGGAGGAATGTCGTGCGCGCCATCGGCATCATTGCGCTGTGGTTCGGGCTGGGTTTCGCCGTCACCGACCTCATGGCGCGGACCATCGAGCAGTTCCTCGCGACGGCACCGATGTACGCAATGCTGGTGTCCAGCCGCCTGCCCAACGGGCCGGACATTGCCGGATCGACCCTCGTCCCGATCGTGCCGCCGCGTCAGCCCTGAGGGCGCCAAAGGAACGGGCCCGGCAGACGATCCGCAAACCGCCGGCCGGGCCCGTGCGCCCCCTCGCGCTATTTCCGTCTACTTGTCGAATACCGCAGTGATGTTCTTGAACCCATTCGTCGTCATGTCGCCGAGGGCCGCGATCTCCGAATTGTTGTTGACCCATTGCTGGGCCGCCTGCGGTACCTTGAAGCCCAGGATCGTGTCGGGCAGCTTCATCGAAGCACCGGTGCTCGCCGCGATGTAGAGCACGCCGGCAATCGAGAGCTTGATCGACCAATTGAGCAGGAACCGCATCGAAATCTCCAAACGCCGATGGAGATTAGTTGCAGCGGTCCGGCCCATACAGCACGGGATGGTATCAATTGTTATGAACCCTTCGGCGGCCGGAGAAGGCCGCCCGCACATGCTCGGCAAGATCGCGGGCTGCGGGACTGAGGCTTGGTGGTGCGTAGAGGTTGATGCGGAATTCCGGCAACTGCGGGAGCTTTGCGTCGCGGCCCAGAATCTCGAAACGTTCCGGCACGGAAGAGCGCAATAGCGGCGCCACGGCGAGACCTGCTTCGAGGACGGCATAGACCGGTTCGAGCCGGCTCACTTCGCAGACCGGACGCCAATCGCGTCGCACCTTGCCCAGCGCCTCGATCGCGACAGGTCGGAAGACACAGGTCGGCGCGCCGAGCGATACCGGCAGTGGATCCTTGAGATGGGCATCGCCGCGTGCCGCGCCGACCCACACCAGCCGGTCGGTGCGCAAGGTCTCGCCATGGCGGCCACATTCGGTCTCGGTGGTGAGCGCGAGGTCGACGCCACCCGATCGCAACGCCTCGCGCACCACTCGCGAATCCTCGCACACGAGGCTGACGCGCACGCGCGGCTGCGCCTTGGCGAAGCCGCGCAGGATCGGCGGCACGATACTGGCGATGATGTCGTAGGGGACGCCGAGCCGTACCTCGCCCTCGAACGCTGGCGTGCGCATGGCTGCCAGCAGCTCGTCGTTCTGCGTGACAAGCCTCCGCGCCTGCCCAAGCAGCCGTTCGCCGGACGGCGCCAGTTCGAGCCGCCGGCCCACGCGCTCGAACAGCCGCTGATCGAGCGCCTCTTCCAGTCGCTTGATCTGTTGCGACACGGCAGCCTGGCTCACCGCGAGCGCCGCTGCCGCGCGCGTGACGCCGCCCGCTTCGACCACGGTCAGGAAGGCCCGCAACTGGGCGACGTCGAGATTGCGTGGCATTCCGATATATTAGCGTTCATGAACTAATTCATCCAAAACATTCGATATTCTTATTTAAGAAATCACCTCATCCTGTCCCCGGATCGGAGGGGAAGCCATGACTGCAAAACTCTCGGGCCTGTGGGTGCCGCTGATCACGCCGTTCAAGGACGGCGCGGTCGATTACGCAAGCTACGAACGGCTGGCGGCGCACTACATCGCCTGCGGTGCCGACGGCCTGTTTCCGCTCGGCACCACGGGCGAATCGCCGACCCTCGACGACGGCGAGGTCGAAGCCCTGATCGAACGCACGCTGGCGGTGGCGGCCGGCCGCGTGCCGGTATTCGTCGGCATCGGCGGCAACGCCACGCACAAGGTCGAGAAGACGCTGCAGCGGCTGCGGCGTCTACCGTTCGACGGCATCGTGTCGGTCTGTCCCTACTACAACCGGCCGAGCCAGGACGGCCTGGTCCGCCACTTCCGCGCCGTCGCCTCGGCAACCGATCGGCAGGTGCTGATCTACAACATCCCCTATCGTACCGCGGTGAATCTCTCGAACGACTCGCTGATCGAGCTGGCGCAGGTTCCCAACATCGTGGGCGCCAAGGACAGTTCCGGCAGCCTCGCCCAATCGCTCGACCTTCTCGCGCGCAAGCCTGCGGGCTTTTCGGTGCTGACCGGCGAGGATGCGCTCTACTTCACCATGATGGCCAATGGCGCCGACGGCGGCATCCTGGCGGCGAGCCACCTGATGACCGAGCGTTTCATCGAAGTCGGCCGCCGCTTCGCCGCCAACGATCTTGCCGGCGCCCGCGAGGCCTGGACGCCGCTCGCCTCGTTCGTGCCCTTGCTGTTTGCCGAGGCCAATCCGATGCCGATCAAGTACTGCCTGTGGCGTCAGGGACTGATCGCCTCGCCCGAATGCCGATTGCCACTGACGCGCATCTCGGATGCGCTGGCGCGTCAGCTCGACCAGATCTTCGCCGAGAGACGCGCGGCCTAGCTGCGCGCCTTGAGGAGATCGCGGATCTCGGTCAGCAGCACTTCCTGGGCCGGCGGCGGCGGCGGAGCCTCCTCCTGCTTCTTCGACATGCGGTTGATGCCGCGCACGACCAGGAACAATACCCAGGCGATGATGAGGAAGTTCACCGTAACAGTGATGAAGGTGCCGTAGCCCAACGTGGCGCCTGCCTTCTTGGCGGCATCGTAGGTCGTGGCCTGGCTGGAGGCAGACGTGAGGCCGACGAAGTAGTTGGTGAAGTCGAGCCCGCCGAAGATGCGGCCGATGATCGGCATGATGATGTCGTCGACCAGCGACGAGACGATCTTGCCGAACGCAGCGCCGATGATCACGCCGATGGCGAGATCGACAACGTTGCCCCGCATCGCGAATTTTTTGAATTCCTCAAGCATGATCGCATCTCCCTGTTGTCAGGTGACTCGAAGCCAGACCAGCACGGCCGAGACCGTGAGTACTGAAAACGCCGTGGATAACAACACAGCTGCCGTGCTCTGCTCAATAGAGATGTCGAACTGCTTGGCTAGCACGAAGGCGTTGGCGGCGGTCGGAAGGGTCGCCATCAGCAATGCAACTTTGCCGGGAGTCGTGTTCAGGTCGACGAACAGCGACAGCAGCACCGCCGCCAGCAATGGCTGCAACAAGAGCTTGATCAGCGTCGCAAGCCCGGCCTCGAGCAGGCCCTGCTTGATCGACTTGTCGGCAAGGAAGAGGCCGATCGCGAACAGCGCGCACGGGGCAGCGGCGGCGCCCAGCAGATCGATGAACTTGGCCGCCGGCACCGGAATCGGAAGACCGATCGCCGAGGACACGAGCCCGAGCGCGATCGACAGCGGCAGCGGATTGCGCGCGACGTTCCAGGCTGCGCGCAGGAACGTCTTGAACGCACCGTGGCCGGCCGCCACCTCAAGCTCGATCATCATCACGCCCAGCACCATCGACACGACGGACGTCACGATCACGGCCAGCATCGCCGGCGGCAGCCCGGCATCGCCGAAAGCGGCGAGGCAGAGCGGGATGCCCATGTAGCCGACATTGCCCCACGACGAGGCGATGCCTTGCAGGCTCATGGCAGCAAGCCCGCCTTCGCCGCGGCTTGCGATACGCGTCGACAGCATGCCGAGGCCGAAGGTCGCGAGCACCGCGAGGCCAAAGCCGGCGAGCAGCGCCGGATCCAACACGGTGAGCACCGGCGTGCGCGCCAGGGTGCCGAAGAACAGCAGTGGCAAGGCGAAGATGCTGACGAAACGATTGAGCGCGGTCGTCGCTTCGCTGCCCAGCAAGCGAAAACGCCCGGCCAGATATCCGATGAGAATGACCGCGAAGATCGGCGCGGCAACGTTGAGGATGGCTTGCACTTCGTGTGCTTTTAGCGAAACATTAAGAATTTGACACAATAGACACGAATCAAATAATATTTTTTCATCACATGAGGCCGCACCGCCCCTCCTCCGCAAGCGGCCCAGGAGATGTCAGCATGCGTCTTTTGCTCGCCAGCCTCGCGGCAGTGGCCGCGGTTGCTTTTGCCGCGCCAGCCTTCGCCCAAGATACCCCACCGACCCCGACTCCGACCACCAAGCACGTAAAGCACAAGACGGCAAGCTCGTGCAGCTCGCTCAAGAGCCACAGCGCCAAGGCGGCCTGCCTCAAGCGGGTCCACGCCCACGCGACCAAGCCACGCAAGGCGACGAAGAAGGTCGCGTCCAAGGCGGCTCCGTCGAGCCAGGCAATGCCGGCCGACAGCATGCCGGCCGCGCAACCCGCACCCGCTCCGTCGCAATCGCAGTCGGTCGCCGTTCCGCCGCTGCCTCAGAAAACGCTGTAACGCATCCGACTTTGGACATCGCGGGTCTGCACCGCGCAGGCTAGGCTGCGCTCTCCCAAGGAGGGGAGCGCAATGTCCGTCAATTCCGCCGGCCTGATTTCGACTGATGAGCTCGCACGCCGCATGGGCGCGCCGGGACTTCGGATTTTCGACGGCACCACCTATCTCAGGCCACGTCCGGAGGGCGGCTATACTGCCGAGAGCGGCCGAGCCAACCACGACAAGGGCCATATTCCCGGCGCCGCCTACCTCGATCTCGGCGCCGAACTGTCCGACCAGAGATCCAAGCTCCGCTTCACCCTGCCGCCACTCGACACGCTTGCCAAAACCTTCGCCGCCAAAGGCATCGGACATGGCACGTTCGTGGTGCTCTACAGCCATGCCTCGCCGGTCTGGGCAAGCCGCCTGTGGTGGATGCTGCGCGCGGTCGGGTTCGACGATGCGGCGATCCTCGACGGCGGCCTCGACAAGTGGAAAGCCGAAGGACGGCCGCTCTCGACCGCGCCCTCGACCTACCCACCGGCGACGCTCGCCCTGCGCGCCCGCCCTGAGGTTTTCGTCGGCAAGGAGCAGATCGAGGACGCGATCGGCAAGCCGCATACGCTCACGCTGAACGCATTGAGCCACGACCAGCACAAGGGCACTGGCGGCGTCGTTTACGGCCGGCCCGGCCGCATCGCCGGCTCGTCGTGCGTGCCGGCAGCGAGCCTGTTCGGACCGGACAAGGCACTGAAACCGATCGCCGAGCTCAGGGCCGCGTTCGAGAGCGTCGGCGCAGCGCCCGACAAGCGCGTGATGGTCTATTGCGGCGGCGGCATCGCCGCCACGCTCGATGCGTTTGTGTTGACGGCGATTCTCGGCCACAAGAACGTGACGGTGTACGACAACTCGATGCAGGAGTGGTCGAACGACCCAAGCCTGCCGATGGAAACCGGCTGAGGGAGACGCCATGCCCGCCTACATGATCGTCGAAGTCGAGACGACCGAAGAAGCCTTGATGGCCGAATACCGAAAGCACACGCCGGGCCTCGTGGCCAAGTTCGGCGGCAAGTTCATCGTGCGCGGCGGCAAGACAACATGCCTCGAAGGCGACTGGACTCCGCCGCGCCTGGTGGTGATCGAGTTTCCCGACATGGCGTCGCTCGATCGCTTCTATAACTCGCCCGAGTACAAGCCTGTGCTGGCGATGCGACTGAAGGCCGGGAAGTCGCGTGCCATCGCCATCGAAGGCCACCCCGGTTGACGGCTGCCGGCTGATGGCGGCCGCGGCTTCGGCGCTGGCGGCCTATCGCGCCGTCGGCACGCTCTACAACGCGCTGATGACGTCGTTGGTGCTGGGCCTCGTCACCCGACGCGGCGAGGCGACCGCACGCGACTACGTGTTCCGGCATTTCCGCCGCCAGCATCTCGAGAAGTTCCTGCCAGGACTGCAGAAGCTCGGCCTCGACAACGAGCCACCAGCGCCGGCCTGCGCGCTCTATCACTATCACTCGAACGCGCTGGGCGGGGTGAAGACCGGTTACCTGCGCGAAAGCGACCGCAAGGCCTGGGTGCGCTATCCGCCGCCACGCTGGATCTGGCGCGGCACCGCCATCGCCGCCGTACCCCACTCGGTGTCGGCGGCAATGCTGCACGGCTGGCACGGCCACAATGGCCAGTCCCTGGGCAAGCCCGGCCTGGGCTTCGTCTGCACCGGCATGACCGTGGACGGGATGCCGGGCCTCGAAGGCTACTACGTCGAACACGACCGGCCGCTCCGGGAAGAGGAGCGTGTGCGCTTCGCCTACGGCATCGAGGAGATGCCACGCATCGACTGGAGCAAGCAGCCCAGGCTCGAGACGGCGAGCTGGCCGGAGGAACGGCGGCTCAAGACCTTCCGTGCCTATGCGGTCGAGTATGTGCGCACCATGCTGCCGACGTTGCAGGAGCTGCTGGGGCCCGATGGCGCGCAAGAGGAGTTGGGTCGCGTGGCGCGCCTTGTCGGCCTGCAGTTCCACGAGGAGACGGCGCGCGACATGGATCTGCCGACCGACGTCGAGCGCGGCGATCTGCAAAGTGCGCGCGATTTTGCCCGCTGGCTCGCGGCCGTGCTCGCCGCCGAAGGCGAGGAGATCGAGACGACCGACGGCGCCGAGGCCATCGTCGTGCGCGCGTCGGGCTGGCGGATCGCGCGCGACCTCTCCCTGGCCGACCCCCTCAAGGCTTTCGACGCCTGGAACGCGCTCTGGCTCGGCGCCGCCGCGGCGTGCGACCGGTTCCTGAAGGTTCAGACCACGCGCTCGCTTGGCGCCCATGGCTGGGAGATTGCCTGGCGAATCGCGCCGAGGTAGCCCCCCGGCAAGCGGCGGCCGGCGATCGTCTCGCCGAGCTCGGCGAGCGGCACCCAGCGCATGTCGACATGCTCATGGCTCAGCGTGACGGCCGTCACGCGCGCGGGCGTGCAGACGTAAGCAACGATCTGTACAAGGCGGCCGGGCAGCACCTCGAATTGATGCTCGTCGACCAGCGCGCCGACCTCGACATCGAGCCCGGTCTCCTCGCGGATTTCGCGCGCGAGCGCGGTCCGGTGATGCTCGCCCGGCTCAGGACGCCCGCCCGGCAGCTCCCACTCGTCGCGATCGTTCAGCAGCAGCAGCACGCAGCCGTCGTGGATCACGACCCCCTTGATCGAGAGGGTCGCCGAGGCGGCCGGGCGGCGATGGCAATGCATATGGCCGACATTATACTCGGGCAATGGTCCGCTTCTTCAAGAACGAGCTGCACGACGAGTTCGGCTCCTGGCCGCTCGGCTACACCGCCTATGGCGGCCCCGATGTCGGCGAGATCGACGCCATCGCGCGCGCCGTCGGCGACGGCGACGACACGGCCTTCTTCAGTGCCTGGTGCGCAGCCGGTGATCGGGCCATCGAAGAGGCGGAGAAGCTTGTCACGCAGGGCCTGCGCTCGAGCGCCAGCGAGCTGTATCTGCGCGCCAGTGCTTTCTATGCGACTTCCTACCATCCGATCTATGGCGAGCCGGTCGATCCTCGGCTCCTGTCGGCTTTCCGCAAGCAGATCGACGCATTCGATCGGGGATTGGCATTGCGGAAGGTGCCGGTCATGCCTCTCCGAATTCCGTTTCAGGGAACGGCGATGCCGGCCTACCTGCTCCCCGCCGAGAGGCTGGAAGGGGAGCGTCGCCCACTCGTCATCCTGACCAACGGCTACGATGCCAGCGTGACCGAGATGTATTTCGCAATGGCGGTCGCAGCGTCGCGGCGCGGCTATCATTGCCTGCTTTTCGATGGTCCCGGGCAAGGCGCCATGCTGATCGAGCACGGCATCCGCCTGCGTCCTGACTGGGATACGGTCGTGCGCGCGGTCGTCGATGCGGCACTGGACATCGACATCGTCGATCCGCAGCGCATCGCCCTCAGCGGCTGGAGCCTGGGCGGCTTCCTGGCGCCCCGCGCGGCGGCCGGCGAGCCGCGCCTTGCCGCCTGCATTGCCGATCCGGGCAACTGGGGCATCGGCCCCGGCCTGCGCGCCTTCGCAAGAAGGCTCGGCCTCGACGAGCAGGCGGCCCACCATCTGGAGAAGGCCGATGACGCCATTTACGCGACGATGAAAAAGATCGTCGAAGCCGATCGCAAGCTGCGATGGGGCGTCGTCCAACGCGGCTTCTGGGTCCACGGCGTCGGCGAGCTGCGGGCGTTCGTGCGCGAGGCGAACGCGTTCACCCTGGAAGGGCATATCGAGAAGATCCGCTGTCCCACGCTGATCACGGCAGCCGAGGCCGATCCCCTGGCCAGCGGCGCCGAGTCCCTGTTCGAGCGACTGAAGTGCCCGAAGCACCTCATGCGCTTCACCGTGGCGGAAGGGGCTGGCGATCATTGCGAGATGCAGAGCCGTTCGCTGGCGAACCGGCGCGTGCTCGACTGGCTGGACGTGACGCTGGCGGCGTAACACTGGCGACGTGACGCTGGCCCGTGACACCGGCCCCGTGACACTGGCGCAGCCTTGCAAAAAGAAAAGGCCGGGAATCGCTTCCCGGCCTTTCCGCATGTCTGAAGACGGCTGGACTAGAAGTCCATGTCGCCCATGCCACCGGCGCCCGGCGGCATCGGCGGAGCCTTCTTTTCCGGCTTCTCGGCGATCATGGCTTCGGTCGTCACCAGCAGGCCCGCCACCGAGGCGGCATCCTGCAGCGCGGTGCGCACGACCTTGACCGGATCGATGATGCCGGACTTCACCATGTCGACATAGTCGCCCTTCTGGGCGTCGAAGCCGAAGTTGGCGTCCTTCTGGTCGAGCATCTTGCCCGCAACCACCGCACCGTCGTAGCCGGCGTTCTCGGCGATCTGGCGGACCGGCGACTGCAGTGCGCGGCGCACGATCTCGATGCCGACCTTCTGGTCGTCGTTGGCTGCGCGCAACTTGTCGAGCGCACGGATCGCGTAGAGCAGAGCTGCGCCGCCGCCGGCGACGATGCCCTCTTCCACGGCCGCCTTGGTGGCGTGCATGGCGTCGTCAACGCGGTCCTTCTTCTCCTTCACCTCGACTTCGGTGGCGCCGCCGACCTTGATGATCGCGACACCGCCGGCGAGCTTGGCCAGGCGCTCCTGGAGCTTCTCGCGGTCGTAGTCCGAGGTGGTCTCCTCGATCTGGGCGCGGATCTGGGCGATGCGGCCCTCGAGGTCGGCCTTCTTGCCCGAACCGTCGACGATCGTGGTATTCTCCTTCTCGACGATGACCTTCTTGGCCTTGCCGAGCATGTCGAGCGTGACGTTCTCGAGCTTGATGCCGAGATCCTCGGAGATCAGCTGACCGCCGGTCAGGATCGCCATGTCCTCGAGCATCGCCTTGCGACGATCACCGAAGCCCGGCGCCTTGACGGCAGCGATCTTGAGGCCGCCGCGCAGCTTGTTCACGACCAGGGTCGCCAGCGCCTCGCCTTCGACGTCCTCGGCCACGATCAGCAGCGGCTTGCCCGACTGCACGACCGCCTCGAGCACCGGCAGCATCGCCTGCAGGCCGGAGAGCTTCTTCTCGAACAGCAGGATGTACGGGCTGTCGAGTTCGGCGATCATCTTGTCGGCATTGGTGATGAAGTACGGCGAAAGATAGCCGCGATCGAACTGCATGCCTTCGACGACGTCGAGCTCGGTCTCGAGGCTCTTGGCCTCCTCGACCGTGATCACGCCCTCGTTGCCGACCTTCTTCATCGCCTCGGCGATCATCTTGCCGATCGACTTGTCGCCGTTGGCCGAAATGGTGCCGACCTGCGCAACCTCGTCGGAGCCGGTGATCTTCTTGGCCCGGCTCTTGATCTCCTCGACCGCCGCGTCGACCGCGATGTCGATGCCGCGCTTGAGGTCCATCGGGTTCATGCCGGCCGCAACCGACTTCACGCCCTCGCGCACGATCGCCTGGGCGAGAACGGTCGCCGTGGTCGTGCCGTCGCCGGCGAGGTCGTTGGTCTTCGAGGCCACTTCGCGCACCATCTGGGCGCCCATGTTCTCGAACTTGTCGGCGAGCTCAATCTCCTTGGCCACCGTGACACCGTCCTTGGTGATGCGCGGTGCACCGAAGCTCTTGTCGAGCACGACGTTGCGGCCCTTCGGACCCAGCGTCACCTTGACCGCGTCGGCGAGAATGTCGACGCCGCGCAGCATGCGCTGGCGGGCATCACCGCTAAAGCGGACTTCCTTGGCTGCCATTGTTCAATCCTTCTTGGATGGATGAGTTGATGATTTGACGGTTGGGAAAAGCGCTCAGGCGGCCTTCTTGCTGACCGCGGCGGAACCTTCGAGGATCCCCATGATGTCGCTTTCCTTCATGATCAGATACTCGACCCCGTCGAGCTTGACCTCGGTGCCGGACCACTTGCCGAACAGGATGCGGTCACCCGCCTTGACGTCGAGCGGAACGAGCGCGCCCTTCTCGTCACGGGCACCCGGACCAACGGCAACGATCTCGCCTTCCATCGGCTTTTCCTTGGCCGTGTCCGGGATGATGATGCCGCCCTTGGTCTTCTCTTCTTCCGCGACGCGCTTGACCACGACGCGATCGTGAAGCGGACGGAACTTCATACTGTTGCCTCCATAAACCTGGTTTCGCTTTGCAGCCGTGAACGGCCGCGATTTCGGGCCTGTCAGCACTCATGCGAGGTGAGTGCCAAGGCGGACCGGATTTAGGGTTGCGACGTCTCCAAGTCAAGGCAAAGGCGGGTGCGACAACTAAACATGTCCCACTGGCAGCAATCCCTCATGATTGCTGCCAAGCAGTTGATCTGCAACGAATTTTATTGGATTTTCGTTAAGGACGCGTGACTATTCCCATGCGAGTGTTGTGTCAAGGAGTGATCCATGGATCGTTCTTTTGTTGCGCAGCTTAAGGATTATCGAATCACCACTGCCGAAATCCTCTACTGGATGCCCGACCACCGGCACGTCCTGCAAAGCTACGTCTGGCAAAACCTGGATCTCGCCCCCCGCTTTCCCAATCTGACGAAATTCCTCGATTTCTGGGAACGGAACCTCGAAGGCAGGCTGCACCGCGTGCGGGTGGCCAGCACCCAGCTGATCAAGCCGGCGGAATTCGGCTTCGCCAGCGGTCTTTACCACCTCCACTGATACGCCGGCTATGCCGGCCGTTTGACGGCAGCGTATTCGCGGGCAGTGCGCTCGACCAGATCGGCAACCGACGGGATGTCGGTGACGCCCGACACCGAGTGGCCGGCGCTCCAGATGTCCTTCCAGCGCTTGGCCTGGGGCTTTTCGCGCTCGGCGGCGTTGATGTCCTTGGCGATATCGATCGCGCCGCGCGGCGGCAGGTTGTCGGGATCGAGGCCCGCGGCGGCGATGGAGGGCCGCAACATGTTGGTCTCGAGCCCTGTGAAGGCACGGGTCAGCAGGATATCGTCCAGCCGGCTGGCGACCAGCAATGCCTTGTACGCGTCCTTGGCGAGGCTCTCGCGCGTGGCGATAAACTTGGTGCCCATATAGGCGAGATCGCAGCCCAGCGTTTCGGCGGCGGCGATCGCCTGCCCATCCGACATGCCGCCAGCCATCACCACGATGCCGTCCCAGAACGCGCGCACCGCCCGCACGAAGGAGAAGGGATTGACCCAGCCGGTCTGCCCACCCGCACCGGCGGTGAGCAGCACGAGACCGTCGACGCCGGCCGCGACCGCCTTCTCGGCATGGCGCACCGAGGCGACGTCGGCCAGGACGAGGCAGCCCGCCTCCTTCAATGGCTTCATCACCGGCTCGGGCGAGCCCACGCTGGTGATCACGATTTCGACCTTGGCGCGCAGCACCGCGGCAAGGTCGTCGGCGACGCGCGGATTGGACCGATGCACGATCAGATTCGGGCAGACCGGCGCCGGCGCCCGGCCGGTCTCGTCGGCGGCTCGGCTCCGATCGTCGCCCATGTCGGCGAGCCAGCGATCGAGTTCGTCGACGGTCCGGCAATTTGCTGTTGGAAAGGCGCCGATCACGCCGCTGCGGCACGCGGCCTTCACCAGGGCCGGCCCCGATACCAGGAACATCGGCGCCGCGATCAGCGGCAACCGGAGTCGCGATTTGAGGGCAGTGGGAAGAGTCATGGATGTCACAGGAGCGCGCAACCCCAGTTGCGCTCACAAATTGAGCAATGCGCCACCGAAGCGGCGCGCTCCCCCGACTCTTATGCCGCTTGCGCCAGCCCTTCCTGCTCCAGCACGCGCTTGACCGCCGGCCGGGCCTTCATGCGCTCATAATAGGCGGCGCAATTCTTGGGCAGCGGCATCTTCATGCGCGCACCGGCCCAGAACAGGATGTAGAAGACCGCCGCATCGGCAATCGAGAACTTGCCGGCAATGTATTCCTTGCCCTCGAGTGCCTTGTCGAGGATGGCAAGGCCCTTCTCCATGATCTCTTTGCCGCGCGCCTTGACCTTGTCGTGGTCGGCTTCGGACGGCGCATAATTGCCCGGGCGGAACATGCGCGAGAAGCCCTGCATATGCATGGTCGACACGACATAATCCATCGCCTCCAGCGCGCGCGCCTCGGCATCGGCGTCGGTGGGCAGCAACCCCTTGTCCGGATTCTTGCGTGCCAGCCAGGTGGCGATGGCGGGGAATTCCGTCAGCACCGAACCGTCGTCGCGCACCAGCGTCGGCACCTTGGACTTCGGATTGACCTTCACGAACTCCGGACCGTACTGCTCCTGCTTGGCGCCATCGATTTTCTGCAGATCGTACGGCTTGCCAATCTCCTCCAGCAGTACATGGATACCGATCGAACAGGCGCCTGGCATGTAATAGAGCTTCATCGCTCACTCCTTTTGATAATCACTCATCGACGCCCAACGCTAGTGGGTCTGCCGATCCCCAGCAAGAAACGACGGCGTGAAACCGTTCCAAACCAATACTGCCAGCGCGGTTTCTTGAAAGTGATCATTGCCGCAGCACGACGGGCAGCGTGCGAATCCCACGGATGAAGTTCGAATAGAGCCGCACCGGCGGACCGGCGATCTCGATCTGCAGATCGCGCGCCAAGATCTCCTCCCAGAGGATGCGCAACTGCATCTCCGCCAGGCGATCGCCGACGCAGCGATGGATACCGGCGCCGAACGACAGATGCTGGCGCACCTTGGGACGGCTGATATCGAGGCACTCCGGATCCTCGATCACCTCCTCGTCGCGATTGCCCGACACATACCACATCACGACCTTGTCGCCCTTGCGGATGGTCTTGCCGCCAAGTTCGGCGTCCGCTGTCGCGGTGCGACGCATATGGATGACCGGCGTGGAGTGCCGGATGATCTCCGAGACCAGGTTCGGGATCAAGCGGCGGTCGGCGCGGACCTTGGCGAGTTCGGACGGATGGTCGCGCAGCGCGAGCAGGCCGCTGCTCATGGAATTGCGCGTGGTGTCGTTGCCGCCCACGATCAGGAGCGCGAAGGTGCCGATGAACTCGTTGAGCGGCATGTTCTGCGTCGCCTCGGCGTGCGCCATCATCGACACCAGGTCGAACTTGGGCGGTTGGGCCGCACGCTCCTTCCACAGGAGCGCCATCGTCTCCGCCATGTGTCGCAGCTCGGCCATGCGCTCGGCGTCACTCTTCACCACGGCATCGGGCGCGTCGATGTTGGCGATCGCGACATCGGACCAGTAGGTGAGCTTCCGCCGCTCCGCCTGGGGAAAGTCGAACAGCGTCGCCAGCATCATCGCCGTAAGCTCGGTCGAGACGAGATCGACCCAGTCGAAAATCTCATCGCGCGGCAAGCCATCGAGCACGCGCCCGGTCCGCTCGCGGATCAGCCCTTCCATGTTGGAGAGGTTGGAGGGCGCCACGATCGGCGCCACCGCCTTGCGCTGCGCCGTGTGCCTGGGTGGATCCATGCGGATGAAGTTCGGCAGCTCCTCGCCCGTCGGTTGGTCCTTGATCTGGATGCCACCCAGCGCCGACGCCGATGAATAGGTCCGATGGTCGAGCTCGACCTTCATGATGTCGGGGTAGCGGGTGACGGACCAGTAGGGCCCGTACGGGCTCTCCGGATGGAAGTGGACCGGGTCCTCCTGCCTCAGGCGGGCGAAGTGTGGTCGCCAGCTGTCCTCTCGATAGAGTCTTGGATCGCCGACATCGACGTGATCGGTCATCCGGTAAGCCCGCACCGGCGCCTTTGCCGAGTCAAGTTCTTTCGCGGGCAACCGGATCTATTTCAACACGTTGACAGGCCGACAAGGCCGGCGCACACCGGCCTCGCTGCCGTCGAGAAAGCCGGCATTTGAGATCATGGATTCCGACGACTCCCGCCCGTCGCCGTCTTCCGACGTTTCGCATGCGGCGCCTGCAGACCATGCCGGCAAAGATGCATCGTCGCCGTCCTCGCCCCAGAAGCCTGCCGGTGCGGCAATGGTGTTGGGCGCGCTTGGCGTGGTGTTCGGCGATATCGGCACGAGCCCGCTCTATACGCTGCGCGAAACCTTCGTCCACGGTTCCGGCATGCGGCCTTCAGCCGATCATGTGCTGGGCGTGCTGTCGGTCCTGTTCTGGGCCGTCACGCTCACGGTGACCATCAAGTACGTGACCCTGATCATGCGGGCCGACAACAAGGGCGAGGGTGGCGTGCTCGCCCTGGCGACCCTCGCCTCGCAGGGTCTGGCCCGCAAGGGACGTCGGGCGCGCTACGTGATCTCGCTGTTCGCCATCGCCGGTCTCGCGCTGTTCTACGGCGACGCGATCATCACGCCGGCGATGACCGTGATGAGCGCCGTCGAAGGGCTCGATTCGTTTGCGCCCGCGCTGACGCAGTATGTCGTTCTGCTGTCGCTGCTCATCCTCGTGGCCCTGTTTGCCCTGCAGTCGCGCGGTACGGCCCGCGTCGGCCGGCTGTTCGGTCCGGTCATGCTCGTCTGGTTCGTGGTCCTGGGCCTAATCGGCATCTGGCAGATCGCACAGCATCCCGCCGTGTTGTGGGCGCTCGACCCGCTCTACGGGTTTCGACTGATCGCCGACCGCGGCTTCGGCATCTTCTGGGCTTTCGGCTCGATCGTACTCGCCGTCACCGGTGCCGAAGCGCTTTACGCCGACATGGGTCATTTCGGCCGCCGGCCGATCCGGCTGGCGTGGCTGTGCATCGTGCTGCCCGGCCTGATGCTGAACTATTTCGGCCAAGGCGCGCTGGTCCTCGAGAATCCGGTCGTCGTTCGGCGGGTCTTCTTCGCCATGGTGCCGCAGGACATGGTGCTGGCGCTGGTGGCGCTCTCGACACTCGCTGCGATCATCGCCTCGCAGGCGGTGATCTCGGGCGTCTTCTCTCTCAGCCGCGCCGCCATCCAGCTCGGCTATCTGCCGCGCATGGAGGTCCGGCACACGTCGGAGACGGAGATCGGCCAGATCTACCTGCCGCGCGTCAATTGGCTCTTGATGACGGCGATCGTGGTCCTCGTGGTGGGGTTCGGCTCGTCGGACCGGCTGGCGGGTGCCTATGGTCTCGCCGTCACCGGCGCGATGCTGGTCGATGGGGTTCTGGCGACAGCGGTGGCGATCCTGGTCTGGCGCTGGCACTGGCCGCTGGCCATCGGCGTGTTCGGCTTGCTCGCGGTTCCGGACATCGCCTTCTTCATCGCCAATGCCCTCAAGATACCGGAGGGAGCCTGGCTGCCGTTGGTCGTCGCAAGCCTGGTCTTCTACACCATCACGACCTGGCGCCGCGGCCGCGAGCTCGTCAGCGCCGAGCTTGCGGAAGGCGCATTGCCGCTCGTGCAGTTCCTCGAGCGAATGGAACGCGCACCCAACCGGGTTGCCGGCACGGCGGTATTCATGACGGCCGACGTCAACACGACCCCGCCGGCCCTATTGCACAACCTCAAGCACAACAAGATCCTGCATGAGCGCGTGATCGTGATGGAGGTCGAAACGGTCGGCGTTCCGCGGGTCCCGAGGGCGAAGCGCGTCGAGGTCGAACGGCTCGGCAAGGGCTTCTATACCGTCAAGGCGCTCTACGGCTTCATGGAGCAGCCCGACGTGCCCGCCGCCTTGCGGGCCTGCCGCTCGTATGGCATCGCCTACGACGAAATGGAAACCAGCTTCTTCCTCGGGCGCGAGACGCTTGTGCCGTCGTCGCGCTCCCGGCTCGGCAGATGGCGCCGCGATTTCTTCATCTCGCTGTCGCACACCGCTTCGGCCTCCAAGGCCTTCTTCCGCATCCCGCCCAACCGCGCCATCGAGCTCGGCAACCAGATCCAGATCTGACACATGCCGAAACCGACGCTTGTCCTGTTGCCGGGGCTTCTGAATACTCGCCGCCTGTTCGACCATCAGATTGCAGCCCTCGGCGATCTGGTCGATATCGTCGTTCCCGAGCTCTATCGCCATGATTCGATCGGCGCCATGGCCGAGGTAACACTTGCCATGGCGCCGCCGACCTTCGCGCTGGCCGGCTTCTCGATGGGAGGCTATGTCGCCTTCGAGATCCTGCGGCGCGCCATGCCGCGCGTGGAGCGGCTGGCCCTGATCGACACCCAGGCGACACCCGACAAGCCGGAGGCCACCGCGCGCCGGCGCGGCTTCATCGAGCAGACGCGCATCGGCCGCTTCCATGGCGTGCAGCCCTCGCTGCTGCCGACGATCATCCATCCGGCCCGCCTCAAGGACATGACCGTCGTCCAGCCCATTCTCGACATGGCCAAGGAAGTGGGCGCCGAGGGTTTCATCCGCGAGCAGAACGCCATCATGGCGCGCCCCGACAGCCGGCCGCTTCTGGTCGCCATCGACATTCCGACGGTGGTGATCGTCGGCCGCCAGGATCAGGCGACACCGCTGCCCCGCTCCGAGGAGATGGCCGCCGACATCGCCAATGCCCGGCTGATGGTGATCGAGGCATGCGGGCACATGGCCCCGCTCGAGAAGCCCGACGAAGTGACGAATGCCCTCAGGAGGTGGCTCAGCCCATGACGACCGTCTATGCCCGCGAGGATCATCTCAGCGCCGACGAATACATCGACGTCGTGAAGAAGTCGGGTCTCAATCGGCCGATCGAGGATCGCGGACGCGTCGAGCGCATGCTGGCCCACGCCAACCTGATCGTGACGGCGCGCCAGGACGGCCGGCTGGTGGGCTTCGCGCGCTCGCTCTCCGACTTCTGCTTCTGCTGCTATCTCTCCGACCTTGCAGTCGACAAAGCCTGCCAGGGCCAGGGAATCGGCCGGCGACTGATCGAGGAGACGCGGGCACAGGCCGGAGGTCCGATGACGACCACGCTGCTGCTCGCGGCGCCGACGGCCTTGACCTACTACCAGGGCATCAAGATGCCCCAGGCCAACAACTGCTTCCTCTATCGACGCGAGAAATAGGCCGGTCGGAGGGCATGGCCCGGTCCGACCGGCGCCGTCGGCTGTGTTGCATGCTATTTCTTCCTCACCCGGCCGCGGAATCCCGCCTCCCCGGACGGGTTGCGGTATGGGCATTGAAATGCGGCTTGCCTGACTGCAGGTCGGCGGCCCACGCATCGGTCGCCTCGCTTTTTATCGGCGTCTTCGTATCGTTCATGGGAACGACCACGCCCGCATTCGCGGTCGTCGCAGCGGGCCCATGATATGCGCCGCCGTCGCCGGGCCGGTCAGGGCCGAATCGGTGGCGTCGCGGGTGAGCTTCCTGGTGGCGGTGTCATCGGTGCCGGCGAGCATGCCCGCACCCTCGCTGTCGTTGGGCGGCACCTCGGCTGCAGCCTTCAGCTTGGCCGAATAGTGCTGCATCTCGGCGAAAGCCGCCGATGCGGCAGCCAGGCAACCGCGGCCAGGCTTGCACCATTGGAGCGAAAAGCGATCCTCATGCGATCCCGCTCTTTAATTCCCAAACGTCGGTGGCCTGACCGGCCCGGGGCCACGGACCGGCGGAACTCTGTCAGCTCGCATTGCGATTGCCGGTCGCTTCGATGTGCCTCACGAAGGATTGACCGGGGCGGCGCGCGTGCGCATCCGGGCCTTTGACTTGCCCCGGCGAGCATCCTATACAATCAAACGATTGTTCAAATGAACAATTATGTGTAACACTATAACGATGCGCTGCCGCCATGCCTGACCATTCGCACGCCAGCCATGCCCACCACCACCCGCACGGGCATTCGCACAACCATGCGCCGGCCGATTTCAATCGTGCCTTTGCAATCGGGGTCGCGCTCAACACCGCTTTCGTGGTCGTCGAGGCGATCTATGGCTTCCTCGCCAACTCGCTCGCGCTGCTGGCCGATGCCGGCCACAATCTTGGCGACGTACTTGGGCTGCTGCTGGCCTGGGGCGCGGCGGCGCTGGTCAAGCGCCGTCCCACTGCGCGCCACACTTATGGCCTGAAGCGCAGCTCGATCCTGGCCTCGCTCGCCAATGCGATCCTGCTGCTGGTCGCGGTCGGCATGATCGTGTGGGAGGCCGTGCACCGCTTCGGCCAGCCCGAGCCGGTGGCCGAGACCACGGTGCTCTGGGTCGCCGGCATCGGCATTGTCATCAACACCGTGACGGCGCTCATGTTCCTGCGCGGCGGCAAGAGCGACATCAATATCCGCGGCGCGTTCCTGCACATGGCAGCGGACGCCGCGGTGTCGCTCGGCGTCGTGATCGCGGCGCTCGCGGTGATGACGACCGGCTGGCTGTGGCTCGATCCGGCGGTCAGCATCGCGATCGCGATCGTGATCATGCTGAGCACGTGGTCGCTGCTCACCGCCTCGATCAACCTTGCGCTCGACGCGGTACCGGAGACGATCGACCGGCAGGCGATCGAGGTTTACCTCGCGAGCCTGCCCGGCGTGACCGAGGTGCACGACCTCCACATCTGGGGCATGAGCACGACGGAGGTCGCGCTGACGGCGCATCTCGTGCGACCCGACTGCCCGATCGACGACGGCTTGCTCGGCCGCTCTGCACGCGAACTTTCAGAACGCTTCGGCATCGTGCATAGCACCATCCAGATCGAATCCGGTGACCCCGATCATCCCTGCCGGCTGGCACCGGCGGAGGTGGTGTAGACGTTGCCCGCTCTGTTCGACCCCTTCTTCCCCTTTGCGGAATCTGCAAAGGGGAAGTGGCCCGGGTCGCGCGTGCCTGCATACGCTCTGCCGGAGAGGTCACGGGTGACAGCTGTCTGCAGTCCCCGCCCTCCGCCGCCGCAAGACGGCGATACCGCCCCTGCGCGCCGCGAAGAGGAGGAATTCAACTCCCTGCGACGTCGCCCACGACACGCACGCGCACGCGCACCGAATTGCCCGGCAGGTAGGCGAGCGGCATGTCCTCGCTTTCAATTGTCTTGAGCGTGGCGCGCGCCGCACCGGCCGAAACAGCGCGATCGTTGGCGATGCCCTGCGCCGCCGACAGCGCCTCCGTCCGGGAAAGATCCTTGAAGATCTGGTCGCATTCGCCCGACACCTGCGCGATGGCGGCGCCCACCGCATTGGCGCAGTCGCCATGCTCGACATGGATCACCTGGGAGACGCCCGGCAGCTTGTTCGGGATCAGGAACGCGCCGCCGCCGACCGCGATCAGGGGCACGTCGCCCGCCTCGGTCTTCATGCGGTCGATCGCCTCCTCAGCAAGCCGCGCCGCCTCGTCGAACACCTTCCGGCACGTGGCGGCATCGAGGTGGGCGACCTTCGCCTTGTCGCCCAGCGCCAGCAGGCCGGCGGCAACGGCGATATCGGTCGTCGTGAGTTGCTTGCCGCCGAACGCGATGCCCTCCTTCAACAGGCGATAGCCGACCGACAGCGGCCCCACCTTCAGCGGATCAAGCGCGACATGGCTGCCGCCACCCAGCCCGATCGACAGCAGGTCGGGCATGCGGAAGAGCGTGCGCACACCGCCCACCTTCACGACCGAATTGGCTTCGCGCGGGAAGCCATGCTTCAACTGGCCGACATCGGTCGTCGTGCCGCCGACATCGATCACCATGGCGTCCTGCAGGCCCGAGAGATAGGCGGCACCGCGCATGGAGTTGGTGGCGCCCGAGGCGAAGCTGTAGACCGGCAGGCGGCGCGCCTGGCTTGCCTCGGCCACCGTGCCGTCGTTCTGGGTAATGAACAGAGGCGCGTCGATGCCGGAGTCGCGGATCGCCTGCTCGAAGGCCGCGATCGTGTCGCGCGCCAAGTCGGCCAGCGCCGCATTCAGGAGACCGGCATTCTCGCGTTCGAGCAGGCCGATGCGGCCAAGATCTGACGAGCAGGTGATGACGGCGTCGGGCATCACCTTGGCCGCCAACTCCGCCGCGCGGCGCTCGTGCGAGGGATCAAGCGGCGAGAAGATCGACGAGATGCCGATCGATTTCAGTCCGGCCGCCTTCATCTCCTGAGCGGCCGTGGTGACGGCGGCCTCGTCGAGCGGCATGAAGGGCCGGCCGTCATATTCATGGCCGCCCTCGACCATCCAGACGCCGCCGCGCACCAGCGCCGCGAGATCCTCCGGCCAGTCGCAAAACGGCGGCAGGGACGCCGAGGCCGGCATGCCCAGCCGCAGGGCGGCAACCTTGGTGAGATGGCGACGCTGCACAACGGCGTTGATGAAATGCGTGGTGCCGATCATCACGCCATCGATCCCTTTGCCCTTCAGCACGCCGGTCGCGCCGAGGCTCCTCAGCGAGTCGAGGATGCCGGTGGTGACGTCCTCGCTGGTCGGCGCCTTCACGGCGCGGATCACCTTGCCCTCTTCGATCAGAACGGCGTCGGTGTTGGTGCCGCCCACGTCGATGCCAATGCGTCTCATGTTGAAAACACGCTCCTGAACTCGAGATCGTAGCCGAAGGCCCGCGGGCCGACATGGTCGAGCCCCTTCGGCGACAGAAAGACCTGAGGCGGCGGCAGTGCGATCACGGTCACGCGCTGGCCGTAGCGGATGGTTTCGCTGCCGACTGCCTCGCCCGAGACGGAATCGAGCACGCAGATCAGGTCGGGCGTCATGGCGATCGGCGCCTCGTCGCGCAGGGCCACGATCCATTCGTTCTGGAAGTTGATCGTCATGGTCGATCCCTTCCAGTCGTCGAGCCCGTCGAAGCGCACCACGCCGCGCAGGAAGCCTTCAGTGGCGCGACGGGCAACGTCGATCACCTTGCCCGTGTAGAGAAGCTTGCCCGGCTCGACCGACAGGATCGCGGCGATCGGATCGTCATGCCGGCGCTGGGCCTCGCGGACCGCGCGGCCGATGGCGATCGCCTTGGTCGTGGTGCCGTGAATGCCCCATTTCTTCACCTCGGCGCCGGTGCGCGGCGGCTGGCAGGTCGCAGCCACCGAACCGTACTCGACGCAGATCTTGCGTGCGACGCGCTCCGTCCATTTCCAGCTCGGCACTTTCTTCACGATCGATTCGAGCCCGCGCACATCGACGGCGCTCAACGGATAGGGCGTGAGGCCGCCGACCGAGACCGACGTCATCTGCGCTTCCGGATAGGCGCGGCCCATGGTGTCGCAATCCAGCACCGGCCGCTTGAGGTGCGCCGCCGCCATCAGCGGGCGCACGCCGTTGGCGCCGCCGATCTCCATGCTCATCAGCGCCCGGAAGCGATGGCCGATATGTTCCTCCATCACACTGACCGCGCGCGCCAGCGTGAGGCTGTCGGTCAGCCGCTCCTGCCCCACCAGCGGCGCGCCCATGTTGGCCACCGTGCCCACCCAGTCGTCGTCGGCCAGGTCCACGGCCTCCATGAGCTGCACACGATGGCCCTCGCGATAGAGTGCACGCATGTTCAGGAGCGGCAGATAGGGATTGCCGCCACCACCCGTGCCCAGCACCCAGGCGCCGACCGCGAGCGATTCGATGTCGTCCGCTGTGATCTCGCGCAGGCTCACACCGGGATCCTCACGCGAACACGCTCTTGAAGTCGATGTCGTAGCCGAAGGCGCGAGGGCCGACATGCTGCAGGCCCTTGTCCGACAGGAACACCGGCGGCGGTGGGAGTGCGATCACAGTGACGCGCTGGCCGTAGCGGATCGTCTCGGTGCCCACTGCCTCGCCCGCGACAGAATCGAGCACGCAGATCAGGTCCGGCGACATCGCGACCGGCACGCCGTCGCGCCAGGCCACGATCCATTCGTTCTGGAACGCGATCTCGAAGGTCGAGCCGCGATCGTCGTCCATGCCGTCGAATTTGGTCCTGCCGCGCAGGAATCCTTCAGTGGCGCGGCGCTCGACATCGACCACCTTGCCCCGGAACAGCACCCGGCCCGGTTCGACCTTCAGGATCGCGTCGACGGGATCCTCATGCTTGCGCTGCGCCTCGCGCACCGCCTGGCCGATCGCGATGGCCTTGGTCGTGGTGCCGTGGATGCCCCATTTCTTCACCTCGGCACCGGTGCGCGGCGCCTTGCAGGTCGAGGCGATCGAGCCGTACTCGACGCAAATCTTGCGGCTCACCCGCTCCATCCACTTCCAGGTCGGCACTTTCTCCACGACCGATTCCAGGCCGCGCACATCGACCGACGTCAGCGGACAAGGCCTGAGGTCGCCGACCGCAACCGACGTCATCTGCGCCTCGGGATAGGCCCGCCCCATCATGTCTGAATCGATCACCGGACGCTTCAGGTGTGCGGCGGCCATGAGCGGCTGGATCGAATTCCCGCCGCCGATCTCGAGCGCCATGATGCCGCGGAACGTGTGGCCCGTGTGGCGCTCCATCAGGGCGACGGCGCGGGCGATGGTGCGGCTGTCGGTCAGCCGCTCCTGCCCTACCAGCGGCGCCCCCATGTTGGAGACGGCGGCCACCCAGTCGTCGTCGGCCAGCTCCGACGCAGGCAGCAGCTGCACGCGATGACCCTCCTTGTAGAGGGCGCGCATGTTCAGCAGGCCAAGATAGGGGCTGCCGCCGCCGCCGGTGCCCAGCACCCAGGCGCCTACGGCCAGCGATTCGATGTCGTCGAGCGAGATGTCGCGTAGCGGCATTGCGTTTGCCAACTCCTTCAGCGCCTTTTATGTAGCCGGCTGCCTGTCGCCTGACAAAGGGACTGCTTCTCACGGGAGATCATACGCAATGTCGGACCCCATCAAGCTGGCCGCTTTCTGCGGCAGCCTGCGCAAAGGCTCGTTTAACCACATGGCACTGCAGGCCTTCATCGAACGTGCGCCCAAGGGTGTCTCGGTCGAGACCATCGAGATCGGCGACTGGCCGCTCTACAATGCCGATATCCAGGCGCAGGGCTTCCCCGACAAGGTGCAAGCCGCCCAGAAGACCATGCTGGCGGCCGACGGGCTCCTCATTGTCACCCCTGAATACAACTACGGCATCTCGGGCGTCCTCAAGAACGCCATCGACTGGCTGTCGCGCATGACGCCACAGCCCTTCGCCGGCAAGACCGTAGGCATAATGGGTGCTTCCGGCGGCGTCCTGGGCACGGCGCGGGCGCAATACCAGCTCCGCCAGACACTGGTGTTCCTCGACGGCCGGCCGATCAACAAGCCCGAGATCATGATCGGCCAGGCGCAGAACAAGTTCGTCGACGGCAAGCTCACTGACGAAGCCACAGGCAAGATGCTGGTGGATTTCGGCGTCGCCCTGGCGCTTGCCGTTCGTCAGGCCAAGGCAGCGGCAACGGTGAAGTGACCCAGAACATCTACGATAATCCGGAGTTCTTCACAGGTTACAGTGCGCTGCCGCGCTCCGTGCAGGGTTTGGACGCGGCGCCGGAATGGCCGGCGTTGCGGGCCATGCTGCCGGACCTGCAGGGCCGGCATGTAGTCGATCTCGGCTGCGGCTTTGGCTGGTTCTGCCGTTTCGCCCGCGAAGCCGGCGCGAGGAGCGTTCTGGGCATCGATGTCTCGGAGAACATGCTCGCCCGGGCCCGAGAAATGACGGCGGACCCGGCGATCGCCTATCGCCGCGCCGATCTCGAGACGCTGACCCTGACCGAAGGCGCGTTCGATCTCGTCTACAGCTCCCTTACCTTGCACTACCTCAGCAATCTCGCGGCGCTGTTCGATACGATCCATCAGGCGCTCGGGCCGGGCGGCCGGTTCGTCTTCTCGATCGAGCACCCGATCTATACCGCCCCCAGCGCGCCCGGATGGGCGAGCAATGCCTGGCCCGTCAACGGCTATCTCACCGAGGGGCCGCGCACGACCGACTGGCTCGCCAAAGGCGTGATCAAGCAGCACCGCACGATCGCGACTTACCTCAATCTGCTGATCTTGACCGGCTTCTCGGTCCTCAGGATCGAGGAATGGGGGCCGACGGACGCGCAGATCGCGGCGCACCCCGAATGGGCCTGCGAGCGCGAGAGGCCGCCCTTCCTGCTGGTTTCCGGCGGCCGTTAGCCCGGGCTCGTGCGGACATGCTCGGGCCGCACGCCCATACCCATCAGTCGCGCCGGCAAACGCCGCAGCACGGGGAACCATTGCATCAGGCGCACGATGAACGGCACCTCGACCTTGCCGCCGTCGGTGCCGGCGAGCGAAGGCGCGATGATGCGGTCCTGCAGGAAAACCTGGGCGGCCTGTGTTGCGCGCGCCGGGAACAGGCGCCTTTCCTGCACGGCGGCGAGATCCGAGTCTTCCAGACGTCCCTCGCGCAGCGGTGCGGCCAGGATGTTCGATGCCGCCACGGCGTCCTGGATGGCGATGTTGATGCCGACGCCGCCGATCGGCGACATGGTATGGGCGGCATCGCCGATGCAGAGCATGCCCGGCTTCCACCATTGCTTCAGGCGATCCACGCCAACCGTCAGCAGTTTGAGATCGTCCATGGTCCGGAGTTCGCCGACGCGGTCGGCGAAGGCGGGCATCAGCCGTGAAATCGTGGCACGCACCTTCTCGATGCCCGCGGCGCGCACCTTCTCCGCCGAGCCCTTGGCAATGACATAGGCGCATTGCCAATAATCGCCGCGATCGAGCATCACCAGGATACTGCCGGCGTCGAAACGGCCCATCATTTCCTCGGGATCGCCCGCCTTGTGCGCGAGGCGGAACCACAGCACATCCATCGGCGCCCCCAGCACATCGACTTCGAGCCCTGCCTTCGCTCGCACCGTCGAGTGGCGGCCGTCGGCGCCGACAACGAGATCGGCGTGGATCTCCACTGTTGCCCCACTCACCATCGCGCGCACGCCGCAGACGCGGCCATCCGCTTCGATCAGCTCCTGCACGTCAGCCTGCATGAGAAGCGCGAAGTCCGGGTACTGCCGGCCATGGGCGGCGAGGAAGGCGAGGAAATCCCATTGCGGCATCATCGCGATGTAGCGGCAACGCACGGGCAGATGGGAGAAGTCGGCGATCTGCACGCGCGTGTCGCCGAACTGGCCGGCAAAGCGCGAGATCTTGTGATGTGGCAACTTCAGGAAATCGTCGAGCAGACCGAGCTCGTCGATCACGTTCAGCGTCGAGGGATGGACGGTATCGCCGCGGAAATCTCGCAGGAAGTCGGCATGTTTTTCCAGCACTGCAACCGTGACGCCGGCTCTTGCCAGCAGGAAGCCCAGCATCATGCCGGCCGGACCGCCGCCCACGATGCAGCACTGGACCTTCATTCCAGCATTTCCCTCAGCACCCGGCCGGTCGCGGTGATGGCGAGCAGGGTCGGCACGACGAGCGCCGGCTTCACCTGCTCCTTGGTCGTGGGCGTATAGCTCATGCAGTCCATGGCGACGAGATCGGGCTTCTTCGCGGCCAAACGGCGCGCCGCCGCGGCCGCGCCATGGGCATCGGCGCTCGGCGCCAGGGCCTCGGCCACGATCTCGAGGCCGGGCCGCGCCCACTTCGCCGCAAGCTTCTCCGCCTGCTCGGCCAGCGGGATCAGAAGCCCCAGCCGGCCCTGCGGCAGCAGGCCGGTCGCAAGCCCATTCAAGACGCGTGACGGGAAAAGCACGCCCTCGTCGCCGGCCATCGGCGGGAAATCGCCGGTGCAGGCATAGACGATCGCATCGCAGCCATCGTCGCGCAGCCGCGCGATCGCGTCGGGCGAGCGGGCGATCACGGCCTTCTTGGAGATTTTCACGTCGCGGTCGCCGCGCAGGCGCGTGTAGAGCGTATCGCCACCGCTTTCGGGCTTCGCCTGGTCGATCTCGGCATCGCTCAGCCCGTCGAGCGCGCCGCGCAGCACGACCTTGGTGCCGGCCGGCGCATGCTGCGCGAACAGCGCGGCAATGTCGTCGCGCGGCGCCTGACCGATGGTGATGATACCGAGCGTACGACCCATAATTTTCTCCTACGATTCCAACGGCACCACGTCGGTGTCGTTCCAGGCAAGTCCCACTGCATCGCCGGCAGCCCGCGGGCTGCGTTCGCCGGAGTGCGTTTCGCGGGCAAGATACGTGCGGCCGCCCGCCGCCACGCGATAGAGCGTCGCGCCGCCCAGGAAATTTGCTGTTTCGACCGTGCCCTCGAGCCGCGCATCGGCCACCGGCACCAACCGGATCTTCTCGGGCCGAAGCGCACCGGGACACGGGCCATCGTCCAGAAGATTGATCTCGCCGATGAAGTCGGCGACGAACCGCGTGCGCGGCCGCTCGTAGATCTCGGTCGGCGCGCCCACCTGCTCGACCCGACCCTTGTTCATGACGGCGATGCGGTCGCTCATGGCCAGCGCCTCTTCCTGGTCGTGCGTCACGAACACCAGCGTGACGCCGAGCCTCTGCTGCAGTTCCTTCAGCTCGAACTGCATCTGCTGGCGGAGCTTGCGGTCGAGTGCGCCCAGCGGCTCGTCGCACAGAAGCACGCGCGGCTCGATCACCAGGGCACGTGCGAGCGCCACGCGCTGCTGCTGGCCGCCGGAGAGCTGACCCGGCCGGCGCTCCTCCAGGCCCGTCAGTGCGACCTGTGCCAGGGCGGCGGCAACGCGCTTGGCGATCTCGGGCCTGGGCACATCGCGCATGCGAAGCCCGAAGGCCACGTTCTCCGCCACCGTGCGATGGGGGAAAAGTGCGTAGGACTGGAACACCATGCCCATGTCGCGCCGATGAACGGGGACGTCGGTGATGTCCTGGCCGCCGACATGGACACGACCGGAATCGGGCATCTCGAAGCCTGCGATCATGCGCAACGACGTGGTCTTGCCGCAACCCGACGGCCCCAGCAGCGAGAAGAACTCGCCGGCCCTGATGTCGAGCGTGACGGCGTCGACGGCAACCACCTTGCCGTCGAAGGTCTTGGTGACGCAGTCCAGCTTGATTGTCGCGGAAGTCATCTACGCCGCACTTGGAATGACACGCCCCGTCAGCCTTTGAGGATCTTCGTCACGCGGGCGTCGATGTCGTCCTTGCGGGCGTTGTACCATTTCCAGTCGGGCTGGATCAGGGTCGCCACCTTCTCGGGCGTGGTGAGAAGCTTGGCATCGTACTTGGCCTCGAGCTTCACCTTCTTGTTGGCCGGTGAATACCACACCCCCTCGGCCAGCAGCTTCTGCACGTCGGGCCGCAGCATGTAGTCGATGTAGGCGAAGGCCAGTTCCTTCACCTTGGAGCCCGGCGTGACATTCAGCACCTGCTCCAGCGCCATCACGCCCTCGCTCGGGCTGCAGAAATCGACCGGCTGGCGATTGGCGCCCTCGTAGCGATAGACGCCGGAATCGTGGATGACGCCTTCGACCACCTCGCCCGACAGCAGCATCTTTTCCATCTGGCCGGTGAAATCGACCAATTTGATGGGCTTCAGCTGTTCCAGCGCCTTGTAGGCGGCGTCGAGATCCTGCAGCCCCTTGCCATAGATCTTGCCCAGCATCATGAGATGGCACTGGCCGAGGCTGTTGACCGGAATGAGATAGCCGCCGCGGGCGCCGGCGAGCTTTGGATCGGCCAGGTCCTTCCACGACTTGGGCGGCGTAATGCCCTTGTCGGTCCGGTAGCCGAGCCCGATCGCCGAGGTGAAGATCGAGACGCCGACGATCTTGTCGCTCACCGCATAGGGATAGACGTCGGCCACGTTCGGCACCTCCTTGGCCGTGATCTTGTCCATCACCAAACCGTCGACGACGGAAAGCCATTGCTCGTTGGAGTTGGTGTGCAGCACGTCATAGAGCGGGTCGTTCCGGGGACTGACCTGCAGCTTGGGCACATACGGGAAGGCCTGGTCGGCCGAGACGGTGCAGCCATGCTCCTTCTCGAAGGCCGGCAGGACCGTCGCCTTCATGATGTCGCCCCATTTGCCGCCCCAGGTGGTGATCTTGAGCGTCTTGGTCTCGGCATGAAGGATCGCCGGCGCACCGAAGGACGCGGCGGCGGCCAGGCCGGCGCCGGTGCGGAGCAGGGCCCGTCTTGAAACCGGAGGGCGTGTAGTCATGATCGAAGTCTCCTGTGTGACGTTCAGAGTTTAACGTAGGCTTTGAGGCCGATCAGCCTTTCCAGCGCCAGAACCACCGCCAGTGCCAGCAAGATCGAGACCATCGACGCCGCCGCGATGGCACCATCGAGGTCGAATTTCATGTAGTTGAACAGGACCACCGGCAGGGTCTCGCCCTTGGGAACGACCAGGAAGAGCGAGACCGGGAACTGGTCGAACGACACGATGAAGGCGAAGACGCCGCCGGCGAAAACGCCCGGCTGGATCAGCGGCAGGGTGACCTCGAAGAAGACGCGGGCCGGGCTTGCGCCCAGCACCGACGCCGCCTCCTCGATTCGCCGGTCGAAATTGTGCAGGACCGCCAGGGTCGTACGCAGCACATAGGGCACCGCGATCAACGTGTGCGCCATGATCAGGCCCCACAACGGCCGGCCGATGCCCGAAAGCAGGTAGCTCTGGAACAACGCGAGGCCGGTCAGGATCGCCGGCAGCATCAGGGGCGACATGAAGAAGGCGGTCAGGAAAGCCCGCCCCGGCAGATTGCCGCGCGCCAGCGCCAGCGCGCAGGCGCCGCCGATCACGACCGACAGCACCAGCACGCAGGCCGCGATCCAGAGCGAAAGCCACAGGGAACGCATGAAGTCGGCGGTCTCGAAGAACTTGTCGAACCAGTGCAGGGTGACGCCGACCGGGGGGAAGGAGATGTAGGGCGTCGGATTGAGGGCGAACACCAGGACGATGGCGATCGGCGCCAGCAGGAAGGCCAGCAGCAGGAGATTGAGGCCGAGATAGGCGGCCTTACCCAGATCGAACGGCTGCTTGTTCGGCGGCATGCTCATGCCAATCCCTGCTCGCCGGAGAGCCGCGTCAGGATGCGGTTGTAGGCGACCACGATCACCAGGCTGACGGCGAGCAGGATCACGCCCAGCGCGCCGGCGAAGCCCGGGTTGAAGCTGGTGCCGACCTGCTGGGCGATCAGCATCGGCAGGGTGAGCACGTTCGTTCCGCCCATCAGCGACGGAGTGACGTAGGCGCTGATCGACAGTGCGAACACCAGCAGCGAGCCGGCAAGGATGCCCGGCAGGCTGAGCGGGAGAGTGACTTCGGCGAAGGCGCGCAGTCGACCGGCGCCTAGGCTGCGTGCCGCCTGCTCGAACCGCTCGTCGATGCGGCCGATCACGCCGATCAAGGTCAGCACCATGAACGGCACATAGATATGGACCAGCGCCACCACCGTGCCGAACTCGTTGTACATCAGGGGCAGCGGCTTATGGATCAGGCCCCAGGAGATCAACGTGGTGTTGATCACACCCTTGTCCTGCAGGATGGTCATCCAGGCGAAGGTGCGCACGACAATGCCTGTAAGCAGCGGCGTGATCACCGCCATCAACGCCAGCGCATGACCGAGCCGCGACTGCATGCGGGCCATCCAGTGTGCCAGCGGGTAGCCGATCAGCAGCGAGGCAACGGTGGTGACGAGGCCGATGCGCAATGTTTCCCATAGCGCATCGTGGAAGATGCCCGCGTTGTCCTCGATGAAACGCTGGTAGTGGCGCGTCGTCACGACGGCGTGGGGATTGCCGATCGGGTTCGACGAGAAGAACGACATCGCCACCATGACGGCAAACGGCAGCACGAAGAACAGTATGAACAGCAGCAGCGCCGGCGCGATCAGCCAGGCGATCGGCGATGGGCGGCGGGAAACGACGGCGGGCATGCGGCCGCCATCTAACCAGCTAGGGCCGCGCGACTCCAGTCGCGCGTCTTCGTCCCAGCGAGATAAGATCGCGCCACTTCAGCGCGCAGGTCACCGCACGCAGTGGCGCCCCCCGGCCACCGACGACCAGGCCGCCCGACGGCGGCGAGCAATCGCGGTGACCTCAAGGGATGCAGGATCGCCCAACCCTGCTCGTTCAGCCCGATCAGTTCGATCGCACCGGACGGCACGACCTTGGCGGTCGGCAAGAGCTGGATCTGCCCGGGTTTTCTGACATTCGGCGTCCGTGCATCGCTTTCCGCGTCAGGCGGGTTCGTAGCCGGCCGGGTCGGCGCCCAGCACTTTCACATGGCGATTGGGCTCGAGCCGCACCCGCTTCACGTTCTGGAGGTAGCCCGCCACCACGTCATATACGGCCGGACCCTCCGTTCCCTGATTGACCGAAGCCCAGCCGCTCACCGTGTATGTCTTGCCCGCCTCGATCTTTTCGCCGGTGCGCAGCAGCACCATGTCGGAGATACGCTGGCCAGCGGGCTTGCCGATCTCGATGGTGTAGGAAAGGCCGCCGGTGCGGACCATGTCGCCACCCTGCTGATAATAGGGATCGGGGTTGAAAAGATTGTCGGCCACGTCCTCCATCACGTCCTTGAGCTGGGCGCCGGTCATCTCGGTTCGATAGGCCGCGGGATAGGTGATCGCGGTCTGGTTGAAGAGATCGTCGCCGCAAATTTCCTGGTCGGCCAGCAGGCTCGCGCCGAAGCGGAACCCTGGCGACAGGGCGATCTCGACATCGCGTCCCACCAGAAGCGCCTGACAGATGAGATCGTCGAACGTGCCGTTGAAATTGCCGCGACGATAGAGGAGCGACTCGGTGTGGCCCAGCACCTTTGCAAGCGTCGCCTCGTGCGGCACGCGTACTTCGTGGATCAGGCCGGCCATGTCGGGATCGGGGGCGATCACATCGGCCAGCACCGGAATCAGCCGGAAGGCGTAATTCTGGATGCGTTTGTCGCGCACTTCGAGGTCGAGCCGGGCCAGGAACTTGCCGTGGCTGCCGGCGGCGATCAGCAGCGTATCGCCAACCTTGACGGGCTTGGGCAACGCATCGTGCGTGTGGCCGGTCAGGATGACATCGATCCCTTTCACGCGGCCGGCAAGTTTGCGGTCGACGTCGAAGCCGTTGTGGCTCAACAGGACGACGAGATCGACGCCTTCGGTGCGAAGCTTGGCGACGCGGGCGGCGAGCTTCTCCTCCTCGATGCCGAACGACCAATCGGGGATCATGTACCGGGGATTGGCGATCGGCGTGTAAGGGAAGGCCTGGCCGATCACGCCGATGCGCAGGCCGCCGCGCTCGAACACCGCCGAGGGCTGGAACACCGGATCGCCCCAGGTCGAGTCGGTCACATTGGCGGCGAGGAACGGGAATTCGAGCTGCTTGATCAGCTCCTGCACGCGGTCGGCGCCGTAGGTGAACTCCCAGTGCGCGGTCATGGCATCGACCTTGAGCGCATTCATCAGGCGCACCATGTCGGCGCCCTTGTTCGCGAGCGCTGTGAAGCTCCCCTGCCAGGTGTCGCCGCCATCCAACAGCAGCACCTTGCCCGGGCGCTCGGCGCGAATCGCCTTGATGAGCGCCGCCATCCGGTCGAGACCGCCCATACGGCCAAAGCCCAGCGCCAGCGACTCGAAGTCGGTGCACGACAACGCATAGGCGTCGTAGCTGTCCCGCTCGATCCCGTAGGCGGCCAGGAACTTCTCGCCCACCAGATGCGGCGGCAGGCCGCGCGCGGCGCCGACGCCGATACTGGCCGAGGGCTCGCGGAAATAGATCGGCACGAGCTGGGCATGCAGGTCGGTGAAGTTGAGCAGCGTCACCTGCCCCATGGCATCGAACTGCAGCAGGTCGTCCTGCCGGGGTTCGCGGCGCTGCGCGAAGGCGGGATTTGCGGCCGCCAGAGCCGCCGTGGCCATCGCGACCTGCAGCAACTCCCGCCGGCTGAGGCCAGTCATGGGGTCAGGCGACCTCGATCTTGCTTTCGGCGGACCAGGACTGGTTCTTGTCGTCGGTCCAGGTGAGCTTGAGCGTGCCGCTCTCCTCCACGCGCAGGAAGAACGACAGGAATGGGTTGGCGGCAATCGCCTGTTCCAGCTTCGCGTCGAGCACCGGCTTGTCGTTGTAGCTCACCTTCATCGAGTTCACGATCAGGCGTGGCACGATCTTGCCATCGGCGTCCTTGCGCTGGCCGTTTTCCATCGGATGGGTGATCAGGGTCTTGATCTCGACCACCTCGCCCTTCTTGGCGGTGGTCGGCACGCGCAGGCGCGGCTTGATGTCGTCGGACATTTAACTCTCCTGCTCAGCCGCCGCAGCCGCCGATGGTGACCTTGATCTCGCGGCTCGCGGTGAAGAGCGAGCCGTCGTTCATTTCAGCGACTGCGACCAGATTCTGAGTCTGGGCGAGGCGCGTGCGGAACTGCACTTCCGCCTTGCCGGCAAGCGGCGTGAATTCCCAGGTGATGACGCCGGCATTGGGATTGCCGTCAGCGGCGACGTAGATCGCCTTCACGTAGGATTTTTCGCTCATCTCGCTCTCGACCGAGACGGTGACCGGCACGGCATTGCCGTTCTCGGCGATTTCGGGTGCCTTGAGCGTGACCTTGCCGTCCTTGGGCGCGCCTTTGCCTTTGACCCGGGCGGCCAGCCACTCCTTGACGCCGTCGGGCGTCGCCTGCGCATTGCGCGCGACAATGACCGCGGCGATCGCCAGGAGCGCCGACCGCCGGTTCAAGGTTCCCATTCTCGTCATCGACCTCATCTCTTCCTGTCCCGCTGCCGAATGCCGGCTGTCTAGTGTCGGATGTTGGGGGCGGCGAGTTTCAGCCCCTCGTTCACCTTGCGCAAATAGAGCTCCAGGTCGCCGTATTCCGGCGCGTCAGGCGCAAGCTCGTCGGCGCGCACCTGAACGTTGCACCACTGGAAGCGCTTGCGGATATCCCAAACCTCGTTGCGGCTGGTGCGCCACGCAGGGAAGTGATCGAACTGCCCCTTGGGTTCGCCCAGCCACTGGCCGCGCAGCCACCTGTTGGCGAGCTGACCATGGCAATCGGTACAGGCGAAATCGAACTGGCCGATCTTGAGCTGGGAAAGCGTCACACCGCGCTCGTAGGCGGCCTGGGCTTCGGGCGCGGACAGATCGACCTTGATGGTCTCGCCGTTCGCCAAACTGTGCAGATAGACCGACAAGTCGATATTCGCCGCCGTTTCCATCAGATAGTCGGCGTCCATCGTGGCCTTGGCATGGCGGGCGATGAATTCCTCGGCCCCCAGCACTTTCCTGAGCCGCGGCTCCCACTTCGGCATCTCGACCGCCCACCGCTTGAAGCTGGTCTGGGGCGTCGCATGGCAAGTGATACAGGCCTTGCCGTTCGGTCCTGGCTTCTTGAACAGAGCCGCACCGGTCTCGATGTGGTCGGCCGCTGGATTGACGAAAGGGTCGAGATAGTCGCGATCCTCGACCGGCCGAGGCCTTTGGGCTGGGTCGTCGAGCGGATCGGCGAAGCTGGCCGGTGTCTTCAGCGTCTTGAGGAAGGCCACAATGTCGCGGATCTCGGCCTCGTTGTAGAAGCCGTGCCTGCCCCACGGCGGCATCACGGAAGTGGGATTGTAGACCCGGGGATCGAAGACGTAGTTGAAAAGCCACTGGTCGGTGCGGCCGGCATTGCCGATCTCAGACAGATCCGGCCCGACATTGCCCGGCGTTTCGGCCGTCGCCGGCCCCATGACATGGCAGGCGAGGCAGCCGCCGCCGCGACGTCGGTCGAAGGCGAGCTTCTGGCCCTTGGCCGGATCGCCGGTCACTTCCTCGACCACGATCTCGGCGCTGGGGGGCGGCGTGGCATCGGAATTGGCCAGCGTGTTGAACTTGTCCCAGTGCATCGGGTTCCAGCCGCGATAGCGATGCCAGGGCTGCGGCGCCGCCGAGCCGTCGACCTGGAGCGGCGCAGGCTGCCGGGCGAGGACGAAGGAGGTTGCGAACAGACTGAGCGCGAGACCAAGAAGAACTGCTTTCATCCACTCCCGCCGCCCTTTATTCATTTCTTCGGCAGCGGGAGATGACCGACGCATGATGGAGATTCAAGCGAATTCCCGCGAGCGGCAAAGGCCCCTCGTCGCAGTCGGGCTGACGGCATTATTTTCTGCAAGGGAACTGCCCCGAAGCAGAAACAACTCCCTTGGTCAGGCGGCGACGAAATAGGGCAGCATCACATCCCGGGTCACCGGCTCGAACGCCAACCGTACCGGGACACCGATCTTCAGCGCATCCGCGGCGATGCCGCGCAGGGGCGCATTCACGCGCACGCCGGCGTCCATATCGACCAGCGCCACGATGTAGGGCGCCATCGACTTGAAGAAGAAGTTGAACGGGTGATGACACACGGTCCAGCTGTGGATGCGGCCGCCAAGCGGCGCCTCGCGCCACGTGCTTTCCATCGAAAAGCAATGCGGGCAGACCGGGCGTGGATAGTGCCGCGCCTTTCCGCATCGAGCGCAATGCTGGAGCATGAGGCGGCCCTCGCGCAGGCCGTCCCAATAAGGTTGGCTCTCGCGCGTCGGCGTCGGCAGCGGCCGTTCGGGTGCGGGCGGAGTCGTGGCAGCGGTGCTCATGCCGCCCTCCTCAGGATCGCGACCGATCCGTCGCCCATGTCGCCGTAACCGGTGACGAGCCCCAGTTCGGCGTCTTTCACCTGCGCCTTGCCGGCGTCGCGGCGCAGTTGGCGCGTGAGCTCGATCACGTGGTTGAGGCCGACCACATGGCCCTGGCTCAGAAGGCCGCCATGGGTGTTGATCGGCAGATCGCCGCCCAGCGCGATGCGGCCGTCCATCACGAACGGGCCGCCCTCGCCTTTCTTGCAGAAGCCCAAAAGCTCGAGCTGGTTGATCACCGTGAAAGTGAAGCAGTCGTAGATCTCGGCCACGTCGATCTCCTTCGGCCCGACGCCGGCCATGCCGAAGGCGCGCGGCGCCGCCTTGGCCAGGCCGAACTCCAGGAGATCCGGACGCTGGGCGATCGAGGCCGGCGACTCGGGGTGTCCCTCGGCCACGCCCATGATCGTGACCAGCGGCTTCCTGAGATCGCGTGCGTGATCGCTCGCGCTCACGATCACTGCCGCACCGCCGTCGCTCTCGAGGCTGCAGTCGAAAAGACGGAAAGGATCGGCGATCATGCGCGAGGCGTGATGCTCCTCGACGGTGAGCGGCTTGTTCATCACCACATTGCCGTTCAGGATCGCGTGCCGGCGTGTGACGACCGCGACCTCGGCGAAGTGCCGCGTCGTGGTGCCGTAAAGCTCCATGTGATGGCGTGCGCCCTGGGCATAGAGCTGGGCCGGCGCGAACATGCCGATCGGCGCCTCGAACTCTGCCGCCATGGCGAATTGCGGAAACTGCTGCAGCCGCGTGGCGACCCGCGCACCGGAGTAGCCGGTGCGGCCGACCGAGATCAGGACATTCCTGCAGACGCCGGTCGCCACCGCCATGGCCGCGGTCTGCAGCGCCGCCACGCATGTAGCGCCGCCCATCGGAATGAAGACCGACAAGGCAAGGTCGGGCAGGCCGAGATTGGCGATGAAATCCTCGGCGATACCGCCGCCGGGAAAGTAGGGGATGACCCCGTCGATGTCGCGCGGGTTCAATCCCGCATCGTCGATCGCCCTGAGGCTCGCCTCGAGCTGCAGGGCGAGACCGCTTTGCGTCGTGCCCCGCGTATAGGCAGTCTCACCGATGCCGCTGATGGCGGCCTTGTCGCGAAGCGTATGCGCCATGCTTCAATCCTCCGCGTCCATCGTGCCCTTCCCTCGACGAAACAGGAAGGGCTAAGCTCCGAGCAACGAAAGGGAGATCAATGGCCAACGAAGAGCTTCTTGCATTGTCGGCGGTCGAAATGCGCCGCCGCATCGGCACCAAGGAAATTTCGCCGGTCGAATTGCTGGAAGCGAGCCTCCAGCGCATCAAGCGGATCAATCCGGCCGTCAACGCCGTGACGGCCATGTGCGTGGATCGGGCGCGCAAGGAAGCGAAGGCCGCCGAGGCGGCGGTGCGTCGCGGCGAGGACCTGCCGCTGCTGCACGGCCTGCCGACCGGCATCAAGGACCTCGAGGAGACCAAGAATCTCCTCACCACCTATGGCTCGCCGCTCTATCGCGACTTCGTGCCGGGCTGGGACAATGTGATGGTCGATCGCGTGCGCGCCGCGGGCGCCGTCGTCGTCGGCAAGACCAACGTTCCCGAGTTCGGCGCCGGCTCCAACAGCCGCAACCCGGTGTGGGGCGCGACCGGCAATCCGTTCAATCCGATGCTCAACGCCGGCGGCTCGTCGGGTGGGTCGGCCGCCGCGCTCGCCACCGACATGCTGCCGGTTTGCACCGGCTCCGACACCGGCGGCTCGTTGCGCAATCCGGCCGCCTATTGCGGCATCGTGGGCTTCCGGCCCTCGCCCGGCATGGTGGCCGTCGAGCGGCGCGCCATGGGCTGGACGCCGATCTCGGTGCTGGGGCCCATGGGCCGCACCGTTGCCGACGCCTGCCTGCTCTATGCGACGCAGATCGGCCAGCACGATACCGATCCCCTGTCCTTCCCCGTCGAAGGCGCCGCCTTCGCCGAGCCATGGCCGGTCGATCTCGGGAGCCTGCGCGTGGCCTGGACCGAAGACTTCGGCAGCGCGCCGGTCGAGAAGGGCATCCGCGCCACCATGCGGGCGAAGATCAAGGCAATGAAGCATCTGTTCCACCGCGTGGACAAGGTGGACATGGATCTGGGCGACGTGGACCGGTGCTTCGACATCATCCGCGCCGTGAGCTTCGTGTCGCGCTATCGCGACGCCTATGAGAACCACAAGGAGCTCCTCGGTCCCAACATCCGTGCCAACTACGAGATCGGCGCCAACATGAGCCTCGCCGACTTCGCCTGGGGGCATGGTGAGCAGACCCGGATCTTCCGCAAGTTCCAGGAGCTCTATCGCGATTACGACCTGGTGCTGGGGCCAACCGTCGGTTTCTCGCCGTTCCCCTGGAAGCAGCTCTATATCGACGAAATGGACGGCAAGAAGCTGCGCAACTACTACCACTGGATGGCGTCGGTCTACATCATCTCGCTCACGACCAATCCCGCGGTCTCGCTGCCTTGCGGCATCGACCACAAGAAGATGCCGTTTGGCCTGCAGGTGATCGGCCGCTTCCGTGGCGACGGTCAGGTGCTGGGCGCAGCCTACGCAATGGAGCAGGCCTTCAACGGCATCCCCGAGCTCCGGCGGCCGCTGCCGAATCTCCGCAAGCTCGAGAAACCCGTGCCGGCGCTGAAGTCGATCGTCACCCATCCACCCAAGCTCAACGCCAAGCCGACCCGCGGTCCCGCACCAGCCGCCCTGTAGACCAAGCCGGAGGAAACACGATGCGCAAGGACCTGCACGGCCTCCCGCTCTCGACCGATTCGACCGAAGCGGCCGATGCCTTCGACCGGACGACGATGGCTTACCTCAAGTACCGCACCGATGCCGGCCAGCATCTCGGAGCGGCGCTGAAGGCGGACCCGGACTTCGTTCTGGGCCATGTGCTGCGCGGCTACTTCAACATGCTGACCTACAACAACGCCAACGTTCCGGGGGCGGCCGAGGCGCTGGGCGAAGCGCGCAAGCGGCAATCGCGCACGACCACACGCGAGGCCGCTCATGTGGAAGCGCTCGCCCGTTGGATCGACGGCGATCTCGATCGCATGCTTGCGGTCTGGGAAGGCATCTTCGCCGAGCATCCACACGACGTGCTGGCGTTCCGGCTGCACCATTTCAACGCCTTCTGGCTTGGCCGGCCCGGCACCATGCAGACCGAGGTCGAGAAGGTCTATCCGCACTGGTCAGACGACTATCCCGGCTGGGGCATGCTGCTCTCCTGCCGCTGCTTCGCCCACGAGGAAGCCGGCAACTACACTTTGGCCGAAGGCGCAGGCCGGATGGCGATCGAGGTCGATCCAGGCGACCTCTGGGGCGCACATGCCGTGGCCCACATCATGGAGATGCAGGGCCGCCGCGGCGAGGGCATCGATTGGCTCCGCAAGCTCGAACCGAACTGGGAGGGCGCCAACAACCTCAAGCACCATCTCTACTGGCACCGCGCCATGTTCCACATGGAGCGGCGCGAGTTCGACGAGGTCCGCTCGCTCTATGACCGCGGTTTCCGCGATCTCGCCTCGCCGCTCACCCGGGCGATGCCCGACATGTATATCGACGTCCAGAACGCAGCCTCGATGCTGTTCCGGCTCGAGCGGCAGGGCATCGATGTCGGCGATCGCTGGGTCGAGCTCGCCGACAAGGCCGAGGCCCGGATCGGCGATTGCCTCTCGGCCTTCACCCTGCCGCACTGGATGATGGCGCTCACGGCCACCGGCCGATTCGAGGCCGCCAAGCGCCTGATCGAAGCGATGCATGCCTTCGGCCAGGGCAATACGACCGTGTCACGGCTGGTCGGTCGCATTGCCTTGCCGATCTGCGAGGCTGTGCTGGCGAATCGTCAGGGCGATCATACCGCCGCGCTCAGGCACATGCGTCCTGTCATCGGCGACATGTACCTGCTGGGCGGCAGCCACGCCCAGCAGGACGTTCTGGAACAGCTCTTCCTCGACTCGGCCGTGAAGGCCGGGAGCGCCGACGACGCCAGGTTGATGCTGGAACGAGTGGCGGGTCTGCATCCCGTCCCGCCAGCCCGCCGCGTCGGCTATGCCGACGCCGCGGCGCGCTTCGCGTCGTGAGGAACATCGTCGCAATCTGCCCGTCGGCAGCCCTCATCAAACCTTCCCGACGCCCCCGATCTGCCATCGTCGGTTTCGTAGTTCCCTTGGAACGCTCCCATCCAAGGAGACGACGATGCGCAACCTCAAATTGGTCGTCGGCATGTGCCTGATGATCGCTGCCGCCGGCTGTGCCTACTATGACGGCAACGCTTATCCAAACGGCTATTATGGCCGTCCTGCATACTACGGTTCAGCATACCGGGCGCATCACTATGTCTACACGCCTTCCGGCTACACTTACAGGCCCTACCGGTATCGCTACTACGGCTACTAGCGCGCGCAGAAGGGACAGCGCGGGTGCCTTCAACATAACGTAGTTGCGCCGCCCCTTTGCCATTGTCGCTCTCGTAGATATCGATTGGGAAGGTCTCGTCGACCAGCCCCTTTTCGGAGGCGAACATGGGCAAGATGAGTGGGTTGATCGCAGTAGCGTTCCTGCTTTCGACGACGGGTTGCGTCGAGGCGATGAACTCGGGTTATCCGGCGACGTCGTACGGTTACGGATACGGAGCGCCAGCCTACTACGGCAACACCTACAGCCGCAGCTACTCCTCGAACGGCTACTACAGCCAGCCGAGTTCCTATTACCGGCCATATCCGGTGACCAACAATTACTACACGGTCTACCGTCCAGCTCCGCCGGCGGTCGTCACCCGGACGCGCTACGTCCCGGTGCCCGTGCCCGCAGCGGCGCCGCCTCGCCATCACCATCACAACCGCGACTGGAACGGTGACGGTATTCCCGACCGCTGGCAGCGTCGCCCCTAACGTCCGCGTTTCCTGAGCTCGGGGTCGTGCTGTCCCAAGGCCGGGGCGGCACGGCGCACGCCCGTCTTGTTGGCCGACATCTTGATCGGCACACCCAGCGTCTTTTGCCGGCCGGCCTTGGCATGGGCGACCTCGACGACCATGTCGCGCGCCAGGACCTGCGGGTCGGCGAAGACCTCGTCGTGATGCAGCACCGGGCCGGCCGGAATGCCTTCCGCTTCCAGCGCCGCCATCCAGTCCGCGGTCGAGCGCCTCGCGATCTCGGCTTGCAGGATCGCCACGATCTCGTCGTTGTTCCTGACGCGCAGCGCATTGGTCTTGAAGCGTGGATCCCCGGTCAACTCGGGTTTGCCGATCATCTCGCACAGCTTGGCGAAGAAGTTCTGCTGCGCCGCGCCGATCGTCAGCCAGCCATCCTTGGTCCTGAACACCTGGTAAGGCGACGAGCCGCGATGGCCCTGCCCGAGCTTCTCGGGCCGTTTGCCGGTAGCGAAGTAATTCGCCGCCTCGTAGACGCCGAGCGAGACGGTCGCCTCCAGGAGCGACGTCTCCACCCACTGCCCCCGCCCCGTCTTGTGCCGCGCCTGCAGCGCCGACAGGACGCCAATGGTGAGATAGAGGCCGGCGCCGACATCCGAAATGGCGAGGGGAATGCGGTAGGGCGGCCCGTCCTTCGGCCCGGTCACGGACATCAGGCCCGACATCGCCTGGATCACCAGATCGAAGCCGCCGCGCTTGGCGTAGGGTCCCGTCTGGCCGAAACCCGAGATCGATCCCAGCACCAGGCGGGGATTGCGCGCATGCAGCGCCTTCCAGCCGATGCCCAGTTTGTCGATCACGCCGGGTCGGAAGTTCTCCAGCATCACATCGGCCCGGTCGACCAGGTCCCAGAAGATATCGAGGTCACCGGCGTTCTTGAGATCGAGGCGCAAGCCGCGCTTGTTGCGGTTCCACAGCATGAAGGGCGCCGACTCGCCCTCGACGAACGGCGGGGCGCCGCGCATGGAATCGCCTTGCGGGCTTTCGATCTTGATCACGTCGGCCCCGAGGTCGCCGAGCTGCATGCCGCAGAAAGGGCCCGACAAATGTGTCGTCAGGTCGAGAACCACCAGGCCGTCGAGCGCACCCGCCATACCGTCACTCCACAAGCATCGCGAAAAAAGAGGCGCGACACCTCCTGTCGGCTAATCTAGGTCGGCATGCGCGCGGCTTCCAAACCTTCTCTTGTCACCCTCGGCGACTTCTTCCATCTGGCGGTGCGGCGCTTCCGTGCCGCCCGTCTCGCCTACGGCCACGGCACCACCAATGCGGTCGACGAAGCAGCCTTCATGATGCTGGAAGGGCTGCGCCTTCCCATCCACACGATCGACCCCTGGCTCGACCTTCGACCGACGCCAGCAGAGCGGGCGCGGCTCCTGACGCTGATCGATGCGCGCATCAGCCTGCGCATGCCGGCCCCATATCTGCTGGGCGCCGCTTACATGCAGGGCGTGCGCTTCCGGATCGACCGGCGGGCGCTTATTCCCCGCTCCTTCATCGGCGATCTTCTGGCGCAATCGGCCTTGCCCGTTGCCGATCCGCGTCGCGTCAGGCGGGTGCTGGATCTTTGCACCGGCTCGGGGTGCCTCGCGATCCTGGCCGCCCTCGCCTTCCCGCGCGCGCGTATCGATGCGGTCGATCTCTCGCCGGGCGCGCTGGCGTTGGCGAGGCGCAACGTGGCCGATCACCGACTGGCAGACCGCATCGCGCTTCATCGCGGCGACCTGTTCCAGCCGATCGGCGGCGAACGCTACGACCTGATCATCAGCAACCCGCCCTATGTCGATGCCGGCGGCATGGCGAAGCTGCCGCCGGAATATCGGCACGAGCCGCGCCTCGCCCTTGCGGCCGGCAGCGACGGGCTCGATCTCGTGCGGCGCATCCTCGACCAGGCAAAGCGGCATCTCACCGGAAACGGAGGCCTGGTATGCGAGATCGGTCGCGGGCGCGAACCGCTCGAACGCGCCTATCCGCGCCGGCCTTTCGTCTGGCTCGACACCGAGCTCAGCCACGGCGAGGTGTTCTGGATCGCCCGCAGCGATCTTTAGCTGTCACCCAGGCAGATGCCGAGGGCCCGGGCGGTGCGGATCATGGCACCGTCGATGTCGACGGTGCGCGAGCGGCCCACGACCTTCTCCAGCGGCACGTCGATCACGGTGCGGTTCCACCACGCCACCATGCGGTCGGCCTTGCCGGCGGCCAGAAGATCGACGGCCCGCACGCCGAGCGCCGATGCCAGAAGCCGATCCTCGGCCGTCGGCATGGCGCCGCGCTGGACATGGCCCAGTACGGTCGCCCGCGCTTCCGCTCCGGTGGCCGCGGTCAGACGATGGGCCAGCTGCTCGCCGATACTGCTCTCCGCCGGCACGGCTTCGGTCTCGGCACGGCCTTGCTCGGCGGCGCCCGCCGCTTCCGCCACCACGACCAGTGCCGAGGTACGCGCCGTCCGCCGCAGGATGGCGATATGATCGACGACGATCGAAAGCCGCCAGGGCACCTCGGGGATCAGCACAACGTCGGCGCCGCCGGCAATCGCCGCCGCCATGGCGATATGGCCGGCATCGCGCCCCATCACCTCCAGCACCATGACGCGGTCATGGCTGGCGCCGGTGGGATGGAGGCGGTCGAGCGCTTCGGTCGCGATCGCAACGGCCGTCGAGTAGCCGACCGCGCGCTCGGTGCGGTGCACGTCGTTGTCGATCGTCTTGGGCACGCCGATGAACGGCAGATCGACCGGTTCCATCAACCGCCGCAAGATGGCAAGGCTGCCGTCGCCGCCAACGCCGATCAGCCCGTCGAGATCGAGGCTGCGCAGGCCCTCGACCATCTCGCCGGATCTGTCCTTCTCGCTGCCGTCCGGCATCGGGAAGGCGAAGGGATTGCCCCAGTTGGTGCTGCCGAGGAATGTCCCGCCCTGGCGGGCCAAGGCCGCGTCGAGCCGTCGCGGATCGAGCGGCACCGCAGCCACGGGCCGCGACAGCAGGCCGAGCGTTCCACGTTGCAGGCCGATCGTCTCCCAGCCGTAGCCATGCTGGGCGCGGAGCGCGACGGCCCGAATGGTGGCGTTCAAGCCGGCGCAGTCGCCACCGCTCGTGAGAATGCCGATCCGCTTGGTCATGGCGTCCTCTCTCCCTACTTTCGCACACCGACCATCGCCGAATACGACGCCGAAACCGCAGAGAGCGGGCCACAATGCCCGGTCCCTTTGCAATCCCGGCAACGGGCGTCCGTCGCTCGTTCCTCGGAAGGTCGCGCCTTGTGAAACCAGCCGAATTCGCCGCCGGACGCAAGTCGGCCGTTTCCCGCTCGCGAGCCGACGAACCTGACTTGCTGCGGGCATGGCTCGTCGTGCGCGGCCTTCATCGCCGGTTTCGCGGGTACCGCTTCGATCCAACAATGTTGGGCTGGCGCGCTGCCTTCGCCATTGCGGGCATCGGTGGCGACACGCTCCCCGCCATCTGTATCTTCGTCGTCCAGTCGACGACGACTGCCGCAACGACGACGCATCGCCCGTTGCATCGGACGGTCCGCCTGCCGGCGGTATTGCCTTCGCCCTGGCAGCCGACCTGCCGGGCTTCGCCGCAGTCATTCGCCCGAGGCCCGGCCGTCAGACGGACGAGCATCGAAATTTGCATTGAACGACCCAATCAATCTTGAAGCACAGGCTCCGGCCGCCGCAGGATGAGTCCATGAAAGCGCGCTACATCCAATTCGCCGGCTACAACACCTGGGCCAATCGACGACTGTACGACGTCGCCGCGACACTCTCCGGCCAGGAATATCGCGCCGACAAGGGCGCCTTCTTCAAGTCGATGCACGGCACGCTCAACCATCTGCTGGCGACCGACCGAATCTGGATGCGGCGCTTCACCGGCGAAGGCGAGGCACCACAGCGACTCGACGCCATCCTGCACGAACACTTCGACGCTCTGCGCGAGGCGCGCGAGGCCGAAGACCGGCGGATCGTGGCCTACATCGAGAGCCTCGACGAGGCCCGGCTCGCAGGCGTCATCCGCTACCGCCGCGTCTCGACGCCGGAGGAATTCGTCCAGCCGCTGATGCCCGCGCTCGATCACTGGTTCAATCATCAGACCCATCATCGCGGGCAGGCGCACACGATTCTGTCGTCGCTCGGCAAGCCGCCACCGGAACTCGACCTGCTCGCCTTCCAGCGCCTCAGCACCATGGGCAAGGTGTGAATTCACACAGCGATTGCGATCTCTCCGGCAATCCACCGATCACCGCGGGGTATCCCATCAGCTATTCCCGTTGAGCATGGTCGTCCATTGCGACACTCCCGCTCGCTCGGCTGGCGTCCGAATACCGCCAGACGATGACTGCATTTCATCCTAGAGCAGATGGCGTCCCGAGAACCGGATCGCCATCTACGAGGAGCGAGTTGCGTGCAAAACGGCACACCCAACAATGTCATTGGGCAACGCCAATCAATCCTGACTACGCTGGCTCTGGGCTTAAGCAGCTTCTTGATACTGTTCGATGTAACAGCGGTCGTGGTCGCAATGCCCGCCGTCGCAAAGGACATCGGACTCGGTGTTGGAGGCATAGCCTGGCTCATCGACGCCTACAGTCTTGCGTTCACCAGCGCACTCCTTGCGTCCGGCGCCCTTGCCGATCGCTTTGGTCGCAGGCGGTGCATGTTGGCCGGCAACATGGTGTTTCTCGTTGCCTCGGTCGCGTGCGGGATGGCTTCGAGCGAGTCGATACTCCTGACCGCTCGCGTGGTACAGGGCCTCGGCGCAGCTTTCATGGCCACGGGCGGGATCGCACTCGTTGCAGTCTCGTTTCCGAATGTCGCTCAGCGGACCCGCGCATTCGGCATCATGGGGACGATCTCGGGCGTCGCCATGGCATTGGGGCCGACCGTCGGAGGCTTCCTGGCCTCGTGGTTCGGCTGGCGCTGGATTTTCTTTGCAAACGTTCCTTTTTGCCTGGCGCTCGCCCTGGCGGCGCCACGACTGGTCGCCGAGACAAACAATCAGGAAGGGCGACGACTGGATCCTATCGGTATCGCGTTGCTGACGATTTCGCTCGGCTTGGCGATCGACGCGCTCCTGAGGCGCGACAGTCTCCTTGCCATAAGAGCAGTTTCACTCGCAGGCAGTGCGGTGGCCGCGTTCCTGTTCATTTGGCAACAATCGCGAAGTTCGCACCCAGTGTTCGATCCCCGTGTGTTTGCAACGCCGGCCATGGCCGGCGCCGCCGTGCTGCTCACGGCCCTCCAGTTCGGTTACTGGGCCGTGCTGGTCTACCTTCCGCTATTCCTAAACACGAGGCTCCATATGAGCATGGAGACGGCCGGCAGCACCCTGCTTGCCGCCACTTTGCCAATGCTGATGGTTCCACTTATCGGTGGCCGCCTCGCGACGCGCTGGGGATGGCGGCGGCTGTTCAAGATCGCTTTTGGTCTCGTCACAATCGGAGACGTTTCGCTGGTGACCGCGGCATTGTCACACGATCCCGCGATGTGCCTTTCGGTCGCGGTCGCTGGAATGGCGATCATTGGCGTCGGTGCCGCGCTGGCGAATCCACAGCTATCGGGTGTCACCCTGGCCTTTACCCCATCAACACAGGCGGGCATAGCCTCGGCTATGACCATGATCGTGCGTCAGGCCGGCTTCGCCATCAGCATTGCTGCTTTGGGTGTAACGCTCGACACTACCAATGCTGCGACCGAGTTCGCGCAACCGTTCGCCCTCGCCGCGCTTGTGGCCTTGCTCGGCATGATCGTCGGCTCGACTCTGCTTCCGGCAAAGTCCTCGAAAGCTCGGATATAGCGGAGCCTATCACATTTCCGGCAGTGGCGGGCGCACCACAGCTCGAACCTGGGACCCGCTGATTAAGACTGTGACAAGACTATCGTGAGGAAGTGGTGGGCGATGTAGGGCTCGAACCTACGACCCGCTGATTAAGAGTCAGCTGCTCTACCAACTGAGCTAATCGCCCGCTTCCTCACTTGCCTTCCCGACGCGTCCCGCCGGTGCGTGCGCCCCATGTGCGCCATGCCCCGAGGAATTGCCGGAGCGGCGGGGCTATAGCAAGGCGGTTCCGGCTTGTCGATAGCCTCGCAGCCGGGAATTTGCGGCGAATCTGCGGCCGATTCTCACCGCGCCAGCGCAGCGGATTACCGCGCCAGAGGCAGCGGATTACCGCGCCAGAGGCAACTGCGCGTCGCGGTAGACATTGACGCCGACCAGCAGGCCGCAGGCGAACATCACCGAAACCATCGCCGTGCCGCCGTTGCTGACCAGCGGCAGAGGCACGCCGACCACCGGCAGCAGCCCCATCACCATGGCGGTGTTGATGAACACGTAGAGGAACATCATCGCCGTGACGCCAAGCGCCACCAGGCGGCCGAAATGGTGCTGGCTGCGCAGCGCGATCGAGAAGCCCCAGACCAGCACCAGGGCGAACAGGGCGAGCAGCACGCAGGCGCCGATCATTCCCCATTCCTCGACGAAGGTCGTGAAGATGAAGTCGGTCTGCTTCTCGGGCAGGAAGTTCAGCGACGATTGGGTGCCGTGCAGGAAGCCCTTGCCGAACAGGCCGCCCGAGCCGATGGCGATCTTCGACTGGGTGATGTGATAGCCCGCGCCCAACGGATCGCGGTCCGGATCGAGGAAGGTCAGCACGCGCTTGCGTTGATATTCGTGCATGAAGGTCCAGGCGATCGGCAGGCAGCCGACCGCGCAGACGGCAGCGCCAAGGAACATCCAGAGCCGCACGCCGGCCACGAACAGGAGTGCGGCCCCGCCCAGCATCACCATCATGGCCGTGCCGAGATCGGGCTGCACCATCACCAGTCCGACCGGCGCCAGGATCATCAGCAGTGGCGGCAAGGTATAAAGCAGGCGGCCGGCCTGCTCGCGGCTCAGCCCATGATAGTAACGCGCGAGGACCAGGATCACCGCGACCTTGGTGATCTCCGACGGCTGGATCTGCAACGGGCCGACGACCAGCCAACGCTGCGCGCCCATGCCGATCTTGCCCGCGACATCGACGGCGACCAGCAGCAGCAGGGAAGCGATGTAGAGCGGCCAGGCGAGCGACAGCCACACCTTGGGGTGCACCAGCGCCACCACCAGCATCAGCCCCAGGGCGACGCCATAGCGGATGGCGTGCTTGGCGGCCCAGGGCTCGAAATGACCGCCCGCTGCCGAATAGAGCGCCACCGAGCCGATGCCCGCGATCAAGGTCAGCACCAGCACCAGGCCCCAATTGATGCGCCAGAGCCTCTCGCCAAAGCCGACGGCGGCCGGCGCCCCCAGGGACAGCGAGGTCATAGCGAAGCCGTCTTGCGGAAGCGATCGACGCGGCGCGAGGGGTCGCGCTTCATGGTTTCGAGCAGGACGTCGCGGCCGATCGGGCCCGCGGTCGCGCCGCCCGCCATGCCGTGCTCGACGACCACGGCGCAGGCATAGCGCGGATTGTCGACCGGACCGAAGCAGACGAACAGGGCGTGGTGGCGCAGGTGCCACGGGAGCTGCTCCTGCGTGATGCCCATCGCACGCTCGCGCTCGGTGATGCGCTTGACCTGCGCGGTGCCGGTCTTGCCGGCAAAATGGAAGGCAGGATCGATCGGCTTGTTCTCGGCATCGAGACGGAGTTGCGCGGCCGTGCCGCTCGGCGAATTCACCACCAGGTTCATGCCCTCGTGGACCAGGGCGAGGTGCCGGGGATCGATGCGCAGGGACGTGGCTGTCGCCTTGAGCTTCGGCATCGGCGGCGCCAGCTCCTCGCGCGGGGCCGCCTTGGCCAGCAGCAGGTTCGGCTGCACGTCATAGCCGCCGTTGGCGATCCGCGAGGTCATGATCGCAAGCTGCAGCGGCGTTGCGGTCATGTAGCCCTGGCCGATACCGAGATTGAAGGTGTCGCCCTGCTGCCAGGGGACATTGTACTTGTCCAGTTTCCAGCTGCGCGAGGGCTGGTTGCCGGCAGCCTCGCCCGGCAGGCCGAGCGCGCTCACCTGGCCGAAGCCCAGCTTGGCCGCCATCTCGTCGATCTTGTCGACCCCGGTGCGCTGCGCCGCCTGATAGAAGAAGCAGTCGCACGAGTTGGAGATCCCGCCGACCACGTTCAGGCCGCCGTGGCCACCTTTCCACCAGCAATGGAACTTGATCTTGCCGAGCTCGATGAAGCCCGGGCAGCTCAGGATGGTCCCGCCGTCGATCGCCCCCGATTCGAGCGCGGCGAGCGCCACCGCGATCTTGTAGGTCGAACCTGGAGGATAGACGCCGGAGATCGCCTTGTTGTTGAGCGGATGGGCCGGATCGTCCAGCAGCTCCTTCCATTCGGTCTGGCTGATGCCGCGGGCGAAGACGTTGGGATCGAACCCCGGCTCCGACACCATCGCCAGGATGTCGCCGGTGACGACGTCCATCACCACCACCGCGCCGCTCTTGTGCTCCGAATTGGCCTGCTGGGCCTGCAGCCGCTCGGCGGCGAAACGCTGAAGGTCGAGGTCGACCGTCAGCAACACATTGTCGCCGGGCTGGCCTTCGGTGCGATCGAGCTCGCGCACGATCCGGCCCACGGCATTGACCTCGACCTGCACCGCACCGGCGCGACCGCGCAGCTCGTCCTCGAGCGAGCGTTCCACGCCCTTCTTGCCGAAGCGCATGGTCGGAAGCTGCAGCAGCGGATCGTCGCGACCGGCGAGGTCTTCGTCCGACACCCGGCCGGTGTAGCCAACGATGTGACTCATCAGGTCGCCATCGGGATAGTCGCGCGTCTGGCCGATATCGATGAACACACCGGGCAGATCTGGCGCGTTGAACTCGATGCGCGACACCTCGTCCCAACCGAGATTCTCCCGCACCACGGTCGGCTGGAAGCCGCGGCTGCGGCGCAGCTCACGCAGCAGCCGCGTGCGATCGGCCTCGCCAAGATTGAGGATCTGGTCCAGCCGTTCGATCACGACCTCGGCGCCGCGACCGCGGTCGGACGCCAGCATGGCGCGGAAGTTGTTGCGGTTGATGGCCAGCGGCTGGCCGGTACGATCGAAGATCAGGCCGCGCGGCGGCGCCAGCAGGCGGATGTTGACCCGGTTCTCCTCGGCAAGTGTCGTGAAGCGTTGGCTTTCGAGGATCTGAAGCTGGTAGAGGCGGCCGGCCAACGCCGACATCAGCGTAAGCTGCGCGCCACCCAGCAGAAGAGCGCGGCGGGTGAACAGACCCGCCCGCTCGCCGTCGCCCTTGCGGAACCGTATCATATCGCCGTCTCGCCGGGCTGCGCGGTGCCGCGCGACAGCTCGGGCACGTTCAATGGATCGCGCGGACGCACGCGGGCGATCAGCGGCGCCAGCAGCGGATAAATCACGATCACCACCGCATACTGCATCATCGCCGGCACCGGATCGATCGCCGTCCAGGTCCAGAGCGCGGTGAAGCCCCACACCAGCACCATGAAGAGCCAGCCGAGGATGCAGAAGCCGATCCACTGGAACAGGAACGGCACGCCGACCAGATAGCGCCGGTTGGCGACCACGGCGGCGCGGATCAGCACAAAGCCCAAGGCGCTGACGCCGATCGGCGCTCCGGGACCGCCAAGCAGCAGGTCGAGCAGGACGCCGACCACCAGCAGCAGCGGTCCCGGCAAGCGCTCGGGCGTGGCGAGGCTGAACTGGAACACGACCAGCGCCGGCAGGAGCGGCAGGGTGTCCGAGAGGTAGGGAACGCGCAGCGGCGCCAACGTCAGCAGGACGAAGAACAGCAGCACGGTACCGGGCAGCGCCAGCCGCCCTATCCGATCGAGCCTCGCGAGCAGCCCGTCAGCCCGCATCTCAGTGTGTCCTTTGGCCGTCGGACGTCGCAGGACCGGTATTGACGAGACCGGTGATGCCGTAGTCGACCACGCGGACGAATTCGAGGCGGGAGAAGTCGGCGAACGGCCGCACGCGGATGCTGCCCTCGTTGCCGCCGCGCACCACCTCGCCGACGGGGATGCCGACCGGGAAGCTGCCGCCGCTGCCCGAGGTGACGATGCGGTCGCCGGGCTGCACGCCCGCCATGCCCTGCAGCAACGTGAGCCGCATCAGCGCAGAGTTGTTGCCGGCGAGGATCGCACGCTCGCGCGTACGCTCGACCTGCACGGGCAGTCGCGAGTTGACATCGGTCACGAACAGCACACGCGCGCTGTTGTCGCCGACCTCGGCGACGCGGCCGGCGAGGCCCTCGCCCGTCAGCACGGCCTGGCCCGGCGTCACGCCAGCCTTGCGCCCCACGTTCAGGAGTGCGCCGCGGACGTAGGCGCTGACGCTGTCGCCCACGACGCGGGCGGTGATGTAGGAGGCCTCCGGTCCCTCGCGGAAGCGCGCCAGTTCGCGCAGGCGTTCGTTCTCGTTCTCCAGTCGGCGCGCTGCGGTCTGCCAGGCGAGCAACCGGCTGTTCTCCTCGCGCAGGCGCGCATTCTCCTCGCGCAGAGAGGTGAATTCCTTGAGGTCGGCGATGGCCCGGTTGGCAGCCGCGACCGGCCGCGCAATGGCCTCGAGGGCGGGGCTTGCGAGGTCGAGCGCCAGCACGCGCGCCTTCTCGACCAATACCGAGTCGGCCTTGCCGATCAGCATGGCAATGAAGGCCGCGAGCACCAGCAGCACGAGCGCGAAGCGCTGCAGGCCCGTGCGCAGCTGCTGGGTCGCTACCTCGAAGTCGTCGCGAATCGCCATATCCGACCCATTCTACTCCAAGCGGGCCGTGGCGCGCGGTGCCTCAATACATGGAGGACAAGACGCCGCGCAGACGGTCGATATTTTCCACTGCATGCCCCGTGCCGAGAGCGACGCAGAGAAGAGGATCCTCGGCCACCGAGACCGGCAGCCCGGTGGACTGGCGCAGCACGGTGTCCATATTGGTCAGCATGGCGCCGCCGCCAGTGAGCACGATACCCTTGTCGACGATATCGGCTGCCAGTTCGGGCGCGGTGTTCTCGAGCGCCACCTTGACCGCCTCGACGATGGCGCTGACCGGTTCCTGCAGGCTTTCGGCAATCTGCCGCTCGGTGATGACCAGTTCCTTCGGCACGCCGTTCATCAGGTCGCGGCCCTTGATCTCCATGGTCCGGCCCTCGCCGTCGTCCGGCGCGCAAGCGGAGGCAATGGTCTTCTTGATACGCTCCGCCGAGCTTTCGCCGACCAGCAGGTTATGGTTGCGGCGGATATAGGCGATGATCGCCTCGTCCATCTTGTCGCCGCCGACCCGCACCGAGCGCGGATAGACGATGCCGCCCAGCGACAGGACCGCGACCTCGGTCGTGCCGCCGCCGATATCCACCACCATCGAGCCGGTGGGTTCCGTGACCGGGAGGCCGGCGCCGATCGCCGCCGCCATCGGCTCCTCGATCAGCCACACCTTGCGCGCGCCTGCACTCTCGGCCGACTCCTGGATGGCGCGGCGCTCGACCGCCGTCGAGCCCGAAGGCACGCAGACCACGATCTGCGGATGGGCGAAGGAACGGCGATTGTGCACCTTGCTGATGAAGTGCTTGATCATCGCCTCTGCAACTTCGAAGTCGGCGATGACGCCGTCGCGCAGCGGGCGAATGGCCTGGATGTTGCCGGGCGTGCGGCCCAGCATCATCTTGGCTTCCTCACCGACCGCCAGGACCTGGCGCTTGCCGCTTTGCGTGGTGAGCGCGACGACCGACGGTTCGTTGAGGACGATCCCCCGCCCCTTCACATAGACCAGCGTGTTTGCTGTTCCGAGGTCGATGCCCATATCCGCCGAAAACAGCCCGATCACTCTCGACAGCATTCGCTAAGTCTCTGTTATTATTGGATAAACAGTAACGAAGGCACGCTGCCTGACCTGCGCGCCGGGGTGCGCTGGGTTTAGACCGGCGCGCAGAGACCCGCAAGGCGTTTCAAACATCGAGGCGGGACAGCTCACTCGAACACCACCACGCCGCGCGCAACTTCGCCCGCCATCATGCGCTTGAAGCCTTCGTTGATGTCCTGGAGCTTGTAGGTTCGGCTGATCAGCCCGTCGATGTTGAGCTTGCGGTTCATGTAGTGGTCGACCAGCACCGGGAAATCGACGTTGGGCCGTACCGAGCCGTAGAACGTGCCGCTCACCGTCTTCTCGGTGAAGACCATCATGAAGGGCGAGTACTGCGCCTTGATCGAAGCCGCCGAAATGCCGACGGCAACGGCATGGCCGCCCGGCGCCAGGGCGTCGAAGGCGAGCGCCTGGGTCTTGTCGTTGGAGACCGCATCGAAGGAATAGTCGACGCCCAGCCCGCCCGAGATCTCCTTCACCTTCTTTGTCGCGTCGTTGTCCTTCGCGGTGTTGATGGTGTGCGTGGCGCCGAAGGTCTTCGCCATCTCGAGCTTGTTGTCGAGGATGTCGGCCGCGATGATGATCCGCGCACCCGACAGCATCGCGCCCTGGATTGCGTTCAAGCCGACGCCGCCGCAGCCGATCACCAGCACCGACGAGCCGGCCTCGATCTTGGCGTGCCGCGTGACGGCGCCCACGCCGGTCGCGACGCAGCAGCCGACGAGCGCCGCCTGCGGCCAGGGCATGTCCTTGCGGATCGGCACCACCATCTCCTCCGGCACGACGACTTCCTCGGCAAAGGTGCCGATGCGCGCCATCTGGTTGATGCCCTGCCCTTTATGTTTGATCCGAAGGGTGCCGTCATAGAGCGCCGCCGGCGGCGAGCTGGCGCGGCCGATGCAGAGCACCGTGCGGCCCTGGGTGCAGTAGCGGCAGCGCCCGCAATGAGGCCGGAAGGAGAAGATCACGTGATCGCCCGGCTTCACGGTGGTCACGCCCGGTCCGCACTCGACGATCTCGCCCGCCGCTTCGTGGCCCGGCACGATCGGCATGGGCGACGGCCAGTCGCCGTTCATGACGTGCCAGTCGCTCTGGCACACGCCCGAGGCTTTCATCTTCACCCGCACCTCGTTGGCCTTGGGCGGATCGAGCTCGCAGTCGACGACCTGCAGTGGCGTGTTCGGCTCGAACAGAACGGCAGCCTTCATTATTTGTCCTCCCGGGATATGGCCGCCACTATATCATCGGCTCGATGACAAAAACCCTCCTGATCACCGGTGGCGCTTCCGGAATCGGCGCCGAGACCGCCCGGCGTGCGGCCACGTGCGGCTATCGGATCGCCGTCAACTACCGCTCGCGCGAGGCCCAGGCCAAGGCCGTCGTCGCCGAGATCACGGCCAGGGGCGCCCAGGCAATCGCGATCCGGGCCGACATGGCCCACGAAACCGACATCGTGCGCATGTTCGAGGAGGCCGAACGATCGCTGGGGCCAATCACCCACCTGGTGAACAGCGCCGGCATCAACGGCCGGCGCGGGCGCGTCGACCAGTACAACGCCGCGGTGCTCGCCGAGGTCCTGGCGGTGAATGTGATCGGCCTGATGCTGTGCTGCCGCGAGGCCGCGAAGCGCATGTCGACCAGGCACGGCGGCAAGGGCGGCGCCATCGTCAACGTCTCGTCGATGGCGGCGACGCTCGGCGGACGGTCCGGCTCCTCGGCCTATGCCGCCAGCAAGGGCGCCGTCGACGCCTTCACCAAGGGCTTCGCCCGCGAGGCCGCCTCGGAAGGCATCCGGGTCAATTCGGTCCGGCCGGGAATGGTATTGACGGAGATGACGGAGGGCAGGCTGGCTGACACGGCCTTCCGGGCCAGCATAGAAGCCTCGATCCCGATGCACCGCATCGGCGAGGCGCACGAGATCGCCGAGACGATCCTGTGGCTCCTGTCGGACGAAGCTTCCTTCATCACCGGCGCCATGCTCGACGCCGCCGGCGGCGGGTACATCATCTAAGCGTATTCACATGCGCCCGCAGGCAGCGGCGCCTTCCGAGGCGCGAGAGCCCGCACCGGACAGGAAGATGAGCACCGGGCAGGAAAGATGAGAAGACGCGCCACTGGAGTGGCGCGCCTCCGGCAGAGCCTAGTTCCGCGTCTTGTCGACCAGGGCCTTTTCCTTGATCCACGGCATCATGCCGCGCAGCTTCACGCCGATTTCCTCGATCGGATGCTCCGCCATGCGCTTGCGCATGGCCTTGAACGAGGCCTGGTTGACCTTGTTTTCCAGCATCCAGTCGCGGGCGAAGCGACCGGACTGGATATCGGCCAGAACGCGCTTCATCTCGGCCTTGGTCTCGGCGGTCACGATGCGCGGACCGGAGACGTACTCGCCATATTCCGCGGTGTTGGAAACCGAATAGTTCATGTTGGCGATGCCGCCCTCGTAGATCAGGTCGACGATCAGCTTCACCTCGTGCAGGCATTCGAAGTACGCCATCTCCGGCGCGTAGCCCGCCTCGACCAGCGTCTCGTAGCCCGCCTTGATCAGCTCGACGAGGCCGCCGCACAGCACCACCTGCTCGCCGAACAGGTCGGTCTCGCACTCCTCCTTGAAGGAGGTCTCGATGGTGCCGGCGCGGCCGCCGCCGATCGCCGACGAGTAGCTGAGGCCGATCTCGAGCGCATTGCCCGAGGCGTTCTGCGCCACCGCCACCAGGCACGGCACGCCGCCGCCGCGCAGATACTCGGAACGCACGGTGTGGCCGGGGCCCTTGGGCGCGATCATGAAGACGTCGATATCGGGCCGCGGCGTGATCAGGTTGAAGTGCACGTTGAGGCCGTGCGCGAAGGCGAGCGCCGAACCCGCCCGCATATTGGGGGCCAGGTCGGCATTGTAGATGTCGCTCTGCAGCTCGTCCGGGGTCAGCACCATGACGATGTCGGCCCACTTGGCGCCATCGGCCGGGCTCATGACCGTGAAGCCTGCGCCCTCCGCCTTCTTGACCGTGGCCGAGCTCGGCTTCAGCGCAATACGCACGTCCTTCACCCCCGAATCGCGCAGGTTCATGGCGTGAGCGTGGCCCTGGCTGCCGTAGCCGACGATCAGGACCTTCTTGCCCTTGATCAAGTTCACGTCGGCATCACGATCGTAATAGACACGCATTGTCCTGCTCCCTCTCGAATGGCGCGCTGTCTAGCGGCTGAGCAGGGCGAGGCGCAAGCCAAGAAGCGCCAGCGCCCCGCCCATGATCCGGTCGAGCCACACCTTGGCCCGGCGATAGATGGTCCGCGCCGGCCCGCCGGAGAACAGCAAGGTGATCAGCGCGTACCAGGTGAATTCGTTGAAGGCGACGATGGCGAGTGTGGCCGCCTGCATCCAGCCCGGCGGATCGGCCGGAAGCAGCGCCAGAAAGATGCTGCCGAAGAAAACCATGACCTTGGGGTTGCCGAGCTGCAGCAGCAGGGCGCGCACGAAGCCCTGCATCGCTCCCGTCTTGCGGCCGGCGGCGCTGGGCTCGGGCAGCGGCTCCGGCGCATGGCGCCACATCATCACCGCCAGATAGAGGAGGTAGAGCCCACCGCCGATGCGCATGGCGATATAGAGCCACTCGAAGCGGGCAAACAGCGCCTGCAACCCGAAGAGCGCCGCGGCCGCCCAGGCGACGGCCCCCAGCATCATCGCGAACGCCGCCAGCACCCCGGCGCGCCGGCCGGAGCCGACGGCGGTCTGGGCGACCAGCACGAAGCTGGGGCCCGGGCTTGCCGCCGCCATGAAGTGGACGACGGCAAGGCCAAGCAGGGGCAGTAGATACGAGCTCATCGCCGGGCTGCGTTCAGATCGCCTCGCCGCCACGGGTGGTGGCGACGATGCCGGTGCGGCCGACATCGACCAGGCCCAGCTTTTCCATCAGGCCGATGAAGGTGTCGACCTTGTCGGAAGCGCCGGTGACCTCGAAGACGAACGAATCGTTCTTGGCGTCGATCACCTTGGCGCGGAACACGTCGGCCAGGCGCAGCGCCTCGACGCGCTTCTCGCCCGAGCCCTTGACCTTCACCAGCGCCAGCTCACGCTCGACATGCTCGCCCTCGAGCGTGAGGTCGCGCACGCGGTGAACCGGCACCAGCCGGTCGAGCTGGGCCTTGATCTGCTCGATCACCATCGGCGTCCCCGTCGTGACGATGGTGATGCGCGACAGGTTCTCTTTCTCGTTGGTCTTGGCGACGGTCAGGCTCTCGATGTTGTAGCCGCGGCCGGAGAACAGGCCGACCACGCGGGCCAGGATGCCGGGTTCGTTGTCGACGAGAATGGAGATAGTATGGCGCGAGGCCGACTCGATCGGGCTCACACCAGCACCATGCCTTCCTCCGACACCGGCTTCTCGGCCCGATCGTTCGGTCCCAGCAACATGTCGTAGTGCGCGGCACCGGACGGGATCATCGGGAAGCAGTTCTCGGCCTTGTCGACCAGCACGTCGACGATGACCGGCTTGTTGATCTTGATCATCTCCTGGATGACGCCATCCAGCTCGGCCGGATCGCCCGTGCGCAGGCCGACCGCGCCGAAGGCGTCGGCGAGCTTCACGAAATCGGGCAGCGATTCCATGTAGCTCTCGGAGTAGCGGCCGCCATGCAGCAGCTCCTGCCACTGGCGCACCATGCCCATGTACTGGTTGTTGAGCACGAAGATCTTCACCGGCAGGCGATACTGCGCCACCGTGGAGAGCTCCTGGATGTTCATCATGATCGAGGCTTCGCCCGCCACGTCGATCACCAGCGCATCGGGATGGGCGATCTGCACGCCCATCGCAGCCGGGAAGCCGTAGCCCATGGTGCCGAGCCCGCCCGATGTCATCCAATGGTTGGGCTGCTCGAACTTCAGGAACTGCGCCGCCCACATCTGATGCTGGCCGACCTCGGTGGTGATGTAGTGGTCGCGGTCCTTGATGTGATGATAGAGGCGCTCGAGCGCATATTGCGGCTTGATCGTCTCCTTGTCCTGCTTGTAGGCGAGGCAGTTGCGGCCACGCCACTTCTCGATCTCGGCCCACCACGCCTTCAGCGCCTTCTGGTCGGTGCGCGGTTGGCGCGCCTTCCACACGCGGATCAGCTCTTCCAGCACGTGCGCCGCATCGCCCACGATCGGCAGGTCGATGCGCACGTTCTTGTTGATCGAGCTCGGATCGATATCGACATGGATCTTCTTCGACTTGGGCGAGAACTCGGCGAGCTTGCCGGTGATGCGGTCGTCGAAGCGCGCGCCGATATCGATCAGCACGTCGCAATGATACATGGCGAGGTTGGCCTCGTAGGTCCCGTGCATGCCGAGCATGCCCAGGAACTGCTTGTCCGAGGCCGGGAAGGCGCCGAGCCCCATCAGCGTATTGGTGATGGGATAGCCGGTCATGCGCACGAACTGCGCAAGCAGCTTGCTGGCCTTGGGACCGGAATTGATGACGCCGCCGCCGGTATAGAAGACCGGACGCTTGGCCGCCGCGATCAGGTCGATCGCCTGCTCGATCTTCTTCGGGTCGGGCTTCACCTGCGGCCGGTAGCTCTTGTGCTGCACCGGCTTCTTGGGCGCTTCGTAGTCGTGCTTGTTCATCAGCACGTCCTTGGGCAGGTCGATCACCACCGGGCCGGGCCGGCCCGAGCGCGCCACGTAGAATGCCTCGTGGACCGTGCGGGCGAGATCGCCGACGGCCTTCACCAGATAATTGTGCTTGGTGCAGGGCCGGGTGATGCCGGTCGTATCCGCCTCCTGGAAGGCGTCGTTGCCGATCAGATGCGTCGGCACCTGGCCGGTGAGGCAGACGACCGGGATCGAATCCATCAACGCATCGGTGAGGCCGGTCACGGCGTTGGTCGCGCCCGGGCCGGACGTCACCAGCACCACGCCCACCTTGCCGGTAGAGCGCGCATACCCTTCGGCGGCGTGCACCGCCGCCTGCTCGTGCCGCACCAGGATGTGGCGGAGCCGGTTCTGCTTGAAAAGCGAATCGTAGATTGGAAGGACCGCGCCACCCGGGTAGCCGAAGACGACCTCGACTTCCTCGTCGATCAGGGCTTTCACCAACAGATCGGCGCCAGTCGTGGCGGACTCCTCGGGCTTCATGACACGGGTCTCCTCTGGAATGGACAAGCCTATGACGAATAAGCCGCAAAACAGAGTTTGCGGCGGCGCGGAAAGTAGAGACGGGGAATTGAGGGGTCAATGAAAATCGGCACGAAACGTAAAGTTTCAGACCTCCATTTTGTCCAAAAATTTCTCGACCAACTCCAGAGCCCGATTTGTGGGCACCTCGACCACAATATCTAGCGGCAGTTGGTGCCGAAACCACGTCATCTGGCGTTTGGCATATTGGCGGGTGTGGTCGATGGCGATTCGCCGCGCCTCCTTGAGCGCAATCTCGCCGCCGAAGTGCCGAAACAGTTCCGGGGCGCCGTGCGCCTTGAGTCCCGGCCAGGTCGGATCGGGCTTGCGGTCGAACACGGACCGCGCCTCCCCCAACACGCCGGCTGTCAGCATCGCATCGAAACGCGCCGCGATCCGATCGCGCAACCAGGCGCGCTCGGGCGCGAGCAGGACCGTGGCGAAGCGCCATGGCGACGTCGAGCCCTTGCTCTCCTGCCAGGAACTGAGCGGCCGGCCCGTCCCCAGCCAGATCTCCCAGGCCCGGACATGGCGCTGCCGGTCGCCCGGCTTCAGGCGGGCCACGATCCCGGGATCGTGCTGGGCAAGGCGCGCACGAAAGGCGTCGGGCCCGAGGCGCGTCCAATCGTCATTGACCTCGGCGCGAAGGGCGGCCGGCACGTTCGGAATTTCGGACAAGCCCTGCATCAGCGCCCGCAGATAGAGTCCGGAGCCGCCGCACAGGATCGGCACCCGCCCCTCCTCGCGGCAGCGCTCGATCTCGGCCTCGGCGAGCCTGCGCCAGCGCGCCGCCGACAAGGTCTCGTGCAGCGGCAGCACGCCATAGAGGCGATGCGGCACCGACTCGCGCTCGGCGGCGCTCGGCTGCGCGGTCAGGATCGGAAACGCATCGTAGGTCTGCATGGCGTCGGCATTGATCACCGTGCCGCGCCGCCGCTCGGCCAGCGCGAGCGCCAGCGCCGACTTCCCGCTCGCGGTCGGTCCCGTGACAACGAGGACATCCGGCTTGACCATCCTCCTGTTTGGCCACGCGGCTGCGGCGTTTGCAAATCCGCCAAGCCACCGCTAGAGGCGGAGCGTGAAAAACGTCCTTGTCCTCATTTCCAACCCCGCCAAGTCCAGGCTCGACGAGACGCATGTCCGACAGGCGGCAGAAGCGTTGAAGACCAATGGCTGCGCTGTCGGCGCCCCGGATTGGCTTGCACCAGGCATCGCCTGCGATCTGCCGTTCGACGGCAGCGCGGGAGAGATATCGCTCCCGGAGATCGATGCCGTGGTCGTGCCGGCTCTTCTCAGGCGCAAGAAGCTCCTGGTAGCCGACATGGAATCGACCCTGATCGAGAACGAGATGCTGGATGAGCTGGCCGATTTCCTCGGCCTGCGCGAGAAGATCGCAGGCATCACGGCGCGGGCCATGAACGGCGAGATCGATTTCGCCGGGGCGCTCAGGGAACGGGTCGGTCTCCTGAAGGGCCTGCCGGTGGCCAGGCTCGACGAAGCCGCACGACGCATCCGCTACATGCCGGGGGGAGCGACGCTCGTCGCCACCATGAAGGCGCACGGCGCGTTCTGCGCCCTCGTCTCCGGCGGCTTCACCTACTTCACGGCGATGGTATGTGCCGCCCTGGGCTTCGATCTCGATGCCGCCAATGTCCTGCGCCACGACGGCCAAAAACTTACAGGCGACGTCGAGCCGCCGATCCTGGGCAAGGAAGCCAAGCTCGCCACCCTCGACCGACTGTGCGTCGAGCGGCGGATCGCGGTCGGCGAGGCCCTGACCGTCGGAGACGGCGCCAACGACCTGCCGATGCTGCAGGCCGCCGGACTGGGCGTCGCCTTCCACGCCAAGCCCGTGGTCGCGGCCCAAGTCGCCGCGCGCATCACTCACGGCGATCTCACCGCCCTGCTCTATCTGCAGGGCTATCGTCGCAGCGAATTCGTCGAAAGATCCAACCCATGAGGATACGCCCATGACCGATGCCCTGCAGATCGTTCTCGCCAAGCGACCCGTGGGCGACGTGACCGCCGACTGCTTCCGCCAGGAAACGGTCGCGCTTCCCGCGCTCGCCGACGGCCAGATCCTGGTGCGCCAGCGCTTCCTGTCGCTCGATCCCTACATGCGGCCGCGCATGAGCGAGCTGCGCTCCTATACGCCGCCGTTCGAGATCGGCAAGCCGCTGACCGGCGGGTCGATCGGCGAGATCGTCGACTCACGCAACGACCGCTTCGCCAGGGGCGACACGGTGATGGGCCTGCTGAACTGGGCGAGCCACACCGTCCATGACGGCAAAGGCCTGCGCAAGATCGATCCCAACCTTGCCCCGCTCCCGGCTCATCTCGGCATCCTCGGCATGCCGAGCTTCACCGCCTGGTACGGCATCAAGCATATCTGCAAGCCCAAGGCGGGCGAGACCGTCTTCGTGTCGGCGGCGACCGGCGCGGTCGGCCAGGTGGCCGGCCAGCTCGCCAAGCTTGCCGGCGCCAAGGTCGTGGGCTGCGCCGGCGACGAGGACAAATGCGCCTGGGCGGTGCGCGAGGCCGGCTACGATGCCTGTTTCAACCATCGCACCGAGCGCGATTACGGCGCCGTTCTCGACAAGCTCTGCCCGCAAGGCATCGACGCCGACTTCGAGAATGTCGGCGGCCCGATCTTCCATGCCGTGTTCGCGCGGCTGAACAATTTCGGCCGTGTCGCCTTCTGCGGCGCGATCTCGGAGTATCAGGACAAGGAGCCGATGGCGGGGCCGCCCAAGATGTTCACCATCGTACAGCGGCGGCTGACGCTGCAGGGCTTCATCGTCTCCGACCACACCTCGCTGATGGGCGAGTTCGCGACCGAGGTCGGCGGGCTCCTGAAGGCGGGCAAGATCAAGAGCCGCGAGACCATCGTCGAGGGGCTGGCCAAGGCGCCGCAGGCGTTCATGGGCCTGCTGAAGGGCGACAATTTCGGCAAGCTGATCGTCAAGGTCGACGCCTAGGGCCGGCCGCGCCGCAGGAGCAGCCAGACGATCAGGCCGTGGAGAACGAGCAGCGGCGGCACGATCACTGTCGGGATGTTGAGCGCAGGCTGTCGAGGGTGCGGTCTGTCTCTCGGTTTGCGCACCGCCCGTGCACGGCACGCAATCATGAAGAACATCCGTCGCTGGCGGCGATCGATCGGTGTGCCACAGAACAGCATGAACAGGTGGGGCCCGCCCGGCGTCAGATGCTGGGGGAAAGTGCCGACGCCGTGCACAAGCGGCGACAGCCGCCGTGCTCCAGCTCCATCGTCCGGTCAGCCGGACATGGCGACGCAATCGACCTCGACGTCCTTGCGATGCGGAGTCCGGAGGCGACGCCTGTCTCCCGGGAGGTAGTGGTGGCCGGGGGACGATGACGGTCAGGAGGCCGGCATGACAGTGCCGCAGGCCATGCACGTCCGCGCCTCGACGCTGTCGAAGAAACGCTTGTAGGCCAGCGACACGGGATCCTTGGTGTAATCGTCGACCACGAAGGTCTCCTCGTGCAGGAACCCGCCGCAGTTCTGGCAATACCAATGGAAGCGATCGATCTCGCCGGCGCGCCGCCCACGCTCGAGGATCAGCGCGAAGGCGTCGGGAGGGAAGCGCGGCGAATGCGGCGTCCGTGCCGGCATGAAATTGGTCGAACCTTCGGGCAGGACGGCGATCTCCTCCTTTCCGTCCGGCGTCCGGTAATGGAGGTTCATGGTGCCCTTGATCATGTAGGTGACTTCGTCGCTGTCGTTCACGTGGAATTCGCTGCGATACTCGCGACCGCGCGCGACGAAGGCCAACGATCCCGGTTCCTGCCACAGCACCTTCACCCGCTTGCCCGTGGCGGCGAGGTCGTCGGTGATTTCCCGCAATTTCACCACATCCAGCTTTTCCATCTGCACCTCCTGTGGTGATTGGAAGCCAACCGGCGCCATCCCTCGAAGTATGGCCGGTTGCCGGCTCGGCCAACAGGCGGTTCCGCTGGCGTGGACACGTTCGCAGTCCACGAAACACCTGCCGAGCGTTGGTGGGCGTCGGCGTCCAGCCGTTGGGAAGGGCGGTGCCGATCGAGAGGCGCCGCCGGCCGCAGCGCTACTTGCCGCAGCGCTACTTGGTCAGCCTGAGCGCGGCGAAGCGTGGATCGCCCTGGCGTTCGACGAACAGCAGGACCGAGCGTTTCTTTTGCGCCTGCAGCTTGGCTACGAGGTCGCTGACCTCCTGCGGCGTGGTCACGGCCTTCTGGTCGACCTCGACGATCACGTCGCCGGGCTGAAGCTGCTTTTCGGCCGCCGGGCTGTCGGGTGTCACGCGGGTCACCACCACGCCCTTGACGTTGTCGCTGAGGCCGTACTTCTCGCGCAATTGGTCGCTCACCTTCTGCAGGGTGAGGCCGAGCTGTTCGACCGTCGAGGTGGCAACCTGGTCGCGCTCGGCCGGCTTCTTGGACGAGTTCGACCCCTGCGCCGAGGCATTCTGCTTCTCCGCCTGGTCCTGTTCGCCGATCTTGAGCTTCAACGTCTGCTGTTTGCCCTGCCGCCACACGACCGTATCGACGGTGCTGCCGACGCGGGCATTGGCGACCAGCCGCGGGAAATGCCGCAGATCCACGACGTCCTGGCCGCCGAAGGAGAGAATGATGTCGTTGCGCTTGATGCCCGCCTTGGCCGCCGGGCCGTCGGCCACGACATTGGCCACCAGCACGCCGCGCGCCCGATCGAGGCCGAAGCTGTCGGCGATGTCGTCGGTCACGCTCTGGTAGCTGACGCCGATCCAGCCGCGTCGCACGCGGCCGAACTCGCGCAACTGCTCGGTGACCTGCTTCACCTGGTTGGACGGGATCGAGAAGGCAAGGCCCGCGTTGGTGCCGGACGGCGAATAGATCGCCGTGTTGACGCCAATCACCTCGCCGTCGGCATTGAACAGCGGACCGCCCGAATTGCCCTTGTTGATGGCGGCGTCGGTCTGCAGGTAATCGTCGAGCGAATCCGACAGCGCGCGGCCGCGGGCGGAGATGATGCCCGCGGTCACCGAATGACCGAGGCCGAAGGGGTTGCCGATCGCGATCACCCAGTCACCGACCCGCACCTTGTCGGAATTGCCGAACTTGACCGCCGGCAGCGGCTTGCCGGCCGGCGGATCGACCTTCAGCACCGCGAGGTCGGCTCGGCTGTCGGCGCCGATCAACTTGGCCTTGAGCTGCGTGTCGTCGCGCAGGATGACGGTGATGTCCTCGGCACCCTGGATCACGTGGTTGTTGGTGACGATATAGCCCGCCGGATCGACGATGAAGCCCGAGCCGAGCGACGTGCCGCGCCGGCGCTGCTGCTCCTCGCCGCCGCGATGGTCGAAGAATTCCTTGAACAGCTCCTCGAACGGCGAGCCGGGCGGCAATTGGGGCATGTCGCGCAACCGCGGCCCCTGCTGCGGCAAATTCTGGGTGGTCGTGATGTTGACCACCGTCGGCATCAGCACGTCGACCAGGTCGGCGAAACTCTGCGGCGCCTCGCGCGCATCGGCCGGCGTCGCAGCCATCGGCTGGACCAGCACCAGGCCAAGCGCCGCCACGGCAGCCATCGCCCCTTTCGAAAAGCCTTGGAAACCCTTCAGATTCACGCCCGACCTCCAACGGCGCTCAAGGCCAAAAGTCGGAACGGCCGGCGCCGCGCGTTCGATTCCGTGTCTACATGGGCAGCGATTGTGGCGCAAATAAAGAGGCCGTTATATGGCCCCAAAGAGGGCCATTCCGACGATTCGGGCAAAAAGAAACCGGCGGCGTGGCAAGACTGCCACAGCCGCCGGTCCGATGCTCCCGACTGTCTACTTCTTGCCGGTCACCGCGCCTTCGGGCGGCCGGTTGAAATAGCGGAAGAAATCGTTGTCCGGGCTCAGGATCATGGTGCCGCCGCCGGAGAAGGCCTGCCGGTAGGCCTCCATGCGCCGCCAGAAGGCATAGAAATCCTTGTCCCGGTCGAAGGCGTCGGCATAGATCTTGGTGGCCTCGGCGTCGGCTTGGCCCATGGTGATCTGGGCCTTGAGACCGGCGTCGGCCTTGATGACGGCGACCTCGCGGTCGGCGGTGGCGCGGATGCGCTGGTTCTCCTCGTCGCCCTCGGCGCGCAGCTGGCCCGCCTCCCGTTCGCGGTCGGTCTTCATTCGATTGTAGACCGACTGCGAATTGGCCTGCGGCAGGTCCGCACGCTTGATGCGCACATCCACGACCTGGACGCCGAGATCCATGGTCTTGCCGTTCACCCGCTTGGTGATGTCGTCCATCAGCGAGGCGCGCTGCTCGGTCAGCACCGCATGCAGCGGCACCGAACTCAGGACGCCACGGATCTCGGAATTGATCAGGGAGTCGAGCAGGCCACGCAGGGCCGGTTCGCCGGCCGGCACGCGTTCGGCGAACCGCCGCGCATCCGTGATACGGAAGCGGGCGAAGGCGTCCACCACCAGCCGCTTCTGGTCGCCGGCGATGACCTCGAATTCGTCGGCCTCGTAGTCGAGCAGGCGCCGGTCGATGCGGACGATGTCCTGGACCAGCGGGATCTTGGCGTAGAGGCCAGGCTCGGTCTTGGGTTTGCCGACCAGGGCGCCGAACTGGCGGACCAGCACCTGCGAGGTCGGATCGACGGTATAGAAGGTCTGCGTGAGCAGGAAGACGACGACCGCCAGGACGATCAGCACGAAGATCGAACGGTTGGTCATCGCGAGCCTCCCTGCACTTGCGGCGCGGTGCCTGTTCGCGGTGGCGTCGGCGGCGAGGCCGGCTTCAGCTCAGGCAGTGGCAAATAGGGCAGCACGCCCGGTCCGGCGGCGTTCTTGTCGACCACCACCTTGGTCATGTTGCGCAGCACATCCTCGATCGTCTCGAGGTAGAGGCGCTCGGTCGTGATGTCCTTGGCCTTGGCGTATTGCTGGTAGACCTGGTCGAAGCGCTGGGCGTCGCCTTTGGAGCGCGCCACGACCTGGGCCTTGTAGGCCTCGGCCTTCTGGACGATCGACGCCGCCTCGCCCTTGGCCTGCGGCAGGACCTGGTTGCGGTAGGTGTTGGCCTCGTTGATTTTCTTCTCTTTATCAATGCGGGCGGCCTGGACGTCGCGGAAGGCTGCGATCACCTCTTGCGGCGGGTCGACTTTCAGGAGCTGGACCTGCGTGACGCGCACTCCGAGGCCGTATTCGTCGAGAATGCGCTGCAGCAAGTCCTTGGTATCCTGCTCGATCTTGGTGCGGCCTTCGGTCTGGGCATATTGCAGATTGGACTGGCCGATGACCTCACGCATGGCCGCTTCCGAGGCCGCGCGGACCGTCTCTTCTCCGTTGCGCACGGCAAAGGCGTACTTGAATACGTCCTTGACCTGCCACAGCACGGCGAACTCGATGTCGACGATGTTCTCGTCGCCGGTCAGCATCAGGTTCTCGGACGAGGTGGCGGCGCGCGTATTGCGGCTATAGCCCGGCGCATTGCGCGCGCCGATGACGGTGCGGCGCTGGTCCTGCACGTTCACGACCACGACATGGCCGATCGGGGCGGGAAGATTGTAGTGCAGGCCGGGATCGACCGGACCGCCATAGGGCTTGCCGAAGATGAGCTGGATCGCCTGCTGGTTCGGCTGCACACGGAAGAAGCCGGTAAGCAGCCACACAACGATGGCCGCCAGCGCAATCAGCACGAGCCCCTTCACCGAACCGAAGCCACCCGGAAGGAGATTGCGCAGCCGCTCCTGGCCCCTGCGGATGACGTCGTCCATGTCGGGCGGACGGCGCGAGCCGAAGGGACCGCCACCGCCGCCCCGACCACCGCTGCCCCAGGGACCGCCGCCGCCGCCGCTGCCCCCACCGCCACCGCTGCCGCCGCCCCACGGGCCGCCGCTATTGTTGTTCCACGCCATCCATCACCTCAGGACCTAGCAGGGCTCCGCTTTGCGGGACTTTTGCTTTCATTCCGCGCTGCATATATGTGACGGCAGCATACCTTCAATCAAGCGCGACAGATTATTGCCGGGAGCGAGCGAACATGGCGGAAATCACCGAGTCGGCCGTGCGCACCGTTCTCGAAACCGTCATCGACCCCGCCACGGCCAGGAGCGTGGTGGCATCGGGCATGGTGAGCGGTATCGCCACCCGCGGCGGACACGTCGCCGTGACCCTCGACGTCGATCCCGCGCGCGGCCCCGCGCTCGAACCGCTGCGGCTGGCATGCGAGCAGGCGGTGCGCGCCATGCCCGGCGTCCTCTCCGCCACGGCGGTAATGACCGCCGAACGCGCGGCGCCACCTCCCCCGCCAATGCCATCGGCACGGCCGGCCCGCGGCGGCCATGGGCACGGTCCGGGCCACGCGCCGGGCGGCGGCCGCATCGATGTGCCCGGCGTCAAGCACATCATCGCCATCGCCTCGGGCAAGGGCGGCGTCGGCAAGTCGACGACCGCGGTCAACCTCGCGCTCGGCCTCGCCGCCAACGGCGTCGCCACCGGCCTGCTCGATGCGGACATCTACGGCCCGTCCATGCCGCGCATGCTGGCGGTGAAGGAGAAGCCGGAATCGGCTGACGGCAAGCAGCTGAAGCCGATCGAGCGCTATGGCCTGCGCACCATGTCGATCGGCTACATCGTGAACGAAGAGACGCCGATGATCTGGCGCGGCCCGATGGTGTCGAGTGCGCTCGAGCAGATGCTGCGCGACGTGCAATGGGGCGAGCTCGACGTGCTGGTTGTGGACATGCCGCCGGGCACCGGTGATGCGCAGCTCACCTTGGCCCAGCGCGTGGCACTGGCAGGCGCGGTGATCGTCTCGACGCCGCAGGACATCGCGCTGGTCGACGCGCGCAAGGGCCTCAACATGTTCCGCAAGGTCGCCGTTCCCGTGCTCGGCATTGTCGAGAACATGAGCTATTTCCTGTGCCCCAAGTGCGGCGAACGATCGGAAATCTTCGGTCACGGCGGCGCCCACGAAGAGGCCGACAAGCTCGGCGTGCCGTTCCTGGGCGAGATCCCGCTGCATCTCGATATCCGCACCACGTCCGACAGCGGTCATCCCATCGTCGCCGCCCAGCCGGACAGTCCGCACGCGCAGGCCTACCGCAACATCGCCGGCCGTGTCTGGAAGCAGCTCTCGGCCAACCAGCGTGGACCGCGCAGCGCGCCGCGCATCGTGATGCAGTAGAACGAGCGTCCTACCGCTTCTTCTTGCCGACGGCGCGTTTCTTCGCCTGCGCCTTGCCGATCATGCCGTGCACGCCGATCATAGAGCCCGCGACCAGCTCGAGGGCGAGGAAGCGACGCTCCTCGACCCAGCCGGGAAGCTGGATGTTGAGGGCGAGATCGCGGCGGAAACCGAACTGGCTGTAGTACTCGGGATCGCCCACCAGGATGATTCGGCTGTGGCCCAGCATGCGCGACTGCGCCATCGAATGCCACATCAGCGCTTTGCCGTAGCCGAGCCCGCGCAGCTCGGGCGCGATAGCCAGCGGCCCCAGCATGACGGCCGGCCAACGCTCGTTGATCAGGATCGGCCAGTTGCGGATCGAGGCGACGAGCCGCGCCTTCTGATCGAGAGCCACGAAGCAGAGGTCGCGCAGCGGCGGCACATCCTCGCGCAGCCGGTAGACCGTTTTGTGGAAACGGTCCGGCCCGAACGCCGCCGCCGTCATCTCCTCGATCGCCTCCGCATCGCGCGGCCGCTCGCGCAACAGGCGCAGCCGGCCGGGATCGCGCACCGGCCTGACGGCGCTCATTGCGAAGGCAGGCCGAGCGCGGCCATCAGTTCGCGCCATTCGCGCGGATTGAGGCCGCTCGACTTCTGGTCGACCTTCTCGCCCGCGATCATGCGCTTCACGGCGGCGAGTCCGGTCTTCGACAGGTGCGCGCCTCCCATGCGGTATTCCATGAAGGCGTCGTGACAGATCGGACACCAGCGCCGCAGCGTGTCGAGCATGGTCTCGGCGTAGACACGAATCTCGTACTGTGCATGGGCATCGGCGCGCAGCGACAGGAAATGCATGAGATTGTGGAGGTTCGTCTTCCAGTACCATTGGGTATAGAAGGCGAGCGACAGGTTCATGCGCGCAAGCTCGCGCGCCAGGCCCGAACGCTCGGGATCGAGCGGCTCGCCCCCCTCGCCCTCGTTCAACATCTCGATGTAGTGCTCGTAGACCAGTTCGGCGTCCTTGCGCAGGAGGGTGAAGACGCGCTCGGCCTCCTCGCCGGCCAAGGTCTGGTCGCGACCCTGGCGGTTGGCCTTGCTCTGCGCGGCCAGGTGTTCGGGCTTGGGCACGTAGAATTCGTTGTCGAGGATCGAATAACGCGCCGAATATTCGTTCACGTTGGCCGTGCGGTGGCGAATCCACTGCCGCGCCACGAAGATCGGCAGCTTCACGTGGTACTTGATCTCGCACATCTCGAACGGCGTGGTGTGGCGGTGACGCATGAGATAGTTGATCAGCCCGCGATCCTCGCTGACCTTCTTGGTGCCGCGGCCATAGCTCACGCGCGCCGCCTGCACGACCGCTGCATCGTCTCCCATATAGTCCACCACACGAACGAACCCGTGATCGAGCACGGGCAGGGCCTGATAGAGGATCTCCTCGAGAGCCGGCGCCACCGGCCGCAAGGTCTTGCCGCCGCTTTCGCGTGCCTGGTCGATTTCGGCCTGCTGATCGGTGGAGAGGGGCATCGTTCGTTGTCCTTCGTTGGCAGCGGACTTTATGGACCTCCGGACGCCCCTTCCATGAGAAAATCGGCTGCCGCCCGCATGTCTTCAAAAAGCGCGCCGCCGCGCCTATATTGGAGCCGTCGGGAAACCGACTATGGCGATAAACGCCGCGTGGCATAAGCGTATCGGACCCGGGGGCAGTACCCGGCGCCTCCACCATTCTCTCTCGTTCGCGAAACGAGATCGATGGGGGCGAAACAGGATCGACGAGCGTGGTAAAGGCGCGGTTTTTGCCCGGCATGGTTCCGCCGTAAAGGGCCACACACAAGTGCCAACGATAACGACGTTGCACTCGCTGCTGCCGCCTAAACAGCGGACGTAAGCGCGGTTCGGGAGGGCACCGGGCAACAGAAGCCCTCCCACTTTGCACGCATGTTTTGCGTTTTCGCGGCGTTGACTCTCGTGGGACGCGGGCCGATGCTCCGCGAAAGTTCCGACACACCATGAACGATCGCTTTCACTACGACGCTCTCGTCGACGATGCGCTGCGCAGCGTCGTGCGCCGCGTGCTGACTCAGGTGGCCGACAAGGGCCTGCCGGGCTCCCATCATTTCTACATCTCCTTCCGCAGCACCGACCCGGGTGTCGAGCTTCCGGACTATCTGCGGGCCAAGTATCCGGAGGAGATGACGATCGTGCTCCAGCACCAGTACTGGGACTTGATCATCCACGACGATTTCTTCGAAGTGACCGTGAGCTTCAACAAGCAGCAGGAACGCATAAAGGTGCCGTTCAGCGCCCTCTCGGCCTTCGTCGATCCGTCGGTGCGCTTCGGCCTGCAATTCGATCGCAAGGACAAGGCCGGCGCCCCGGCCGAGAAGGCCGGGCCGGTGCAACCGACGCCGCTGCCGGCGCCCGAGAAGCGCCCCGCGCCGGGTCCGGGGGGCGAAAGCGCAACCGGCGAAGCCAAGCCCGACGACGCCGAGAACGCCGCTGCCGACGACAAGCCCGAGGATCCGGCCTCCAAGATCGTCAAGCTCGACAACTTCAGAAAGAAGTAGGTAGACGCCGCCGCCCGCTTGCGGCAGGGATGCGCGCTTTCAAAGCAGGCGTCAGGAGAGCCGCATGCCCGAGTTCCAGTTCCAGGAGATGTTTCCCAGCGGCAAGGATGGCACGCCCTACCGCAAGCTTTCGTCCGACTTCGTCGGCACGGCCAGGTTCAACGGCCGCGAGGTGCTGACGGTCGACCCGGAAGCCCTGAGCCTGCTGACGGCGGCCGCTTTCCACGACATCTCCCATCTCCTGCGACCCGGTCACCTCGCCCAGCTCCGCTCGATCCTCGACGATTCGGAGGCCTCTTCGAACGACAAGTACGTGGCCCTCGAGCTTTTGAAGAACGCCAACATCGCCGCCGGCGGCGTGCTGCCGATGTGCCAGGACACGGGCACCGCGATCGTCATGGGCAAGAAGGGCCAGGCCGTGTGGACCGGCGGCGGCGACGAGGCGGCGATCGCCAAGGGGGTGTTCAGGACCTACACCGAGACCAACCTGCGCTACAGCCAGGTATCGCCGATCTCGATGTTCAAGGAGGTGCAGACCGGCACCAACCTGCCGGCGCAGATCGACATCTACGCGACCGACGGCGATGCCTACAAGTTCCTGTTCATCGCCAAGGGCGGCGGCTCGGCCAACAAGAGCTATCTTTACCAGCAGACGCCGGCGGTGCTGAACGAGGCGGCGCTGCTCAAGTTCCTCGACACCCAGATCCGCACCCTCGGCACCGCCGCCTGCCCGCCCTATCATCTGGCGATCGTCATCGGCGGCACCTCGGCGGAGATGAACCTCAAGACGGTGAAGCTCGCCTCCACCCGCTACCTCGACGATCTGCCGGGCGAGGGCAACGACAAGGGTGTGGCCATTCGGGACCGCGAGATGGAGCGGAAGGTGCTGGAGCTCACGCGCCAGATGGGAATCGGCGCACAGTTCGGCGGCAAGTACTTCTGCCATGACGTGCGCGTCATCCGCATCGCCCGCCACGGCGCCTCGGTGCCGATCGGGCTCGGCGTCTCCTGCTCGGCCGATCGCCAGGCGCTGGGCAAGATCACGAAGGACGGCATCTTCCTCGAGCAGCTCGAGACCAACCCGGCACATTACCTGCCCGAGGTCGAACCGCAGCAGCTCTCGGGCGACGTGGTGTCGGTCGACCTCGACAAGGGCATGGCCCACACGCTCGCGGTGCTGACGAAATATCCGGTGAAGACGCGGGTGAACCTCACGGGCACATTGATCGTCGCCCGCGATTCAGCGCACGCCAAGCTCAAGGAGCGGCTCGACCGCGGCGAAGGCCTGCCCGACTACTTCAGGCAGTTCCCGGTCTATTACGCCGGTCCGGCCAAGACGCCGGAAGGCATGCCGTCGGGCTCGTTCGGCCCAACCACGGCCGGCCGCATGGACTCCTATGTCGACCTCTTCCAGGCCAACGGCGGTTCGATGGTGATGCTCGCCAAGGGCAACCGCAGCCGGCAAGTGGTCGAGGCTTGCAAGAAGCACAAGGGCTTCTATCTCGGCTCGATCGGCGGCCCGGCCGCGATCCTGGCCAAGAACTGCATCAAGAAGGTCGAGGTGCTGGAATATCCCGAGCTCGGCATGGAGGCGATCTGGCGCATCAAGGTCGAGAACTTCCCGGCCTTCATCGTCACCGACGACAAGGGCAACGACTTCTTCAGCGAACTGAAGATCTGACGGCCGGCAAGCAAGAACCCGGCAGGCTGCCTTCCCGGGATCTCCTGCCGTCCCACGACAACCGGTCCAGGCCCAGAACGGCTCGACGACTGCATCGACCATCCGCCGACGAAGATCCATCGAGTAGGGTGCTGCCATCCAAGCCGGCTCCCTGCCCGGCCAGACGGTTGAATCGGATCAGCCCTCTGTGGGAGTCCCCTTTCGATTCATACAGATCTCATCCCGTCCTACAGATCTCATCCCGCCCTAGTCGCGGCAGCCCCCGCTCCTGGCGCACCACCGGTCGATCCAGATATTGCCCTTCTCGGCATTGATGACGTGCAGCAGGTCGCCCCGGCATCCGAGCACGCGGAACCTCTGATCCTCGTTCTCGATCCGCCCGACCACGTCGCCCATCATGCCGGGCCGGCTGTGGATGTTGACCACGCCGTCGACACGGGTATCGACGGCCAGAACGTCGGCCGGCACCCAGCCATAGGGATGCGGCGCCCTGTCGATGACAGTGTAGTTCCTGGCATCGAGCGCGATTCGCGCCCACCCATTCTTGCTGCCGGTCAGAACGACGATCGATGGCACCACGTCCTGGCCCACCTCTCGGGTCGCCAGCGTGCCCATCACCGTGCCTTCCGGCGTCGGTTCGGCGCGCACCGGCACCGTCTCGCCGGGACGCAACAGCGCATAGACCTGACTGGCCTTGCACGAACCGCCTGGCCCGGTGCCGGCATCACTCGACGCCTCGACCACGGCAAAACCGGCGAGCACGGCGATCGTGCCGATAATGGCGCGAATCATCGGAAACCCTTCCCACATTGCGCCGGCAGATCCCCATCTGCAGGCCCTTCACCCATGCCCGTTCTACCAGTCGGTCCGGACGGAGTCCGGCAGCATTTGTATGTTCTGTATCTGGGCTAAAATCGTGATCATGAAGCTCGCAAAAACCCATCTCGATCTCGGCCTGTTCTCCAACCGGCGCGACGAACAACTCGCCTTCTGGCAACAGACCGTCGGCCTCGCCTACGACCATATGGGCAAGCTGGGCGGCGGCGTGCAGCAGCATCGCCATCACATGAACGGCTCGATCCTGAAGATGAACCACGCCCGCGCGCCCCTGCCCGCTCTGGCGCCGTCCGGCATCGTCGGCGTGCAGATCGCCCGCGAGGGATTGGCCGCGCCGCGCGCCCTCGCCGATCCTGACGGCAACAAGGTCACGCTGGTGCCGAAGGGCTACGAAGACGTCGAGGGCATTGCCATCCTGCTCCGCGTGAACGATCCCGCCGCCCACGACCGCTTCTGGACCCACGCCATGCAATACGAACGGGTCGGCGACGGGCGCTATCGTTGCGGCGATTCGCTGATCGTGATCGCCGAACAAGGCAAGGTGGCCAGCAGCGAGGAATGGCGCGGGCCGGGCTATCGCTACACCACCGTCCAGGTGTGGGATTGCCTTTCCGAATACGAAGGCATCCTGGCCCGCGGCGGCAGGTCGGGCGGCGCACCGCGTCTATTGGGCGATACCGTGCGCTTCGCCTTCGTCGTCGATCCCGACAGCAATCACATCGAGATCAGCCAGCGCGCGAGCCTGACGGGCGGCAGGCTGTAGTTTTCCTCATCGGAGCGCGGCCACTTCGGAGGCGCTCATGCTCCGCGCGCATCAAAGCAGCGGATGTCGCTCCGCGCGACGCGCGCTACAGGCGCATGTGAATGTGAGGGATGAGCGAGCTGGAAAGCTCGCGGTCCGGTAGAGGCGCCACTCAGGTGGCGCGTTTCCCCGATTATTCGGCCGATTATTCCGCCGCCTGGGCCTGGGCCTGCTTCTTCGCCCGCTTGCGGTCCTCGGGATTGAGGAAGCGCTTGCGCAGGCGAATCGATTTCGGCGTGATTTCGACCAGCTCGTCCTCCTCGATGTAGGCGATCGCCTGCTCGAGCGACATCTTGCGTGGCGGCGTGAGGCGGACGGCCTCGTCCTTGCCGGCGGCGCGGATGTTGGTGAGCTGCTTACCCTTCAGCACATTGACCTCGAGGTCGTTGCCGCGGCTGTGCTCGCCGATGACCATGCCCTCGTAGACCGATACGCCCGGATCGATGAACATCGGCCCGCGCTCCTCGAGGTTCCACATCGCGTAGGCGACCGAGACGCCCTCGGCATTGGCGATCAGCGCGCCGTTGCGCCGGCCGGCGATCGGGCCGCGATAGGGGCCGTATTCGTGGAAGAGGCGGTTCATCACGCCGGTCCCGCGCGTGTCGGTCAGGAACTCGCCGTGATAGCCGATCAGGCCGCGCGAGGGCGCATAGAAGACGAGGCGCGTCTTGCCGGCGCCGGACGGCCGCATGTCCTGCAGCTCGCCCTTGCGCAGTGAGATCTGCTCGACCACGACACCGGTATGGGCATCGTCGACGTCGATCACCACCTCCTCGATCGGCTCCAGCTTCTGGCCGGTGGCCGGATCGGTCTGGAACAGCACGCGCGGACGGCCGACGGCAAGCTCGAAGCCCTCGCGGCGCATGGTCTCGATCAGCACGCCGAGCTGCAGCTCGCCACGACCGGCGACCTCATAGGTGTCGGCATTCTCCGTGTCGCGCACACGGATCGCGACATTGCCCTCGGCCTCGCGCATCAACCGGGCACGGATCATCCGGGTCGTGACCTTGTCGCCCTCGCGGCCGGCGAGCGGCGAGTCGTTCACCATGAAGTTCATGGCAAGCGTCGGCGGATCGACCGGCTGCGCCGGCAGGGCCGTCTCCACCACGAGATCGCCGAGCGTATCGGCCACGGTCGCGGTCTTGAAGCCTGCGACCGCCACGATATCGCCGGCCTCGGCCTGCTCGATCGGCTGGCGCTCCAGGCCGCGGAAGGCGAGCAGCTTGGTGACGCGCGTCTCCTCGATCTTCTCACCCTTGCCGTTCAGCGCCTTCAGCACCGTGTTGGGCCTGATGGTGCCCGACTGGATGCGGCCGGTCAGGATGCGGCCGAGGAAGGGATCAGACTCGAGGGTCGTCACCAGCATCCGGAACGCCGGTTCCGCATCGACCTTGGGCGCCGAGACGTGACGCAGGATGAGGTCGAACAAGGGCTCCATGTCCTTGTGCTCCGCCTCGAGCGAAGGTGCCGCCCAGCCCTGGCGCGCCGAGGCGAACAGCGTCGGAAAGTCGAGCTGGGCATCGCTGGCGTCGAGCGCAGCAAACAGATCGAACACCTCGTCGTGCACCTGATGGGCGCGGGCGTCGGAGCGATCGACCTTGTTGATCAGCACGATCGGCTTCAGGCCGAGCCGCAGCGCCTTGCCCAGGACGAACTTGGTCTGCGGCAGCGGCCCCTCGGCCGCATCGACCAGCAGCACCACGCCGTCGACCATCGAAAGGATGCGCTCCACCTCGCCGCCGAAATCGGCATGGCCCGGCGTGTCGACGATGTTGATGCGCGTGCCCTTCCAGACGACCGAGGTCGCCTTAGCGAGGATGGTGATCCCGCGCTCGCGCTCGAGGTCGTTGGAGTCCATGGCGCGCTCCGCCACCTGCTGGTTCTCGCGAAATGTTCCGCTCTGCTTCAGCAGGCAGTCCACCAGCGTGGTCTTGCCATGGTCGACGTGCGCGATGATCGCGACGTTGCGAATGTCCATCTTGTCGTCCGGGAGGGGTTGTTGGCGGCGGTATATACGCATGGGCCATGGCCCCCGCAAGGCGGGTTGAGCCGCCTTCTTGCCGCTGTCACAGTCGCGGCATGGATTCGAAACTGCATAAACGCTCGGTCACCATCGACGGCCACCGCACCAGCATCTCGCTGGAAGACGGCTTCTGGCGCGAACTTTCGGCCATCGCCGACGCGCGCGGCCTGTCGCTGAACACGCTGGTTGCCGAGGTCGACCGGGCACGCGGGGTGCCTTCATCGGGTCAGGGCGGCAATCTTTCGAGCGCGCTTCGGCTCTATGTGCTGGAGGCGCTGCGTCGGCGCCTCAGTCGAGCCTGAAACCCTTCATGCGCACGAAAGCGCCGAATCCGGCGCGCTCCGGTACCGAATATTGCCGGACCTTGTCCTCGGACCAGCCGTAACTGTCGCTCTGGCCGAATCTTTCGGCGAACCGCTGCGTCTTGTAAGGCTGCACCGCCTCGCGCCGCCGGTCATAGGCCGCGATTTTTTCCTGCAGGCCGCTCTCGTCGTAGCGGTCATGGTGGATCGTGACATCGAGGCCCAGTCGGGGACTCATGACGCCGGCAAACGACGGCCAGCCCATGCCGAGCGCGGCAACCGGGAACACGTGATCGGGCAGGCCCAGTATGTCGGAAACCTGTCCAGGATGGTTGCGGATGGCGCTGATCGGACAGGTGCCGAGGCCGACCCGGTCCGCGGCAGCGACAAAGGTCGCCAGAACGATGCCGGCATCGACCGAAGCATTGAAGAACGGATCGAGATGGTCGTTCACGAACGGCTGGCCGCGCCAGCCATAGAGCAGGCGATGGCGGCGGTTGTTTGCGCAGAACACCAGGAAGACCGGAGCCGCCTTCACCCAGGGATTGTCGGGCAGCAACGCCTCCAGCTTCTCGCGCTGGTCTTTGCCCCGGACGATCACGATATCGGCTTGCTGCAGGTCGCTCTTCGACGGAGCCGACAGCGCCACCGCGCACAGTGTTTCCACCAGCGCCGGATCGACCGGCTGGTCGAGATAGCGGCGCATCACGCGCCGGTTGGCCATGTCGGCCAGGACGTCGACGCCCTTCGGCGCCTCGGCAAGAGCGGGCGCGGAACCGAATCGCGCCTTGAGCGCCGTCAGCAGTCGTTCGAGCAAGATGTCCTCAACGTCCGAAAAGGTTGGGCAACGGAAACTTGGGGGTCGGCAGATTGGGCAGGATCGAGCGGGTCGGCGCCTTCGCGTCACCCGACCCATTGCCCAGCGTGTTGACGAAGCCTGGCGGATCCTTGGCGCTGCCGCGCGACACACTATAGGACGGCGAGGCGAGCGGGCCGTGCACCGTCGCCACCACGTACGGACCGGAGGTGTCCTCGGCGATCACGAAGTTGACCCGCGTGTCGGTGGTCGACGTCGCCAGATCGGTGCGGGTCGCGATATTGGCGGTCGCCCGGTCGCCCTGGACGAGGAGCCCCTGGTCGGTCACCACACCGCCCGAGATATTGATCCGGCCAGAGATCGGATTGTCGCGATTTACGAACCGGTTCAGGAGCAGCGAGGCGGCATTCAGCATGTTGCTCACGCCGGCGCCGGCCGTTTGGCCGACGATGCCGAGTGCCGAACCCAGGGCATTGTCGATCACGCCGCCCACGACACCGGTCGCCGCCGTGCCGAGCGTGGTCAGCGCCTTGTCGGCCCCGGCGAAGATATGGCCGCTGAGCTGTGCGCCGCCTGCGATGGATCGCTTGATCTGGTCTGCGGTCGCGCCGCTTCCCTTCGCAGTGATGCTGTTGACGTTCAGCTTGCCGTCGACCGTGACCTTGACGGCGCCGCCGAAAGTGTTCTTGCCCGACATGTTGCGCAGCATTTCACCGACATAGATGCTGTTGGCGTCGCCCTTCAGATCGAAGGCAAGTGCGGGCTGCCTCGCATCGACGACCCCGGAGAGATCGAGCGTGCCGCCGAACAGCGCACCCTTGAAATGCGACAGGGTGAGCACGCCGTCCTTGAGCGTGGCCGCGAGGCTCGCATTGGTGAGGCGCAGCGGCGAACTGACCAAGGTCGCGGCATCGAATTTCAGCGACCCGTCGATACCGCGCAAAGCGGCGGTATCGATGGGCTTGTCCGCCGCCTTGGCGGTTCGCTGGCCGCGGGCCGGCGCCGCTGCCGGCTTGGCCGCGGTGGAGGCGCGCAGCTTGTCGAGATCGAGGAGCGAGGTCTTGAGCTCGGCGGTGACGTTGGGCCGGCCGGCGAGCCTGGCATCGACCGTCCCCTCGATGGTCTGGCCGTTCAGCGCGAAATTGCCCTTGTAGTTCGCGGATTGCGGCATGCCCTTTGCCGCGCCCGGCAGCGCCAAAACACCGTTGGCCTTCACGCTCTCGCCCATCGCTGAGACGGTCAGGTCCTTCAGGGTCAACCGCTCGAGGTTGCCGGACATGCCACCGCTGGCCTGCACCAGGCCGAGGTTGTCGGGTGCCGTCGCGCCCACCGCCTGCAGCACGCGCGTCATGTCGGTCGCTTCGAAATTGAAGGCGATGTCCGGCTGCGGTGCCGGCGTGTCGAAGTCGGCAACGGCTCCGCGCAGCGCGAACCGCGCAGTGGCAAAATTCGAGACCTTGATGTCGTTGAGCTTGAGCGTGCCGCCTTGCACGGCAACGTCGATCCCGACATCGCTCGCGGGCTGCTTGTTGTAGATCAGCGTGCCGATCTTCGCCTTCAGGCCGAGGCTGGGACCGACCGCCTTCGGGGGCGCAATCTTCCGGGCCGGCGCGGCGGTCGCACTGGACGCCGGGGCTCCAGCCGGCTTCTGGCTTGCACGGTAAGCGAGGAAAGGATCGAGATCGAATGTGTCGAGCTCGACATGCGTGACGACCGAGAGAGGCACGCTGAAGCTCACGGTGAGCCCGCCCGTCGCCTTGAGGGCATCGAGTTCGATCGCGGCGTCGGGAACCTGCACCTCACCCTTGCTCGAAGTCATGCGGCCCTTGACGCTCAATCGCGTAAGCTTGTCGGGCGGCAGCGAGGAAGTATCGACCGCGAGCCAATTCAGTGTCTCGCGCAGCTTGGGCGCGACGAGGCTGAAGTCGCCCGAAGCGGTCGGATGCGCGGCGTCACCCGATAGTGTCGACTTCGCAGTGACCTGCATGTCGCCCGGCAGGGTGGCGCTGAGCTTGGGCACCGCCACGACGCCGTTGCGGGCCTCGAGTTCGAGCGCCACGTTGCGGACCGGCTGCTTGTTGTAGGTGATCTCGCCCACATCGATCGCCAGCTTGGCATTCATCGTGGCGAACAGGCTGTTGCCGGCGGCGGATTGCGGCGGCGGAGGCGCTGAAGCCGTCGACGCGCCGGGCGCCTTGCCTGCCGCAGGCGTCGCCGGCTGGGACATCGCCGCGAGCCAAGTGTCGAGATTGAGCTTTGGGATCGACAGCTTGCCGTCGACCGCGAGTGTGGGCTTGAGCGTGACGGCGATCGATCCCGAGCCGCTGTCCTCACCCAGCCTCATCTTGAAATCCTTGGCCGCGAAGGCTGTTTGCGACAGCTCGACGCCGCCCTCGAAGCTGAACTTGCCGGCCAGCAGCGGCGGCAAGGCCGGCGGCGGCAGGCCGGCCAGGCCGACCAGCGTGGCAACGAAGCCGGTGAGCGACTCGGCGGAGACATTGGCCGTTCCGGCGAGACGCGCGTCCGAACCGAGCGCGCTGAGATTGCCCTTGAAGTCGACCTTGCCGCCGCCGCCCGCCAAGGCCGCCCGGGTCGCGTAGCCGTTGCTGCCCTTGGCTCCGACATCGAGGTCGAAGGTGAATGGTGCGCCATTGATTGTCGCACTGCCGATCAGGCCGTAAGGCCCGTCGATCGATCCGACCGACGCCGTGAGATTGGCCTTTTCCGCCACCACCGAGAGGCCCGCCTTGGAGTCGCTGAAGATCAAGGTCCCGTCCTTGAAGGTGAGCGCGCCGAGCGACAGAGGCTTCGCTGAGCCAGGCTTGGGCGCAACCGGCTTGGCGTCGGCCACCGACGGTGTGAACTCCCAGTTCGGCTTGCCCTCGGCATTGATCTCGAGCACGATCCTGGGCTGGTCGAGGACCACCTCTCTCACCGCGAGATTGCCCGTCAGCAATGCCAGCAGCGAGGGCCGCACGGTCACCGACTTCACCTCGACCATGTCCGGGTTCTTGGCGCCCGGCATGTTGAAAAAGCGGACGCCGGTGACGCCGACGCTGGGCGTGGGCAACAGGGACAGGCTGACCGGTCCGTCGATCACGAGATCGCGGCCTGTTGCCTTCTTCACCTCTGATATGATTTGCGGCTTGTAGCTGTTGAGATCGATGAAGGCGGGTGCCGCCAGCAGGGCAATCACGATCAGCAGGACGGCGCCACCCCCGCCGATCAGGAGCTTCTTGCGCGTGGAAGGGCTCATGTTCTTCCCCGTTGTCCTTCGACCGACACTAGCGCATCGCCAGCCAACGCGGCATAGAGAAATTGAGGACCGTCACATGGCCGAGATCGTCAACCTGAGACGCGCCCGCAAGGAAAAGGCGCGACGCGAACACGACAACGAAGCGCAGGCCAACCGGTTGCGCTTCGGCCGTACCAAGGCGGACAAGGCAGCGGACCGGGATCGCGGCAAGCGCGAGCGCGAGACGCTGGACGGCAAGCGCCTGGAGCCAGAAGCCCCCGAAAAGAGCTGATGCAGGCATCAAACCAGTTCGCCTGACAGTTCTCCATGTAGTCAATTTATGGGACGCTTTACGAGTTACGGGGCGCTTTACGAACCAAGGTTCGTTCGTCGGCATCCCTGTGAGTAGCGCCTTGGCACACCCCAGACCAGCCCTTGCCACCGCTCGCCGCCGGGAGACAGCGTCACAAAGTCTCGAGTCGGATCGCGGATTAAACCGAGCTTGGCCATGACGGCCTGAGATCGTTCGTTGTCCGGGCTCGTATATGACAGGATTTCACTGAGGCCCATTTGGTGAACAGCATGCCGGAGGGCGGCCTGGGCGCTTTCGGTTGCGTAGCCGTGCCCCCAGGCATTGCGCACGAACCGCCAGCCCACCTCGAAATGCGCCCCCAGCGGATGGTCCCTCGACAACCGGGGCATCACTCCCGCATAGCCCAGGAATGCACCGTCCAGATTTTCAACAGCCCATCGGGCAACGCCATGATCGCGTTGAGCAGCAACGTATCGTTCGAATTTCTCATTGCTCTCTGACCGATCGATAGGGCCGCCATAGTCCACCATGACTTCCGGATCCGCATGCATGGTCGCGAATGCTTCGCGATGATGGTCATCCCATCTGTGAAGCCTGAGGCGTGGCGTTTCAATCATGCGACGCCATTCCGGCTCGCTCCAGCTTGGCGAATGCGGAGATCAGGCAAAGCGCACAGTCGCGATTTAAGAGTACATGCCTAGCGCGCCGCCGGCCGGTTGAATGCCAGCCGGTCGAAGAAATCGCGCGTCGCCTGCTGTGCGCCGGGCCCGGCGACCGCCCGCACATTGGTGAGCTCGAGCTTGCGGCCGCTCGCGGCATCGATCAGCACGGGTTCGAGCGGATGGCCATCGTCGCGGTCCACGAGATCCATCGGCTTGCCGGTGCGTGATGCGGCGCCGTAGCGGTCGCCCCATTGCTTCAGGCCGACGATGACGGTGAACAAGGCCGCGCCCTTCTCCGTCAGGCGATATTCATGGCGCAACGGGCGCTGGCGGTAGGCGGTCTTGCGGAACACGCCCGCCTCGACGAGCTTCTTCAGCCGCGCCGTCAGGACGTTGCGGGCAATGCCGAGGTTCTCCTGGAAGTCGTCGAAGCGGCGCACGCCGTAGAAGGCGTCGCGCACGATCAGGAGGGTCCAGGGCTCGCCCACGACGTCGAGCGCCGAGGCGATCGAACAATTCATCTGCTCGTAGGATGTCCGCCGCATGGGCAAAAGTATAAGCGCGTGCCATCGCCGTGCAATGTTGCACTGTCGCCGCCGTCGCTGGTGGAAATTGGGTTCAGGCCGCCGGCGCGCTGCGCGAAAAGCGCAGGATCGTCCATCCCAGCGCGGCTGACAGCAGGGAGCCAGCCAACACGCCCAGGCGCACCAGCGGCGCATGGTCGTCACCCTCGAAGGCGAGCGTGCCGATGAACAGGCTCATGGTGAAGCCGATGCCGCCGCAGACCGCGGCGCCGTAGAGCTGCAGCCAACTCGTCCGCCGCGGCCGCTGCGCGAAGCCGAGGCCGATCGACAGCGCCGCACCGGCAAAGATGCCGAGCTGCTTGCCGAGGAAAAGGCCCAGCCCGATGCCCAGCGTGACCGGGTCGCGCGCCATGTCGGTGGTGATGCCGGCGAAGGTGAGCCCGGCATTGGCGAAGGCAAAGGCCGGCAGCACCAGGAACGAGACCCACGGCGACAACGCATGCTCGAGCCGGATGTATGGACGCTCGTCGGGCGCCCCGGCCTCGCGGGCAAGCGGCAGACAGAAGGCCAGCACGACGCCAGCCAGCGTCGCATGGACGCCCGACTCCAGCACGCAGACCCAGAGCATGATGCCGACCAGCAGGTACGGCCCGGTCCGCCGGACCCCGGTGAAATTGAGGGCGAGCAGCACCGCGATGCAGAGCGATGCGAGAACGAGGGAGAGCACCGACAGGTCGGACGTGTAAAAGATCGCGATGATCAGGATCGACGCCAGGTCGTCGACGATCGCGAGCGTCAGCAGGAAGAGCTTCGCCGCGCGTGGCACGCGCTCGCCGAGGGCGGCCAGCACGGCGACGGCGAAGGCGATGTCGGTGGCCGAGGGAATCGCCCAGCCGCGCAGGGCGATCGGGTCGTTCCAGGTCGACGCAGCGTAGATGACGGCCGGCACGGCCATGCCGCCGATCGCACCCGCGATCGGCAGCACGACCTGGGCCGGCTGTGACAGCTCGCCCTCCACCACCTCACGCTTGATCTCGAGTCCGACCTGCAGGAAGAACACGGCCATCAGGCCGTCGTTGATCCAGAGCAGAAGCGGCTTGCTGAGGCCGACCCCGCCGAAGTCGACGCTGAGCCTGGTGGCGAACAGCGTATCGGGCATCCAATCGAGGGGCGAATTCGCGAACAAGAGCGCCAGGGCGGCGGCGACCAGGAGCGGCAAGGCGCTGCCCGCCTCGCCCTGCAGCAAGGCCTTCAACCGTTTCATGGCGGTTGCTCCACAACAGAACGCCCGGGTCTTGCGACCCGGGCGCCCTTTGTATCGGCAGAGAATGCGATCAGTCGCGGTTCTGTCCCATGAAGCTCATCAGGAACTGGAACAGGTTGATGAAGTCCAGGTAGAGGCTGAGGGCGCCGAAGATGGCGACCTTGTCGGCCATCTGCGTGCCCCAGGCATCGCTGTACTGTTCCTTGATCTTCTGGGTGTCGTAGGCGATCAGGCCCGAGAAGATCAGCACGCCCAGGATCGAGACGATGAACGCCACGCCGCTGGAGTGCACGAAGAGGTTCACCAGGCTGGCCAGGATGATGCCCACCAGGCCCATGAAAAGGAACTTGCCGAACGCGCTCAAGTCCCGCTTGGTCGTGTAGCCGTAGAGGCTGAGCGCACCGAACGCGGCCGCGGTCACAAAGAAAGTGCGCGCGACCGATGCGCCGGTGTAGCGGAACAGGAGCAGCGACAGGCTGACCCCCATCAAAGCCGTGACGCCCCAGTAGATCGCCTGCAGGGCGCCGACGCTGATCTGCGCGGCGCGGAAGGACGCGACCATCAGAAGGCCGAGCGGGGCAAGGATCGCGACCCAGCCGAGGATGTTCAATCCGACGGGAACGACCGCGCCGCCAGGCGTGACGCCCATCTGGAAGAAGATGTTCTGGAGCTGCGGCGAGGCAAAGAGGCCGAAGGCCACGATGCCCGACAGCGCCAAACCCGATGCCATGTAGTTGTAGACACGGATCATATGGGCGCGCAGGCCGACATCGAATGTCGCCTGGTCGGCGATTACGCCGCCGCCTGCACGGCCAAAGGTGTTGAAGTTCTCGTTTGCCATTCTCACGCCTCCGACAGGGACCTCATTGCCGAGCCCCTTGTGCCCAACAATGTGGGGATACAGCCCAACTGAATCAAGCACCGAACGGTAAACGAATAATTGTGCCGAAACGATGAAAATACGGTTCATTCGTTGCGCAACAAGGTGAGAGGCCGCTGCCGCAGGGCGACGAGGGTTCCGGCCAGCCCAAAAGCCAAGGTCAAGGCCATGGCGCCGATGGCGACGGCGACCGCCACGACAGGCTGGAAGACCCATTGCAGACTCATCAGATAATGAACGACGAGATAGGCGGCCAACGTGCCAACGCCGAGGGCGGCCAGAGCGGTGGCAAGCCCCAAGGCCAGGAATTCCCAGGTGAAAATACCGGCGATGCGCGCCCGCGTCGCACCCAGCACCTTCATGACGACGGCCTCGTGGATGCGCCGGCGCTGGGTCGCCAGCATGGCACCGGCGAGGACCAGGACGCCGGCGAGGATGCTGAGCGATCCGATGAGCTGTGTGGCAAGGCCGATATTGCCCAAGACCTCCGACACCGTCTGGATGGCCTCGCGTACGCTGACCACGGTGACGTTGGGGAACCTGTCGGTGACGGCCTTGAAGATCGCGTCCTGGGCGCCAGGCGTCGCCTTCACCGTCGCGAGGAAGGTGTGCGGCGCGCGATCGAGCTGGCCCGGCGAGAAGACCATGACGAAATTGATGGCGAGTGTCTGCCAATCGATATGCCGCAGCGAGGCGATGCGCGCCTCGATATCGCGGCCGAGCACGTTCACCGTGATCGTGTCGCCGAGGCGGAGGCCGAACTCGTGCGCCAGCGTCTCGTCGAACGAGACGAGCTGCGGGCCGCGATAGTCGGCAGGCCACCATTCGCCTGCGACAACATGCGCACCCTCCGGCGGGCGGGCGGCGTAGGTGACGCCGCGGTCGCTGTCGACCGCCCAGCGCGCACCTGACGGAACATGAACCTCGCTCACCGGCTTGCCGGCGAGCTTCACGATCCGACCGCGCAGCGACGGCACCTTCTCGAGCGCACCGGCGCCCGGGATCGCGGCGATCGTCCGTTCGACCTCGGCCATCTGGCTCGACTGGATATCGACGAAGAAGAAGGCGGGTGCGTCCCTGGGGATACGCTGCGTGATCTGTTCGCGCAGATTGCCCTCGATCAGGGCGGTCGCGACCAGCACGGTGAGGCCAAGACCCAGCGACAGCATCACGACCGGCGTCGGCGAGCCCGGCCGATGGAGATTGGCGAGCGCAAGGCGAAGGGAAGCCAGTCGCGGCTTGCCCATCCGCGCCGCCACCGCCATCACGCCGCGCGCCAGCAGGGGGAAGGCGGCGAAGGCGCCGAGTGCGCCGAGGACGAAGTAGGCTGCGATCCACGGACTGTCGGCGGTCCCGACCGTGAAACCCGCGAGCAGGAGCGCCGCCCCCGCGACAAGCGCGAGGTCGCGCCAGCCGAGTCGTCCGCGCTCATGCACGGCGCCGCGCATCAGGGTGGCGGCGGGCACGGTGCGGGCACGGATCAGCGGCAGGAGCGTGAACAGCACCGACACCAGAAGGCCAAAAGCCGCCGCCATGGCGAGCGGCCGGAGGTAGAGCGCGATCCGCGCCTTCACCGGCAGAAGATCGGCGATCAGCGACTGGGCGAGGAACGGCAGCGCCGCACCGAGCGCGACCCCGGCCGCGATCCCGAGGAGGGCAAGGGCGCCGAGCTGCAGGAAGTAGGTCGTGAAGACCAGGCGCTGCGGCGCGCCGAGACACTTCATGATGGCGATGGTGCGCATGCGGCCGGCGAGGAAGCTCGAGACGGCATTGCCGACGCCGACACCACCCACCAGCAGCGCCGCCAATCCAATCAGGCCGATGAACTCGGTCAGCCGGTCGAGCCAGAAGCGGATGCCGCCGCCCGCCTCGCCGAGATCGCGCACCCGCCAGCCGGCCTCGGGGAAGCGCGCCTTGATCGCTGCCGCAACCTCCTTGTCCGAGCGGCCGCTTGGCAGCTTCAGGCGGTATTGCCAGGTGAGCAGGCTGCCCGGCTGCACCAGGCCCGACTCGGAGAGCGCGGCGAACGGCATCATCAGACGCGGCCCGAGGCTTGCGAAGGCGCTGAGGCCGCTGTCGGGTTCGCGCTCGATGATCGCGCGCACCTGCAGGGTGGTCTCGCCGACTTTCACAAGATCGCCCAGCGCGATGCCCATGCGCTTCAGCGCCGCCTCCTCAACCGCCGCGCCCCAGACGCCGTCGCGCCTGGCGAGCGCCTCCTGCAACGATCCTCCGCCGCGCAACTCGACATGGCCGTAGAGCGGATAGGCCGGCTCGACCGCCTTCAATTGCACCAGCGCCGCCGTGCCGCCCGGCTTGGCCGGCCGCGCCATCGAGCGGCTGTCGACCCAGCGCACGAGCTCGCCCTGCTCGCGCAGGAAAGCCAGCTGATCGGGCGTCGCCTCGCGATAAAGCAGCGAGACCGCGACATCGCCGCCCAGCAGCTCGCGCGCATCGGAGCGCAGTCCTTCCTCGATCGCACGACTGAAGGACAGGATCGCCGCGATCGCGCCGACGCCGAGCGCCAAGCAGGCGAGGAACAGGCGGAAGCCGCCAAGGCCGCTGCGCATCTCGCGGCGCGCGAGCTTGGCGGCGAGAGTCATCGACCGGCGTTCATTGCGCAGCAAGCGCCTGGCCCGCCGCGGTGCGCTGGTCGCCGACCATGAGGCCGTCGGCGATGCGCAGGATGCGATCGCAACGCTCGGCCAGCGTCATGTCATGGGTGATCAGGATCAGGGTCGCCGAATTGGCGCGCGCCATGTCGAAGAGAAGATCCATCACCTGCCTGCCGGTCGCGCCATCGAGATTGCCAGTCGGCTCGTCGGCGAGCAGGAGCTTCGGCCGGCCGACGAAGGCACGCGCCACGGCCACGCGCTGCTGCTCGCCACCCGAGAGCTGCGCCGGATAGTGCCTGAGCCGCGACACCAATCCCACGCGCTCCAGCGCCATCTGCGCCGCTTCGAATGCATCGGTGCGGCCGGCAAATTCGAGCGGCAAGGCGACGTTCTCCAGCGCCGTCATGGTCGGGATGAGATGGAAGCCCTGGAACACGATGCCGATATGATCGCGCCTGAGGCGTGCGCGGGCATCGTCATCCAGCGGGCCGAGATCGTGGCCGGCCATCTCGACGCGACCGGAAGTGGCGCGCTCGAGGCCGCCGGCCACCATCATCAGGCTCGACTTGCCGGCGCCGGACGGCCCGACCACCGCGGCGATCTCGCCGGCGGCGATGTCGAGCGTGATACCGCGCAGGATATTGACCATGCCGGCATCGCTTGCCATGTCGAGATGCACGTCGATGAAGCGGACGATGGGCGGGGCGGTCACCAAGGCTCCGGAAATGGGACGATGAGGCTCGGCAAGGGATATGGTCGTTTTGCGGCAGCGGTCAATTCGCTGGCGATCCTTCTTTTTTGCTTGATTCCGGCATGGGCCGACACGCCGCCGATCAGGCTCGCCGTTCTGGGCGACAGCCTGGCGGCCGGTTTCGGCATCAAGCCGGAACAAGCCTTCCCCGCTCTGCTTGAGGCGGCGCTGAAGGCCGAAGGTCGCAACGTCGCAGTGCTGAACGACGGCGTCTCGGGCGACACCACGGCCGGCGGCCTCGACCGGCTCGACTGGATCCTGGGCGACAAGCCCGACATCGTGATGGTCGAGCTGGGCGCCAACGACGCCCTGCGCGGCATCGATCCGGCCAGCACCGAGCGCAATCTCGCGACCATCGTCGAGAAGCTGAAGGCGGCCAGCGTCACGGTATGGCTCGCGGGCATGATGGCGCCACGCAATCTCGGACCGGAATATGTCGCCGCGTTCGACGGCCTTTACCGGCGGCTTGCCGACAGGTACCAGGTTCCGCTCTATCCCTTCGTGCTCGACGGCGTCGCACAGAACCCGACGCTCAACCAGGCTGACGGCCTTCATCCCAACCCGAAGGGCGCGGAGGTGATCGCCGAACGCATGCTCCCGTTCGTCGCCAGGAACCTCGATCACTATGCCGCGTCTGTTCATCGCCCTCCCCGTCCCTGAGGACGTCTCCGACGCGCTCACCGCGCTGCAGGCGGGCGTGCCCGACGCACGCTGGGTGCCGGCGGAGAATTTCCACGTCACGCTCTGCTTCGCGGGCGAAGTCCAGGGCGCGATGGGACGCGATCTCGAAGAGGAGCTTTCCGACATCGCGGGATCGCCGTTCGCGGTGACGGTCGCCGGCGTCGACCAGTTCAGCAGCGGCAAGCAGCCCAAGGCGCTGGTGGCGCTGGTGGCGAAATCCGACCGGCTCGACTGGCTGCAGCAGAAGGTCTCCACCGTGGCGCGCAACTGCGGTATCGGCGTCGAGCGTCGCAAGTTCCGCCCGCACGTCACCCTCGCCCGCTTTCGCAACGGCGCGGAGACCGGCCATCACATCGCCCAGTTCATGGCGAGCCACGCCCAGTTCCGCGCCGGCCCCTGGGTCGCCGAGCATTTCGCGCTCTACTCCAGCCGGCAGGGCCGCAACGGTTCGATCTACACCGAAGAGGCGGCCTATCCGCTGACGTTCTGACGCGCGGCGGTCCTTCCATATGAGCGCCACTTCAGCGCGGAGTTTATTTCGCGCGCAGTGGCGCACTTCCAGCGACGAACTCGTACTGCCGGCAGCGCGCAACTCCAGTTGCGCTCATGCGGTGCGTCAGTGCCGCTTGAAGTACTGGACGGCGCGTTCGTGCTTCTCGGCGGCGGCGCGGCTCCTGAAGGTGCCGAGATTGCGCCGCTTGCCGGTCTTGGGATTGATCTTGCGCGAATAGAGGCGGTATTCGCCCGAGGCGAGCTTGCGGATCATGTCCGGTCCTCCGTGATGCCTCAAACGAACGTCAGCAATCGCCGCGGGTTGCGCACCAGGATGGCGTCGATCTCGTCGGCGCTGTAGCCGCGCTTTTCCATCATCGGCACGACATTGCGGAAGATGTGGCCGTAGCCATGGCCGCCGAAGCTCGCCAGCCGCGTGCGGTAGCAGATGTCGTGGCTGATGACGACACGATCGAGATGGCCATGGTCGATCAGCGCCCGGATCAGCCTGAGCCGCGTCGCGTCGTTGGGCATGTCGATGTCGGAAAGCCCGTAGTAGCTCGCCTCCTGGCCGAACAGGTCGAACTCGATCGTGACGCCTGAATCGGCGAGCCTTAGCAGCCGCGGCTCGTCGAAGATCGTGCGGTCGATGTGGCTGATGACGATCCGCTCGGTGGGATGGCCGGCCGCCTTGATGAAGTCGGCCACTTCCTGCGGCTGCTCGGGATCGCGCCCCGGATGGACGTTGATCGCGGCCCCCGTCTCGGCCGCGGCGATCAGCGCCGCCCGCATCACGCGCTTCTCGGTGTCGGTCCACGGCGCGGTGCAGCCGATCTCGCCGATCATGCCGGCGCGGATATCGGTGCCCCAGGCTCCGCGCAGGACCTGGCCGATGATCTCGTCGGCGAAATCCTCGACCGTGCGGCCGTGGTTCTTCGGGTCCTGGTAGTCGTTGACGTAATAGCCGCAGCCCATGACGAGATGGACGCCGGTGCCTGACGCGATGCGCTGCAGGCCACGAGGATCGGGCGACAGGCCACCACAAGTCAGTTCGACGATGGCATCGCCGCCATCGTGCTTCATCATCTTCACCTCGCGGGTGGCGATGTCCTCGAGGTCGAGCATGTACTTGCGGCCGACCCGGCCGATCTTGTGGCCGTAGTTCATCTGCCACACGTTCTCGAGCGTGATCTCCGGCCCGAGATCGTTGTCGGCCCGGGTGGCCGGCGGACGAAGGTCGCAGAGCACATGCTCGTGCATCAGCGTGCGGCCGAGCGCCGCCGGTTCGATCGGTCCGAGGACGGTCTGGATCTTTCCCTTGAGGTCCTCGCGGGTCATTGCGGCTCCAGCTTGGCGATCTCGACGACCTTCTTCCACTTGGCCGTTTCGCGCGTGATCTGCTGGGCAAGCTCCTCGTCGTTGCCGATCAGGTCGGAGGCACCGGCGTCGCGGATCTTCTTGATCACCGCCTCCGACTTGCCGCCCTTCACGATCTCGTCGGAGAGCTTGCGGATGACCTCTTTCGGCGTGCCGGCGGGCGCCGCCACATACCACCAGGGTGCGGCGTCGAAGTCCGGGAATCCCTGCTCGGCGATGGTCGGCACGTCGGGCAGCGCGAACCAGCGCTTGCTCGTGCTCACGCCCAGCGCCCGGAGCGCGCCGGTCTGGATATGCGGCAGGTACGGCGGCAGGTTGTCCATGGTGCTCGGAATGGTGCCGGCCAGCAGATCCTGCAGGACAAGCGCGCTGCCGCGATAGACGACATGCTCGACCTTGAAGCCGGCCAGCGCCTGGAAATATTCCATGGCGAGATGGCCGGTGCCGCCCACCGCCGGCGAGCCGAAGCTCACCTTGCCCGGTCCCTGTGCCTTGCAATAGGCGACATAGTCCTTGGCCGTCTTGACCTCGGGCGCGAAGTCCTTGTGCAACGCCAGCACATTGGCCACTTCGCCGAACAGCGCCACCGGCGCGAAGGCCTTGGCGATGTCGTAGGGCATCTTCTTGTAGAGGAACTGGTTGGTCACGGCGGTTCCGACCGTGCCCAGCAACAGCGTGTAGCCGTCGGCGGGCGCCTTGGCGACGATGTCCGCGCCGAGATTGCCGCCGGCGCCGCTCTTGTTGTCGACGACCACCGTGGCGCCCCAAGCATCCGTCAGATGCTGGGCGACGATGCGACCCAGAATGTCGGTGGTTCCACCTGGCGCGAACGGAACCACGAGACGGATCGACTTGTCGGGATAGGCTTTCGCCCAGCCCTGACGGGCGAGCATCGGCGTGGCAAGCGCGGCCGCGACAACGGTGCGACGGCGAACGGTCTTAGTCATGGCATTTCCCTCGATGTTGAGGGCGACTATATCGTCCGATAGGGGAGAAACAAACGCGGCGGCTCCGTCGATCGGCTATGCTGATCGCATCTCGGTACGGCTCCCAAGCGGGGGCCGGCGGTGCGAACGATCCCTGGCCGTTTCCATCGCTTCTGGTGGAGGCACCAGTCTGGCCGACGCTACCGGCCGACGCAGCCCCAGGCCGTGCTGAAACGCGCGGTCCCGCCACCGATGCCGGTTTCTCTCTCCTTCTCTCTCCTTCTCTCTCCTTCTCTCTCCTTCTCTCTCCTGCTCTTTCTCTCTCTTTATCCTTTGACCGCCAACGGCATGGCGCTGGAGGTCGGCACCGCGAAGGTGGTCGTAGGCACGTCGTTGCGCGCACGCGCCATGGCCGGGCAGCCCCCAACACTGTGGGGCCGGCGTTGCCCAACGGGCAGGCCTCAAAGGATTATGTTCCCGTGCACGAGGAGCGGCTCGCCTTCGCCATCACCCTCTCTGTCGACCCGCCGGAAAAGCTCATCCGCGCCGACATGGTCTATGCTGACATGGTCTATATCGAGAAGCCCACCGGCGGCGCGGTCCTCTCGGACGGCCTCGATCACCTATTGCAGCAGCCCGCCGGTCGACGATTTCGACAACAACATCCGCGCCTTGCCTTCAACGCGGTGAAGCGTCTGGACGAGCTCGGTCTCGAATGGCCGTTGCCGCAAACGGCGTGAGGGCGGCGAGCAGGCCGGCGCACCCTTTCTCGATCAGGTCCAGCGCCTGCTCGTAGTCGCGTGCTCCGCCGCCATAGGGATCGGGAACGTCGAGCGAGCGCGCGTCAGGCAGAAACTTCAGGAACATCTGCGGCCGGTCGATTTGCGTGCGCGGCGCCATCCGCCGCATCACCGCGAGGTGGCTGCGGTCCATCGCCAGCGGATAGTCGAATCGCTCGATGTCCTCGCCGCTGAGTATCCGGGCGCGGTGGCCCGCGAGATCGTAGCCGCGCCGTTTCGCCGCCTCGACGGCCAACAGCGATGCCGATTGCCCGACATGGCCGACCGATGTTCCGGCAGAGTCGATACGAAGGGCCTCCGCCAGGCCGGCGCGCCGGACCATCGCGCGGAATACGCCAACCGCCATGGGTGAGCGGCAGATATTGCCGGTGCAGACGAACAGGACGCCGATGGTCATGGCCTCGCACCCTAGCACGGCGCTAGAGTGCGCCAGCAGCAGGATACCGGAGGCGACCATGCCCGATATGGCCAACGACATGACCAAGATGCCCCACGGTGCCCATCACATCGCACCCGACATCCATGGCCAGAACTTCTACGCCATCGATCGGCAGTTCCAGGACCTGATCTCGCTCTATCTCGAGCCCGGCCTGCGCACGGCGATGACACCGCATTTCGAGCGGCTGGGCGAGCTTGCCGGCAATCGCCTCGACGAACTCGCCCAGGTGGCCGACAAGCATCCGCCCCTCCTGCAGCCGCGCGACCGCTTCGGCCGCGACGAGGACTGGATCGACTACCATCCCGCCTATCGCGAGATGGAGAAGATCGCATTCGACGAGTTCGGCATGCACGCCATGAGCCACCGAGCGGGTGTGCTCGGCATGTCGGCGCCGGCGCATCCGCTGGTGAAGTACGGCATCACCTACCTTTTCGTGCAGGCCGAGTTCGGCCTGATGTGCCCGGTTTCGGTGTCGGATACCTCCAACTTCATCATCAAGCGCTATGGCTCCGACGCGCTGAAGAAGCTGCTGCTCGACCGGCTCCTGAGCCAGGACCCCAAGGTCATGCTCAAAGGCACGCAGTTCATGACCGAGAAAGCCGGCGGCTCGGATGTCGGCGCGATCGAGACCGAAGCCGAGCCGATCGGCGTCGGCGCCGACGGCATCGAGCGCTGGAAGCTGTACGGCCAGAAATGGTTCTGCAGCCACGCCGACGCCGATGTGGCGGTCATGCTGGCGCGGCCACGCGGCGCGGCGCCGGGCACGAAGGGCCTCGCCCTGTTCGCCCTGCCGCGGCGACTGGAGGACGGCTCGCGCAACGCCTACCGGATCGTGCGGCTGAAGGACAAGCTCGGCACCCGCTCCATGGCCTCGGGCGAGATCATCCTCGACGGCGCCACGGCCTATCTCGTGGGCGACGTGAAGCGCGGCTTCAAGCAGATGATGGAGCAGGTCAACCTGTCGCGGTTGAGTCACGGCGTGCGAGCCGCCGCGATGATGCGGCGCTGCCTCAACGAGGCGCTGGCGGCGGCGCACGGCCGGCGTGCCTTCGGCCATGCGCTCTCCGACTATCCGCTGCTGCGCCGCCAACTCATGAAGATCATGCTGCCGACCGAGCAGGCGCTCTCCATGTACGCCTTCTCGGCCGACGCGATGGGCAAGGCCAACGCAGGCGATGAGGATGCGGCCAACCTCCTGCGCATCCTCACCCCGGTCTACAAGTTCCGCGCCTGCCGCGACAACATCCCGGTCGCGAGCCATGCGCTCGAGGTGCGCGGCGGCATCGGCTACATCGAGGAATGGGTGACCGCCCGCCTGGTGCGCGACGCGCAGATCGGCACGCTGTGGGAAGGCACCTCCAACATCAATGCGCTCGACGTGGTGCAGCGTGCGGTCGGCAAGTCGGGCGGCCACAAGACGCTGACCGCGGCGCTCAAGGCCAAGTATGAGCCGAGCGGCAGCCTCCCCGGCCAATACAAAGGCCTGCTGGGCGCCACGCTCGATCGTGTCGAACGCTTTGCCGAAGCCGTCGCGAGCGACCGCAAGCACGAGAAGCGCGCACGGCTCGCGGCCGGCGCCCTCTATCATGCGGCGACCGCGGCCCTGCTTGCCTGGGAAGGCGCCACCCTTGGCGCCCGGGGTAGCGATGCGCGGCGCCTGTTGCTGTCGCGCCTTGTCATCGAGCATAGGCTGGCGCCGCAGGATCCATTGTCGCTCAATGAGGCGGCCTGGGAGCAGGAAGCGATGGACCTGCTCCTGTCAGATCGGCCCGTACCGCTTGCAACGGCCGTCGGCCTTCTTTCCTCATAGGAACCGTGCTTTCCTCATAGGAACCGGGGGCGTCCAGCTCGCTCATCCGGCGCATTCACATGCGACCTAGCGAACACCGCGCGGAGTCGTCTCCGCGCTTTGAGGCTCTCGGTCCACAGGAGCATGAGCGCCGCTGGAGTGGCGCGCTCCCAGCACCTCCGCCGTGTGCTCACCCAACAGCGGCTCGCGATAGAGAGGCTGCGACGGCTCGTCCTTGAAGCGGACGACGGGCGCGAAATGCTTGCGGCCGTCTGCGTCGGTCAAGACAGCGCCGCGCTTCAGGAGGTTCGGGTCGGCGATCGCCTCGGGCAGCGTGTTGACGGGTCCGTAGCAGATGTCGAGCGTGGCCAGCCACTCCATCCAGTGCGCCAGCGGCTTCTGGCGGAACGTCGCTTCGAGGAAGTCCATCACCGGCTTCTGATGTGCGCCCGGCCATTCGCAGAGCGGCGCCCATTCCGCCTTGCCAAGCGCCCCCAGAAGATTCTTCACGAATTTCATCTCCTGCCCCGCCAGCACGAGCTGGCGGCCGTCGGCGGTGTCGTAGATGCGATAGAAGGCCGAACCGCCGGTCGTGCGCTGCTGCTTCACGTCGGGCTGCCTGTTCTCGGTGAAGGCCGTGCCGACCACATTGGCGCAAGAGGCCATCAGCGCCTCGTGCATGGAGACATCGATATAGTCGCCCTGGCCAGTGGTCTGACGGCGAAGCAGCGCCATCAGCACGCCGCTCAGCGCGTGCAGCCCGCTCACCAGATCGGCGACGGGGATGCCGGGAATGGCCGGCCGGCCGTCGTCCCCCAGGGTCAGGCTCAACACGCCCGTCATCGCTTCGAGCGCGAGGTCGTGGGCGGCGCGGCCGGGATAGGCGCCATCCTGCCCGAAGGCCGAGATCGAGCAATAGACGATGCCGGGATTCGCGGCCTTCACCGCCTCGTAGCCGATGCCGAAGCGTGCCGCGACGCCAGGCCGGAAGGATTCGACGATCACGTCGGCCTCGCGGCAGAGCCGGAAGAGATCGGCGCGGCCCCGCTCGCTCTTGAGATCGAGCACCACGCTCTTCTTGCCGCGCGCCATGTTGCGGAAGAACACCGAGGTCCGCTGATCGGGAGGCCGGATATGGCGACCGGGATCGCCTTCACCTGGCGGCTCGACCTTGATCACCTCGGCGCCGTGATCGGCCAGCGCGGTGGTGAGATAGGGCCCGGGCAGAAACCAGGAGAGATCGACGACCCTGATGCCTTCGAGCTTCATGACAACCTCCCCAACAGCGACTTGTTGTCGGTGCCGAGTGCCGCGCAGGCCCGCTGTTCCAGCCGCTCGCCATCGACACGGATCGGATTGGCGAGAACGTGCAGCTTGCCCTTCCGCGGATGCGGTACCGAGGACACCATGCCCGAGGTGCGCGCAAACTCGCTGTCGAGCGCCTGGTCGAAGCGATAGACCGGCGCCGCCGGCAGGCGGCCGGTGAGCTTCGCCAGCCATTCGTCCGTCGTGTGCGTGCGGAAGGTCGGATCGAGCGCGTCGGTCAATGCCGCCCGGTTTTGTGCGCGGGTATTGGGATCGGGAAAGCGCGGGTCGTCCACGAGATCAGGGCGGCCGATCGCCTCGCACAATGCCAGCCAGAACTTCTGCGTCATGCACATGATGAAGATCCAGCCGTCCCTGGTCGGGAAGGTCTGGACCGGCGCGAGCGAGAGATGTGCGCTGCGCGGCAGGCGCGGCGAGACATCGCCCTCGTTGAGGTACCACACGCCCGGATAGGTGAGCTGGTGCATGGCGACGTCGTAGAGGCAGGTATCGACGTCGCAGCCCTTGCCGGTCGTGCGGGCGCGCAGCAGGCAGCTCAGAAGACCCACGATGCCGGTGAGGCCGCTCATGCTGTCGATCAACGACACGCCGACGCGCGCCGGCGGCCCGTCCGGCTCGCCGGTCAGCTCCATCAGGCCGGCCTCGGCCTGCATCAGGAAATCGTAGCCCGGCCAGTCCTTGCGCTCGCCGCTGCGGCCGTAGGCGGAGATGTGCAGGCACACGATCGAAGGCTTGAGCGGCGCCAGACTTGCATAATCGAGGCCGAGCCTGGCGGGCTGCGTGCCGCGGAGATTGTTCACCAGGCAATCGGCGGTCCGGACCAGGGCCTCGAACTGCCGCCGGCCTTCCGGCGACTTGATGTCGAGCGTGACGCTCTTCTTGCCGAGGTTCCAGGCCTGGAAATATTCGCTGTCGGCGGATCCGAGCTTGTGCGGCCCGACCTGGCGGCTGGGATCGCCGTCCGGCGGCTCGATCTTGATCACCTCGGCGCCGAGCTCGGCCAGGAACATGGTGCCATAGGGGCCGGCGCCGAACTGCTCCAGCGTCAGGACGCGAATGCCTTCGAGCGGCTTGTTCATACGACTGAATTCCGCTTCAGCCATTGCCGGGCGATGATCAGGCGCTGCATCTCGTTGGTCCCCTCGCCGATGCAGGTGAGCGGCGCGTCGCGATAGAGCCGCTCGATGTCGTATTCCTTGGAATAGCCGTAGGCGCCATGGATGCGCATCGATTCGGTGCTGTTCTCCAGCGCCGCCTCGGAGGCGAAATACTTCGCCATCCCGGCCTCCATGTCGCAGCGATCGCCGCGGTCGAAGGCCTGCGCGGCGTCGAGCGTGAGGAGCCGAGCCGCGCGGGCGCGCGTGGCCATCTCGCCGAGCTTCAGGGCGATTGCCTGGTGCTCGGCGATCGGCTTGCCAAAGGTCTTGCGGACCTGCGCGTAGCCGGTGGCCAGCCGAAGCGCCCCTTCGGCAATGCCGACGCCGCGCGCAGCGACGTTGATGCGGCCAAGCTCCAGCCCGCCCGCGACCTGCGTGAAGCCGCGGCCTTCGACCTCGCCGATCAGGTGATCCGCCAGAATCCGATAGTCCTCGAAGATGAGTTCGCCCGAATCGATCGACTTGTAGCCGAGCTTCTCGAGCTTGCGCCCGACCTTGAAGCCCGGGCCCTTGGGCGCGATGAAGAGGCTCATGCCGGAATAGCGCGGCTGGGCTTCCGGGTTGGTCTTCACCAGCAACGCGAAGCAGGAGCCCTCGATGCCGTTGCTGATCCAGGTCTTGGTGCCGTTGATCACGTAGTGATCGCCCTCGCGCCGCGCCGTCATGCGGATCGCCTGAAGATCCGTGCCGGCGTCGGGCTCGGTGAGCGCCAGCCCGCCGCGGATCTCGCCCGAGGCGAACTTGGGCAGCCAGTGCCGCTTCTGCGGCTCGGTGCCGAATTTCTCGACAGCGAGCGCCAGCATCAGGTGCGAGTTGAAGATGCCGGTGATCGCCATCCAGACCGACGAGATGCGCATCACGATCTCGGCATAGGTCGTGGCCGGCAGGCCGAGCCCGCCATAGTCCGGCGACACGGTGGCGCCGAACAGGCCGAGCTCCTTCATCTGCTCGACGATCTCGGCCGGCCACCTGTCGGCGTGGTCGAACTCCTTGACCCGCGGCGCCACCTCGCGCGCGATCCAGCGGTCGATGGTCGCCAGGAGCTGTGCCTCGTCCACCGCGTCGATCTTATGCATGCATTCCTCCACGAGCCATCATGCCCCATGACCGCAAGTGGACAAGGTGTCAGCGGCCTGCCATTTCCGGCCGTCGACACACTCTCTGTTCGCCACGCGAGGCCTGGGGCATCATGCGGCCGATGGAACGGGCATTGCTCCCCGAAACGCGCCTTCGCGGACAGAAGCATCTGGTGCCGGATTTGCTGGCGCCGGGACTCGATCTCGTCTTCTGTGGCACCGCACCCAGCCCGGCGTCCTATGCTGCCCGTGCCTACTACGCCAATCCCGGCAACGCCTTCTGGGCGACGCTGCATGCGGTCGGGCTGACGCCGGAGCGGCTTGCGCCCCAGCGCTATCCCGAGCTGCTGGGCTGGCGGATCGGACTCACCGACCTCAACAAGACCGAGTACGGCTCCGATCACGAACTGAGCTCGGACGCCATGGATGCCGCGTCGCTTCATGCGAAGCTGCGCAAATACCGACCGGCCGCCGTCGCCTTCACCAGCAAGAATGCCGCGAGCCTGGGGCTTGGCCGAAAGGCGCCCGCCTATGGCCGGCAGGCCGAGGCGCTCGAAGGCGCCGTCGTTTTCGTGCTCGCCTCGCCATCGGGTCGCGCGCGCTCCTTCTGGACGTTGGAGCCGTGGCGCGCGGCGGCCGCCTTCGTCCTCGAACGACGGCGGCAACGGGAACGGCAGGCATGACGGTCGGCCGGCGTGCCCTGCTCGCCGGCTGTGCCGCCTCGCTCGCCGTTCCGGCGCGCGCCGTCGACGAAAAGACGATGCGCCGGCTTGCCCGCCGCGCCGCGATCTACTTCACGCCGCTGTCGCGCATGTTCGAACGCCGCCACCGCGACACGGTCGAGCTGGGCCACAAGCTCAACAGTCTGACCTGGGGAGCCGGCCCCAATGATGGCGTGCTGGCCGGCACCGCATGGCTCGACCTCTCGATCGGCCCGCTCTTCCTCACCCTGCCGCCGATGGGCGAGCGCTTCTATAGCGCGGCCCTGATCGATCCCTTCACCAATGCCTTCGCCCATGCCAGCAGCCGCATGTCGGGGCAGACGCCACCGCCTTGCCTGATCGCGGGCCCCGCATGGGACGGCGCCGTCGAAAGCGACGTGACGCTCCTGCGCGCGCCGGCAAGCGTCGTGTGGCTGCAGCTCCGCATCGCAGCGGCGGACTCCGGAGCCGACCTCGAGATCGCGCAGAACCTGCAGGCCCGCAGCCTGTTCGAGACGCCCGACAAGCGCAACGAACGGCGCATCATCGAGATGCGCGAGTTGATGCGCTTTCGCACCTATCCGCCGGCCGAGCCGGTCGTCGATTGGGACGCGCCGCGCCCCGACGAGCGGTTCGATCTCCTCGATACCGGCCTCGCACTGCTCGCCGCCTGCCGGCTGTCGGAGGCCGACCGCGAGGTGCTCGACGACCTCGCCCCCTTGCGGCTGCATGCCGGCCGCCGCTTCGATGCCCGGGCCTTCAGCACCGCCGAGCGCGAGGCGGTTGCGTCAGGCCTCGCCGACGCGTCGGCCGAGATCGCCGCCGCCGGCCCCTCCTTCGGAGAGGTGGTGGACGGATGGCGCTATCCGGGTCGTGATCTCGGCCAGTTCGGCACCGACTATCTCTACCGTGCCTTCGTTGCCACCACGGCGCTGGGCGCGCCCGTGCCGGCGGAGATCCTCGACCTCGTGGCCGAGACCGAGGGCCGGTTCGAGCCGCCCTCACCGCTGCCGGCCAAAGCTGTTCGCTGGCTGGCCGACCGGCGCACCGCGCGCTTTTTCCAGCCCGACGCCGCCCTGCTCGACGGACGCTCTCGCCTCGCGCCACCGACGCCGATTCACGCGCCGACGTAAATTGGTATGGGCCCGCCGCCTTGCTCTAGGCGCCGGGCTGGGCGCGCCGCGACTCTTCCTCGGCCTTGGCTTCGATCGCTTCCATGTCGTCGTCGCTCAGCCCGAAGTGATGGCCGATCTCGTGGATCAGCACATGGCGCACGATGTGCGGCAGGTCGTCCTCCGACTCGCACCAGTAGTCGAGGATCGGACGACGATAGAGGAAGATGCGGTCGATGTCGTTGGCAACATGGCCCGCGCCACGTTCGACCATCGACACGCCCTGGTACAGGCCGAGCACGTCGAAAGGCGTATCGAGCTCCATCGCCTTCTCGACCTCGTCTGATGGAAAGTCGTCGACCTGGATGCGGACGTTGCCGACATGCCGACGAAATTCCTCTGGGATCGTCGCCAGCGCCTCGGCGGCGATGGCCTCGATATCCTCCAGCGATGGCGCAACACCGAAACTGGGCGTGCGCCGCGGATTGGTGAAGACCGGCATCCCTCCCCCATATCGCAGCCCGGGCCGCTCGCCAAGCGCCCGGGATGACCGATTGTTCACCGGTCGCGCACACTGGTCACCGTCATTCACATGGTCGCGTTTCCCATCGAACCACTCTAAGCTCGGGCCGGATGCTCCGCTTTCTGGTCCGCCGCCTGGTTGTGGCGTTGCTCGTTGTGGCGACGGTCATGACGCTTGCCTTCATCCTGACGCGCCTGTCGGGCGATCTGGCCGTCTCCATCGCCGGGCCCAGCGCCACCCAGGCCGATGTCGACGCGGTCCGCAAGGCCTACGGCCTCGACCGGCCGCTCATCACCCAGTTCTTCGACTGGGCCGGCCGCGCAGCCACGGGCGACCTGGGTGACAGCTATTTCTTCAAGACGCGGGTCTCGACCCTGATCGGCGAGCGCATGCCGGTGACGCTGACGCTTGGAATCACGGGGCTGCTGATCGCGCTCATCGTCTCGCTGCCGCTCGGCATCATGGCCGCGGTGCGCGAGAACACGGTCTTCGACCGGATCGTGCAGCTCGTCGCGCTCTTTGGACAGGCCATGCCGTCCTTCTGGCTCGGCCTTTTGCTGATGATCCTGTTCGGGCTGAAGCTCGGCTGGCTGCCGATCTCCGGCACCGATTCCTGGGAAAGCTACATCATGCCGGGCGTCGTGCTGGCCTTCTCCGCCATTCCGGCCCTGACCCGCCTCACGCGCGCCGGCATGATCCAGGCCCTGGGCTCGGACTATATCCGCACGGCGCGCGCCAAGGGCCTGTCGCGCGCCTCCATCCTTTTGAAGCATGCGCTGCGCAACGCCGCGATCCCGGTCGTGGCAATCGCGGCCGTGCAACTCGGTTTCATGCTGGGCGGCTCGATCGTGATCGAGCAGGTGTTCGCCCTGCACGGTGTGGGCTTCCTGGCCTGGGAGAGCATCGCCAAGAACGACTTCCCGGTCGTCCAGTCGGTCGTTCTGGTGCTGGCCGTGATCTATGTCGCGCTCACCATGCTCGCCGACCTGATGAATGCCGTCCTCGATCCGCGGCTGCGCGCGGCATGAGCGATACGGCGGCAGCGGCGCCTTTGCGCGGTCCGCGACGTGGCTGGCGCAGCGCAGCCACCTGGTTCGGCGCGACGATCGTGGGCATCGCCGCCTTCTGCGCGATCTTCGCCCCGCTCCTCGTGCCGCACGATCCGTTCGCGCAGGATCTCGGCAAGCGCCTGCTGGTGCCGTTCTGGATGGACGGCTCCGATCCGCATCATCTTCTGGGCACCGACCAGCTCGGCCGCGACTATCTCTCGCGCCTGATCTGGGGCTGCCGCATCTCGATGCTGATCGGCGTCACGGTGAGCCTGGTCTCCGGCGTGATCGGCATCACGCTCGGCGTGCTGGGCGGCTTTATCGGCGGCCGTGCCGACGATGCGGTGCTGTTCGCCATCACCACCCGCCTCGCGCTCCCGGTCGTGCTGGTGGCCCTGGCGGTGGTCGGCCTGCTGGGCAGCTCCATGACCCTGCTGGTGATCACCCTCGGCTTGCTGCAATGGGACCGCTTCGCCGTGGTATCGCGCGCCACCACCATGCAGGTGCGCACTCTCGACTATGTCGCCGCCGCCTGGTGCGCCGGCTGCTCGCGCTTCCGCATCCTCGCCCGCGAGGTGCTGCCCAATATCGCGAGCCACCTCGTCGTGGTCGCCACGCTCGAGGCCGCGCTCGCGATCCTGCTCGAGGCGGCGCTGTCCTTCCTCGGCCTCGGCGTGCCGCCGCCGCTGCCGTCGTGGGGCCTGATGATCGCCGAGGCCAAGGACTACATGTTCTTCAGCCCCTGGCTGATCGTGATCCCCGGCGTGGCCCTGTTCGTCCTGGTGCTGGGCATCAACCTCCTGGGCGACGGGCTGCGCGATCAATTCGGCGCGAGGTCCGAATGACCGCGTTGCTGGAAGTCGAGCGCCTGCAGGTGAGATTCGGCGCCACCGCGGCGGTGCGCGGCGCTTCGCTGAGCGTCGCGCCCGGCGAGACCCATTGCCTGGTAGGCGAATCGGGCTGCGGCAAGTCGGTGACGGCGCTGGCGGTGATGAACCTGCTGGCGCGCGGCGGCGGGCGGCAGGCGGAGCGGCTGGCCTTCGAGGGCGAGGATCTGCTGAAGCTTTCCGAGCGCGGCATGGCCCGCCTGCGCGGCAATGCCATGGCGATGATCTTCCAGGAGCCGATGACCAGCCTCAATCCGGCCTACACGGTCGGCTCGCAGATGACCGAGGTGCTGCGCCGGCACAAGGGCGCGAGCCAGCGCGTCGCCATCGACCGCGCCGCCGATCTTCTGGCGCGGGTCGGCATCACCGCGCCCGGCCTGCGGCTCGGCCAGTTCCCGCACCAGCTTTCGGGCGGCCTGCGCCAACGCGTGATGATCGCCATGGCGCTGATGTGCGAGCCCCGGCTCCTGATCGCCGACGAGCCCACCACCGCGCTCGACGTCACGGTGCAGGCCCAGATCCTGCGGCTGCTGGCCGGCCTGCAGCGCGATCTCGGCCTCGGACTGCTGCTGATCACCCACGATCTCGGCGTCGTGGCGCGCGTGGCGACCCGGGTATCGGTGATGTACGCGGGCGAAGTCGTGGAGCGCGCGCCGACGGCAGAGCTGTTCGCCAACCCGCGCCATCCCTATACGCAGGGCCTGCTGCGCTGCGTGCCGGTGCCCGGCAAGATCCGGCGCGACCAGCCGCTCGGCGCCATCCGGGGCACGGTGCCGCGCATCGGCGCCGGCTTCGCGGGCTGCGCCTTCCGCGAGCGCTGCGACTTCGCCGACGAGACCTGCCAGCGGACCATTCCCCGGCGCAGCATGGGGGCGGCGCACGACTATCTCTGCCGGCTGCCGGCATGACCGACGCGATCGAGGTCCGTCATGTCGCCAAGACCTTTGCCGTGGGCAAGGGTCGAGTCGTGGCGGTCGACGATGTCTCCTTCTCGATCCCGGCCGGCGGTGTGCTGGGCGTGGTCGGTGAATCGGGCTGCGGCAAGAGCACGCTTGCCCGCGTGATCCTGGGCCTGCTCTCGCCGGACTCGGGCGAGGTCGAGATCGAAGGCCAGAAGATCGCCGCCCTCGACCGCAAGGCGCGGGCGCGTCTGATCCAGCCGGTGTTCCAGGACCCCTTCTCCTCGCTCAATCCGCTGACGCGGATCCGCGATATCGTCGCCCTGCCGCTGGTGGCGCAGGGCACGCTCGGCCGCACCGAGATCGCACGCAAGGTCGACGAGATGCTGGGCCGCGTCGGACTCAGCGCCGAGATGGGCCGCCGCCTGCCGGCCGAGCTCTCCGGCGGCCAGCGCCAGCGCGTCGCCATCGCCCGCGCCCTCGTGCTGCGGCCGCGCGTCGTGGTGTGCGACGAGCCGACCTCGGCGCTCGATGTCTCGGTGCAGGCGCAGATCCTCAACCTGCTGGCCGAACTGCGACGCGACCTCGGCCTCACCTATCTCTTCATCAGCCACAATCTCGCGGTCGTCGAGCACGTCGCCAGCGAGGTGGCGGTGATGTATCTCGGCCGCCTCGTCGAACAGGCGCCGACCGAGACCCTGTTCGCCCGCCCCGAGCATCCCTACACCAAGGCGCTGCTCGCTTCGGTGCTGACGCCCGAGCCCGGCCTCGGCGTGCCCGATGTCGGGCTCGGCGACACCCTGCCCGACCCGGCGAACATCCCCTCCGGCTGCCGCTTCCATCCGCGCTGCCCGGTGGCCGAACCGCGCTGCTCGACGGAAACGCCGCCGTTCAAGCCGCGGGCATCCGGCGGCGTGGAGTGCCTGCTCGTGCCCTGACCGCCTTTCTCACGGTTTCTCAAAATTTCTCATCGCGTGAGAAGCCTCCGATGCCGATGGCATCGGCATCTTTGGCCGTTTTCTCATTTTCTCATCGCATCCGCCCGTGAGGTAATAGGATACCCCACCGGCGAGACGTCGATTTCGCGGCGCGTCACTTCCACTTCGCGAGATAGAAGCGCGGCAGCTCGTCGGGATAGGTCTTGAAGTCGAGGTCCTTCGAGAAAGCGTAGGTGTTGACGTAGGTGTTGATCGGCAGCCAGTAGGCCTTCTCGGTCTCGAGCTTGATGGCCCTGGAATAGGCTTCGAGACGATCCTCCTTGTCGGCCGTGGCGCCGCCCGCCGCCACCAGCTTCTCGAGCTCGGGATCCTTCGAGTAGTTGTCGCCCGCACCCGCACCGAACATCACCGGCAGGATCGCCGACACGTCGTTGATCGAGTAGCTGCCCCAGCTTCCCATGTAGAGCGGCGCCTCGCCACGATGCGACTTGTCGATGGCGGGCGCCACCTGGAGCTGGTTGATCTTGACGCGGATTCCGACCGCCTGCAGGTAGTTCTGCACCGCCGCCGGCCACGAGGTCGGCTGAACATACGTCACCATCTCGACATCGAAGCCGTTGGGATAACCTGCTTCGGCGAGCAGCTCCTTGGCCTTCTTGGGATCGTAGTCGTACTTCACCGCAGCGTTGGCATCGCAGCCAAACTGGCTCGGGAAGCAGGGCGCGGGCGGCACGCGACTGCCGCCCTGCACCAGCTTGTCCGCGAATTCCTGGCGGTTGACGGCATGGAAGATCGCCTGCCGCACCTTGAGCTTGGTCAGCGGATTGCCGGCGCCGGTGCGGCCTGCGGCATCGATCTGGAGGTAGCCGACGCGCATCGATTCCTGCCGGACGGCCTGGAGGTAGGGCACCTTGTTGATGTTCGAGAGCTGGTCCGGATTGATGTTCCAGATCCAGTCGGTGCGCCGTGCCAGGAGTTCCGTCACCTCGGTGGCGAGATCGGGCACGAAGCGCACATGCAGGGTCTTGATCGCGGGCTTGCCCTTGGGCGAGCCCGCCCAATAGTCCTCGAACCGCTCGAACACGACTTCCTTGCCCTGCTCGTTCTTGACGATCTTGTAGGGTCCGGCGCCGACCGGCTTGGCGGCAAAGCCCTCGGGACCGACCTTCTCGCGATAGGCCTTGGGATGGATCGGCGTCACCATGGCGAGATATTCGAGCGCCGCCGGCGTCGGCCGTTTCATGTGGATGCGCACCGTATGATCGCCGGTCTTCTCCGCCTTGGCGATCCAGGCATAGTTGCTGGGCGTCGCAACCTTGCTCGCGGGATCGGCCACCATGTTGATGGTGTAGACGACGTCGTCGGCAGAGAACGGGCTGCCGTCGTGGAACTTCACGCCCTGCCGGATCGTAAGGTCGAGCGTGCTGGCGTCGGTGAACTTCCAGTCGGTGGCGAGCGACGGCTTGATGTCGAATGTCGCCGGATCGCGATGCACCAGCATGTCCCACGCCTGGTGCGCCAGGATCAGGCCGGTGCGCTGGCTGTTGAAGTACATGTCGACGTTGGGAACGGCATCGACGAACTGGATGCGCAGTGTGTCGGCGGCCTTTTGCGCCCGGGCGGCGGTGGGAGCGACGGCGAGCGATGTGGCGGCAAGCAGCGTGGAACGACGAGTGATTTTCACCAAGGCCTCCTGTAGATCGTCGAGCCTAGGCTCGACCGACCCGATGAGGCAAGCTTTGCGCCAGAACAGGAGGATCAGATGACGACGAAGTTGACCGCAACGGCGCGCAGCGAGGCGCTCGCCGCACTCAAGGGCTGGACCGAGGTCGCCGGCCGCGACGCCATCCAGAAGAGCTTCAAGTTCGGCGACTTCAACCAGGCCTGGGGCTTCATGACCCGCGTCGCGCTGGCCGCCGAGAAGGCCGATCACCACCCCGAATGGTCGAACGTCTACAATCGGGTCGAGATCGTGCTCTCCACCCACGATGCCGGCGGCGTCACCGAGAAGGACGTGGCCCTGGCCAGGTTCATCGATCAGGCGGCGGCTTGACGGCATGAGGCGAGACGCCGCATAGAGGCGCCATGTATCCGGTCCGCTCCACCGTTTCGCGAATGCGCCCGGCCCCTCGACAGGATGGGCCAGAAGGATGACGCGCGGGCGCTAACCTCGCGCCGGACTCTCCAGCCCTTCCTCGCGAAGGGCTTTTTCATGTCTTCCGACACGATGGAGAGAGTCATGGCCAGGTTCCTGATCACCAGCGCATTGCCCTATATCAATGGCGTCAAGCATCTCGGCAATCTCGCCGGCTCGCTGTTGCCTGCCGACATTCATGCCCGCTTCCGCCGGCAGACCGGACACGAGGTCCTGTTCCTGTGCGGCACCGACGAACACGGCACGCCGGCCGAGTTCGCCGCGCACGCCGAGGGCCTGCCCGTCGCCGACTACTGCGACCGCCAACATGCGCTGCAGGCCGACATCTATCGCCGCTTCGGCCTTTCCTTCGATCATTTCTCGCGCACTTCCGGTCCTGCAAACCATGCTTTGACGCAGGAGATCTTCCGCCGTCTCGACGCCGCCGGCTGGATCGAGGAACGTGTCCTGCGACAGGCCTATTCGCCACATGAAGGCCGTTTCCTCCCCGACCGCTACGTTGTCGGCATCTGTCCTTTCTGCCGAAACACCGATGCCCGCGGCGATCAATGCGAAAGCTGTACCCGGCTGCTCGATCCTGCGGACCTGATCGCACCACGGTCGGCGATCTCCGGCACACACGACATCGAGTTTCGCGAAACACGCCATCTTTTCCTGCGCCAGTCGGCCTTCCAGGATCGACTGCGTCGCTGGATCGTGGGCCAGCGCGACTGGCCGCCGCTGGTTCGCTCGATCGCGCTCAAATGGCTCGACGAGGGCCTGCGCGACCGCTGCATCACCCGCGACCTCTCGTGGGGGGTGCCGGTGCCCAGACCCGGCTTTGAGGACAAGGTGTTCTATGTCTGGTTCGATGCGCCGATCGGCTATATCGCCGCCGCCGTGGAATGGGCGACGGCGGCTCCAGACCGCGACTGGCGCAAGTGGTGGCAAGGCGGCGAGCAGGTGCGCTACGTCCAGTTCCTCGCCAAGGACAATGTGCCGTTCCACACCGTCAGCTTTCCCGTGACGCTGCTCGGCTGCGGCCTGCCCCTGAAGCTTCCCGATATCATCAAGGGCTTCAACTGGCTGACCTTCGAGGGCGGAAAATTTTCCACGAGCGCCCGGCGCGGAATCTTCACCGACGCAGCCCTTCGCGCCCTGCCGGCCGACACCTGGCGATGGTGGCTGGCCGCCAACGCGCCCGAGGGTGCGGATTGCGACTTCACCGTCGAGAGGTTCGTGGCAGGCATCAACAAGGACCTCGCCGATACATTCGGCAACCTGGTCAATCGCTGCCTCTCCTTAGTCGCACAACGCTTTGGCGGGGCCGTTCCTTGCGGAGGAACGCCGGGACCAGCGGAAGAAGACGTCGGCCGCCGCCTGGCTATCTGTTTCGATCACTTGCGCCGGCATCACGAGGCCCTTGAATTCCGCAAGGCCGCCAACGAGGTGCGTGCCATCTGGCGTCTCGGCAATGCCTACTTGGCCGCGCAGGCCCCATGGGCGACCCTCAAGGACGATCCGCTACGCGCGGCCGTTGCAGTGAGAACCGGTGTGAACCTGATTCGTGCGGCCGCGCTTGCCGCATGGCCCTTCATCCCCGCTACCGCGGCCACCGTTCTCGAAAGCGTCGGCGAAGCATCGGCCGCCCTGTCGTGGCCAAATGATGGCGAGACGATCCTGACATCGATCCCGGGCGGCAGACGGATATCCGTGCCGCCGTTGCTGTTCCCCAAGATCACGGCGGCGGACGTCACAGGTCCTTGAGGGCGGGAATGTCGCGGTGGGAACTAGGCAGCGGCCGCCCCGTTTAATGATGAAGATGGAGGCCGCCATGGACGACAAGGTGATCGGCACACTCGACAGGTTTCATCTGGGCGTGAGCGCCGATGGCGAGAGTTGCGTGATGGTGTTCATCGACAAGGCGCAGCACAGCATCAACTGCGTCGCGGACTATGCCGAGTTCAATGCATTCATCTCCAGCCTGAACCATGCCGCAAATGAGATGGCGCGCCGCCGAACCGTCCTCGGCGAGGAGGACGAGGGAAAAAGCAGCCACGTCGACAACACGATAAACATCGCGTCCGCTGCCTTCGAGATGAACAAGGATGCAGGCTACATCGAAGGCGCCCTGGTGGACGCTTCCGGCCACGTGGTGGATATCCGCATGCGCCCCGAGGTGGCATGCGAACTCACGCGCGCGATGCTGATGTCGGCACCGGCCGCCAGCACCTGCTGATGCGAAAAGGCGCCTCCCGGGTGGGAGGCGCCTTCCCGTCCCTTCCCTGTCCAGGGACGATCAGTGTGACTTGTTCTGGCCGCGAGGATCGCCCGCCTTGCCCGTGGCCTCTGCCGCCTTCAGCTCGGCAGCCTCGCCCGACTCCATGGCGCGCTTCGCTTCCTTGGCGGCCTTGTCCACCTTGCCGTCTTTGACAAACTTCTCGGTCGCCTCGTCATAGGCGCGGGTGCCGCTGTAGCTGCCCTCGCCTTCTATCCTGTCTTTCGATTTCCCTTTGTTCGCCATCGCTCGCTCCTTCCGTTCCTTTGATGGAACGCAGAACGTCGGCCAAGGTTACGTTCCCGACTCGATCCCGCCTGGATGGGGTCGGTGGGTGGGATCGGCGGACGGGTCAAGGTGGCGAGGTCAAGGTGACGAGGTCAAGGTGTTGCGCCTCGTCCTTCGTATCGGCGACCTGTACCGGCGCGATGGCGGACCGCCGTTGGTCCCGATGCGGCGCCCTCAGTGCGGGCCGGCGCAGCGATGGACCTCGACCGTGACATGGCTGAGACCCGGCACGTCGTCGAGCCGCGCCTTGTAATGCGCGACCGTTTCGGGTGCATGGGAGACCAGAGAGACGATGGCTCCGTGGTGGCCGGGGCCGAGACGCCAGATATGGAGATCGGCGATGCGGTCGTCCCCGATCTCAAGGCGCTTGCGGATCGCGTCGCCCAGGGAACGATCGGGGGCAGCATCCAGCAACACAGCCCCGGCATCGCGCATCAGGCCCCACGACCAGTGCGCGATCACGCAGGCGCCGACGACGCCGATTACCGGATCGAGCCAGTTCCAGCCATAGACGCGGGCCGCGAGCAGGCCGGCGATCGCCAGCACCGAGGTCAGCGCATCCGCCATCACGTGCCAGTAGGCTGCACGCAGATTGTGGTCGCGATGACCATGATGGTGCGCGTGGTGATCGCGATCATGCGTATGGCCATGATCATGCGCATGACCATGATCGTGCGCATGGCCGTGATCGTGACCGTGCTCTGCTCCCAGGAGCCAGGCGCTCACGAGATTGACGGCGAGGCCGACGCCGGCGATCGCAATGGCTTCGCCGTAGTGGATCGTCACCGGCTGGAACAGCCGGCCGACGGATTCGTAGCCGATCAGGAGCGAGATCATCGCGAGCACGATCGCGCTCGCGAAGCCCGCGAGATCCCCGAGCTTTCCCGTGCCGAAGGCAAAGCGCGGATCGCGGGCATGGTTGCGCGCATAGCGATAGGCGAAGGCGGCAATGCCGAGCGCGCCAGCATGGGTCGACATGTGCCAGCCGTCGGCCAGCAGCGCCATCGAGCCGAAGATCGTGCCGCCCACGATCTCGACCACCATCATGGCCGCGGTGAGTCCCACGACCAGCCAGGTGCGCCGTTCGTTGCGATCGTGCGCGGCGCCCAGGAACACATGGTCGTGGCGCCAGTCGGCGAGCGTGTGGCTGTGCATGGCGGTCTCCGCTATTTCTGCAGATAGGGCTCGACCTTGCCGGCGAGCTTGATGGTGAGCGGATTGCCCTTGCGATCGACCGTCTTGCCCACGGCGACGCGGATCCAGCCTTCGCTCACGCAATATTCCTCGACGTTGGTCTTCTCCTGGCCGTCGAACTTGATGCCGACGCCCTTCTGCAGCAGCGCCTCGTCGTAGAACGGGCTCTTGGGATTGGTCGACAGTCGGTCGGGAAGCGTACTGGTTTCGGTCATGCCGCGACTATAGCACGAAGGGATCGTCGGCATCGTCGCAGACATCGGGTGCTCGCGATCCTGTCACCGTTGGCGCTGGACGCGACGAGCTTCGCAAGCCGGCGGTCAGCGCGAACACCTGTCTCGATGCGACGTCGGACGCCAGCGGAAAGTTCGCCTGCATTTGCGGAACGGCCACCGCCTGCCGGCCGGTAGTGCGATCGGCGACGGCGATTTGTCGTGTGTCCGGCACGTTCACAAGAGCGCGATGCCGATCTTCAGGCGGCGATGCTCGCGATCACGGGCGGCTCGTCAAGCCAGCGGGCCACGCGCGCCCATGCGCCGTGCAGGATCTCTGTGCCGACGAACAGGCTGAGATGACCACCCGGCTCGATCGCACTTTCGATGTCCTGCGGCCGGCTGCCGACCAGATGTCGCGCCGCCATGAGCTGTTCGGGCGGCACGACCTGATCGTCATGGGCGGCCAGCAGAAACAGCGGGTGGCGGACGTCGGTGAGATCGACCGGACGCCCGAGCGCCACGAACCGGCCCTGGGCCAGGCGATTCTCCTTGAACAGCCAGAGCACGCATTGCCGATAGAAGGCGCCGGGCAGATCGAGGGTCGAGTCCGACCAGATGGCGAACCGATCCCGGAGCGTCGGCTGGCGATCCAACTCGCCGGGAGCGACCTGCAGGGCCTTCGCCACCTCGTCGCCGTGCAGGGCCGGCTCCCACATTTCGACCGCCCGTCGACCCTGCAGGCGGCCATCCCCCAACCGCGTCAGCTCGTCGAAGACACCAAACGGCAGATACTGCGCCGCGATCGTGAAGCGCGATGTGCCGGCGTCGACGTCGACCGGAGCGCCGGCCAGCACCAGCTTGCGCACCTTGCCGGGGAAGCGCGCGGCATAGACCAAGGCCATCCAGCCGCCCTGGCAGAGACCGACCAGGTCGACCGGCGCACCGATCTCATCGACCGCCACATTGAGTTCGGCGAGGTAGGTGTCGATGGTGAGAAGACGCATGTCGCCCGTTGCCGAATGCCAGTCGGTGAGGAACAGGCGACGGCCGCCGGCGGCCAGTATCTCGACAAGGCTGTGTCCGGGCGCCAGGTCGGCGATGGTGGCGCAATGAAGCGCAAACGGCGCGCAAACGAGCACCGGCACGTCCTTGGCCCCAGCCGCATCGGCCGAGGAGAAGTCGCGCAGATCCATGGTCGACAGCTCGAGCCGCACCCGGTTTGGCGAAGTCCAGTCGAGCCTGGTCGGACGACGCGAGTCGGCCGGCGACCAACTGAGGACTCGCGCCATCTCGCCCGCCTGAACCGCCAGCGCATCGCCCGCTGCAGCGGCGGCGATGAAAGGCCAGGCGAAGAAATTGGCTGTGAGAAAAGCGCTGGGCGCCATCTCCCGATGGCCGTCGGTGCGCTCGGTCATGTCGGCCTCCTTCTGCTACGCGGCGAGCCAGGGACCGACGTACGCTCAGCGCCGCCGGATGGCAGGCCAGATGGCTGACGTGTCGCGCAATTTAAAACCCTCGCCCCGTGCGCAAGGGAGAGGCTTGACGAGGGGATGGTGCCGCGCGCGAAAGCACGGCACCCGATTCCGATACTCCGCCGGGCTGCGACCGGCAAGGGCGGAGTGCCGCGTCTTTATGAAGCTCCGTTCACACCGACGACCGAGCGGTCACTTCGGCGCGATCACTTCGGCGCCATGCGGATCGCCCCATCGAGACGGATGGTCTCCCCGTTCAGCATGCGGTTCTCGACGATCTGCATGGCAAGCTGCGCGTACTCCTTGGGGTCGCCCAGCCGCGGCGGAAACGGCACCTGCGCGCCCAGGCTCTTCTGCGCCTCGGCCGAGAGGCCCATCATCATCGGCGTCAGGAAGAGGCCGGGCGCAATGGTGCAGACCCGGATGCCCATGCTCGACAGATCGCGTGCGATCGGCAGTGTCATGCCGACCACGCCGCCCTTGGATGCCGAATAGGCCGCCTGGCCGATCTGTCCGTCGAAGGCCGCCACGGAGGCGGTATTGACGATGACCCCGCGCTCACCGTCGTCCATCGGCTCGGCCTGGCTCATGGCCCAGGATGCGAGGCGGATGACATTGAAGGTCCCGATCAGGTTGACCTGGATCACCTGGGCGAACATGCCGAGATCGTGCGGGCCATTCTTGGAGATGGTGCGGGCGGCGCGGCCGATGCCGGCGCAGTTCACCGCGACGCGCGGCGGTCCCAGCTTCTCGACCACGGTCTTGACCGATGCCTCGGTGTTGGCCGCGTCGGCGACGTTGGTCTTGACGTAGAGACCGCCGATCTCCTTGGCCTTCTTCTCGCCGAGCTCGTCCTGCACGTCGAAGATGGCGACCTTGGCGCCCGCCGCCGCCAGCGCCGATGCCGTGGCGCCGCCCAGACCCGAGGCGCCGCCGGTGACGATCGCCGCTTGCCCCTTCACGTTCATTTTCCGTCCTCCATGGTTGCGCCGCTTTTAGCATGGTCCGGCCCCTTGCCAAGCGGCCGCCGAGAGCCAACCTTTGGACCCATGACCGACCTCACCCGGTTCGAGAGCGACGAGCAGCGCGTGCGCGAGGGCTTCTGGCGGAAGGCGCGCCGGACGCTCGGCAAGGTGCCCTTCACCGAGGACGCCGTGGCCGCCTTCCATTGCGCGACCGACACGGCAACGCCGCTGCCGATCCGCGCCACCCTGTTCGGGGCGCTGGCCTATTTCGTGATGCCCTTCGATATCATCCCCGACTTCATCGCCGGCCTCGGCTATACCGACGATGCGGCGGTCCTGCTGGCGGCCTTCACGGCCGCGGCGTCGCACATCACCGAGGCCCATCGTCGGCGGGCGAGAGCCTGGCTCCTCAAGGAGCAGGACGCGCCGCCGGCCTAGCGCGCGCCGCGGCTCGCCGCTCGCGCACGAGCTGGCTCTCGCGATAGGCGATATAGAGCGCCGAGCCGATCACGATCGACGCGCCGACATAGGTCCAGATCACCGGCATCTCGCCCCAGATCAACCAGCCCACGAACACGGCAAACGGCAGACGAAGATAATCGAACGGCGCCACCGCCGACATCTCGCCCGCGGCAAAGGCCTGCACCCAGAAATATTGCCCCAGCGTCGCGGTGGCGGCGACGCCCACCGCCAGCGCCCAGCCGAAGGGGGACGGCCAACGCCAGAACCAGATCGCCGGCAGCGCCAGCAGCAGGGTCGAGAAGATCGCGAACTGGGTCAGGATCATGAGCGGCGGCTCGGAATCGGACAGCCGGCGCACCAGCAGGATCGAGACCCCGACCGCGAGCGCGTTCAGGAGCGCCACGATCGCGCCGGGCTGCAGGCTGCCGCTGCCCGGCCGCGCCATCACCAGGACGCCGATGAAGCCGATGATCGTGGCGCTCCAGCGTCGCCACCGCACCTTCTCGTGCAGGACGACGGCGGCCAGCACGACCGAGAACAGCGGCTGGGAGAAGGCGAGCGCCGTCGCGTCGGCGAGCGGCAGCATCGAGACGGCGTAGAAGCCCAGCACCATGGAGATGGTGCCCATGAGGGTGCGCCAGAAGTGCCCGACGATGCGCTGGCTGCGCCAGGGCTGCACCCGGCCGCTCAGGATCATCGGCAGGAGCATCAGCACCGAGAAGAAGGCGCGGAAGAAGGCGGTCTGCACGCCCTCGATCTCGGCCGAGAGCAGGCGGATCATCGCGCCGTTGGTGGTGAAGATGAAACCGCCGCTCACCAGCCAGAGGGCACCCTGGACGTTGGGCGGCAGGTGTCTGAAGGTGGCGACCCCGAGCTTCACGTTTCAGATCTTCCGCTCGCGGCCGGCCCAATAGGTCGCACGCAGGTCCTTCTTCAGGACCTTGCCGACCGGGCTGCGCGGCAAGGTGGCGACAAAGTCGACCGACTTCGGCGCCTTCACGCCGCCGAGCTTCTCGCGCGCAAGCGAGATCAGCTCGTCCGCCTCGGCCCTGGCGCCGGGCTTCAGCTCGACCACCGCCTTCACCGCCTCGCCCCACTTGTCGTCGGGCACGCCGATCACGGCGCAATCCTGCACCGCAGGATGGCTCCACAACACCTGCTCGACCTCGCTCGGGAAGACGTTGAAACCGCCGGAGATGATCATGTCCTTCTTGCGATCGACGATATAGACGAAGCCATCCTCGTCGATGAGGCCGATGTCGCCGGTGTGATGCCAGCCGAAGGTCGACACTTCCGCCGTCGCCTGCGGGTTCTTGTAGTAGCCCTTCATCACCAGGCCGCCGCGCACCACGATCTCGCCGCGCTCGCCGCGCGGCAGCAGGCGGCCGTCGTCGTCCATGATCTCCACCCGCATCAGCGGCGTGGCCTTGCCGCAGCTTGCCAGCCGATGGCGCTTGTTGCCGTCGAGCGCGGCGACGTGATCCTTGGGCGACAAATAGGTGCAGATCATCGCCGCCTCGGCCTGGCCGTAGGTCTGGGTCAGCACCGGACCGAAGACCTCTATGGCCTCGACGAGCTTGTCGACCGACATGGGCGCGGAGGCATAGACGAGGTTCCTGAGCGAGCTGTAGTCGTATTTGCCGACGTCGGGGTGGGCGAGAAGGATGTAGATCAAGGTCGGCGGCATATAGATGTGCGTGACCTTGTGCTTCTCGATCGCGGCGAGGATGGCTCCCGGATCGGACGTGCCCATGAAGATGTTGGTGCCGCCAAAGGGCAGCAGCGGGAAGGAGCAGACGCCCGCCGCATGGGTCATCGGCGCCACCATGAGATGGACCGGCGGCGCCTCGATCGGCATGCAGGCCCAGAAGATCGCGTTCAGGGTCTCGATCGCGCGATTGGTGATCTGGACGCCCTTGGGCCGGCCGGTCGTCCCGCCGGAGCTGATCAGGATGGCCACGTCATCGGGCGCGTCGGGCAAATCGGGCGCCGCCGCATCGAACCGCGCGAGCCAGCCTGCGAATTCCGAATCGTCGATGCAGACGAACGTCCTGATCTTGGGACAGGCCTCGCGAATGCGCGCCACATAGTCCGCGAAGCTCGAATGGTAGAACAGGAACTCGACGTCGGTGTTGTCGAGGATGAAGAGGTTCTCCTCGATCGCGTTGCGCGCATTGACCGGCGCCCAGATGAGGCCCGCTCGGGCAATCCCCATCAGGGCGGCGTAGGCCATCGCATGATTGGGGCTGTAGACCGCGGCCTTGGCGCCCGACGCAAGGCCTGCCTTCAGAAGCCCGTTGGCGATGCGATGCGTGGTCTCGCGCACCTCGGCATAGGTCCAGCCGCGCGTGCCGTCATGCAGGCAATGCCGCCCGGGGAAAAGATCGGCACCGCGGTCGAAATAGTCGATCAGGCGCATGTCAGTTTCCCCCCGGTGCGACCGTGTCGCCCGGTCCGAGCGGGCGTTGCATCAGGACGCTGTCGAGCCAACGGCCGAACTTGAAGCCGATGCTCTTCAGCGTGCCCACCATCTCGAAGCCGCAGGTCTCATGGAGCCGGATCGACGGCGTCTGGGCCGAATCGCCGATCACCGCCACCATCTGGCGCTTGCCGAGAACGCTGCACTGCTCGATCAACACCGGCAGAAGCGCACGCCCGACCCCCTGCCCCGTCGCGTCCTTGTCGATATAGATCGAATCCTCGACCGAGAACGCATAGGCCGGCCGCGGCCGCCAGTTGCCGGCATAGGCGTAGCCCAGCACCCGGCCCGCACGTTCGGCCACGAGATAGGGCAGGCCAAGATCGAGCACCGCAGCGCGGCGGCGCCTCATCTCGTTGAGGTCGGGCGCCGCGACCTCGAACGAGGCGGTACCGTACCGGACGTGATGGCTATAGATCGCCGCGCAGCGCACCACATCGGCCTCGGTCGAGGCCCGTACGATCAGACTGCTCACTTGGTTCTTTCTCCGCCCCGGTCCATGCGGAGGTTATAGCGCGTCAGTTCCGATTGCCGTTGAGAATCTGTCCCGCGTCGGGGCCGTCATACTTGAACAGCGAATCGGCGAGCTGAATGCCGGTCTGGAGCTGCGTCAGCGCGACATCGACCCTGTTGCCGCGATTGTCAATGATCGACCAGCCACGCAAAGCCATGGGGTTTTCCGCAAAGCGGACGATGATCTTGCCTTCTTGTGGTTTGCGCGTCTGAACGATCGTGGCCTCGATCAGGCCGTCGGCGGTGCGATTCAGCGCCTGCACGGTGAGATCGCCGGAAAGTTTCAGCGGTTCCTTCACCAGGAACGACGCCGCGGTCCAGCCGATCGGCCACTGGCCGAAATCATGCGTGGCAGGATCCCACATCGTTACCTGCACGCCGTCGGCCACGATCTTGAGCTGAGACGGTGGATCGTACTGGAAGCGCATGCGGCCGGGCTTACGCAAGTAGAGCGTACCCTGCAGGACCGAGCCGTTGGGGTTGGTCTGCACGAAGCGCGCCTGCGCCGTGCGGATCGAGTTGATGTAGTTCTCGATCTCAGGAACGCCCGTCTGCGCATGAACGCCGGACGCGGTCGAGACGAAGGCGACAAAGGCCAGGAGGCCCGCGAGGACGGAACGCATGGGCCGGATATGACCGGCGATTGAGGCGGATTCAAGTACGCAACGCCCTGTCCAACATGGCCTTTCCAAGGAAGTGAATGACCGTTTACCATGGGGCAAACAGCGCGAGGAAACGCCCATGCACGTCGGAATGGCCTCCGTCTTCCAGAATACCGGCCGCAAGCTCTCGGACCGGCAGGTCTATCTCAACGAACTGGCGCTGGCCGACATGGCCGAGCCGCTGGGCTTCGAATCGATCTGGTCGGTGGAGCATCATTTCACCGACTACACGATGTGCCCCGACGTGGTGCAGTTCCTGTCCTACATGGCCGGCCGCACCCGGAACATCCGCCTCGGCTCGATGGTGGTGGTGCTGCCCTGGCACGATCCGATGCGGGTCGCCGAGCAGATCTCCATGCTCGACCACCTTTCCGGCGGGCGCATGATCCTCGGGCTGGGCCGCGGCGCCGGCAAGGTGGAGTTCGACGGCTTCCGTCTCGACATGGGCGACAGCCGCGAGATGTTCGTCGAATACGGCGAGGCGCTGTTGAAGGGCCTCGAGACCGGTGTGATGGACTACCAGGGCAAGCACTACCGCCAGCCTCCCGTCGCCATCCGCCCCGCGCCGTTCAGGTCGTTCCGCGGCCGGACCTATGCCGCCGCCGTCAGCCCGGAGAGCGCGCGCATCATGGCGCGGCTCGGCGTCGGGCTGCTGATCATCCCGCAGAAGCCGTGGCGCGAGGTCGAGAAGGAACTCACCGAGTACAATGCGCTTTATCGCGAGATCAACGGCTGCGATGCGCCGCAGCCCATCTCGGCCGGCTGGACCTTCGTCGACGAAAGCGCCGAGCGCGCGCGCGAGATGGCGGTGGACTATATCGGCGGCTACTACCGCACCGTGCTCGACCACTACCAGTTCGCCGGCGCCCACATGAAGAACCAGCGCGGCTACGAATACTACGCCAAGATGAACGAGAAGCTCGCGGTCTACGGCGACCAGAAGGCCATCGAGTTCTTCGCCGATCTGCAGGTCTACGGCACGCCCGAGCAAGTCTACGACAAGATCATGGCGATCCACCGCCAGACACGGAATTCGGCCTATATCGGCGTCTTCTCCTATGCCGGCATGCCGCACGAGGAAGCGGCCCGCAACGTGCGCCTGTTCGCGCGCACGGTGATGCCGGAACTGAAGACATTCGATGCAGGCGCGCCGATCGACCGGTCAGAGCTTCTGCCCGACCATCGCCTCGCCATCGCGGCGGAGTGACGTGGACGCCGCAAGCCGGAAGGGCCGCAGCCCGTAGTAGAGACCCCACAGGGTCTGCGGCAGCGGAAGTGCGTGATAATCACCCGGGGTCGGCGTGAATATGAGCCTGCACGCTGCCCTGATGCGATCCCAAGGACGATCGCAAAGCATGACATCCATCAGATGATGGCGGGCTGACCCTGCACTTTCGGACCGCAGCTTATCGACGATCGTGGCGGCGAGTCCACGGACGCGCCGATTCCGCGCCAGTTCGTCGGCGAGACCGGATGGGATCGCCACGTCGAGCAGCGTGTTCGAGAGAGCGCATGCCAGCAGCACCGCGTCGCCACAGCCCCGTCGGCGCGCCCGCGCGTGCAGGCCCGGCCAGTCGAGGTCCGCCCTCGATTGAGCAAATGCGGCGAAGTCGCAGATCCAGCCCAGGCTCCGCCAACCTTCTTTCGTGCCGTGACCCGCGAGAAGCAACGCGAGGTCCGGTTCGGCGAGCGTTGGCACGGTGCACGTGCCGATGCCAAGGAACCTGAGATTCGACCAGAGTTCGCCGGCGTCCAAAGGGAAGGGCAGCCCGGCCGCCGTGAACGCCCAGTGCAGATCGACCGACGCGTCGAGATCGGCATGGCCAAAGCTGTACTGCCCCTGATAGGCGCAGAACATTTGCCGAAAGGCGCGATCGCCTTGGTCGTTGCGGTAGCCGAGACCTTCCAATGCCGCCTCGGCTGCCGGCACCTGTTCGACCGGTACGATGAGATCGATGTCGCGATATTCCCGACGCGCCGGATCGCCATAGAGATCGATGGCGAGTGCCGCGCCCTTGAAGGTCGCGAAGGTGATGCCACGAGAGGAAAAAATCCCGGCAATCCGGCAGAGCTCCTCGGCAAGATAGAGCGTCCGCAACATATGGCGCCGCCGAAAGTCTTCGAGCCTTGACCTGCTCTCGGCCGGCATACCCTCCCCGCCGAGGTCCGACATCGCCGCCACGAACTGCGGACCGAGGTAATGCCCGAACGCGAGGTCCAGAACTGTTCGAAAGTCTATCGATCCGCGCAGAAGCGTGCGCAGCCGTTCAAGATCGGGACGAGGTCGTACGACTGCACAAAGGATATCGAAATCGGCACTGTTCATCCCCGCACGAATAGTCATTGCCCGCGGGCAGTCAGAACACGACGAAGCAAGATCGATCGGTCAGGCCGGCACCGGCCCTGAAAGTTCATCGCTGACGGGTCTTGTGGAAAGGTGGCCTGCCACCATCCGAACGGCCGTGATTCCCATTTGCCGGAGCGAAGTTCCTCAGCGTTCTCCAGCCCTCGAGAACAGGCGCTTCGTAAGGCCCTTTCGCCGCTGGTGCGCAGGCTTGGGCTTCGGTTACGAAAGGCTTCGCCTTCATGAAGGCATCTCTATTTCCATCGACAACGTATTCTATACAGGCCCTGTCGTGACCTCAACGAGGCCCGCGTCCTGCAGGCTGGCCAGAAAAGCCAGCACATCGGCGTGACAGGCTGCAAGGCCAACATCGAAATGGCGTGCGACCGATTCGGAAAGCTCGCCCACCGACCGCGGCTGCTCAAGCGCCAGCCAGATATGGGCACCGACTCCGGCGAGACCGAAATAACGCGACTTCTTCAGGTGGAGGATTGCGACCTCGCTGTCGAGGCTGCACGACACCTGCGCATCCGATCGCTTCAGGATACTCGACGTCTCAAGCACCACTGCCCTCCTCCCGCCCGGCTTCGGAAGTGTACACCATCCAGTGGTCGAGCGCGTGAACGGCGATGAGCGCGGAGAGGTCGCTTTCGGTATCAGGCCGCGCCGGAATATTTTCAGTGCTGACATACTTCCCGAGCAGATCGGGGACCTCGAGAACGCCCAATCCGACGCGGCGGATCGGCGCTTCGATGGGCGACGCCGCCAACGGCGTCTTCGGGCGATCGAGGATTTGCCCGGGCAGCCAGCCCTGCATGGACTGCCGCATCAGCAGCTTGTTGCGGGCCCACGGGACGGGCGGCACCGCGAGCATGAATTCGAGAACGCGCAGATCGAAGAATGGATGTCGCCAGACGAGGCCGGCGAAAGACTCGTCGAGGTCACGTTCCGCGAAGAAGTCCTGCCAGATGGGATTGGTGAAGGACCCCACGGCCCTGGGGTGCCAGCCGTGGGATCGGTCGACGATCTCGTTTGCCTCGCGCACACGTTCATCGAGGTGCATTCGCGCGGCAAAGTCGCGATCGAGCCAGGGAGGAAGGATTCCGGCGTCGACGGCCACCGCCTGCGCGCGGTCATCGGGACGTGTCTTCCCGGTCCATATCTCATGCCCCTTGAGCCGCAGGTAGGGCAGCACCGCGCCCACAAGCCGACGCCATTCGCCCCGCCGCAGGAGCCAGGAGAGATAGGCATCGCGCTCGAAGCGAAAGGCGTTGTCGGGCCCTTCGCCATAGAGCCAGACGGGTGCAGCGGCCGCCATTTCACCCATGATCAGGCGAGTCCAGTGGGCGAAGACGATCGACCGCGTGGGCTCGGCGGTCCGCAGGCCGCGGCAACGCCAATCGCGGTCGTAAGTCAGCTCGTCGACCGCCCGCAGACGAAGGGGGATGCCGAGATGAGTGGCGACAAGCGTGCTGAAGCGAGGCTCGTCATCCGGCATCAACCGCTCGTAGTGTACGCATTCGGCCACGATGCGTCCGCGATCGCCGACCGACGCCACGGCAAGGGCCGCGAGCGTGGGCGAATCGAGACCGCCACTCATCGACACTCCGACCCTGCCCGAAGCCGGCAGCCGATCGGTGACCGCCTCTGCGACCAGCGCCCGAAAGTGCTCGGCATACTGCCTGCCATCGCGGTAGTGGAGCGGCTCGGGTACATCGAGCGTCCAGTAGGCCCTTGTGCGCGCTCCAGCGTCGGCAAGCGTCAGCACATGACCCGGCGGCAGCCGCGCGATTCCGGCAAAGACCGTCCGCTGGAAATCGAGGCTGCGCCCCATCGCCAGGAAATCGCCGATCCAGTGATCGTCCAACGCGCGATCGATCTCCGGTCGCGATGCGAGCCAGGAAAGCGAATCGGAGACGAGTTGCCGGCCGCCGGCCGTGGCATGGAACAGCGCGCGCACGCCGAACTGGTCGCGAGCGGCCACCAGCACGCCCCGCGTTTCGTCCCACAGCACGAAGCTGAAGTCGCCCGCGATCTCCTCGACGAAGCGCTCCCCCCAAGCAGCATAGGCCAGGAGGCAAAGGTCCGCATCGGATGCCTGGCGATCCGCCCGCAGCCGGTCCCGCAATGCCGCCCGCCGGTCGAGGCGGAGCCGTCCGGCGATCCAGACGCGGTCGGCGAGAGAGGCAATGCCTCGCCATTCATCGTCGACCGGAGCATCGTACGAGGAGAGCAGCGCCAGCCGTTGTCCGGCGCCCACGACAGCGACCCTGATCCCGCCACCGGCGGGAAGCCGGCCGGGTCCGACGTCAACGGGACTGCCATCGACGCTCAGGATCGCCGCGAACATCCTCAGGCGTCGTCCGGTCCGGCAACGCGCCACGCCACAAGCGGCGCATACTCGCCGGCATGGCTTTCGCCGATCAGGGTCATGCCGGCGCACACGATCCAGGCATGGGCGGCAAGCCCTGCCTCACGACGGGCGACGCCGATATGAAGCTCGGAGACATGGCCTTCCCGCGACAGCAGCCGCTGCAGGGCGAAGGCCTGGACGAGGCAGGTGCATCCCGGCAGCCGCCGCCCACAAGCCGAGACGGCCCAAGCGATCAACTCGGCCGGCCGCCCGGCCGGCCGCCTGTTCGGCGCCAGCCGGGACGCCCAGGCGCGCAGCCATTCCACCGGCACGATGCCCAGCGCCAGGCGGACGAAGACAAGCGCCGTCAGCGCCTTCAGCAGCAGCAGACGATCGCCCTGAGGCAGCGCCACGAAGGACGCGACGACCCTCATCGTCCGACGGTCCGACGCAGTGCCTCGGCGACATGCGGCAACGTCGCATAGTCGCGCGGATAACGCAGCGCGAAGATCGGTACGGCTCCCGCCATTCGTCCGGCAAACCGAAGCTGCCGCTCCAGCCGGTCGCCCGCCGCATAACGAATGTCCATCGTCGATCGGGTCAGGATCTTCACCCGTTCGATCCCGACCACCGGCGTCGTCGACACGATGGGACGGTCCGCTGGCGATCCCTCCTCGCCCAGCCAGAAGAGCGCCGAAAGCGGAGCGCCGGCCGCATTCGTCGCCGCGGCTTCGGGCGGCTCGACCATCAGCTTGCCGCTCAGCTCATTGAAACTGCCCCGCCTGGCGGCATCCGGCAGGAAGCGTTGCGCCGAATCGTCGAGGAGCTTCAGACGGCGAGGACCGGGATGGGCCACGACACCGTCGCCGTCGAAGGTCACTCGCAACAGGTCGTCCGTGACCAGCGACGCGCCGCCGGCCAGCAGGAAGGCAGAGAGCGTCGATTTGCCGGCACCGCTGTCCCCCAGCAGGCCGACCGCGCAGCCATCGAAGGCGACGACAGTCGCGTGCAGACATTCCTCGCCTCGCAGCGTCAGCGCCGCGGTGAGCGCGAAGGTGACGAGATTGGCCTCGAAGGTCCTGTCGTCGACGTCCCCCAATGCCGCGCCGGCCACGCGACGTCCGTCGGCAGCGACAATCGCCTCGAACACGCCGTTCACCCGCATGTAGACGCTGCCATCGGCCAGCACGGCGTGCCGGATCCACGCCTCGCAATCGTGGCGCAAGCCGGCCGCATGCCGCTCGAAGACGTCTGCTGCCGCCTGGACGATCGTGACGGCGACAGGTCGCCTGTCATCGCAAACATCCACCGACGTGAGGCGCAACTCGCTCTCCACCACGAGGCCGTGGACACAATATTTATATCTATGGCGGACCTTGTCCGGCATCGAGTTAGGCATCCGGCCGCATTCATAGGCCAATCCACCAGCGCTGTCTTGCCGGCCCAATGGCGCCGGAACACAACGGCTCTCTTCGGCCTTCGCGACCTGCAGGATGGCCGTCAACCGCCTCCAGACGATCGTCGAGGCCATGGCGCAGGCCGCCGCCCTTCTTGCTGCCATCCCCGGCGTTCGGCGGACCAGCATTGCGAAAGGCCGACTTCACGTGCTGTTCGTGCCATGTGGCTGCGGCATCGTAGTACTGCGCTCGGTGTGCTGGTCACACTCGCCAGACTGCGGTCCGCCAACGCAAGACACCTGCGTTCGCGAATCATTGCCGTTCCAAATGCCCGACGCCGCGCCCCTGGACGAGTCCAAACCTGAAGGGCAATGCAAAGCCTGCGGTCATGGCATCGGAGGAACAATCTGCAGGCAGCGAACCTACAGGATTACCCCCCCATGGCCGGAGACGACCGTGTCAGCCGACATAAATGGTAATCAAACGTGAAGAGGACTTCGCGCCGGAGTTTTGTAAGAAGAAGCGCAAGATCAATTTCACAGAAAGCAGGCGGCATGCCGGACAATGGCGTTACCTCCGGAGGGTTGCTGAGCGGCAAACGCGGCCTGATCATGGGTGTGGCCAATGAGCGATCGCTCGCCTGGGGAATCGCCCGGGTGGCGGCCGCCCACGGCGCGCGCCTCGCCCTTTCCTATCCCGGCGAAGCGGTGGGACGGCGGGTCAGGGGGCTGGCGAAGGAACTGGGCGCGGTGGATCTGATTGCCTGCGACGTAAGCTCCGACGACGACCTCGATCGCATGGCCGCCGACCTGCCGAAGATCTGGCCCGGCCAGCCGGTCGACTTCGTCGTCCATGCCGTTTCCTACTCCGACAAGAACGAGCTGGCCGGACCCTACGTGCAGACCAGCCGGCGCAACTTCGCAACCGCGCTCGACATCTCCTGCTACAGCTTCACCGCGGTGGCCCAGCGCGTCGCGCCGCTCATGCGCGACGGCGGAAGCCTGCTGACGCTGACCTATCTGGGATCGGAACGGGCCATCCCGCACTACAACGTCATGGGCGTCGCCAAGGCAGCCCTGGAGGCGAGCGTCCGCTACCTCGCGGTCGATCTCGGCCGCCAGAACATCCGGGTCAACGCGATCTCGGCGGGCCCGATCAAGACCTTGGCGTCCAGCGGAGTCTCGGGCATGCGCCACCTGGTCAAATGGGCCGAGACCAACGCGCCGCTGAAACGCAACACGACGATCGAGGATGTGGGCCGCGCCGCGCTCAGCCTCATCAGCGATCTCGGCCAGGGCATCACCGGCGAGATCGTGCATGTCGACAACGGCTACAATGTCGTCGGCATGGTGGCGATCGACGAGGCGCTGCGCAGCGCTCCCGTCCTCATCGAGCTCGGCAAGCAGCTGGCGCGGCAGACGGCGGCAGATGGCACCGCACTCGGGAAAGAGAAGGACGTCGTCGTCGCTCCACAAGGCGACGCTCTCGACTCCCCCCTCGACGACGATCGACGCTAGCGGCGTCGCCCCGCGCGCCTGCGCCTTACGGGCAGCGCAAGCCGGAGCGCCGGCACGCCGCTCCGTTCGCATCGTCGCGACACGACTTGGCGTCCCGGACGCCACGGTCATAGGCGGTCTGGGCATCGCGCTGGGAAATGATCGACTGCTCGATGCCCGCCTGCATCAGATCGTTCGCGTCCTGCACGCGGCTTCTCATCGCTGCGGGCCTGTCGGGGGTCTGCAGCAACTCGGCCCACTTCACGCCGGCGCAATACGCAGCCGTCGTCGCAGTCTCCTTCGAGACGCCGTCGGCGTGGGCGTTGGCGCTCATTGCCAACAATCCGATGCAAAAAAGACGTTTCATCGCGGACAAATTCACAAACGGTCAAAAAGCAATGGCGGCATCAGAGGCGATCATAGATGACGCATCGAGACAGGCTGACAAAAAGCTGAGGTTTTGCAAGGGCGGCTGTCGGACTTTCCGGGGACATCCTTCCGTCCCCGCTGGCCGATCAGCCCGGAGCGGGTCCGCGCCGGCCCATCTCCCCGATCCTCACGCCGGACCGGCGACGGTAACTCCGTTCTGCTCCAGCACCTGCAACAGCGTCGGGATATCAGGCGAGCCCGTCGAGCTTGCCTGATCGACAGTGAAAGGCCAACATCGGTAAAATATTGAAAATACTGGTGCCGAGACGGAATCGAAATGGCGATCCGAGGGCTGATTTTGCTGGATTTTCGACTCTGAATTTCGCTCGGATACCGACACTGATGCCGGCAGATAATGGTTGTGAAGGGGTTCGTTTCCGGCAGTCGCGCAAATTGCCGCGGACGGCGTGGAATGATCGAGACTTGCGAGGGCTCGTCTGAGACCGGCGAAGCCGGCCTCCCCTTCGATACGCTGGGTGGCGTTAACCGTTCGATCGCATGCCAACAACGGTGTCCGTCTCCTTATGCGAGAGGAATTCCAAGTCGGCCAGGCAGTCTCTGGGCAATATTCCCTCCAGTTTACAGGCCTGTTCGATCCGATCGGCAATTTCAGCAATGCGTGGGGCATAGAACTGCGCGGCTAGTCCCGCCAGCTTGTGAGCACGCTGCTGAATGTCAGTGCGCGGCCCGTCCGACCGAACGAGGTCGGCCAGCTCGGCGGCGCGCTTCGTGATTTCCTCGCGGGCATCCCGCACCAGCTTGGCCATCTCGTCATCGAAGCCGTTCGCGGCTTTGGGTGGCGCGGGGCCCCCGCACGCCCGGGCGATCGCCACGCGCAGGTCCGCTGCGGCAATCGGCTTGCGCAGCACGATGGCCCCGGCCGACATCACGCGCTCCTCAGTATCGCGCGCGACGGCGGCGGTGAGCACGATCACCGCCGGCCGCTCGTGGTCGCCGGGCCACTGCTCGATCAGGGAAAGCCCGTCGCCGTCAGGCAGGTGAAGGTCGAGCAGCACCAGGTCGAGCTTGTGCCGGCCGGCCTGCTCGAATCCTTGGCCGAGAGTCTCAACTTCGATCACGGCGTGGCCGTCGAGCGTCAGGAGCCGGGTCATCAGGCGGCGAACGAGCGTCGTATCTTCGATGATCAGGACCGTCAGCGGCCGCATCGCGATCCGGGCTTCGGATGGCGCCGCGCACCGGGCGGCCGCGAACGAGAAGGTGAAACGCACCCCCTTCTCGTCGCGATTTTCGACAGTGAGAGAGCCGCCCATGCGTTCGGCGATGCGGCGCGAGAGGACAGCCCGAGGCCCAGGCCCTTCGCATCCTCGCGGCCGGCACGATCGAAAGGCTCGAAGAGATGAGGCAAGCGTTCCTGCGGGATGCCCGGGCCGGTGTCCTCGACAGTGAGCGTCACAAGCGCCTTGTCGCCCACGCCGTCGGCCACGCTGCCGCGCATGTCGACGCCGCCCTCTTCAGTGTACTTGATCGCATTCGAGACGAGGTTGCGCACGACCTGCCGCACCCGATCCGGATCGATTTCGAAAAAGCGATCCTGCAGGGCCGCGAAGTCGGCGCCAAGCGCGAGGCCCTTCTTGTGAGCGGCATCCTGCATGAGCGCAAGCTCCGAGCCCAGCAGCGCCTCGAGGTCGGTGGCCCGGGCGTTCAGCGGAGCTTCGGCTCCCAGCGCGCCGAGTTCGGTGAGATCGTCGACGACCGACTTCAGGCTGCCGAACACGTCGCGGATCTCCCCCAGATCCAACTCTTCCGGCCGCTCGGCCGCCAGGTCAAGCAGCCCCTGCATGGCCTGAAGCGGCGTCCGTAGTTCGTGCCCAACCTCGGCCAGGAACCGCGATTTCGCCCGTTCGCCGCGCCTCGCCATGGCCGCCTGCGCTTCGGCTTCTGCCAGCCTTTTGCGGACAGACTCGGCCAGCTGCTCGGTCTGATACGTCGCGAGCTTGCCGAAGGCCCCCCATGCGGACCAAATGCCGGCGGCGGCGGCGCGAAACCGTTCATGCGCGGTGCTCTCGCCGAGGGTACGAGCGGCGGCGGCGGCGCATTCCGCCGCAAGGCCTGCTTCCAGGCGCGACGAGCCTCTCTGCATCACCTCCAGCGCCTCGGCATAGGTCCGCAGGCAGTCTTTACTTCCCTGGCGGTGGCTCTGCTCCGCCCGCAGCAGGAGCAGCTTGCCCAGGTGGTCCGTCGGGTTGGCCTTGGCGACACGCTCCATGTACTTCAGGTCCGCGCGGTCGAGCGACAGGCCGGTCTTCAGCCGCGCGAGGTTCTCGAAGAAGCGCCAGTGAATGCCGCCTTGATGAGAGTCGAGCGTGTGCCGCTTGGCGCGGAACTCGTCGGCGAGGCGCAGGATGGCCGGCCAGTCTTCGGCGAGGCCGAGATATTCAACAGCCGGAAGCGGCGGGTCGACGAACTTTCCGCGGATGACGTCGTCCGGCAGGCGTGAGGACAGAGGTTCGGGTTGCCGCAGGCGTCGCACCAGCTCGACCAGCCGCACGATCTCCGCGCGGGTCGTCTCATCTCCCAGGCGTTCGGCTTTGCTGTCCGCCTCCTCGAGCGTGGCGACCATCTCCTCGAGCGTTTGCGCCGTCCGCCAGCTCCACAGCGCTTCATTGCGCACCGCATAGGCTGCGCCGATCAGGTCACCCTCGGCCATGCAGAAATCGTAGACTTGGCGATTGCTGTCGGTGAGCGATGCCCGCGGATCACGCCACGTCTTGCCGAAGGAAACCGCGCGGTAGAGGGTCATCCCGCGCACCATGCCGAGCTGGGGCAGGCTGGCCACCGCCTTGTCGCCAGATGCGGCGGCCGCGCTGTAGTCCTTCATGGCGGAGCTGATGAAGGCGTCGACACTCAGCCACAAAGCCGAGTTGTTTCCCATCAAGCGCGCACGGATGGCCATCCGGATGCCGATGTAGGCAGCGAAGCGCGGATCCTGCTCCCAGGCGGTGTAGCCCGCCGAATTGGCGAACGAAGCCACCGCCTGTTCTGTACGCGCATCGTGTCGCATCAGGCGGAGCGCTTTGCGTCCAATCAGCTTCCAGACCAGCGCCGCGAGCACCAGGTGCGGGTTGCGGATCCGGCCGGGCAAGCGAACCCCGAAACGCGCGAGACCTTCTCGGCAGAGGGCCCAGGCATCGGAAGCCGTCCCGGCCAAGCGCGTTGCCATGACGCCCCATTCGTAGGCATTGGCGAGCTGCGCCATGTCCGACGCCGAGTCGATCATCAGCGCGCAGCGCTGCCGCACCGCCTCGGCCTGGCGGCGTTGGGCGGCGGCGAGACAGGCCTCCCGCAACACCATGAGCCGACCGTCAATGTCCTCACCGCCGACTCGCTGGAAGATCGACCAAGCCGCTTCGCCGAAATCTGCGGCGAGATCGAACTGGGCGGCCAGTCGGGCAGCGGCAGCTTCGCTGGCGAACAAACCGGCCAGCCGGGCATCCGCCGCATTGCCCAGCCCACCGACGAGCTTCAGCCTCATTGCCGTCTGCCGGTGCGCGCCGGAACGCCCGGCGAGCATGATATCGGACATGGCATGAGCAAGCGCCTGCAACGCCGCTCGGTCTGGAACTTGCAGCAAGCTTGCCCTGATGCGGTCGTGCGGGAAGACGATCTCGTCATCCTCCACCCGCAGCAGCCCGTTCGACTGCAGGACTTCGGCCGCCGCCCGCGTAGCGGCATACGGCTCGGACAGGCAGCCGCTGAGTGCATCGAGGTCGGCGCGGTCGCCCCACAGGGCTGCAGCGATGCCGACGCGCAGCACCGGATGGGGCAGTAAGCGCGCCCGCTGGACGATGATCTTGTTGATGTCGCGATGGTCGATGGTGGCGGCCCGTACCGGGTCGACATGCAGCGAGGCGCCGCTGCCGACGAAGGCGTTTTCCCGACGCAGGGCGAGCGCGATCTCCGCCAGATCGAACGGCAGACCGTTTGCCTGTTCTCCCAGCCAATCCATGACGGCCTGGGCCTGGGCCGGCTCGCCGAGCAAGTCGCCGAGAAGCGCGAGTTGGTCGGCATTCGCCAGCGGCTCCAGCGCCACGACGGACGCGAATTCCGGATAGGCCATCGCGCCTTCGCTACGGGCGGCGAGGACGAGCTTCAGCGTGTTGCCGCGCCGGCTGCTGGCATGGACGAAGCCCACCGCCTCGTTGGGCGCGCGATGCCAGTCGTCGATGAAAAGCACCACAGGCAGGGCGAAGCCGTCGAGCCACTGCAGTACCCGCACCATGGCATCAACCAGGCGCACCGTGCCCTCGCGGCTCAGCAAGGCGGCAGTGGCTGACGGCGTCCCTTCCGCCGTCAGCCCGGCGGCGCGGAAGCCCGCCGCAAGCAGGGTGTCGTATTGCGTGCCGACCAGACAGCGTAAAGAGGCCACACCCGCGCCCGGATCGTAGAGCCGTCCGAGCGCGCCATCGACTGCCTGGGACAGCGCATCGACGACCGGCCGGAGGCCAGCGGAGGCCGCCTGCTCGGCGTACTTGGCGCGCCCGAGGATCGGCGCGGGTGACAGGTCGCGCAGAACCCGGTCGATCAGCGCCGTCTTGCCGACGCCCGACGGGCCACGCACGACCAGCAGGCCAGGCGCGCGATCTTCCAGAGCCGCGCGCAGCCGCTGCCTCTCCTTCAGCCGCCCGACGAAAGCCGTCACGGCTCCTCGGTCTCGGGTGTGGCGGCAAGGCGGTAACCGAAGCCGGGGGCCGTCGCGATCAAATTGCCACCGGTCGTCTCCCCCAGCTTGCGGCGCAGTCGGCTCACCAACGCATCGACGGATCGCATGTCGGATTCCTGAGGCGACCGGCTGATCGCCGACAGCAGCTCCTGGCGCGTGACGATCTTGGTGTCGGCCTGGATCAGCCGGGCCAGGATGTCGAACTCGCCGCGCGTCAGGCTGGCGTCGAGCCTGCCGTTGCTCACGGTGCGCGCCTCGAGATCCACGGTCCACTGCCCCACTTTGCGGCGCCGGCTGCGGTCACGGCCAAGACGGCGCATGACGCTGCGGATACGCGCCGCCAACTCGCCATAATGGATCGGCTTGATCAGGTAGTCATCCGCTCCGAGGTCCAACGAGGCGATCCGCGCCTCGGGCGCCGATTGGCGCGTAACGATGATCAAGCCGAAATCGGACCTGACGCGCAGCTCGCGCGCGAAATCCATGCCGTCGATCCCCGGCAGGCCGAGGTCAAGCACGATCATGTCTGGCCGCGTCTGACGCAGCAGCGCGCGGCACGCCAGCGCGTCGCTGGCCTCGTGTACCGTGAAACCGGCTTCCCGTAGGGACAGTGCGATCGCCCGGCGGGTCAGGGTTTCGTCTTCGACCACGACGACGCTGTACAAGGGGTTGCTCTCCTCGCCCCGAGACCTATCGCGCGATCAGCGCCTTTCCAATAGCCGTCGGCGCTCGCCACGCGAGATTCGATGCGCTGTTCATAGTCCGTCAACAGACGCACGTGACGCCGCCGGGTACGCCTGTCCCATCTGGGCATCTCGCCAGGCATTTGGGAAGGAGCGCATGAAGATCATTGCTTTGGGTGTCGCGGCCGTGACCGGCGCTTTCCTGCCAGGTGGTCCGGCGCCGGCATCGTCGCGCAGAGTGGTGACAACATCGTCTCCCAAGGCGGCGGCAATGTTCGCCCCGGTGGCACGCACAAAGAGGCCGGCTCGAATGTCGGGTGATCGCGGGCCCTTGGGGTTGTTCTTGCTCACCATCATTGCCTGTCTGCCGGCAGCTTCTGCCGCTTTCGCCCACCCGGCTCTTTTCGCGGCATCATCGACGCCACTCGTTCTCGCCGAGGTCGACATCAGCGCCGCGCGCGCCGCCGAACGAGCACGTGAGGAAAAGCTCCTTGAGCAGCACCTCGAGGAGAAGCGAATCGAGCAAAAGGCCATCGAGAAGAAGCTCGAGGAGCGCCGGGCGGAAATTCGAGCCAACGAGCGCCGGCTCGATGAGAAGCGGCGCGAAGCGTTGCAGGAACAGAATCATATCGATCGGCTGAACGAAGCCAAGCGCGCCGAGAAGAAGCTCGAGGAGCGCCGTGCCGACGAGGCGCGCCTGCAACGGATCCTCCAGGAGCGGCGCGACGAGGCGCGTGCGATCGAGCGCAAGCGCCAGGAGCAATACGAATACAACAAGCGGCAGGAGAACTGGATCAACCGGCGATAGCCGTCGGTCCGGGGACAGGAAGGAAACATGACTCAGCGTTTGCGAGCAATCACCGCGGCTCTTCTGTGCCTGTGCATGAGCTTGAGCGTAGCCTGGGCCCAGTCGGCCGCACCGCGGCTCGAGACCGCGAAGCCGGCGTTCGCGCCATTCGAGCCGATCGTCGTAAGCTGGTCAGGCTTGACGTTTGGAGGTCGCGGGACGCTCGGGCTCGGCATCGCCAGCACTGGCGGGAAGAATACGGACCTCGGCACGCAGAAGTGGCTCTACCCCAGTGACACCGAGGGGACGCGCAACTTCGACGGCCTGCTGCCGGGCGACTATGAGGTGAGGATCTTCGCCAAGACCCCCGACGGCATGGGCGAGATTCCGATCCTGCGCCGCGCCTTCTCGGTGCGCGAGACCAGCGGCGCGATCGGACGACCCGGGCCCACCCTGGTGCAGCTCAAATTGCCGTCACAAGGCGGCGCGTCGCCGCCATCGGGCGGACTGGTGTACCGGTCGGGCATCGGCAGACTCGCCTTTATCCAGCCCCCGACGCCGTCGACCGATCCTTACCTGACCGAACGCGTGCAAAAGATCGCGATGCTCTCGGGCAGCGATTGCGCGAGGACCGAGGCCTATAGCTGGGCCATCGGAGAGTCCGAGCAAAGCAAGATCGACACGATCGTCAATGCCACGACGCACGCCCTGAAGCTGCGAGGGTATGAGACTAAGCCCGTCGAGCTCGGCTTACCCAGCACGTCGGCGATCAGGGCGACATCCCACAACGGCACCGAGCCCGAGCCGAATCTACTGGTCCTGTGGGGGCTCGAGCCTGGCGCGTTGAATCTGATGCTTTGCCTGGTCGATTCCCATGCGTAGCGCCCTCAACTTGCTCGCTCCGACGATCCTCCTGCTCGTCGCTGCCCAGGCGCAGGCCCAATCGGGCGGTATCAGCAGCCCCAAGACGCTGCCCGACGGCATGATCGTCGCCTCGCCGATCTGGATCGCGGCCGAGATGCTACAAGATCCCGCGTCAGCCAACCGCAAGTACGCCGACAAGGCGATTGAGCTCGCCGGCCCGCTCTCGAACAAGACCGTCGCCGGCAAGCTCGGGCTCGCGCAAATCGTCATCACCTTGCCTGGCCGCGGTTACTGGCGGTTTAGCTGCGCCACCTACGAGCCTGCATCGATCGACGCGATTGGCCGCGCGAGCAAGGGAGAGCCGATCACCATGGCGGGAATCTACGACACCGATCCCTATCGCGGCATCAGCCGCTCGGCAGCGGACGCCATGGAAGACACCGCCCATATCGGCGCGCTCGACACGCAGAACACCATGCACTTGCGTGACTGCGTGGTTTTGAGCGGACGCGCTGATGCTGAAGAGGTACGGGCGTTGGTTGCGGCTGGCGCCCGCCGACCGCAGTAAGCCTCAGACGATAACCTCTCCCGCGATGACAAGGGTGGAGCGCCGGCTGGGCTCGTGGCACTGAGGCACGACCTCATCGACGCCGTCGGCCGCCAGAACAAGGCTCGCCCGAGCTTGAGTTGGTTGAGGCAACGGGCATCATGCCGCTCGCGATGCCGCCGAAGCGACTGGAGCTGCACGTGTTTGACCAATTCGGCGGTACGCGCTCGAAGTCAGATACGGGCGGTCGTTCCGCAAACCTGCGGGCCTGGTCGTGCCTGACCGATGGCGCACATCGAAGTCTCCTAGACGGGGCGGACTCGGACAGCCTCCGTCGCGATCGACCCCGTGTCGACCAGCAGGGCGACCGCCCCGCCGGTCAGCGCTTCGTCCTGCGCCTCGAAGACAATGCGGCCGTCGATCGAGGCACGGATCATTCTGCCCTCACTCCGTAGGCTAAGCGCATAGGCCTGGTCGAGCGACCAGGCGAAGCTCTGCTCCGCGAGTACACTCTCGTCGTGGCGCTGGCGAACCAGACGGACGCGGCCGCCCTCTGCCCGGTCGAACACCAAGGCGTAGTAGCGCGTGCGGCCCTGTACACGCGCGGCGATCCCCCAGGATTCGGCGAGCAATGGCGTCACCGTCGCAGCGACCTCGTAGTTGCACCAGTCACGTGTCCCCTGCGCCAACATGCCGAGGCCCCCGCTGCTGGTTACCCGCATGCCTTCCCAGCGGGTTTGGAACTGGCTGACATCGTTCATCCAGGCATGCTTCCACATCTCGCTCGTCGGGTCGGGGCGGCGGAAGGTGACGTCCGGCGCGCCGTTCCAATGCAGCCAGTCGAGAAAGAGCGTGCCGTCGGCGCCACGGAAATCCTGTGCCTCGATCTCGAGCCCGATATCGAAGATCGGATAGCCGCCGGTGTCGGGCAGCCGCCATGTCAGCGTGAGGTCGGCCTGCGTCGTGACCGCATGCGGCTCGCCATGGATCTTCGTCAACGCATCGCCGGCACCGAAGACGCTGGCGTAGAGCCGCACGGTCACGCTGCTTCCATTCAGGGCGTCGGCGGCCAAATGGCACGTCACTGTCTGTCCAGAATAGAGCGTCGGGCAGGCGACCATCTGGTAGGTCGGCATGGCAAGCCCGTCCTTGCCGAAAAAGGTCGGCGTAGCGACGCGCGCCACGCGACCCGGCGCAAGGCGTCGGAAGCCGATCGCAAGGCGTCCGCCTACGTTCTCGACCGTCAGCGGATGGAGCCTGGCGGGTGCATCACTCTCGCAGACGAAGCCCTGCAGGCTACCCGGGAGGGAAAAGTGGAAACGCGCGCCGTTCTTCGACGGCGCCGGCACCGCAGCACCCGCAAGCCTGTGGCCGGCGACCACCAGCGCCCGCGTTTCGATCACCGCGTCAGTAACCGCTGCGCCGCCGTCGGCCGAGGAGATATACATGCGATCGGCCACCGGCGTGCGCCAATCCGGTCCGGCATCGAGGCCGGCCAGTCCCTTCCGGATTCCGAACAGGCAGCCGATGTTGCCGGCGTTGCAATCAGTGTCCCAGCCCGAGGTGTTCACGATATGCATCGTCTCCTGGAAGCTGTTCTGCCCGTAGAGCAGCGCCAGGATGATCAGCGCGTGGTTGGGAATGACATGGCAGTTGCCGGCGAACTTGTCGTAGCCGTAACGGCCGGCGATCAGAGCCCGCGTGCGCCGCCAGTCGTGCTCGTTGTCGCCGGCGTGCCAGTCACGCACATCTTCGACCACGCGGCGAATCAGCGAGCCCTTCGGCACGAAGTCCAGGCCCACCTGCAGCAGCTTCTCGACGTCGTCCTCGACGAAGGCCCGCGCTTCCATCGCTGCCAGCAGCTTGGCTGCATGGACTGCCTCGCCGTCGTGACTGACGCGCGCGGCCTGCTCGGCGAGATAGACCGCCTGCTCGGGATTGCCGGGGCTCACCATCGCCCAGCCGTCGATGAAGATCTGTGCGCCGATCTGTTCGGCCACCGTCCGGCCGTTCAGCGCCATCGAGCCGCTCCCGGGCGCGGGAATGCCCGACTTCAGCCGCAGGAACGCGGTGTGCTCGGTCGAGCTGCCGATGCCGCCCCACCAGAAGATCGACTTCTCCTCGACCACGTAGTTCAGCCAGGTCTGGCCGATCTGCTCGGCCGTCAGGTCGCAAGGATAGTCGTTGTCGGCCAGCGCGCGCGGAAAGACGAAGGTGCCGGCAATGTCGTCGTCGGTCACCACGAGCTGATGGTTGCGCAGTGCCACGTCGCGGCGATCGTGGACGTAGTAGTTGATCGGCCCCAGCTCCTTCAGGATGCGCTCGTAGGTCCAGCCCTCGAACGGCCGGCCGAGATAGACGCCGATGAGCTTGCCCAGCACTCCAGCATAGACCCGTTCGGCGTAATCGTGCGGAATGGCGGTCACGCGTTCCTCCCTTTCACGCTGACGAGCGTTCGACGATCTCGAACGCGAGTTCGAGATTCTTGGCAGCCGGGGTCATTCCGCCGGACTGCAGGCGATCCATCAAGGTCCGCGCCGCCAGCGCCCCCAGCTCGAATTCGGGCTGGCGCACGGTGGTGAGGCCGAGCAGGTCGGCAGTCGGGATGTCGTCGAAGCCGACGATCGCGATATCGTCGGGAACGACGAGGCCGGCATCGCGCGCCGCCTGCATCGCGCCGATCGCCAGCATGTCATTGGCGCCGAACACCGCGGTCGGCCGGTCCTGCTCTTTCAGCAGCGCCTGCATGGCGCGCACACCCGCCTCGGCCGAGTAAGCGGTGTCGACAAAGAGCTGCGACGTGAGCCCCGCCTCGCGCATCACCTTCTCGTAGCCTTCGGCGCGCGGCCGGCTCGGGCCGTACTCGGCCACGATCATGGCGATGCGGCGATGGCCACGCCGGATCAGCCATCGGGTCATCGCCGCCGACGCGGCCACGTTGTCGATGAACACGCTGTCGATCGGCGGCCCGCGGTGCGCGGCCTGACGGCCAAGCAGCACCAGCGGCAGTGTGCGGCGCGCCACGCCGGCGAGATCGGTTGCTCGGTGATGGTAGAACATGCCAACCGCGCCATCGGCGCGGCCCTGCTGCAGCCAGTCCAGAGCACGCTTCTCCCCCTCGGGCCTGCCATCGGTGTCGTAGATCAGCACCGCGTAGCCGGCCGGCGCCGCCGTGGTCTGCAGGCCACGCACCAGGCCCGGATAGAACGGATTGGTAATGTCCGGCACGACGCAGGCGAGCGTCATGGTGCGGGCGCTGCGCAGGATGCGGGCCGGATGGTTGGGCTGGTACCCGAACTCACCCGCTAGCTTCAGGATCCGCTCGCGCGTCGCCACCGGCACCGACGTCGTCGCCACCTTGTTCAGCACGATCGACACGGTCGCCTGAGAGACACCGGCGGCCACCGCGATGTCCTTCTGCGTCGGTCGGGCGGGACGATGCTGCATCGCTGGGCGGTATCTCTTTATTGACGAGGCCAACGTCTACTTATACGTATAACTAAAGAGAAGCAATTCGAAGGAATGTCGGTGATGGGAGAAATCGCCAAGCTCGGAAGCGATCGGCTGGAGCTCGGAGCATTCGCCAGCCTGGCCTTCGGCGTCGTTGGCGATGCGATGGGCACGCCGACCGAGAATCTCGAACCCGAGCAGATCCAGGCGAAGTTCGGCTGGGTCGAGACCTTCGAGGGCGACGGCACCGACGATTCGATCATGCGCAACCTGATCGCCGACGCTCTGCTGGCGACCGACGGCTACGCCGACGCTGATTCCTGGGCAGCCGAGTGGATGCGCCAGCATAAGGAGATCTTCGGCCAGAAGGTCGGCCGCTTCTTCCCGTCCGTCCTGCACTCGGCGGCCAAGCTGCGCTTTGGCGACGTGCCGCGCACCATCGCCACGGGCAACATGCCGAGCTCGAGCTCGGCGATGGCGATCGCGCCGGTCGGCATTGTCAATGCCGGTCATCCGCGCGCCGCCGCCGAGCAGGCGATGGAGCTTGCGAGCCTGATCCATGTCACCGACGTCGCCTTCTGCCAGGACGGCGCGGCCGCCATCGCCGCCGCCGTCTCGGCCGCGCTGGGCGGCGCGAAGACGATCGACGAAGTGGTCAAGACGGCGCTCGGCGCGATCAAGCCGTGGAGCGGGCGCGACATGAGGCAATTGATCGAAAGCGCGATCGAGCTCGCGCGCAGCGCCAACGACTATTCCGGCTTCCGCACCGGCTATCACCAGCGCTTCCGCCGCGCCATCGCCTGCGACAGCCGCGAGACGATCCCCGCGACGCTCGCGATCTGCCTGCTGGCCGGCGGCGATCCCTGGAAGGCCGTGACCTACGGCGCCAATTTCGGCCGCGACGCCGACACCATCGCCTGCATGGCGGGCTACGTCTGCGGCGCGTTCAGCCGCGACGAAAAGACGGTCGTGGAAGCCCTGAAGGGGTTGCCCGCGCCGATCGTCGAGCGCGAACGCAAGCTGGCGGCGCGTCTCGTGGCGCTCGCCCGGCAGAAGGCCCGCAACGAGATCAAGAACTGGCAGCCGCTCGCCGGTTGACCCGCGGGCAGGCCAAGCAAGACGAACGAAGAGGAGGGAACCATGATTGCGCCGAAGAATGCGCCCAACACCACACGCCGCTCGCTCCTCGCAGGCGCCGCGACGACCGCCCTCGCCGCGACAGGCCTCGCCGGGTCGATCCGGCCGGCGCTGGCCGCGCCCAAGACCATCGTCTGGTGGTACGAGGGCGCGACCGCTGCGCAGCAGGCGGCGCTCATCAAGTATCTTGTCGAGCCCTTCAACGCCTCGCAGCCCGACTACAAGCTGGTGATCGAATGGCGCGGCAGCGCGCTGCCCGACCAGCTCCTGGTGGCGCTGGCCGGCGGCCAGGGGCCCGACATCGTGCTGACCAACGGCCCCTCCTGGACGCAGCGCTTCGTCACCGGCAACAAGCTGCTCGATCTCAACGGCTTCGCGCAGAAGTTCGGCTGGAAGAAGAAGCTCGCGCCGATCGTGATCCAGCTCGGCAGCTACGACGGCAAGCTGATCGCGCTGCCCAAGACGATCGAGACGCAGGCGCTGTTCTACAATCAGACGCTGTTCAAGAAGAAGGCGTGGACGCCGCCCAGGAATCTCGCCGAGCTCGAGTCGCTGGCGGGCACGATGATGAAGGACGGCGTGCAGCCGTTCGCGGCCGGCAATGCCGGCCAGCGCTTCGCCAACCGCCATCTGCTGGGCATCTGCTACAACAACTACTGCTCGCCCGAGCTGGTCTACAAGGCGCTGAGCGGCGATATGCCGTGGAATGCGCCGGTGTTCGTCGAGGCGGTCGAGCTCCTGAAGGGCTGGTGGGACAAGGGCTGGTTCGGCGGGCAGAAGTACTTCTCGCTCAACATGAACCAGTCCTTCGCGCTGCTGGCCGCCGGCCGCGCGGCCATGGCGATGCAGGGCACCTGGGCCTTCCAGTGGGTGCCCGACACCTTCGAGAAGACCAAGCAGGAGATGGGCGTGGCGCCGCTGCCGCAGCTGTCGGACAAGGCGCCCTATCCGATCTTCGTGCTCGGCATCGGCGCCGACCTCGCGATCAACGCCGCCTCGCAGGTCGCCGAAGGCTGCGCCATGGTGCTCGACCGGCTGATCGACTATGGCTTCGTCGAGAAGATATCCAAGGTGTGGGAGGGCGAATGGAACATCCCGTTCGCCAAGCCCGCGCCGCCTAGCACCAGCACAAATCCCGTCGAGGTCGAGGCCGCCAAGCTGCGCACCGGCCTGAACGAGGCGATGGTGAGCGGCCGTTACGGCTACGCGCCCTGGACCTTCTGGCCGTCCAAGACCGACGACTACATGAAGGGCGGGGTCGAGGAGGTCTGGCTGAAGCAGATCACGCCGCAGCAGTTCAGCGACAAGGTCAACGAGATCTTCCAGAAGGAGCTCAAGGAGGGCGTGGTCAAGAAGCCGCCGCCGCGCGGATAGGCATGATCATGCTCTCATCGGACCGTGGCGCTCATGGCGCTTGAGCGCAACTGGAGTCGAGCGGTCCGATGAGCACGCCTCCCGCCCAACGGCGCAAGAAGCCGCCGAATCGCAAGATCCTGTTCCTCCTGCCGGCGCTGATCGTGAGCCTCGCCGTCGTGCTGGTCCCGGTGATCGTCACGACCCTGCTCGCCTTCACAGACTGGAACGGCTTCGCCCTGCCGCACTGGGTCGGGCTCGCCAACTTCGCCGCCATCACCGGCGAGGCGCGCTTCTGGGCGGCATTCCGCAACAACTGCCTCTACACGTTCCTGTTCGCCACCCTGCCGATGATCTGCTCGCTGTTCGCGGCGATGATGCTGATGATGATCCGCAAGGGGCGAACCTTCTTCCAGGTCGTCTATTTCCTGCCGGTCACGATCGCCACCGTCATTCTCGCGCTGATCTGGCGCAGCATGATCTACAGCCCCACCACCGGCGTGGTCGGCTGGCTGCAGCAGCTTGGCATGCCGATCGACAATCCGCTGGTCAATCCCGACACCTCGCTGCTGGGCGTCCTGTTCGTCGACATGTGGAGCTGGTGGGGTTACCTCACGGTCATCTACTTCGCCGCCTTGCGCCAGGTCGACCGCTCGCTGATCGAGGCGGCGCTGGTCGACGGCGCGTCGCGCTGGCAGACCTTCTGGCACGTGCTGCGGCCCACCATCCTGCCGACCGTGATGTTCATGCTACTGATGAGCATCATCTGGTCGTTCCGCGTGTTCGACTGGATCTACGTGCTGACCGAGGGCGGGCCCGGGTTCTCGAGCGAGGTGCTGGCGACGCTCGCCTACAAGACCGCCTTCCAGTCGTTCGAGGTTGGGCGCGCCTCGGCCTATTCGCTGTCGATGAGCCTGCTCGGCCTGGCGGCGATCGTCATCTACCTGCGCATCCAGGCGCGGCGCGAGAAGGCCTGACATGGAACTGCATATCGGCAAGCTGGCGCGGCTGTTCGTCTATGTGTTGCTGGGCGCGGCCGCCTTCTCGGTGGCGGCGCCGCTGGCGCTGATGGTCCTGAACAGCCTGCGCAGCAACTTCGACATCCTGATCACGCCGCTCGGCTGGCCGAGCGAACCCGAATGGGGCGTGTTCGCGCGCGTCTGGAAGGAGGCCGAGCTTGGCCAGGCGATCACGAACAGCCTGATCATCGCCGCCGCCACGGTGGGGATCGTCTGCACCATCTCGTCGATGGCCGCCTGGGTGATCGCGCGCCGCTCGGTGCCGGGCTGGATGACGGTCAGCCTCTATTTCCTGGCGACCACCACCGTGCCGATCCAGATGTTCATGTTCCCGCTGTACTTCATGATGGCCAAGCTCGGCCTGATCAACAGCCCGATCGCGGTGATCATCATCTACTCGGCGATCTTCACGCCGTTCTCTCTGTTTCTGCTGCGCACCTACGTGCTCGACATACCGATGGAGCTCGAGGAGGCGGCGCGCATCGACGGTGCCTCCGATTGGGCGGTGTTCACCAGGGTGATCGTGCCGCTGATCTCGCCCGGCCTGCTGACGGTCGCGCTGATCGTCTGCCTCAACGTGTGGAACGAATTCCTGATCGCGATCACATTCCTGCAGAACTCGGATTCAGCGACGGCAACGGCGCGCTTCTACCAACTCACCGGCCGCTACGGGAACAACCTCTCCGACCTGATGGCCGTGGCGACCATCATCGCCCTCCCCACACTGGTCTTCTTCGTGCTCGTCCAGCGCCGCTTCATCGAGGGTGTTTCGGCCGGCGCGGTGAAGGGCTAGAGAACCACATGAAGAAATCCCCCAACGAAGGGCCCGCGCAGTGAGGCCAGGGCTGTAGGGTGGCCGGAAGAAGAGCTTGGCGCCGACCGCACGGATGGCCCTGCCCTTGTGGCTGCCGAGATTGTCGAAGACGACGATGTCGCCTGGCTTCAACCACCCGCTCGCGCAGATCCAGGGAATAGGCTCAGGCCATCCAACCTAGCGAAGCTGACCGGGCAAGCGCTTGCCGGCAAGGATGCCCCGCCATCCTATGCGCGCACCGCCCTGGAGATACTGCTCAACCAGATCATGGCGATCCGCGGCGAGATTTGCCGTGCTCGACCAACAGCTCATCGCCTGGCACGCCGAGAGCGAAGCCAGTCGCGGGCTCGCCGCGATCCCCGGCCTCGGCGTGATCACGGCAACGGCTGTCGCCGCCACCGTAACGGATCCGGACCAGTTCCGCTCGGGGAGACAGTTCGCGGCGTGGCTCGACCTGACACCCCAACAACGTTCCACCGGCGGCAAGACTCGGCTCGGCGGCATCTCGAAGCAGGGCGACCGATACGTGCGCCGATTGCTGGTGGTCGGGCCACCGCTGTCATCCGCCATGCCAAGGACAAGCTAACGCCCATGGCCAACTGGATCCGAAAGCTCATGGAGAAAAAGCCCTTCCGGCTCGTCTCCGTCGCGCTCGCCAACAAGCTGGCCCGGATCGCATGGGTCGTGCTGACCCGGAAGGAAGCCTACCGCCCCCACGAGCTGGCAGTCCGATAGAAAACGGATCATCCGAATGGGCAGTGGCAGTCGATGATGAGTGACGATCGAGCCAAAGGTGAGGAAAACCCGTCTGATCCAATGCGCTTCAACCGCGCGCCAGCTTGATCAGGGACCTCACCGGCGGATTTCCATCAGGGCCAGCGGCCACAGCTCGCGCCGCACAAACAGGCAGGACATATGAAAGCAACCGATCAAACCCATCCCGACATAAGCTCTTGCCATAGGGGGTATCCACATATGAAGCAGGAACTCTGGCCGTTGAGAATCCACAATCGATTCAGAAAAGGACGATCACGCTCTAAGCGATCAAACCCGCGGTCGGCGCCACTGCATCGGAGCCAGGGAACACACTCCGGCTGAGGGCAGCGGGCGAAGCGCCGAACAGATCGACAGCGACACCCTTCAGAATGGCCCGCATGTCGGTCGTGGCGGCAAGGTCGCGGCCGTCGCGTAGTTGGTTGGAGCGCAGGCCTGGCCAGTTGGCGATCACCCGGCCACCACGCACGGCGCCGCCTGCCAGGAACATTACAGTGCCCGTGCCGTGGTCCGTACCTTGCGTCCCATTGACATGAGCGGTACGGCCGAACTCGGTGACGGCCACGATCACGGTGTCCTTCCACGCTGGACCCATCTCCTTCTCGAAGGCGGCAAACGCTCCGTCGAGGCCGGCCAAGAGTCGCGCCAGCCGCCCCAACTCCTGGGCGTGGGTGTCCCACCCCTCGAAGGCCAGGGCCGCAACCCTCGGACCATTGGGCTCGGCCAGGAGACGTGCCGCGCCAGCAGCCATCTGTTCCATGCCGGTCGGATCGCCCGGCCCGCCTCGGGCTTTCATATCGAGGCCCGAGGCGATCTTGCCGGTCTGGATACCCTCGGCCAGCAGCTTCGCAAACAGAGGATCGCTATGGGCATAGAGATCGGAAAGCCGCGCCGGCAGCTCCGGGTCGGCGGACTTCAGCGTCGCCGGGGCCCAGCCCAGCACTGGCGCCGGCCCGCGAATTACCAGCGGCGCGTTGGCGCCGACGGCGAGACCACAGGTCGCCGATGCGGACGCTACGCGATCACCTTTGGGAAGGCTCGCCAGCAGCCTGTTCAGCCAGCCGGAGTCGGTATGGCCGGGCGTGGCGTAGCCCGACTCCAGAACGTCCTGGCCATCGAAGTGCGAGCGGTCTCGATAAGCAGTGGCACTCGCATGAACGACCGCAGCCTGGCGCATCCGATAGAACCGCGCGAAATTCGGCATCGAGGGATGCAGTCCAAAGAAGCTGTCGAGCGGCAGAGCCTTGTTGGGCCCGTCGAAGGTGAACGCGATCTGCTCGCGCAGTGCCCGGTACCCGGGATCGCCGATCGGCGGCACGGCGGTGAGCCCATCGAGCGCGCCACGCAAGATGATGACCACCAATCGGGGATCGCGCGCGCCGCTTGCATGCGCGATGCGTGGCATGAAGCCCCAGGCAAAAAGAGCACCGGCGCCGCCGAAGATGATGGCGCGGCGGCTGGCGGAGCCGGGCGAGGAATGGGAAATGGACGACGACATGGTCAGCGCCTCTGGAACTCAGGGGAGAGATAGGCAAGGGACAGCGCCTGCTTACGATCTTCCGCTCGTGCCATTGCGTGCTCGGTGTGCGGCGAGAGAAGGGGTCCTAGGATGGCTTGAGCGAAGCGGCGTGGGTCATCGTTGCGTGGAGTGGCCGCGGCGATGAGGTTGGCGAGATCGATACGGGTGGCCAGTCCCTCGGATGACGCCCAGGCGTCGACGGTATCGGCAAAGCCGTTAGGCCCGGACGGATTCCAGAGCGGCTGACCGAGGGCATTCAACGTGCCGGCGATCGCCTGTGGCTTGGGTCTCTCGCCTGTCGCACGCAGCAGGGCCACGACATATTCGATTGGGGAGCGGATCTTTACGAGCTCGGGGGTCCAAGCCTCTTCGGACCCGATCAGGACCAGGTAAACCGCGGAGAGGTCACCGCGAGTACGGGTGAAAGCGTCGGTGAGGCGTGACACCAAGGCAGGTGGCGGCACATCCGCCACGAAGTGGCGCGCGAGCTTCAGGGCGATGTGGCGGGCGGTCGAGGGATGGCGGCCGAGATCGCGCAGCGCGGCGCGGCCTTGCTCGACGCCATCGTCGCGATAGGTGACGCCAAGCAGTGACTGAGGGCCGGGCTCGTGGGCGTTGGTGTTGAACACAAAGGTTCCGGGCCGACCAAGCGGCACCCCGTGCGGGCCGCGCTGGCCACGCTCGATTGTCCAGCCGGTGAGGATGCGGGCCAGCGAGGTAACGTCGCGCTGGGTATAGCCGCCGTCGACGCCCAGCGTGTGCAGCTCCATGATCTCGCGTGCCAGGTTTTCGTTCAGGCCACGCTTGCTGCGGGTCCCGGCGCGGGAGTCGGGACCAATCGACTGCTGATTGTCGAGGAAGGCCAGCATCGCGGGATGGGTCTCGACGGCCAGCAGCATATTTTCGAAGCGGCCGAACACGTGCGGCCGGATCGCCTCGCGCTCGAAGGCACCCGCGGTGACGCGGAGTGCGGGCCCCTTCGATACTGCGACTGCAAAATGGTTCGCCCAGAACATCGCCAGGCGCTCGGGAAAGCCGATCACGGGCCCGCGGATGGTACCGTTGAACCGAGCATCCACCTCGGCGAGGAAAACCCGCTGCGGCAAGTTGTTCATCATGTTGGGGACGCCGGCCGCAGGTGTGTCGGCCATCTTGGGCATGCGCCCGACGCGTGACTGTTGACCTGCTGTCGGCGAATTGGGACCTGGTGAGTTCACAACGGATGCTGAACCCTTCCGCTCTCGTTGACGCTCCTTCTCAAAGGCGAAGAGCTCGACCAGAAGCTCGGAAGTCGGCCGCAGCTCCAGACCGGTTGGGATCGCCAGCGCCCTAGAGGTTATCTCCTGACGCAGCGCACCGCGAGGATCCGACGCGATTGCTGCCAGGCTGCCATCGTGCGCGCCCAGCCCGAAACGGGAAAGGGCGAGCGCAGCGTCGAGGTCTTTGGCCATGGCGATCTCTTTCTGCACCAGGAATCGGCATCGTCTTCAGGGTTTACGCACAGGCGACCGGAGGTATCCCCACCGATCCTACTGCCCCATCCCGTTCGCTGTTCGTGCTCAAAGATCGCTGTTAAGTCGTTTCAAATTCGCTGTTCTTACACAGCGCATATTGGGCGCGGCACGACGAAAAGCCCTGCTTTTTCTGAACCTTCCTGCCCCTGCTCTTAGTTGGCTCGTACAGCCGCACACACTACTGCACAAAATTAAAGACCGTTACCGGCTGGCTCAGGCCCTCCAGCAAAAGCTCTCCCATCCGACCGCAATCCTCTTCATCGCGCGCCCACGCGCTGACTTCCTTAACAACCTGCTAGAGATTACCCAAGCACACGAATCCTTTCTGATCGGGGCCGCAGACAGGATGCAGCGTTGGGTAGCGGATCGGAGCAATCTGGGAATACACCAACTCAATCTTTCCATTCCAAGCTTCGAGGAAGGCCTCCAGGAAACGTGCCGGACCGATCCGCTCCCAATCATGGTAAATCTCGCCGCTCATCGTGGGGGGAGATTGCGCTTTCCGGTCGATGATCGACACTGGGAAGCTAACGCTTTGGCCCCAGCGCAGCTGCCGTCCTCGATCACGGAAGATGCGTACAACGCGTCCATCGATGCGGCCAATTCGAGTCTCATTGTGCGGGGAATGGAGCCAGGGTCGCCAGATTTGGACGTGCATCGGTGCTTCCGTACGTGCCTCTTCATAAACGAACGGCGCCATCATGCCAGCTGCCTCCCAACTTGGGATCTCGTGCAATTCGACAAAGTGTCCACCCGATAAGATTACCTGTCGAACTGACAAGGCTACATCCGGCGACCTGCTTGAGACTAACGCGACCGGTCGCGGAAGCTGGTGGAAGAGCAGCCATCGATCCTGGCAAACAGCCGGAGCACCAGGGGCCACATATCCATCTCGCCGCTCGGTCAGCGTAACGGCGATCGCGGCCCCCCGAGCAACTTTTCCTGCCTCGACGCCCAGGCGGATTGGCGCTCGCCGGCATCGACAACCAGACGTCGGGATGGAGTTGCGTCGATCTGTGGCGCTCGCCTGGGCTGGGCCAAGAGCTCGGCCGCTTGGGACGACAACGGAGTACTGTCCGACTGCTATGACTTCTGAAGGCCAATCTGCGGTTGCGAGCGGCGTCAACCTGTGGCGCCTGCTCGGCAGCATCGATATCGGTTCGTCACGATCGACAGCTATATTTTTGAGCTGGCGCCGAAATCGAGCCACGGCAAGGCGTCCGCGTTTCAGCAGGTGTGCCAGGCGTGTTCCTGATGATCGGCGGCTGTGTGATCGTCGTGGCGGCAACCATCCTGTCTTTCAGACCCCGCACCAACCAGCTCGCCCTCGAGGCAATTGCCCATTGATCGGCACGGCCCGCTGGCAGGCGGTTGAAAAGTCTGTAGCAGGAGGATGGCCGGCACGATTGCCGACGTCGAGTTTTGCGGACCCTTCATGAACGGTTTCCTCCGATTCGATGGGGGGACACTTTCAAGAGCTGCCATGCCGACCATCCGGCGTCTTTCGTTCATCGGTCTTGAATATGCGTTTGCGCCGGAAAGGCCTGCGGCATGTCGCAAGGCGGCGGCTTCCGCCGGCAGGGAGGGCTGGTCGAGGTCGAGACCGATACCGGGGTGAAGGGGATCGGCGAGGCTTTCGACAATCCCTTCGTCACGCAGGAATACTTCCGCATGGTCGAGCCATTCTTCGTGGGCAGCAGCGTTTCGATTTCGAGCATATCGAGACCCGGATCCGAGGCCCGGATCTTCGGTGTATTGTTGACATCGGTCGCACTGTAGAAAGCTTGGGGCGCAAGGCATCCGGGTTGACGCTTTCGTCTTGGCCCGCCAACGTGGCCCGCAAATGCCTGTTCCCAGTGCGCTTGTCTGCGTTCGTTGCGGTGCCCGCCAGCCCGTCGACCACTATGCCGAGGATTGTCCGGCCTGCCGCACCAAGGGGGTGCCGGCCAATCTCACCGTCGCCTATGGCCAACGCCCCGGCGAAGGGCTGAAGCGGAACGTCCCATCCGGTTCTGCGCGGTCGATGTGGCGTTGGCATGACTTCCTCCATGCCACGGCCGAAGAGGCCGTGACGCTTGGCGAGGGCAACACACCGCTCCTGCCCGCTCCCGAGCTGGGCTTGGGCGACGTCTGGATCAAAGACGAATCACGCAACCCAACCTGGTCGTTCAAGGATCGCCTCGGCTCGGGCGCGCTCACCATGGCCAAGCGCTTCGGCGCCAAAGTGATCGCCTCCAGCTCGTCCGGCAACGCCGGCGCAGCCGCCGCGGCCTATGCCGCCAAGGCCGGAATTCCATGCATCGTCTTCACCTTCGTGGGCTCGGCCGGGCCCCTGGTGCTACAGATGCGCGCCTATGGCGCGATGGTGGTGACAGTGGCGGACAAAGCCGATCGGTGGCGGCTGCAATCGCTCGGCGTGCGCGAGCTTGGCTGGTATCCGACCTCGCCCTTCTTCGGCCCGGTGGTCGGCAGCAATCCCTACGGGATGGAGGGCTACAAGACCATCGCCTTCGAGATCGCCGAGGCTTTCGACTGGCAGCCGCCGGACTGGTGCGTGCTGCCTGTCTGCTACGGCGATGCCCTCTACGGCATGTGGAAGGGCTTTGAGGAGCTGAAAGCCCTGGGTTGGATCGATCGAATACCGCGCTTCGTCGCTGCCGAAGTCTCGGGTTCGTTGCCGGCGGCGCTGTCGAGCGGCGATTCGATGCCGCCCGAGGTGGCGCGCAATGCGCCTTCAATCGCCACCTCGATCGGCGCGGCGCAAGCGACGGTGCAGGCGCTCGACGTGCTGCGTCGATCCAGAGGTACGGCCGTCACCGTCGGTGACGACGAAATGCGCCGATGGGTCGTAGCGCTCGCGGCCAAGGAAGGCATCTGGCCCGAAGCCTCTTCCGCCGCCCCCTTTGCCGCCATCGAACGGCTGAGGGCGGAAGGCACCATCAATCCGCACGAGCGCTGCGTAGCACTTCTCACAGCATCAGGCCTCAAGGATCCTGGACCGATCGAATCCTCACTACCCGAGCCGCCGCTGGTGACAGGCGGACTCCCGGACCTGCTGGCCGCGCTCAAGAATGCTTACGGATTCGCCCATGGCTGAGTTCGGTATCGCGATGGACGGTCGCGCGCCGATCGCCAGCATTGCCAAGCAGGCACAGGTCGCCGAGGACGGCGGCGCTTCCACGCTCTGGATCGCCTGCCATCTCTTCCTGCGTGATCCGATAACGACTGCCGCGCTGGCACTCGGCGCCACCAAACGCATCAAGATTGCGTTGATGGCGATGAGTCCCTATTCGGTACATCCGGTCTACATCGCGATGGCGGCGGCGAGTCTTGTGGAGGCCTATCCCGGCCGGGTGATCCTGTGCCTCGGCTCGGGTGCGCCGGCCGATCTCAAGGTCGCCGGAATCGAATCACCTCGGCCGTTGGTGACGATTGCCGAGACGGTCGCGGTTTGCCGCTCGCTGTTCGCCGGGGAGATGACCGATTTCCACGGCAAGATATTCGAAGTGAGCGGCCGGAGGCTTGCCAATGCGCCATGTGACGTGCCGATCGTGGTTGCCGCCTCGCGATCCAACATGCTGCAGCTCGCGGGCCGCGAAACCGACGGCGTATTGATCTCAGCGGCGACCTCGCCGCCCTTCGTTAAGGCCTGTCTCGATCAGGCGGCCGCCGGCGCCATGGGCAAGCCGTTCCGCAAGTACGGCATCGTCTATGCGCGCCTCGGCGCAACCGAAAAGGAAGGCATCGATCCCATCCGCCGTCCCATCGGGTTCGTGCTGCGTGGCGCCCACCATGCCGACAATATCCGGCTCGGCGGCGCAACGCTCGACCAGGCCGCGCTCGCCGCGGCCTACGCTGCTGAGAATTGGTCCGAGGTCGACCGCCTGGTGAGTGATGATGTGGTGCGCCGCCACGCGGCCTGCGGTACGCCGGCTCAGGTACGCGAAAGGCTGGCTCAGTACCGTGCCATCGGTCTCGACGAGGTGATTATCGGCGGCATGGACGATGCATCTTCCATCGCCGCGGCATTGGCGGCAGCACAGGGATAGGATGAAGTTCAGCATCTGCCTTCCTACCGGTTTCGAAGGGGTGATGTATCCGGTGCCCTTCGTCGCGCCTGGCGATTTCGTGCGCCTGGCGCAGCTCTGCGAAAGGCTCCGCTATCATTCGGTCTGGGGCAACGATCACATCCAGACTCAGCACTATGTGCGCGAGCTGTTCCCGGACACGCCACCCAATTTCTACGAGCTGATGACGGTTCTGTCGTTCTGCGCCGCCGCAACGACCACACTCGAGGTGGGCACCGCGCTCGCTGTATTGCCGATGCGCGATCCGTTCTGGCTCGCCAAGACCGCCTCAACGCTCGACCAGCTCTCGGATGGACGGCTGATCCTGGCGTTGGGCATCGGCGCCTATCGCGAAGAGTTCGCGGCCTGGTCACCGCGGCTTGCCGTCAGAGCCCAACGCGGCGAGATGATGGATGAGGGCATTGCGCTCATGCAGCGGCTCTTCAACGAGCGGCGGGTGACGCATGAGGGCAAGTACTATGCGGTGCGCGACATCGAGATGTATCCCAAGCCGCGGCGTCAACCTTTTGCCTTCTGGATCGGAGGTCACAATATGGAGGCCTTGGAGCGCGCCGCCCGCATCGGCTCCGGCTGGCTGCCGGGTTGGCGCCCCTGGCCCGAGCTTGCGGAGCGCATCACGGCGCTGAAGATGCGAGCGGCTGAACTTGGGCGCGATCCGGCGGAGATCGAGATCGCCCCCCAGTTTTCGATAACGATCGCCAAGACCGTGGAGGAAGCCGAGAAGCGCTACATGGCATCAGGCCTGGTCGCGCATCGCAAGTCGCTCGCCTATACCGGCCGCGATCTTTCACAGCAGGTGGTTGCAAACCTTGTTGGCTCCCCCGACCTCATCCGCGAGAAAGTCGAGGGTCTGCGCAAGATCGGCGTCGACCATGCCTGCGCGCTTATGATCCCCGCCGACTCGATGGCCGAATTCGAGGATCAGGTCGAGTGGTTCGCGAAGACGGTGATGTAGATTCGTGTCGTCCCACCGTCCGTGTCATCCTGGGCATGAGCGAGGGATCTTTGGCGATGTCGATCAAAGGTCCCCCGCTGCATTTGGAATGACACGAAACGTCGATCAGACGACGTCTGATCGCCTGTCGAATCACCGTCTCATTGAAACGGCTGAGATTGCCTTCGAGATCGGGCAGGAAGAAGCCGTCGCCCAGCCGGCCGGCGCGTTTGGCGGCCGCTTCGGAATGACCGCCGATCACGATCGGCACGCTGCCGCGCACAGGCTTCGGGTTCGAGCTGACCTCATGGAAGTTCACGAACTCGCC
>JAFEBU010000035.1 GCA_018242505.1 Pseudomonadota bacterium
GCCGCGGCACCGCCGCCGGCGCCTGCTGCACCCAGCGCGCCGTCGTTCATGGTGTTCTTCGACTGGGATCGCTCGAACCTCTCGCAGCAGGCCCTGAGCACCATCCAGCAGGCGGCCGACGCCTATAGGACCAAGGGCAACGCCCGCATCACTGCGACCGGCCATACCGACACCTCGGGCCCGGCGAACTACAACATGGCGCTGTCGCTGCGCCGTGCGAACGCGGTCAAGGACGCACTGGTGCGCGACGGCGTGCCGGCGACGGCGATCTCGGTGATCGGCAAGGGTGAGACCCAGCCGCTGGTTCCGACCGGCGACGGCGTGCGCGAGCCGCAGAACCGCCGCGTCGAGATCGTTATGCAGTAACGGACGGTCTCTCCTTTCCAGAACACGAACGGCCGGGCTTTGCCCGGCCGTTCTCTTTCCGCTCCGGTCGTTTACGTCCACGATGACGGGTACGATTGGCTGTATTTCAGGAACGTAGGGGCGGATGATGAACGACGATCTGTACAGGATGACGGCTGTCGAGGCGGTGACACGGCTCAAGAAGGGCGAGGTCACGCCGCTCGATCTGGTCGAGACGTCGGCAAAACGGATCGCCGAGGTCGAGCCGTCGGTCAACGCATTGCCCACTCTCTGCCTCGATCGTGCCCGGGATCACGCCAAGCGTATCCTGGCGGGCACGGCCTGCGAGGCGAAGGACGAGGCCGGATGGCTCGCCGGCCTACCCGTTTCCATCAAGGACCTGACGGACGTTGCCGGCGTGCGCACCACCTACGGGTCGCCGATCTTCGCCGACCACGTGCCGACCAGATCCCACCCGCTGGTGGAGCGCGTCGAGCGCAAGGGCGGGATCGTCATGGGCAAATCCAACACGCCCGAGTTCGGCGCCGGCGGCAGCACCTTCAACGAGGTGTTCGGCCGCACGCGCAATCCGTGGAATACCTCGCTCACGTGCGGTGGCTCGACCGGCGGCGGCGCCGTGTCGATCGCCACGGGCGAGGTCTGGCTGGCCCACGGTTCCGACCACGGCGGCTCGCTGCGCCGGCCCGGCACCTATTGCTCGGTCGTGGGACTCAGACCTTCGCCTGGACGGGTGACGCGCGGGACGTCGAACAATCTCTATTCGCCGCAATCGGTCCAGGGACCGATGGCGCGTACCGTCGCCGATCTCGCACTGTTCCTCGACGCGATGGCGGGCTTCTGCCCGCAGGACCCAATGACATTCGATGCGCCTTCGGTGTCGTTCAGTGCTGCCGTCGCTCGGCCCGTCGCGCCAAAGCGCGTCGCCTTCACCGCCGACCTCGGCGGCAAGACCGAGCTCGACCGCGATATCCGCGAGATCTGCACCAAGGCGGCGCGTCGGTTCGAGGAGCTGGGCTGTATCGTCGAGGAGGCATCGCCCGACTTCGGGCCGGTCGACGAAGTGTTCATGGCGCTGCGCAGCCAGCAATTCGTCGTCGATCGCGAGCTGCAACTCCAGCAGTATCGCGACAAGATCAAGCCCGACATCATCTGGAACACCGAGCTGGGCCTGAAGCAGACGGCGAGCCGGCTCGCCTGGGCAGAGCGAGAACGTGCGGCGTTGTTCCGGCGCATGGGTGAATTCTTCCAGACCTATGATCTACTGGTGACGCCCGGCGCGCCAACCGCAGCGTTCGACGTCAATCTGCGCGCACCCGCCACCATTGCCGGCAAGAAGCTCGAGAACTACATGGCGGGCTCGACCGTCAACTCGGCCATCACGGTGACGGGCAGCCCCGCCATTGCCGTGCCTTGCGGCTTCGACCAATACGGTCGGCCGGTCGGCCTGCAGCTCGTCGGCAAGCCGCGCGGTGAAGCGGCGCTGCTGCAAGCGGCTTCGCTCTACGAAAGTCTGATGGGGCTCTTCAAGCTCCTGCCCATCGACCCCAAGCCCGGAACCGTGCCACCTTCGGCCTGACACGACAGGCCGGGAGAAACGGGATGAAAGCTTCGCTCTTCTATCTGCCGAGCATCGGCAGCCGGGCCGAGATCGAGGCCGGCATGGCCGGCATGCGCCCGGACTTCTATCAACGCATGCTGAAGGAGCTGTCGGAACAGATCCGTCTCGGCGACGAACTCGGCTACGATTCGGTGAGCTTCACCGAGCATCACTTCCATATCGAAGGCTTCGAGCTTTCCAACAATCCGGTTCTGCTCGACCTTTACTTCGCGATGCAGACCAAGCGCATCCGCGTCGGCCAGCTCGGCATCGTCTTGCCGGCTTCCAATCCGATCCGTGTCGCCGAGGATATTGCCATGCTCGACCACATGACGGGCGGCCGTGCCTGCGCGGGTTTTGCGCGCGGCTATCAGCGGCGCTGGGTCGATGTCATGGCGCAGCAGACCCACGGCATCCACGGTGCCCTGCCCAATCAGCACGACGAGATCGACACCGCCAATCGGCTGGCCTTCGAGGAGAACTTCCGCATCGTCAAGAAATGCTGGACCGAGGAGATGCTCACCTTCGAAGGCAAGTTCTGGAAGGTGCCGGCCGGCCCCACACCCTGGACCCTCGACACCACGGAGAAATGGGGCAAGGGCATTGAAGGCGGCATCCTGAAGGCCGTCGGCGTGGTGCCCAAGCCGCTGCAGAAGCCGCATCCGCCGCTCTTCCAGCCGTTCGCGAGCTCCGAGAACACCGTCCGGTTCTGCGCCCGGGAGGGCATCACGCCCATTCTGCCGCCCATGCACCCGGTCTACGAAGACAACCTCTACAGCGTCTATTCCGAGGTCTCGGGCAAGCCCAAGGGACAGGGCGTGGGCGTGCTGCGCGACGTCGTCATTGCCGACAGCGACGAGGAGGCGATGGCGCTATGGCGCGACTCCGGCCAGTTCTCCGGTCGCGCCTGGTTCGAGCCGTTCGGTTTCCGCAAGGGCATGCAGGATCCCAAGACCGGCCAGTTCCCGACGCCCGAGCAGGTCATCGCCCAAGGCTACGCCTTCGTCGGAACCGTCGACACCGTGCTGCGTGCGATGGAGACCCAGCAGGCGCGCCAGCCCGTCGATTGGGTGTTCTGCTACACCTACAACAGCCTGGTGCCGCATCCCAAGCTGATGAAATCGATCGAAGCCTTCTGGACCAAGGTGATGCCGCGCTTCCACTGATGCCGGCGGGGCGAAGGGCTCGCCGCTTCAGGTGAAGATGGATGGGTCGATGATGGGCCTGCCGCGCGGGCGCGCCGGTTCCGGCCGGTCGCATTTCTGGAACCGGCCGCGGCCGGCCGATCCGCTCATGCGGCCTTCCTCCATGACGAGATCGCCACGCGAGAAGGTCATGACCGGGTAGCCGGTAAGTTCGCGTCCCTCGTAGGGCGTGTAGTCGCAATTGTGGTGCAGCATCGCGTTGGCAAGCATGACCTTGCGCTTGGGATCCCACAGCACGATGTCGGCATCGGCGCCGACCGCGATCGTGCCCTTGCGCGGATGCAGGCCGTAGATCTTGGCGGCGTTGGTCGAGGACAGGGCCACGAACTGCTGCAGGCTGAGGCGACCCGTGTTCACGCCTTCGGAGAAGAGCAGCGGCAGCCGCGTCTCGACGCCCGGCACACCGTTGGGGATCTTGCGAAAGCTCTGCGCTGCGCCCGGCAGCTTCTTGCCGTGCACGTCGTCGTAGCGGAAGGCGGCATGGTCCGACGACAGGACGTGGAAGGTGTTGGCGCTGAGGCCGGTCCAGATATGCTCCTGGTTCTCCACACCGCGCGGCGGCGGCGAGCAGACGCACTTGGCGCCCTCGTCGCCGGGCTTGTCGAAGTCCTCCTCGCTCAGGAACAGATATTGCGGGCAGGTCTCGCCATAGACGCGCAATCCGCGGGCCTGCGCGCGCTGGATCTCGTGCATCGCCTCCTTGGCCGAGACATGGACCAGCAGCATCGGCACGTCGAGAAGCTCCGCCAGCGAGATCGCACGATGCGTGGCCTCGCGCTCGACGACGAACGGCCGCGACGTGGCGTGGAACTTGGCGGCGGTCATGCCCTTCCATTCCAGCCGCTCGGTCAGCCAGTCGATGCAGTCGGAATTCTCGGCGTGGATCATCAGCATCGCCTGCTCGCGCCGTGCGGCGGCGAGCGCATCGAGCATCTCGCGGTCGGTGAGCTTCAAGCCGTCATAGGTCATGTAGAGCTTGAACGAGGTGTAGCCGTCGGCCACGAGGGCGGTGAAGTCCTGGCCCATGACCTTCTCGCTCGGGTCGGTCAGGATCACGTGGAAGGCATAGTCGATCAGCGACTTGCCCTCGGCGCGCCGGTGGTACCTGTTCACGGCATCGCGCAGCGACTGGCCTTTGTTCTGGTATGCGAACGGCACGATCGTTGTCGTCCCGCCCGCGGCGGCGGCGCGGCTGCCGCTCTCGAAATCGTCGCAGAAGACCGAGCCGTCCGATGTGTCCTGATCGAAGTGCACGTGGGCGTCGATCCCTCCCGGGACGGCGATCAGGCCCGTGGCGTCGATCTCGCGCCGCCCCTTGTCGAGGCGTTCGCCCAGCGCGACCACGCGCCCGCCGGACACACCGATGTCGCCCTTCACCACATCTGCCGCGGTGGCGATGGTGCTGTTGCGGATCACGAGGTCATAGTCAGCCAAAGTCTCTCTCCCGTAGCCTGTCAGGCTTCTATAGCTCTCGGCCCTAGACCCGAGTTACCTGCAGGTCCACACTAAACTCGACAGACGGGGGCGTTGAATGATCCGCAGATATCGCTTGCTCGCGACCGCCGTGCTCGTCGGCGCCGTGATCGCGCCGGCTGCGCTGGCGCAAAGCGGAGTGAAGCCTGCGATCGTCTACAGCACCGGCGGCAAGTTCGATAAATCCTTCAACGAAGGCGTGAGCGCCGGCGCAGAGAAGTTCAAGGCCGAGACCAAGATTGCCGCCGCCGAGTTCGAGCCCAGCAACGAGACGCAGTTCGAGCAGGCCCATCGGCGCTTTGCCCAGCGCGGCTACGATCCCGTCATTGCCGTAGGCTTCTCGCAGGGCGTTGCCCTCGCGAAGGTCGCAAAGGAATTTCCCAAGACGCATTTCACGCTGATTGACAGCGTCGTCGACTTGCCCAACGTCCAGTCAGTCACGTTCAAGGAGCACGAAGGTTCGTTCCTGGTCGGCGTGGCCGCGGCGCTGGCCTCGAAGACCGGCAAGGTCGGCTTCGTCGGCGGAATGGACATTCCGCTTATCCGTCGCTTCCAGTGCGGCTATGAACAGGGAGTGAAATATGCAAACCCCAAGGCGGAGCTGATCGCGAACATGACCGGCACCACGCCGGCGGCATGGAACGATCCGGGCCGCGGCGCCGAGCTTGCCAAGGGCCAGTTCGATCGCGGTGTCGATGTCGTCTACGCCGCCGCCGGCAGCACCGGCATTGGTGTGCTGCAGGCGGCCAAGGATCGCGGCAAGTACGCGATCGGCGTCGATTCGAACCAGGACCATCTCCACCCCGGCACGATGCTGACATCGATGATCAAACGCGTCGATCTCGCCACCTATCGCAGCTTCAAGGCGATGCAGGCGGGCACCTGGCAGGGTGGCGTATCGGTGCTGGGCCTGAAGGAAGGCGGCGTTGACTGGACCCTGGACCAATACAACGAGAAGCTGATCACGCCCGGGATGAAGGCCAAGGTCGCACAGGCGAAGGCCGATATCATCGCCGGCAAGATCAGGGTCCACGACTATATGAGCGATAATTCCTGCAAGTGATCGTCCGCCGGCCATGACGGCGCCTCCGGCAATCGAGCTTCTGGCGGTCGACAAATCGTTCGGCGATATCCATGCCGTGCGCGGCGTTTCGCTGCGTGTCGAGGCGGGGACGATCACGGGCATCGTTGGCGAGAACGGCGCCGGCAAGTCGACCCTGATGAACATCCTGTTCGGCCTCTATCACGCCGATGCGGGCGAGATCCGGATCGGCGGCACGGCCGTGCGCATGGACAGTCCGCACGGCGCCATCGCCCATGGCATCGGCATGGTCCATCAGCATTTCATGCTGATCGAAAGCTTTACTGTGCTGGAGAACCTGGTGCTGGGGGTCGAAGGCGGCATCCTGTTGTCCCGCGGCATGGCCAGGGTGCGAGTGGAGGTCGAGCGCTTGGCTCGCGAGTACGGCCTTGCCGTGAATCCCGATGCACGGGTGGCCAATCTGTCGGTCGGCGAGCAGCAGCGCGTGGAGATTCTCAAGGTCCTGCTGCGTGGCGCCCGCATCCTGATCCTCGACGAGCCCAGCGCCGTTCTGACGCCCCAGGAAACCGACCGGCTTTTCCTTGTCCTGAAGACGCTGCGGGAACATGGCGTGACGGTGGTGCTGATCACCCACAAGCTGCGCGAGATCATGGCGGTCACCGATCGGGTAGTCGTGATGCGGCAAGGCGAGGTGGTCGCCGAGCGACGCACGGCCGAGACCGATCCGCAGGAGCTCGCCGAGCTGATGGTCGGCCGCAAGGTTCGCCTGCAGATCGACAAGATGCCGGCCCGGCCCGGGGCGGTGATGCTGCGCGTCGAGCGTCTGGGCCTGGTCGACAATCGCGGTGTGCCGCTGCTCCAGAATGTCGACCTCGAACTGCGGGCCGGCGAGATCGTGGCGGTCGCCGGCGTCTCCGGCAACGGCCAGACCGAATTGCTCCAGGTGCTGGCAGGCATGCGCGCACCGACCTCCGGCACGGTGACGATTTGTGGCCGCACCTTCGACGCCCACCATCCCGGCGATCCAGCCGATCGGCGCGAGATCGGTCTGGCGCACGTCCCGGAAGACAGGTTGCGCCAGGGCCTGGTGGCGCCGTTCCAGGCTTCCGAGACATCGATCCTGGGCTACCAGGACGAGAGGCGTTTCAGTCCCGGCTATTTCCTGGACCGATCGGCGATCGGCACCTATTGCCGCGATCTCATGGAACGCTTCGATGTGCGTCCGCGGACGCCCGGCCTCCGGTCGTCGCAATTCTCCGGTGGCAACCAGCAGAAACTCGTGCTGGCGCGCGAGATGGCGCACGAGCCCAAGGTGCTGCTGGTCGGCCAGCCGACGCGCGGCGTCGACATCGGTGCGATCGAGTTCATCCATCGCGAACTGGTGAGGGCGCGCGATCGCGGTTGCGCCGTGCTTGTGATCTCGGTCGAGCTTGATGAGGTCTTGTCGCTGGCCGACCGCGTGCTGGTGATGTTCGGCGGCCGGGTCGTGGGTGAGGTCGAGCCTGCCGATGCCGACGAACAGACGTTGGGTCTCATGATGGCGGGAGCCACCGCATGAGGCTTGCCCACAGCTCGCTGCCTGCCTGGGCCGAGATCCTCCTCCTGCCGCTCGTCAATATCGCGCTGGCCTTTGTCGTGGTCGGTGTCATCGTGCGCATCGTCGGCGTCGATCCGTTCCATGCGCTGAACCTGCTCGTCCTGGGCGCGATCGGCTCGCCGGAATCGATCGGCTACACGCTTTACTACGCCACCAATTTCATTTTCACCGGCCTCGCCGTCGCGCTCGCCTTCCATGGCGGGCTGTTCAATATCGGCGGCGAAGGACAGGCCTATATCGGCGGCCTGGGATGCGGGCTGGCGATTCTCGCCCTCGACGGATATTTGCCGGCGTGGCTGATGATCCCGGTTGCCATCGGCGCCGCCGCGCTGTTCGGCGCGGCCTGGGCCGCGGTGCCGGCCTGGCTGCAGGCCTGGCGTGGCAGCCACATCGTCATCACCACCATCATGTTCAACTTCGTCGCCTCGGCTCTGATGGTCTATCTGCTGGTGAACGTGCTGATCGCGCCGGGATCGA
>JAFEBU010000036.1 GCA_018242505.1 Pseudomonadota bacterium
ATTGCCCATGCCGCCGCTGGGCGGCGGGCTCGCAGCGTTTGGCTCCGCCCTGCCGCCGACGAACCTGCCCAGCTTCGCCCTGGCCATCGCACGCATGAACGCGTCGACGCCCGGCTTCCATCTCACGCCCGGCCTGCGCAGCTCGGCACCAAACACCGACGGCACACCAGCGCTGCCGCCTCTCTCGCAACTCGTGCCACCGCTTCCGATCGGCCTCACGCCACTCGCAGCGCCGACGACACCGTCGGCTAGCACGCCCAGCCCGCTCGACGACGCCATCGTGCTCGCGCAAGCAGGTGACGGTCCCTATGACCCAACCGATCCTAAGAATGCAGGCCATGAAACCAGAAAGCGCTTCAATGCAGAGACACCGCTAGAAGAAGGCGAGCATCACGAACCGCTGAAGATATTGCCTCCGCCGCCAATGGGACTTCCCGGCCTCGGACCGCGTGGCGGCACCAATCCAGCCCCGCAGGGCGCTCGCCTCGGTTTGGCGCCTCCCGCCGCGAGTGCGAAGCCACCGGTCCCTCTTGGAAGCCAAGAAGCCAACGGATGGGGGAAACCTGAGACTCTCACCAAGCACTTCAAGGATCATGGTGCAGACTTTGGCGCGACGAGCGAGGAGGACTACGCCCGCAAGGCCCAGGACTTCCTTAGACGAGCCCAACTGGAACAGTTACCGATGAAGGTAGATTCCCGTGGTGATATTCTTGTCTACGATCCAACCAACAACATTTTCGGCGCGTACAACGCCGATGGCACGACGAAAACGTTCTACAGGCCAGAACCAGCAATCCACGGTCAGCCGACAAATATGGACTATTGGAATTCACAACGTGGCTCGACAAAGGGGAATCCCTGAATGACCCATACATGTCCCATCTGCGGCTACCCAGATCTGCCGGACCGCCCGTACAGCGATGAGGGAGATCCTTCCTTTGAAATCTGTTCCTCATGCGGCACCCAGTTCGGATATCACGACGGAGGTGGCTACGATCTCGTCCGGCGAGCGAGAAGACATGAGGAACTACGTCGGAAATGGATCGACCATGGAATGAAATGGCATTCGCAAGTTGATCCAGTGCCTGCCGGCTGGAATCCCGCTGAGCAACTCCGCAACCTTTGCCGCTGAGCGTGCCGTGTGACGCCGAATTGGAGGCGATTCGCATCGACGGGCCCCAGAGGCACGTAGCCATGGCTCCCGCAAGCCTGATGGGTCGTGTGCAGAGTATCGCTTCGATGGTGTTCGTGCGGTTCGCCAGTGGTGATGACGGCAGATTAATTGTCGATCGCCAGCTGATGGAGCGAAGCTTCGCCGATGTGCGCTCTGGCGCCATGCGGTTGTTTTACGTGGACCCATCATTGGGTGCGGAGATCGGAGTGATCTGCAAGTCACACATCGATACCACTTCGACAGCATGAGGACACATCGTTCCACGAACGTCCCGATTGCCGCGAGCGAGGACGTCGTCTAGGCAGACATCGTCAGCCGACATCGTTGCATCGCTCTCATCGAGCGATGCGGGGACCAGCGGCGACCTTCATCCGCCCATTCATCCGGGCTCATCGGAGGTTCGCGCTTGTCTCGACGGCTCTCTTCTTTCCTCTCCATCGCCCACGGCCCCTCCGAGCGGAGGGCCTTCTGATGCCCCGCTCGATGGGACCATTCGACGGGTTCGACTCGCCCTGGCCGTTCCTCGATTTCGGGCCCGGTGCCGGCAACACGCCGTCCATGCCCGACCTGCTGGGCGCGATCATTCCCTGGTCGATGCTGCCGCCGGTTGTGCCGCCGCCACCGGCACCCGTCCCACCGGCACCCGTCCTGCCACCGCCCCCCCAACCCTCGGATCTGCCGAGCCTCGCCGGGTCGATCGCGCGATTGGGGCCGATCGATCCGCCCCCGCAGGCCCCGCCGCCCCCGAGCCTCATTGACCGGATCATCCCCTGGAAACCGCTGCCGCCGGCCGATCCGCCGCCGCCCGCATCGCCGCCGCCCCCGAGCCTGGTCGACCGAATCATCCCCTGGAAGCCGCTGCCGCCAGCCGATCCGCCGCCGCCCGCATTGCCGTCATCGAACCCGCCCAGCCTCGCCCTGGCCATCGCGCGCATGAATGCGCCCACGCCCGGCTTCCATCTGTCGCCCGGCCTGGGCGGCTTCTCGCAAAGCGCCCCCATGTGGTCGCTGCCGCCTCCCCCTCAGCTATTGCCCATGCCGCCGCTGGGCGGCGGGCTCGGCGCACTGGGCTCAACTCTGCCGCCGATGGCGCCCGCTCCCTCGCCGCTGATTCTCGCCGGCAACGCGTCCGCGCCAGCCATCCCCCAGCCCGGCATTAGCCCCGGCGTACCGGAGACGCTGACGCAAATGGCGCGGCGCCTGACGCCCTATGCCACCGAGATGGGCGCCGCCATCGGCCGCTCCCTGCCCTCCGTCGGCGCCGCCGGCGCAGGCGCCCTCGCCGCAGCGCCGATCCTGCTCATGCCCTCCAACAGCGGGGCCTCCACTATCGAGCTCGGCGACGGCCTGCGCGCCAGTATGCCGCCCGGTCGGCGTTACGTGCCGATCGAGCGGAAGGTCGCTCCGGGTGTGTTCGGCAGTGATGTCGGCGCCACCTGGAAGCAGGTCCCCGGCCTCTATGCCGAGGTCGACCCCGGCAGAGGCCTGTTGGTCGATCCCCAGCAGTTGCGCGACGCGCTGGGCGACGAGGCCGCGAATCGCATCCTCAACACGCCCGGCATCATGCCGATGGCTAAGCC
>JAFEBU010000037.1 GCA_018242505.1 Pseudomonadota bacterium
AAAGGCTTGATCAGCCGCCATTCGACATCGCTGAGATCGAACCGAGCCATCTTCACCTCCGGCAAGATCGCAGTGAATCAGTTCAGCTCAATCTTGGGAATATCCTTTATGGGTACAGAATCTAGCCATGAGCGATGTCGCCCCGATCGCGACGATGCCGCTCTACACGAAACGTGGATCGCATCGCCCGGGGACTGGCCGCGCTCGGGATCGGGCCCGACCGATCCGATCCGTCCCGAGCAGCTGTTCCCCATGGATCAGTGGCACTATCACGGCACCGACGCCATCCGCGACACCGCGCGACGACTCGACCTCGGGCCGGCGGACCGGGTCCTCGATGTCGGCTCGGGTGTCGGTGGGCCGGCACGCTATCTGGCGCACACCATCGGCTGCCACGTCACGGCACTGGAGTTGCAGCCCGAGCTGCATGCGATCGCGGTCGATCTCACGCACCGTTGCTCGCTCGACCGATTGGTCACGCACGTCTGCGGCGACGCCCTGACCTACCCGCTTGCCGATGCAGCCTTCGATGCCTGGGTGAGCTGGCTGGCCGTGCTGCACATTCCCGACCGGCCGCGGCTGCTGGCACGACTGCGGCGGGCACTGCGCCCCGGCGGCCGCTGCCACATCGAAGACCTCTGCATGAACGCGCCGTTCGCACCGCGCGACTTGCGCGATGTCCGCCAAATCGTTCACGGCAGCGTGGTGACCAGCATTGCCGACTACAAGGCGGACCTCGAGGCGGCCGGTTCCGTCGATGTCGTCGCGACGGACCTCACGCCGGATTGGGCGCCCTTCGCCGTCGAACGCCTGACGAGATGGCGGACGGGTCACGTGGCCTATGCGCACGTGCACGGCGAAGCCGCCTATGCCGCGCAGGAACTCTTCTACACTGTCATCGCCCGGCTCTATGAAAGCGGCAGCCTGGGCGGCGTTCGCCTGCAGGCGAAGGTCCCCTAGCCGCTTCGACCGTTACCGCAGCTCGCATCTGCCCGGGCGACATCAAGCCGACTGTCGCTTGCCGTTCGAGGAACGTCCTCAATTGCGATAAGCGAGGACGCCGTTTAACCAGACATCGTCAGCCGACATCGTTGCATCGCTCTCATCGAGCGATGCGGGGACCAGCGGCGACCTTCATCCGCCCATTCATCCGGGCTCATCGGAGGTTCGCGCGTGTCTCGACGACTCTCTTCTTCCATTTCCATCGCCCACGGCCCCTCCGAGCGGAGGACTTCCTAACGCCCCGCTCGATGGGACCGTTCGACGGGTTCGACTCGCCCTGGCCGTTCCTCGATTTCGGACCGAGCGCCGGCAACACGCCGTCCATGCCCGACCTGCTGGGCACCCCCATTCCCTGGTCGATGCTGCCGCCGGTTGTGCCACCGCCACCGACACCCGTTCCGCCGGCACCGCCGCTGCCACCAGCCGATCCATTGCCACCCGCATTGCCGCCGCCCCCGAGCCTGGTCGACCGGATCATCCCCTGGAAGCCGCTGCCGCCGGCCAATCCGCCGCCGCCCGCATTGCCGTCATCGAACCCGCCCAGCCTCGCCCTGGCCATCGCGCGCATGAATGCGCCCACGCCCGGCTTCCATCTGTCGCCCGGCCTGGGCGGCTTCACACCGAACACCGACAGCACACCGGCGCTGCCGCCTCTCCCCCCACCGATGGCACTGCCGCCGTTGCCGATGCCGATGCCGCCGATGGGCGGCGGGCTCGCCGCGCTGGGCGCCACCCCGCCGTCGACGAACCTGCCCAGCCTCGCCCTGGCCATCGCGCGCATGAACGCGCCGACGCCCGGCTTCCATCTGTCGCCCGGCCTGGGCGGCTTCACACGGAACACCGACAGCACACCAGCGCTGCCGCCCCCGATACCCGCTCCCTCACCGCTGGTGCTGGCCAACGGTGGAGCCGCTGCGCCGACATTGAGCTCCGGGGCCGGAGCCGATGGTGCGGCGGCATTGGAAGCATTGAGACAACTCGCCCGGCGCGCATTGCCGTATGGCGCGCGCCTCGGTGCCGCCGCCGGGGCGGCAGGATCAGTCCTGCTCGATCCGTGGAACCAGCAGGACGCAACGTTCGACCTCGGCAACGGCCTGCGTCTGCGAACGCCGCTCGATCAAACCGGCACCGTCACCTTCGAACAGTATCAGTCCCGTCCTTCGGCATCGGCACATGGCAGCGGCTGCTGATCGACGCCCGGACCGCAATGGGCGCAGGAATGCACCAACACCTGCAGGTCGATCCCGATCAGGTGCGCTCGGTGCTCGGCGAGGACGCGGCAAACCGCATCCTCAACATGCCCGGCGTCATGCCGATGGCCGAGCAGCCCCCTGACGAACGGCCACCGCCCGGCCCCGGCCACAACTCTGGCGACGCACCCAAGCAGGAGCCACCCGGCTACGGCGACAACTCCGGCGACACGCCGCCTGAGCCCGATAGCGAGCCACCCAAGCCGCCACCGCCCCCACTCTTGCCGCCACTTTCAGCGACAATAGGTGTTTTATCTGGTACCCCTGCAAAGATCCGCTCACAGGATGATTCTGAGACCACTCGTGGTTTGACTCGGGAGAATGAAAGCGCCCGGTTCCTCGCCGACAAGGGCTACAATGTGGAGCAGAGTCCAAAGGTCCCAGGAAGCAAAAACCCGGACTATCGGATTAACGGAGAGGTCTACGATAACTACGCTCCGGCTAAGAACACCAGCGTTCGAAATGTGGCCGGAAGAATCCAGAACAAGGTCACATCCGGCCAGACCGAGAGGGTTGTGGTAAATTTAGATGATAGCTCAATAACCCCTGAGCAATTGTTGGGGCAACTTACCAAGTACCCAATTCCCGGACTCAGGAGTGTCATCGCCATTTCCCCCAAATCTGGCGCAATCATGCATTGGAGCTTCCCCTAAATGGCTATCGATCTGTTTTGCCACTCATCGCTCGATAGGGCGGATGTTGAGAAAACGATCCGGCTGCTTTCAACCCAGCATGCCGACCTTTTCTCGCACAAGTTTCTGATCTCCAAGATTCTTGATCCTAATGATGATGATGAGGAAACAGCTCGTGAGTTCGGATTCCGATCCCGATTTGTCTTCCTGATCAGAGTCAACGACAAGGACGAATCGCACCGTATCAGGGAAGTTGCGGGCCTGCTCAGGAGGACGTTCGGGCCGCGGAACGTGCTGGTGTTGTTCGAGAACGAAACCGAAGTAGGT
>JAFEBU010000038.1 GCA_018242505.1 Pseudomonadota bacterium
GCAAGCGCAGGACAAGGCCGGTTCGTCGTCGCCGCCGTCGTGGTGGGATACGTTCTCGATCAGCGGCCACCTCGACGGCGGCATCACCTTCAACACCTATCCCCAGAACGACGGCCTCAATTTTGGGCAGCTCTTCACCGACAAGACAAACACCCCCCTCCTCAACCAGGCCCTGATCACCGTCCAGCGCCCCATCGACCCCAAGGCCGCCAGCTACGACTTCGGCTTCAAGTTCCAGGCCATGTACGGCTCCGACGCCCGGTACACCCACTTCCTCGGACAGTTCGACGAGTGGATCAACGACACCAGCCAGCTCGACATCGTCGAGGCCAACCTCCAGGTCCACCTCCCCTGGCTCACCAAAGGCGGCATCGACCTCAAGATCGGCGAATATCCCACCCTCGAGGGCATCGAGGTCATCTCCGCCCCCGACAATCCCCTCTACTCCCACTCCTACATCTTCAACTTCGGCATTCCGCTCAAGCACACCGGCATCATGACCACCACCCACGTCAACGACTGGCTCGACATCTATGCCGGCTTCGACACAGGCGTGAACACCACCTTCGGCTGCTGCGGCCTCTACACCGGCGACAACAACACCGGCGTCGCCTTCCATGGCGGCTTCGGCTTCACCCTCCTCGACGGCAACCTCGCCATCCTCGCCACCACACACATCGGCGCCGAGAACCCCAACACCCCCGCCGTCCAGGCCGCCTGCAACTGCGACCCAAACCACGCGCTCCGATACCTCAACGACATCGCCATCACATGGAAAGCCACCGACAAGCTCACCTTCATGGCTGACCTCAACTACATCCACGACGACGGCTTCAACGCAGACGGCTACGGCGCCGCCCTCTACGCCATGTACCAGATCAACGACCTCTTCAAAGTCGTCGGCCGCGCCGAGATCTGGCGCGACAACGCAGGCTTCTTCGTCGCCGCATTCCCCGGCACCCTCGACTTCGTCAAAACCGAGCATGGCGACCCCTCCGTCACAACCATCGCCGGAACCCCCACAACCTACGGATCCTTCACGCTCGGCCTCAACATCACCCCACGCATGCCCGACAACCCCGTCGTCAAGGCCATCATCTTCCGACCCGAAATCCGCTTCGACACATCCCTCAGCGGAACAACTCCCTATGCCGGCCAAAACAACACTTCCCAGTTCACTATCGCCTCCGACATCATCATCAAGTTCTGAAACAAACTCGAACATAGGAATGAACGGGGCGGCAGACTTGCCGCCCGGCCGTCTCGCTGCCATGAAACGTCTATGGACGGCGAACGCTTCGACCTCGCGATCGTGGGAGCAGGCCTGAACGGCAGCGTGCTGGCCCTCGCCGCTGGCGAGACGGGTCTGCGTACTGCGCTGATCGACCGGCTCCCACTGACATCGATGACCGAAGCCGGCTTCGATGGCCGCACCACGGCGATTTCCTACACCAGCCAGCGCCTCTTCGAGGCCCTGGGCGTATGGGCCGAGATTGCCGATCTTGCCGAGCCGATCCTCGACATCCGCATCTCCGATGCAGCCCATGACGGCCGGGCCAGCCCCTTCTTCCTCCACTTCGACCATCGCGAGGCGAATGCCGGCGATCCGCCTGCGGCGGCAATGGGTTGGATCGTCGAGAACCGCTTCTTGCGCGGCGCTCTGCTGCGGCGCCTTGCCGCCTGTCCGTCAGTTGAGCGGATCGCACCCGACGAGGTGCTCGAGACGACGCGCACACCCGACAAGGCCGAGTTGAGGCTCCAGAGCGGCCGTCAACTGGTTGCGCGGCTGGTCGCGTCGGCGGAGGGTCGCCAGGGCACGATGCGCCAGGAAGCGGGCATCGGCGCACGCGCATGGTCCTACAACCAGATCGCGATCGTCCTCGTCGCGCGCCATGAGCGGCCGCACCGCGGCGTCGCCCAGGAGAAGTTCCTGCCCGGCGGTCCCTTCGCCATCCTGCCGATGCGCGACAGCGAGGCTGGCGAGCATCGCTCGTCGATCGTCTGGACCGAGCGCGCGAGCATCGCCAAGCGGCTGCTGGAGCTTGACGGTCCGCGCTTCCAGGCCGAGTTCGTACGCCGCTTCGGCGATTTCCTGGGCGAGGTCGATACGACGGGGCCGCGCTGGTCGTACCCGCTCCAGCTCGTGCATGCCGAGCGCTATGTCGAGAAACGTCTGGTGCTGGTCGGCGATGCCGCACACGGCCTGCATCCGATCGCGGGCCAAGGCTACAATCTCGGCGTACGCGACATCGCGGCGCTGGTCGAGGTCCTGGTCGACGCCAAGCGCCTCGGCCTGGATATCGGCGCCGCCGATACGCTGGAGCGTTATGCGCAGTGGCGGCGGGCCGACAATTTCACCATGGTGGCGGCCACCGATCTTTTGAACCGCCTCTTCTCCAACGACATCAAGCCGCTCCGGCTCGCGCGCGACCTCGGCCTCGCCGCCGTCAATCGCACGCCGCCGCTGCGCCGCTTTTTCCTGCGCCATGCCATGGGCCTGGTCGGCGACCTGCCCAAGCTGATCCGCGGCGAGAGACCATAGAAATAGAGACCATAGAAATACTCGGGTCCCGACCGGGCGCAGTCTCGCACCGGAGTTGCACGCCTCCGCCGAAGCTCCTATCTCAGAGGCCAAATTCGAGGATCCCCCAATGGCCATGTCTCAGTCATCGGCGCAAGTGCCCGTAACGGTGCTGACCGGCTATCTCGGTGCCGGCAAGACCACACTGCTCAACCGTATCCTGAGCGAGCAGCACGGCAAGAAGTACGCCGTGATCGTGAACGAGTTCGGCGAGCTCGGCGTCGACAACGACCTCGTGGTGAACGCCGACGAGGAAGTGTTCGAGATGAACAACGGCTGCATCTGTTGCACCGTGCGCGGTGACCTGATCCGGATCATCGAAGGGCTGATGAAGCGCAAGGACAAGTTCGACGGCATCCTGGTCGAGACGACCGGCCTTGCCGACCCCGGCCCCGTAGCGCAGACCTTTTTCACCGATGAAGACGTGAAGGCGAAGACCCGGCTCGATGCCATCGTCACCGTGGTCGATGCCAAGCACTTCCTGAGCCAGCTCGAGCAGGGTGACGAAGCCGAGGAACAGGTTGCCTTCGCCGATGTTGTCCTTTTGAACAAGACCGATCTCGTGAGCGCCGACGAGCTTAAGAAGGTCGAAGACAAGATCAGGGCGATCAACCCCTATGCCCGCATCCACAAGACCGAGAAGAGCAAGGTCGAGCTCGAGGCCATCCTCGACAAGGGCGCCTTCGATCTGAAGCGCATCCTGGAGTTCGAGCCCGACTTCCTCGAGCACGGCCACGACCACGATCACGAGGAGGACGTGAAGAGCCTGAGCTTCACCGCCGATCGCCCGATCGACCCCGACAAGTTCCAGAAGTGGATGGGTGCGCTGCTGCAGATCAAGGGGCCGGACATCTTCCGCAGCAAGGGCATCCTCGCGATCGACGGTGCCCCCAGGCGTTACGTCTTTCAGGGTGTGCACATGATGATGGATGCCGACTGGGGCCAGCCCTGGAAGGCGGGCGAGACGCGCGCGAGCAAACTCGTCTTCATCGGCCGTAACCTCGACGGCGAGAACCTGAAGCGCAGCTTCCAGGACTGTCTGAAATAAGCCGAACGTCGAATCGTGAAGCTCGATCTCGCAAATCCCGCGTGGCATACGGCGCTGCCGCCATCGCGCACGATCGCGACCGACGCGCCCGTCTCGGCCTGCGCCTTCAGCCGTGACGGTGGCGTGGCGGCGTTCGCCCAGGGCGACGGCCGGATACGCCTCCTGCCTGCCGACGTCGGCGCTGCAGAGGCGCCCGCCAGCGAACCGGTGCATCGTGGTGCCGTGCTTGCAATGGTCGCCGACCCGGCAGGCGACGGCTTTGTGAGCGGCGGGGACGACGGCCGGCTGCTGCGGCTCGACGTCGACGGCGCCGTGACCGAACTTGCGAACCAGAAGGGCAAGTGGATCGACCGTATCGCGACGCACCGGGCGAGTGGCGCTCTCGCCGCTGCCGCCGGAAAGATGGCGTTGGTGTTCAAGGACGGCGAACTGCGCGAGTTCGGGCCGCACCAGAGCACCGTGGCCGACCTCGATTTCAGCAAGGACGGCAGCCGGATCGCCTGTGCCCACTATGGCGGCGTCACAGTCTGGAGCATCGGCAATGTCACGCTGCCGCCGCGCCGCTTCGCCTGGGCCGGCAGCCACGTCGCACTGAAGTGGAGCACCGACGGCAAGTTCATCGCCACGGGCACGCAGGAAAACGACATCCATGTCTGGCGCATGGCGCAGGCAACCGACATGCGGATGCAGGGCTATCCCGCCAAGGTGAGGTCGCTGTCCTGGTCGGCCGACGCGCGCTGGCTCTACACTTCCTCGCAGCCGGTCTTCACCGCCTGGCCGTTCGCCGGCAAAGGACCGGAGGGCAAGCCGCCCCTGCAATTCGGCGAAGAAGGCGCGAGCCTCCTCACCGTCGTTGCCGCCCATCCTGCCGCCGAGTTCGTGGCCGGCGGCTACGGTTCAGGCGAGCTGCAGCTCGGCGACATCAAGACCAGGCGCTCGGTTGTCCTGAAGATGGCCGATGGCTCGGCCATCACTTGCCTTGCCTGGTCGCCCGACGGATTCTGTCTGGCCGCCGGCAACGACAACGGCGACCTGCTGTTGATCGACCTCAGGCGGTGATGCGTCGCACGGCGCCCGATCGGGCTGTCTTCGTGACAGGTCGCGCACCTTCTCGCTGAGCGAGCCAGTCGCGCTCCCTCCTGAGCAAGGTCCGCGCATGCGAAAGATCGACCGACGGATCGAGCATCGCGATCGAGTCGAGCGTGCCGGCCAGTGTCAGCAGGAAACTCTCGATGAGGCGCGAGAGCGCGACGGGCCGACCAAGTTCGAGCCAGGTCAGCATGGCATGATCGGCGCCTGCGATCCAGGCACGCAGTCCGACCCGAACGACCGGATTGGCGCTGTCTAGCCCCAGTCCGCACGCCTTCGCCTCGATCGCCTCCCAGCGATCCCGCTCGAAGATCTGCTGCACCTCGGCGTCTGCGCCGATCCCGCCCCGCATCACGCTCACGAAGAACGCCGGATTCTCGGCAACCGACATGTACTGTGCTTCCATGTCGTCGCCCAGCCCGCCCGAGCCCCCCTGCAGGCGACCGGCGCGGCGCTCGCGCAGCCGCGCAACGATCTCCTCCATCGCCGCCAGATAGATGCCGCGTTTGCTGCCGAAATGATGGAACAGCGATCCATGTGCCATGCCGGCCGCATGGGCGATATCGTCGACCTCCACTTCATCGTACGGCCGACGGGAAAAAAGTCTCGCCGCAGCGACGAGCAGGCGCCGCCGCGCCTGCGTGGCACGCTCCTGACGCACGCCGATCTTGCCGCTTTCGGTCATGGTCCGGCAGGCTAGCAAATGTTCGGGCTTTTGTCGACTTAAAGTCATTGACTTCAAGTCGACCAATCTTCATCTTCGGGTCGAAGAGAGCAACCCGGAGGAAGCGATGCGACATTGGACTGCGATTGGCCGGCGTGCGGCCGTAGTGGTACTGGCCGCATTGACGACGACCTCCGGCGTCGCGCTGGCCCAGGACATCGTAATCGGTCAGACCGCGCCCTATAGCGGTCCGCTCTCCGCCCTCTCGGTCGTCGGCAATACGCACACGGCCTTTTTTACCCGGCTGAACGAGCAGGGCGGCATCAACGGCCGCAAGATCAAGTTCTTGTCCGTCGACGACGGCTACAGCCCGCCGAAGACCGTCGAGATGACGCGGCAGCTCGTCGAGCGGGACAATGCCTTGATCATCTTCTCCAGCCTCGGCACGCCGACCAGCGCGGCCGTGCACAAATATCTCAACACGAAGAAGGTACCGCAGCTTTTCGTCGCCAGCGGCGCGAGCCAATGGGCCAATCCGGAGGCGTTCCCCTGGACGATGGGCTGGCAGATCTCCTATCCGGCCGAAGCGCGCATCTTCGCAAAATACGTCCTCGACAACATCAAGGACGCGAAGATTGCGATCCTTTCGCAGAACGACGATTCCGGCAAGGACATGGTCGCCGGCTTCAAGGAAGGTCTGGGCGAGGCGGCGAGCCGTCTCATCGTCCGCGCGGTGACCTATGAGGTGACCGACCCGACCGTCGATTCCCAGATCTTCGACCTCAAGGCGACCGGCGCGAACGTCTTCATGAACTTCGCCACGCCCAAGTTTGCCGCCCAGGCGATCCGGCGGGCCCATGAGGCCGGCTGGCGACCAACACAGTTCGTCAGCAGCGTTTCATCGTCCGTCGCGACGCTCAAGCCCGCCGGCGCCGAGGCCACCAAGGGCATCATCGTCACGCAGTTCCTCAAGGATCCGGCCGACGCGGCCTGGAAGGACGATCCCGGCGTGCGGGAATATCGCGCCTTCCTGGAGAAATATTATCCCAAGGGCAATATCGCCGACGGCTTCGGAACCTTCGCCTACAGCGTGGCGCAGACGTTGGTACAGACGCTGCGCCAGTGCGACGGCACGATCACGCGTGAACGCATCATGCACGAGGCGGCCAACCTGAAACATCTGAGCCTGCCGCTGCTGCTGCCGGGCATCGAGGTCAATACCGGTCCCACCGACTTCAACCCGATCAAGCAGGCGCGTATGGCACGCTTCACCGGCGAGACTTTCGAGCTGTTCGGCGACGTGATCGATGCCAGCATGACACGGCCAGCAAAGAAGTAACGGACCGGAGGAAACAATGACTCCTGACGGCAGCATCCCGACAGCGGAGAACAATCGTCACGCGACGATTCCGCCGACCAAGCTCGCCCATATCGTGTTGCGAACCTCGGACAAGCGATCCCTGCTCGACTGGTATGTCACGGTGCTGGGCGGCAAGGTCGTCTTCGAGAACGCCTTCATCGGCTTCATGACCTATGACGACGAGCACCATCGCGTCGCTGTCATCCAGATGCCGGACCTCAAGAAGCCCGACGGACTGGCGCCAGGTCTGCATCACGTCGCGTTCACCTATGCCGGGCTTGCCGATCTCCTCGCCACCTTCGCGCGGCTGAAGACGCAGGGAATCATCCCGCGTTACTGCATCAATCACGGCCCGACGACCTCGATGTATTATGAGGATCCGGACGGCAACAGGGTCGAGCTGCAGATCGACAACTTTGCCACCATGAAGGAAGCCATCGACTGGGTTCGGACGCCCGCGTTCGAAGAGAACCCGATCGGCGTCGACTTCGACCCCGATGATCTCCTGACCCGCTTCAAGGCAGGCGAGCCGGAGGCCGAGCTCAAGAAGCGGCCCAATATCGGCCCGAGAGGGCTAACCGTGCGCTGAGCGGTCGCACGATGTCGTCATCGACCGGAGCCGCAAGCGGAGGCCGCGCCCTCTCCGCCACCGTTCTGATCGTCGGCGCCGGTCCGGTCGGGCTGTTGACGGCCGTTCTGCTCACCCGCCAAGGCATCGACTGCCTTGTGATCGAGCGGCGATTACCGCGCCAGAGCAGCGCACCCAAAGCACATGTCGTCAATCCGCGCAGCCTCGAGATCTTCCGGGCCGCGGGGCTCGACGTCGAGGAGATGTACGCCCAGGGCTCGCCGCGCGATGCTGCCTATCACGTCTGGTTCCTGCAGACGCTGGTCGGCCGCGAGCTCGGCGTCATCTCCACCGCCGATGCGCGGACGGATGCGCTGACGCCGACCCCGATGCTCAATCTTGCCCAGCCGCGGCTCGAAGCCATCCTCGAACGTGAGGCCGCATGCCATCCCGGAGTGGAGATACGGCGCGGCCATGCCTGGACGGCCGGCCGGACAGTCGGCGGAATCGTCGAATCGTCGATTGCGACGAACGGTGCCTCCTACACTGTCCGGAGCCGGTACCTGATCGCCGCCGACGGCGCCAACAGCACCGTGCGCGAGTCCCTCGGTATCGGGATGGACGGCGATCCGGCCGTGCGTGAAAGAGTCACCATCCACTTCGAGGCAGACCTGCGGCCGGTGCTCAAGGAGCGGCTGGGGTTCCTTTACTGGATCATGGCACCCGACGCGGCCGGTACCTTCATCGCCTACGATCCGGCCTCGACCTGGGTCTACTCGCCGCGCTTCCATCCGACGACCTTCGTCCGGTCCGACTATTCGGACGACCACTGTCGGACCCTGATCAGGCGCGCGATCGGCACCGACGACGTGCCACTGCAGATCAGGCATGTCGTGTCCTGGACAATGGCCGCCCAAGTCGCGCGCGCCTATCGGAGCGGCAACTGCTTCCTGGTCGGCGACGCCGCCCATCGCTTCCCGCCGACCGGCGGGCTGGGCCTCAACACGGGGCTGCAGGATGCGCACAACCTCGTCTGGAAGATCGCGGCCGTCGAACGCGGCCGTGCCGCCGGGTCGCTGCTCGACAGCTACGAGCAGGAGCGCCGGCCGATCGCCGACATCAACACGCAGCAAAGCCTGCACAATGCTGCCCGCCTCACCCCGCTGTTCACTAATGCGACGGCGGCGCTTGCGTCAGGCGAGGTCAGTGCCGCCGCCGCGCAACAGATTCGCGACGAGATCGAAGCCAATCGCGACCACTTCACCAGCGCAGGGCTCCAGCTTGGCTTTTCCTACGGACCGCCCGTCCACGGCCCGGCCGATTCCACCCGCTACGATCCGTCGATCGAGCAGGGCGCCCGCCTGCCGCACGCCTGGCTGCAGAAGGGCGGCCGGCGCCTCTCGATCCTGGACCTGCTCGACCTCGGGAATTTCACGCTGCTGGCCGGGACGGCGAGCCGAGCCTGGCGCGCCTGGGCCGACGCGAGCAGCGATCTTCGCCTCGTCTCCCTCGATGACAGCGTCCGATTCGAAGGCGACTGGCCGGGCATGAGCACGATCGCCAGCAGCGGCGCGATCCTGGTAAGGCCCGACGGCCATATCGCAGCCGTGGTCCGCGACGATAGCGCCGCCTCGCAGCAACTGCTGTCCCGCACGCTGAGGAGCTACCTGACCCGTATCCCCGGCGAGATGACGCCCTCGAACTCCCTCTCGGGAGAAGGGACCGCAAGACCAGAACCTGGGCGCTGAGAAAAAAGGAGAGCAGGCCGGCGCCCAACGGCTCACCGAACTTGCCCTAGTCGCGGCGCACCAGCAGGCGGTGCGACAGCAGGCAGAGCACGCCCGCGATGCCCATGGCCGTGGTCATGGGTGCAATGGTGCCGTCGAAGGTCTGGCCCACGATCGCGCCGAAGAGGGCGCCGAGGCCGAACTGCATGACGCCCATCAGCGACGAGGCGGTACCAGCCATGTGTGGGTAGCGCTGCAGCGCCATTGCAGTCCCGTTGGGACCGATCAGGCTGATGGTCGCGATCTGCGGCGCAAAGCAAAGAAAGAACGGCCATATGCCGATCGCGCCAGTGCGAGCCTCGATCAGGCCGAGGACGATCGCGGTCAGCCCGACGATCGCCGGCACGATCACGGCGTAGCGCAGGATCTTGGCCGCGCCGAACACCGTCGCGAACTTGGCGTTGAGCAGGCTGCCGATGGTCATGAACACGACCATGCCCCCGAACAGCAGGCCGTAGACGCGCGGCTGGATACCGTAGTGCTGGATGAAGACGAACGGCGAACCGGAAAGGAACGAGAACAGCGCCGCGAACTGGAACGAACTCGTCAAGGCGTATCCCATGAAGGTCTTGTGGCGAAAAAGTTCGCCGAAGCGCTTCAGGATCGCCGAAGCGGCCAGCGGCTGGCGAAACTCGGGGCGCAGCGTCTCGGGCAAGCGAATGAAAGCCGCCAACCAGGCGAACAGCCCGATGCACGCCAGGATGACGAAAATCGCGCGCCAGCCCAGGGACCACAGGATCTGCCCGCCGATCAGCGGCGCCAGCATGGGGGCGATGGAGGTACAGGCCATCATGAGCGACATCGCCCGCGCAGCCTCATCACGCTCGGCAAGGTCGCGCACCATGGTTCGGGCAAGCACGACGCCGCCACAGGCCGCAAGCCCCTGCAGTAGGCGCAGCAGCACAAGCTGGCCGGCCGCCGCCGCGAAGGCGCAGCCGATGCTCGCCAGCACATAGACCGCAAGGCCGCCCAGGATCACCGGCCGCCGCCCGAAGCGGTCACCGGCGGGGCCGTAGAAGATCTGGCCAACGCCGAAGGCGATCATGAAGGCCGAAAGGGTGAGCTGGATATCGCCGACGCTCGCTTTCAGGTCGCTCTCGATCACCGGCAGGGCCGGCAGGTACATGTCGATCGACAGCGGCGTGAAAGCCGATAGCAGGGCCAGCAACGCCAGCAGGACCGGCGTCAGGGTCGGCCGGCCCGGGGCGGCGGTGGAGGATTCGGAAAGGCTCGTCATAGGGGGCGTCGCTGTAGCAGCCAATAGGCCCCTTGCACCATGCTATAAGCGGGCCATGACGGTGCTACCCGATATGACCGAGGCGCAGATCAGGCGCTATGCGCGTCACATCGTGCTGCCGGAGATCGGCGGCGTGGGCCAGGCGCGACTGATCGCAGCGAAAGTGCTGGTGATCGGCGCTGGCGGACTTGGTGCGCCTGCCCTGCAATATCTTGCGGCCGCCGGAATCGGCACACTGGGCGTGATTGACGACGACACCGTCGACCTCTCCAATCTGCAGCGCCAGATCATCCACCGTACGGCCGATATCGGTGTTGCGAAGGCGGAAAGCGCACGGCGGACGCTTGGCGAGATCAACCCCGAAGTGACGGTCCGCGCCCACACGGAACGGCTGACGGCTGCCAATGTCGAGCGCATCGTCTCGGGCTATGACGTCGTCGCCGACGGCAGCGACAACTTCGCCACGCGCTACCTGCTGAACGACGCGTGTCACCGCTTGAAGAAGATCCTGGTTTCCGCCGCGATCCTGAGGTTCGACGGCCAGATCTCGACCTACAAGGCCTGGCAGGGCGAGGGCCATCCTTGCCTGCGCTGCATCTTTCCTGCGGCGCCTTCGGAGGACGCGGTGCCGAGCTGCGCCCAGGCCGGCGTGCTGGGCGCGCTTGCAGGAACGCTGGGCGCGCTGCAGGCGACCGAGGTGGTGAAGGAGATCCTTGGCATCGGCCGCTCGCTCTCGGGCCGCCTCATCACCTACGATGCGCTCGACGCATCGTTCGATGAGATAGCCGTTGCCAAACGTCCCGACTGTCCGACCTGCGGGTCGCGATGACGACGTCGGAGGGTGGCCTGTCGCTGATCATCCGCTCGGGCGACTACGAGAGCGTACATTATGCGTTGGCGCTGGCGAGCGCCGCTCTCGCTATCAACAAGCCCGCCGTCCTGTTCTTCACCATGAACGGCCTGCGCGCCCTCGGCGGCCCGCCGCCCGGCCTCGACGACTGGGGCCGCGACGCGTTGATGCGCGAGCGCGGCGTCGGGGATTTCGAGACGCTGCTGCAGGCCTGTATCGAGCTTGGCGGGCGCTTCATCGTGTGCGAGATGGGATTGCGTGCGCTCGGTATCGATCGCGCCGCGCTCAGGACCGACGTTCCGTTCACGGTCGCCGGCATCGTGACCTTGCTGGAAGAAACCAAACCCGGCATGCGCCTGCTGACTTTGTAGTTTGCCCCCTACCCCTCTGGAGACCTCATGACATCTGCCGCCTTTGACGTGCTGGGAATCGGCAATGCGATTGTCGACGTGATCAGCCATGCCGACGACGCCTTTCTCATCAAGCACGCACTGAACAAGGGCAGCATGACGCTGATCGATGAGGCTCGCGCCGAGGCGCTCTATGCCTCAATGGCGCCCGCAGTTGAAATTTCCGGCGGCTCGTGCGGCAATACCATGGCGGGCGTTGCCTCGTTCGGCGGCAAGGGCGCCTATATCGGCAAGGTGCGCAACGACCAGCTTGGCGCGGTGTTCGCCCACGACCTGCGCGCGACCGGCGTCGCCTTCGATACGCCGCTCGCGACGTCCGGACCGGCCACCGCGCGCTGCCTGATCCTGGTGACCCCCGACGCACAACGCACCATGAACACCTATCTCGGCGCCTGTACCGGCCTCGGCCCGGCCGACATCGACCCCAAGCTCGTAGGCGCCGCGCAGGTGACTTATGTCGAAGGCTATCTCTGGGATGCGCCCGAGGCCAAGAAGGCGGTGCTGAAAGCATTCGACGCCGCCCATGCCGCCGGCCGGCTGGTGTCGATCACGCTCTCCGACTCGTTTTGCGTCGACCGCTACCGCGAGGAGTTTCGCACGCTGATCCGCGACAAGGTCGATATCCTGTTCGGCAACGAAAGCGAGATCAAATCGCTCTACCAGGTCGAAAGCTTCGAGGCGGCGCTCGAGGCCACGCGCAAGGACGCGAAGGTCGCGGCTCTGACGCGCAGCGAGAAGGGCTCGGTCGTGGTCAGGGACGGCGAGATCCATGCCGTGCCTGCCGCACCGGTCGCCAGGGTTGTGGACACCACCGGCGCCGGCGATCTCTACGCTGCGGGCTTCCTGCACGGTTTCACGCACGGAAAGTCGCTCGCCGAATGCGCACGGTTGGGCGGCATCGCCGCCGCCGAGATCATCTCTCATGTCGGCGCGCGGCCAGAGCGGCCGCTCAGGGAGCTCGCTTGAGCGCCAAGGCGAAGCGCGACTGGGGGGAGACCCTCGCGACTTATACCCACCCGCGGGTCGTCACGCTCCTGTTCCTGGGCTTCTCGGCGGGACTGCCGTTCCTGCTGGTCTTCTCGACCCTGTCGGCATGGCTGCGTGAATTCGGCGTCAGCCGCACAGCGATCGGCTTCATCAGCTGGATCGGCATTACCTACTCCTTCAAGTTCGTCTGGTCTCCGGTCGTCGATCGCGTGCCCCTGCCGCTGCTGACACGCTGGCTCGGCCGTCGGCGCTCCTGGATGTTGCTGGCGCAGTCGGGCATTGCGCTCGGACTGCTGGCAATGTCGTTCTTCGATCCGCGCGTCGATCTGTGGTGGCTGGTGGTCTTCGCGCTAATCGTCGCTTTTTCATCGGCGACACAGGATATCGCGCTCGATGCCTTCCGCATCGAGGCGACCGACGAGAGCTTGCAGGGCGCCACGGCGGCAACCTATCAGCTCGGCTATCGCATCGCCGTGCTCGCAGCCGGTGCCGGCGCCCTCTACATCGCCCAGTTCGGCTCCTGGCCGCTCGCCTATCGAGTGATGGCCGCCCTCGGTCTGGTCGGCATCGCCACGACGCTGCTGATCACCGAACCGCCCAAGCGCGCCGGCAGCGGTACGGCCGAGCGCGAGGGCAAGGTCGCTGCTTTCGCCGAACGCTACGCAAGCATCCGCCCGACGCTACGCGAGCCGCTGATCTTCCTCTATGGCGCGATCGTCTGCCCGTTCGTTGATTTCTTCGTCCGCTACCGCTGGCACGGCCTCGTCCTGCTCGCTTTCATCGGGCTGTTCCGGCTGAGCGACATCGCCATGGGCGTGATGGCGAATCCCTTCTACATCGACATGGGCTTCACGCTGCAGCAGATCGCCAACGTCACCAAGATCTACGGCTTCGTGATGTCGATCCTGGGTGCACTTCTGGGCGGTGCGCTCGTTTTCCGCATCGGCGCCTCGCGCCTGCTGGCGCCGTCAGTCTTCCTGATTGCCGTATCGAATCTCACCTTCGCCTGGCTCGCCTGGCTCGGGCGGCCCGACGAACTCGTGCTGACGGCCGCCATCAGTATCGACAATCTCGTGACCGGCATGGCGGGATCGGTGTTCATCGCTTTCCTCTCCGGTCTCACCAACGCCGCCTACACGGCGACGCAATACGCACTCTTCAGCTCGATCATGACGCTGCCGGGCAAGCTGATCGCGGGCTACTCGGGCCTGATCGTCGACACGCTGCAAGGCATGCTGTCGAATGCACATAGATTCGGCGGTTATGCAGTCTTCTTCGTCTATACCGCGCTGCTCGGAGTGCCGGCGTTTCTGCTGGCCCTGGTCGTCCTCTGGCACTTCGAAAAAGAAACCCCTCCTTCGTGATCGAAGGAGGGGCAGTTGAGGCTTCGGCGACGGCATGTCGAGCCGTCGCGGGGGGAACTAGCCTGTTCCAAGGCGGGGCGTGGGGCCGATGCCAGCATGGAACGGGCAGGACTCAACTACCCGGGCAAGGCTACGAAACAATGACCGGAGGTGTGGACAACCGTCAGGCCTGCGCGTCGAGGGCGTAGCCGGCCGCGCGGACGGTTCGGATCAGGTCGGCATTGTTGCCGCCGTTCAGCGCGATACGCAGACGCCGGATATGAACGTCGACGGTACGCGCCTCGACATAGACATCCTTGCCCCAGACGGCGTCGAGGAGCTGCTCGCGCGAGAACACGCGGCCGGGATGCTCCATGAAATGGCGCAGCAGGCGGAATTCCGTCGGCCCGAGATGGAGCGGCTTGCCGCCCCGCGTGACGCGATGGGCGACGAGATCCATGACGATGTCGGCGTAGCTCAGCGCTTCGTCGGCCAGCGCCGGACGGATCCGGCGCAGCACGGCACGGATGCGCGCCACGAGCTCGGTCGGCGAGAACGGCTTGGCGACATAGTCGTCGGCGCCGGCATCGAGCCCGCGAACGCGGTCGCCCTCCTCGCCCCGCGCCGTCAACATGATGATCGGCAGGTTGGCGGTGGCGGTCTGGCGACGAAGCTGGCGGCAGACCTCGATACCCGACATCAGCGGCAGCATCCAGTCGAGCAGGATGAGGTCGGGCGTGTCTTCCTGCGCCACCGCCAGCGCCTCCTCGCCGTCATAGGCGACGGAGACGGCAAAGCCCGCCTGCTCGAGGTTGTAACGCAGAAGCTCGACGAGAGCGCTCTCGTCCTCGACGATCAGCACGCGCGGCTTCATCGACGACGTCTGCGCCTCACGACGGGGCACGGTCGTGACCATGTTCATGAAGCGCCATCCGCGGTGTAGAGCGCACCGCTGCCCTTGGGCCGCGCTTCGGCGAAGTTCTTGCCGGTGCTGCGGAAGTTCACCAGCTCGGCGATGTTGGTGACATGGTCGCCCGCCCGTTCGATATTCTTGGCCATGAACAGAAGATGCGTACACGCGGTGATGGTGCGCGGATCTTCCATCATGTAGGTGAGCAGCTCGCGGAACAGCCCGGTATAGACTTGGTCGATCTCCTCGTCGCGATTCCACACGTCGCGCGCCTTGGCGACATCGTCGTCGGCAAAGGCGTCGAGCACGTCCTTGAGCGCGCTGCGCACCAGGCGGCCAAGACGGTCGATGCCCGCCACCGCAGACGCCGGTGCCGTTCCCTGGGCAAGGACGATGCTGCGCTTGGCAGTGTTCTTGGCGTAGTCCGCAATACGCTCGAGCGCCGCCGCGATCTTGATCGAGGACAGCACCACGCGCAGATCGACTGCCATCGGCTGGCGCAGCGCGAGCAGCTTCACGGTCTGCTCCTGGACCGCGGCATCGAGCGCATCGACCCGCGCGTCGTCGGCGATCACCTCTTCGGCAGTCCCCGTGTCCCGCTCGCGAACGGCGGCCAGCGCCCTGGCGAACTGGCTTTCGGTCAGCCCGCCCATTTCGTTGATCGTGGCATTGAGGCGCTCGAGCTCCTCGTCGAAGCGCCTCAGGATGTGGTCGTTCGCCATGTCGGGGTCCTTCCGCGAAGCCGTCAGCCGAACCGGCCGGTGATATAGGCCTGAGTGCGCTTGTCGTCCGGCGCGGTGAAGATTTTCTCGGTGACGCCGAACTCGATCAGCTCGCCGAGATACATGAAGGCGGTGAAATCGGAAACGCGCGCCGCCTGCTGCATGTTATGGGTCACGATCACAATCGTGTAGTCCTGCTTCAGTTCGTCGATCAGCTCCTCGATCTTGGCGGTCGAGATTGGATCGAGCGCCGAGCAGGGCTCGTCGAACAGGATGACCTCCGGCTTTACCGCCACGGTGCGGGCGATGCAGAGCCGCTGCTGCTGGCCGCCCGACAGGCCGAGGCCCGAGGCGCCGAGCTTGTCCTTCACCTCGTCCCACAGGGCGGCGCGACGCAGCGCCTGTTCAACGCGGGCATCGACCTCGGCGCGCGGCAGCCTCTCGTACAGGCGGATACCGAAGGCAATATTCTCGTAGATCGACATCGGAAACGGCGTCGGCTTCTGGAACACCATACCGATGCGCGCCCGCAAAAGGTTGATGTCCATGCCGGCATCGAGCAGGTTCTCGCCGTCGAACATCACCTCGCCGGTAGCGCGCTGGCCGGGATAGAGGTCGTACATGCGGTTCAGGATGCGAAGCAGCGTAGACTTGCCGCAACCCGAAGGCCCGATGAAGGCCGTGGTCTTGTTGGCGTAGAGCGAGAGGTTGATATTCTTCAGGGCGCGGGCGTCGCCGTAAAAGAACTCGAGATTGCGGATCGAGACCTTTTCGGAAAGCCCCACGGTGCTGACGCCGGCATGGGTGGCGACCGGCGTGCCAACGACAGGCGCCTGGGACGAGGAAGCGATGTTCATGTTCTTCTCGCGGTAAGAGAGCGGGCGAGGATGCTGAGCGCCAGCACCGTGAAAGTGATCAGGAGGGCGCCGGTCCAGGCGAGCTTCTGCCATTCTTCGTAAGGCGACAGCGCGAACTGGAAGATGACGACCGGCAGGCTCGGCATCGGCGCATTCATGTTCAGGCTGAAGAACTGGTTGTTGAGCGCGGTGAAGAGGAGCGGCGCGGTCTCCCCGCTTACGCGGGCGACGGCGAGCAGGATACCGGTGACGATGCCGGCGCGAGCGGCGCGGTAGGCAACGCGCACGATCATGTGGGCACGGGGCAGGCCGATCGACGCTGCGGCCTCGCGCAACGTGTCGGGCACGAGGCGCAACATGTCTTCGGTCGTACGTACCACGACCGGGATCACGATCACCGCCAGCGCCACCGCGCCGGCATAGCCCGAGAAGTGGCCCATGGGCGCCACCATGATCTCGTAGATGAAAAGACCGACCACGATCGACGGCGCGCTGAGCAAGATATCGTTGATGAAACGCACGATCATCGTCAGCTTCTCGTGCCGACCGTATTCGGCCATGTAGGTTCCGGCCAGGATTCCGATCGGCGTGCCGATCAGGATTGCCAGGATCGTCATGGCAATGCTGCCAACGATTGCGTTCAGCAGACCGCCGTCCGAGCCGGGCGGCGGCGTATCCTGGGTGAAGACGGCGAGCGACAGGCCGCCGATGCCGTTGAAAAGCAACACGGCCAGGATCAGCACCAGCCAGCCGAGGCCGAAGGCGGCAGCGGCATAAGCCAAGCTTCGGGCGATACCGTTGCGGAAGCGCCGCCGGACATAGAGAGCATTGGCGCGCGACGCGGCCATGACTACCGTCCCCGCTGCTGGATGCGCAGCAGCATGTAGCGTGCGATCGCCAGCACGATGAAGGTGATGACGAACAGGATAAGGCCAAGCGCAATCAGCGACGAGGTGTAGAGGTCACCCACCGCCTCCGTGAACTCGTTCGCGATCGAGGCTGAAATCGTCGTCCCGGGGGCCAGGATGGACGCGGAGACCGTATGGGCATTGCCGATCACGAACGTGACGGCCATCGTCTCGCCGAGCGCGCGGCCCAACCCCAACATCACGCCGCCGATCACGCCGACGCGCGTATAGGGCAGGATCACGTGCTTGAAGACTTCCCAGGTCGTGCAGCCGAGGCCGTAGGCGGCTTCCTTCAGCACCGCCGGCACCGCGTCGAACACGTCGCGCGAGATTGCCGTCACGAACGGCAGCACCATGATTGCGAGGATGAAGCCCGCCGTCAGCATGCCGATCCCGTAGGGAGGTCCCGCAAACAGATCCTGCAGGCCGGGCACGCCGTCGAACGTGTCGATCAGGAAGGGCTGGATATGCTTCTGCAAGAAGGGGGCAAACACGAACAGGCCCCAGATGCCGTAGATGATGCTTGGAATGCCCGCCAGCAGCTCGATCGCAATGGCGATCGGACGCCTGAGCCACATGGGACAGAGCTCGGTCAGGAAGAAAGCGATCATCAGACCGACCGGCACCGCGATCACCAGGGCGATGAACGAGGTGACCAGCGTGCCGTAGACCGGCGCCAAGGCGCCGAACTTCTCGGTGACCGGGTTCCAGACCTCGGTGATGACGAAGCTGAAACCGAAAGCCTTGAAGGCCGGCACGGACCCCACGACAAGCGCCAGGATGACGCCGCTCAGCAGGGCCAGCACCGTATAGACGGCAAGGCGCGTGAGGGTCCGGAACGCAGTGTCGGTCGCGCGCAACCGGTTCAGCACGGCCGCCCGGGCCGTAGCCGCGCCGGCCGCTACGTTGGTATCGTTCAAAGCCACCTCGGACACTCTACGCTCCCTCGCGCAGGTTGAAAGGTCCCCCGATGGGACCGGGGGACCTTCGAACGTCGCTTCAGTGCGTCATGGCGAACAACGGCTTGCCGCTGCTGTCCTTGATCTCGGCGGCCCACATCTTCTGGATGTCGGTGACGACGTTGGCCGGCATCGGCACATAATCGAGCCCCTTGGCCATGTCTTGGCCCTTGGCGTAGGACCAGGCGAAGAATTTCAGCGCCGCGCTGGTGGCGGCGGGATCGACCGGCGTCTTGTAGACGAGGATCCAGGTGGCTGCGGTCATCGGCCACGAAGCGTCGCCCGGCTGATTGGCGAGGATCACGCCGTAGCCCGGCTGCGAATTCCAGTCCGCGTTGGCGGCCGCGGCCTGGAAGGCCTCCGATGTCGGCGCCACGGTCTTGCCGGCCTTGTTCACCATCTTGGTGAAGGTGAGCTTGTTCTGCTTGGCGTAGGCATACTCGACGTAGCCGATCGATCCCTTCGTCTGGCCCACGTTGTTTGCGACACCTTCGTTCCCCTTGGCGCCGATGCCAGCCGGCCACTGCACGGCCGTGTTGGTGCCGACCTTGGACTTCCACTCGGGGCTAACGTCCGCGAGATAGTAAGTGAAGTTATAGGTCGTGCCCGATCCGTCCGAACGGTGGACGAGCGCGATGGCCGTCGACGGCAGCTTGGCGGCCGGATTGAGCTTGGCGATCGCCGGATCGTTCCACTTCTTGACCTCACCGAGATAGATCTTGGCGAGTGTCGGACCGTCGAGCACCAGCTCTCCCGGCTTCACACCGTCGAGATTGACGACCGGAACGATGCCGCCCATCACCATCGGAAACTGGGCAAGCCCGATGCTCGTGAGGTCCTTGCCCGGCAGCGGCGCATCGGAGGCGCCGAACGTCACCGTCTTGGCCTTGATCTGCTTGATGCCGCCACCCGATCCGATCGACTGGTAGTTGAGGCCGATGCCGGTCTCCTTTTTGTAGGCGTCCGCCCACTTGGCATAGATCGGATAGGGGAAGGTGGCGCCGGCGCCGGAGATATCGGCGGCGAAGGCTGACCATGACGTCGCCACGAGGGCGGCCGCGGTCAGGGCAATCCGGGTGAATTTCACGAGCTCTCTCTCCTTTGTTCGAGTCGAACGCGACTGCACTAGGAGGTACAGGTCTCTCTCTTATGACGGTTGCATGACAGTTCGATGACAGCCCGGGCCGGGCTGGGGGTAATCCGCGAACTGGCGCCTATCCGCGCCGAACGACGGCCGGCAGGGTGACGGTAAAGACCGATCCCTTGCCTGGGCTGCTCTGGATGTCGAGCCGGCCCCGATGACGGTTCACCACGTGCTTGACGATCGCCAGGCCCAGGCCCGTCCCGCCGAGCTGGCGCGAGCGGGCCGTGTCCACGCGGTAGAACCGCTCGGTGAGCCGGGGCAGATGCGCCGCCGGAATGCCATCGCCCTCGTCGCTGACCGCGACGGACACCCGGTCCTGGCCCAGCGGCCGTGCCACCACCCGAACCGTCGTGGCCGGTCGCGTGTACTTGATCGCATTGTCGATCAGGTTCTGGAACACGATGGTCAGTTCGTCGTGGTCGCCCACCGCCTGCAATGGCGACGGATCGACCGAAAGCTCGACCGCGACCTTGCGCGAAGAAGCCTTGAGCTGCAGCAGGTCCTGCACGCCCGCCAGCACACGACCAAGATCGACCTCGGCGTCGGGTCGGGCGTGCTCGTGCTGCTCGATGCGCGACAGCGTCAGCAGATCGTCGACCAGGCGCCGCATGCGATCGGCCTGCTCGGCCATGATGCCGAGAAAGCGTTCCCGCGCCGGAAGATCGTCACGCGCCGGGCCGCGCAAGGTCTCGATGAAGCCCAGCAGGCCCGCGATCGGGGTCTTGAGTTCGTGGCTGGCATTGGCGACGAAATCGGCGCGCATGCGCTCGGCTCGCCGGAGTGCGGTCGTGTCGTGCAGCACGATCAACGCCAGCGACCCGTCGGCGGCGGCGCGCGGCAGACGTCGCGCATGAGCGATCACGTCGAGGTCGGGTGCGCCCGACAGCACCAGTTCGACGGTGGCCTGCTCAGGCCCGACGAAGTTGCCGTCGGCCACCATCAGGAGCGAATCGATCGCAGAAAGGAGCGCGGGGTGGCGCAGCGCCGTCGAGAGGTCGCGGTCGGCCGCGACGGGCCCCAACAGCGCCAGCGTCGCCCGATTGGTGCGCACGATGCGGCGCTGGCGATCGACGGCGATCAGGGGATCAGGCAGGCCGTCGACGATCGCCTGCGCCGAAGCGGCGAGATTGTCGATCGAGGCGCGCTGCCTGCGCCAGCCAGCCGCCAGAGTGGCGGCGGCGGCGGCGAGCTCCTCGGTGACCGGCGCGAACTTGAGCCTCGGCATCGCCGGTTCCTGCTCGCCCGACAGCTCGCTCACGAAGCGGGCGAAGCGGGCCAGCGAGCCGAGATACCGCTGCACCAGCACGATCGAGACGGCGGCGATTCCGGCCGCTGCGATCAGGGCGGGACCGGCGGCGAGATCATCATGCCAATAGAGCACGGCCAGCGCCACGTAGGAGGGCGCCAGGGTGACGGCATTGGCAGCGATGGAGCGGCGAAGAGGAAGTGCCTGGTCGGCCATACTCCCCTTTCCTACTCCGGCAACCTCAGACGCGCGAGGGGTGAGGCTCGAGCTTCGGGCCTTTCCGGCGCTCTTCCAGGCGCTGCAGGATGACGAAGAAGGAGGGCACGAACAGGACGGCGAGGAATGTCGAGGCGATCATGCCGCTGAACACGCAGAGGCCGAGTGAAATGCGAGCCGCCGCGCCAGCGCCACTTGCCGTCACCAGGGGCACCACGCCCAGGATGAAGGCGAACGACGTCATGAGGATCGGCCGCAAGCGGGTTCTTGCCGCCTCAAGAGCCGCCTCCAGGATCGGCTTGCCATCGAGCAGCCTCAACTCGCGTGCGACCTCGACGATCAGGATGGCGTTCTTCGCGCTTAACGCGATCAACAGCATCAAACCGATCTGGGTGTAGAGGTTGTTCGCCGCCCCTACCGCGCCCAGCGCCACGGCCGGCCCGATCAGCGCAAGCGGGACCGCCAGAATGACGCTGAACGGTGCGATCCAGCTTTCATACTGGCCGGCAAGGCAGAGATAGACCAGGAGGATGGCCAGCCCGAATACATAGAGGAGCTGATTGCCGACGATATGCTCCTGATACGACATCGCCGTCCATTCGTAGGCCATGCCCGGCGGCAAGGTGTGCTCGGCGACCTCGTTCATCAGCTCCATCGCTTCGCCCGAACTGAAGCCCGGCGCCGCCGACCCGACGACCGAAGCCGACGGGTAGAGATTGTAGAGGTTGATGATGGAGGCTCCCTGCGCCGGCCGCAGGCGGGCCAGCGCGCCGATCGGCACCATCTTGCCGTCAGCGCTGCGAACGTTGAGCTTCAATATATCTTCCGGCCGCGCCCGGTATTCCGAATCGGCCTGAACATAGACCTGGAGGCTCAGCCCGAACTTGTTGAAGCGGTTGACGTACGTCGATCCCAGGTAGGACGACAGGGTCGAGAAGACGTCGCCCACCTGCACCTGAAGCGTCTCCGCCTTGGCGCGGTCGATCTCGACCTCGAGATGCGGAGCGCCTGCGCGGAAGGAACTGATCGGATTGGCGATCGTACTCTGCGTGCGGGCCTGCTCGACGAGATCGCGGGCGACATCCTGAAGCTTGACCAGATCGAAGCTGCCGTCGCGTTGCTCGACCTGCATCTGGAAGCCGCTGACATTGCCGATACCCTGGATCGGCGGCGGCGCCAGCACGAAGCCGCGGCCATCCTCCAGGGTCGACAGCCCCTGCATCAGTTTCTGCGCGATCGAGCGGATGTCCTGGCCTGCCGCCTTGCCGCGGGCTCCCCAATCGTCGAGGACGATGTAGGCCACCCCGGCATTGGCCAGGGCCGCGTTGTTGTCGAGCAGCGACATGCCGGCGATCGTGACCACCTGCTTCACTCCGGGTATCGCCTTGGCGAGACGCGTCACGTCCTGCAATGCCTCGCTGGTCCGTTCGAGCGACGCGCCGTCAGGCAGCTGAACACCGGCCAGCAGGTAGCCCTGGTCTTCGTTGGGGATGAAGGCGCCGGGAAGGCGCATCACGCCCCAGCCGCCGAGACCGGCCAACACCAAGGCAAGCAGGACCATCAATCCGCTGCGCCTGACCATGCCGCCGATGAGGGTGCTGTAGCGGCGTTCGAACCAGCCGTAACCGGCATTGAACGTCCGGTAGAAGACGTTGCGCTTCTCCGGCGGTACGGCCGGGCGCAGCCACAGCGCGCACTGCGTCGGCTTCAGGGTGGCGGCATTGATGGCACTGATGAAGGCGGTCGCCGCAATGACGAGCGCGAATTGGGCAAACATCTTGCCGGTAAGGCCCGGAAGGAATGCCGCCGGGATGAAGACCGACATCAGCACCAGGGTGATGCCAATCACCGGGCCGAACAATTCGTCCATCGCCTTGATCGCGGCATCGTGGCCCGACATGCCGCGCTCGATATGCCGGGCAACGCCTTCGACGATCACGATCGCATCGTCGACCACGATGCCGATCGCCAGCACGATGCCGAACAGTGTCGAAAGATTGATCGTGAAGCCCAGTGCCGCCATAGCGGCAAAGGCGCCGATGATGGTGACCGGAATGGTGGTCGCCGGCACCAGCATGGCCCGCCAGTCCTGCAGGAAGACCACGATCACGATCAGCACCAGGACACCGGCTTCGATCAGCGTCTTGAACACCTCGTGGATCGAGGTCTTGACGAAGGTGGTGGTATCGAAGGGCACAAGATAGGTCAGGCCCGGCGGGAAGGCCTTCTTGAGCTCCTCCATCTTCTTGTCCACGGCCGTGGCGACCTGGAGTGCGTTGGCGCCCGGCGCCTGATAGATGGCGATGCCGGCGCCGGGCTTGCCGTCGAGCCGGAAGTTCTGGGCGTAGGTCTGGGCGCCGAGCTCGACGCGCGCCACATCCTTCAGCCGCAGGATGCGCCCGCCATTGCCGCTTGCCGACTTCACGATGATGTTCCCGAACTGCGCGGGATCGGCGAGACGGCCTTCGATATCGACCGTGTACTGGAAGTTTTGGCCCTTGGCCGCGGGCGGCGTGCCGACCTGGCCGGCGGTGACCGACTGGTTCTGTGACTGGACGACCTGGACGATGTCGGAGGGTATCAGGCCGTAGCTGTAGAGCTTCTGCGGGTCCATCCAGATCCGCATCGAATATTGGCCGGCCCCCAACACAGTGACGTTGCCCACCCCGGGCACGCGGGCGAGCTCGTTCACCAGGTTGATGGTGGCGTAGTTGCTCATGAACAGGTTATCGTACCGGGCGTCGGGAGAGCTGAGCGCCACGATCTCGAGGATCGAGGTCGATCGCTTCTGGACGGTGACTCCTTGTGCCTGGACCGACTGCGGCAGCGCGGCCAGGGCAGCGCTGACCCGGTTCTGGACCAGCACCTGCGCAAAATCGAGATCGGTGCCGATTTCGAACGTCACGGTGAGCGTGTAGGTGCCGGAATCCGTGCTGGTCGATTGCATGTAGATCATGTGATCGACGCCGTTCACCTGCAGTTCGATCGGCAACGCGATGTTGTTGACCACGGTACTGGCGGAGGCGCCCGGATAGGTCGTGGTCACCTGCACGGTAGGAGGCACGATGTTGGGATATTGCGCGATCGGCAGACCCACCAGGGCAACGCCGCCGATCAACACAAACAGGATCGCCAGCACGTTCGCGAGCACCGGCCGTTCGATGAAGAACTTGGAGATCATCGTGCCGCTCCGGTACCCGACTACTTCGCCGCCGGGGACTGGATGGTCGTTTGCTTGGGCGCAACCTTCGCGCCCGGAATGGCGCGGCCATTCGTGGAAACCACCACCCGGTCCTCGGCTGTCAGGCCGCTTTCGATGGCACGCAGATTTCCAACCAGGAGTTGGCCTGTCTTGACACGCCGTTGTTCGACGACGTCGTCCTTGTTCACCACCAACAAGTATCGGCCGGTCTGGTCCTCGGCCACCACGCGATCCGGCACCACCAGCATTGATTTCGCCCCGAGCCCGACCGGCACACGCACGCGCACGAAGAAGCCCGGCAACAGGGCGCGATCGGGATTGGCGAAGACACCGCGCACCAAAATCGTGCCGGTCGTGGCATCGACATCGGGGGAGACATAGTCGAGGTGGCCCTTGTGCGGATAACCCTCCTCGTTCATGAGGCCGATCTCGAGCGGAACCTTGTTCAACTGCTCCAGGGTGAGCCGGCGATCGGCCAGGTTGTGACGGATGTTCAGCACATCCTGCTCACTCAGGTTGAATGTAACGTAGATCGGATCGAGCTGGACGATGGTGGCAAGCTTGGTCGGACTGGTGGCGCCCACCAATTCGCCGACCGAGACCAGGCGCTTCGTCACGATGCCGTCGAACGGCGCCGCCACGCCCGTATAATCGAGGTTGGCCTGGGCGATGACCAGATTGGCCGACTGGTTCTCGACGTTGGCCCGGTTCGAATCGCGCTTGGCCTTGGCCTGGTCGTAGCTGTTCTGGGCGGAGACGTTCTGGCGCAGCAGGGTTTCCTGGCGCTTGAACTCCGCCTCGGCCTGCAGCAGCAGCGCCTTGGCGGAGGCCAGTTCCGCATCGGCCTGCTTCAGCTTTGCCTCGTATGTCGTGGGATCGATCTTGAACAGCGGATCGCCCTTCTTGGCGAACTGGCCGTCCTTGTACTCGACCTGCGTCAGGAACCCCTCGACGCGCGCGACAAGATCGACCGTGTTGACGGCCTGCGTATTGCCGGTCTGCTCGACATACGGAACGACTGTCTGCTGCAGCGGGAGTGCCACCGACACTTCAGCCGGCGGCGGCGCCACGAATTTGTTGTCCGGCTTGCAAGCGGCGACCAACGATGCCAACGCCACACAAAAGATAAACGAACCCGCGCGGCTCCCCGCCATGTCGCTGTCCCCCCTCGAAACACCGGCCAGGGGCAGCGTATCGGCAGGCCGCCTGCTAATCCAGCGATTGTGGAGGCGGAGGGTCGTCCGGCGAGGAGCGTGGCGCAAACAGCCGGAGAGCGACCAGGCCGTACACGAAGCCCCCGATATGCGCCGTCCAGGCGACTGGCTGGCCGCCGGCACCGGGCGTGCCGCCGAAGATGCCAAAGAAGATATTGAGCGCGATCCAGACCGCGGCGATCGGCAGAAGCGAGGGCATCCGCCCCACCTGCCACAACAGTACCAGCACGGCGCCGAATACGCCGCTGATGGCGCCCGATGCGCCCACCACCGGATCGACCGAGTCGGGGAACGAGAGGACATGGACGAGCGCTGCCGCGAGGCCGGCGGAGAGATAGAAGGCAACGAAGCGACGCACGCCCAGGAAGCGCTCCACTGGCGCGCCGAAGGCAGCGAGGCTCAGCATGTTCACGCCGAGATGGACCCAACCGCCGTGCAGGAACTGGTACGTGAACGGCGCCGCCACGAGCGACAGCCAATTGCCGCCCGGCTGGCCGGTATAGGCCAACGGCACCAGCCCGAACTCGAGCACGAGCCGGTCGTCGACCGGCGCGCTGAGCAGCTGGCGCAGGAGATGAACGGCGACATTGAGGCCGATGATCCACAGGATCGCCGGCGGCAAGTTGATTGCCCGCTCGTGCGCCCCGCCATGTTCCGGTCCCTGGCGTCTCATGTCGTCGAAAGGCATCTGGGCTCCGTTCGATCCCCTAGCATGATCCTTGGCGCTTGATCCCTTGGCGCTTGCTCAGCGACTGCTTAGCGCTTTAGGCGGCGCGAGCCCAGCCAAAGAAAGACCCCGCCCAGGATGAGCGTCGGCGAGCCGCAGACGATGGCAATTGCGCCGCCCCCGTTGAAGGGATCGCCCTCGGTCACGGCAAAAATGCAGCCGAGCGTCAGCAGCAGGACGACGGCGCCGGACACCGCGAAGAACCAGCCGAGCGCCCGATTGGGCGGCGGAGGCTGAGGCGGACCGGGCGGCCATGACGGCGGTGGCGGCGGGCTGACAGGGTCGCTCATCGCCGCGCTTCTGCCAGGCGCGCGTTGCCCGCCGCGCCTGGGCGATAGAAGGTGTTGTAGGTATCGAACGGGATGATGCTGCCGTCCGGCGTCACGAAGTGGATGCAGGATCGCTTGACGTTGGCGAGGCAGAAATTGAAGCGGTCGAGGAATTCCACGATCGTGATTCGGAAGACGTTCTCGTAGCCCGCGCCATCCGGCATCGGCACCTCCGGCAGGCAGCAGAGCAGCGAGCCCAGCCGCTCGGTGGTGTTGCGATCCGTCGTCGACAGCGACAGGAGATCGACGAAGCGCTGGCGCAGCTCGGGATATTTCTCGAACGAGATGGCGTTGGGAATGCTGGGCAGCAGCGCCTCGCGCGGCACCAAGGACGTAAGCGGAACGACCTTTCCGCTATCGCGCAGACCGTAGCCGATCGAGATCGAGGCCGGATTGCAGGGCAGCGGGATCATGTCGTCGTCAGCGAAAATGCCCGAGTCCTCGACGACGCGGCGGCGGATCTCCGACAGCACGATGCGGTTGCGTTTGGGGTCGAAGCCCTCGTTGCGCCCGGCATCCTGCACCGGCTGGAAGTTGATCCCGCGCACGCACTTGTATGTGAGCGCATGGCGCACGATGTCGCCGATCTCGCGATCGTTGACGCCGCGCTTCACCGTGCACACCAGAGTGGTCGAGATGCCGCGCGCCTCGAGATTGGCCAGCGCCTGCCGACGGATGCGCGACAGGGCAGCGCCGCGGATATCCTTCAGCGCCTCGTCGTTCAGCGAGTCGAACTGCAGGTAGACTTCGAAGCCCGGTCGCAAGGCGGCCAACGCATCGACGAACGCCGGATCCTCGGCAATACGGATGCCGTTGGTGTTCAGCATCACGTGCTTGATCGGTCGCCGGCGCGCTGCGGCCAGGATCTCGAGGATCTCGGGATGAATTGTGGGCTCGCCGCCCGAGATCTGAACGAGATCGGGTTCGCCCTCGCTCGCGACAAGCGCGTCGAACATGCGTTCGACTTCGGCAAGAGTGCGATGCGTCGTGCGCTTGGGCGAGGAGTCGGCGAAGCACACCGGACAGGCGAGATTGCACGCCTCGTTGATCTCGACGATCGCGAGGCATGAATGCTGCTCGTGGTCGGGACAAAGCCCGCAATCCCACGGGCAGCCGCGCTCGGTGCGGGTGTACGGCGCCAGCGGTCGGTCGCCCGGTTTCAGGTAGTCGAGGGTGCGCCGCCAATAGACCGGATCGTCGGACACCAGCGTCTTCATGACCCCATGCTCGGGGCAGCGCTTCAGATAGTAGATGCCGCCGTCTTCCTCGACGATCTTGGCCGGCACGAGGCCGAGGCAGGTTTCGCACAAGGACGTCGTCTGGCCGAGAAAGAGATAGGGCGCCGACTTTCGCGCTAGGCCGCCGTCCATGAGCCCCTCTGGCTGCGGATCATCCAGAGAGCGTACAGGAGCACCGCAAGGCAGACTATATGAAAGAGGTTGAACGGCCCGATCACGGTCGCATAGGGCTTGAAGAACTCCCACACGAAGCGCTGCAGCGCGTACCAGCCGACGGTGAGATAGAATCCATTCGCAAGCCAGAACGGATCGCGGGCCCGGAACCGCTGGATCAGAACCACGAACATCGCGGCCATTGCGAGCGATTCATAGAGCTGCACCGGATGGCGGGGAATGCCGTCGCCGAAGTCAACAGCCCACGGCAGCGACGTCGGCGTGCCGTAGGTGAAATCCGCCAGGCCCGAAAAGAAGCAGCCGAGCCGCCCGACCGCCACGGTGGCGGCGAAGGGCGCAGCGAAGGCGATGCCGGTCGAGGCCGAGACGCCCACGATGCGCTTGAACGCCTCCACCGAAGCGATGGCACCCGCGATGCCGCCCACCATGGAGAAGCCCAGAGCATGCACACCGGACAGCAACGCATTCGCCGTGCCGAAGAACATGGCGCCGCAAAGCGCGCCAGCGCCGGCGGCAACAGCGTAGGCACCCGGATAGGGCACCTTGCTCGCGGGCAGAACGTCGGCCGGCAAGAGATGGCGCGTTGTCACCCAGAACGCCGTCATCGAGGCGAGCCAGGCTGCAACATCGAAGACGGCATGAATATAAGGCAGCCCGAAGTAGATCATATGGCTGGGGGCGCGCGACTCCAGTCGCGCGTCCTAGTGTGGAGGACAAAGAAAGATCGCGCCACTGGAGGGGCGCCCTCCCCCGCGACTACTTCTTCGGTCCGCCTTGTCCCAGGGCGCGCAGGCGCAGACGCAACGCGTTCAGTTTGATGAAGCCCTCGGCGTCCCGCTGGTTGTAGGCGCCCTGGTCTTCCTCGAAGGTCACATGCTGCATGGAGTAGAGAGAGTGGGGCGACTTGCGGCCGACCACCGTCACGTTGCCCTTGTAGAGCTTCAGCCGCACCGTGCCGCTCACATTCTCCTGGCTCTTGTCGATCAGCGCCTGCAGCATCTCGCGCTCGGGCGAGAACCAGAAGCCGTAGTAGACCAGCTCGGCGTACTTGGGCATCAGCTCGTCCTTGAGGTGCCCCGCCCCGCGATCGAGCGTGATCTGCTCGATGCCACGATGAGCGACATGCAAAATGGTGCCGCCCGGCGTCTCGTAGATGCCGCGGCTCTTCATGCCGACGAAGCGGTTCTCCACGAGATCGAGCCGGCCGATGCCGTTGGCCTTGCCGAGCTCGTTCAGCCGGGTGAGCAGTGTCGCGGGCGACATCGCCTTGCCGTCGATCGCCACGGCATCGCCCTTCTCGAAGTCGATGGTGATGTAGGTCGCCTTGTCGGGCGCCTGCTCGGGCGAGATCGTCCGCTGATAGACCATCTCGTCGGCCTCTTCCCAGGGATCCTCCAGGATCTTGCCCTCGCTCGAAGAGTGCAGCAGGTTGGCATCGACCGAGAACGGCGCCTCGCCGCGCTTGTCCTTGGCGATCGGGATCTGGTGAGTCTCGGCGAACTCGAGGAGCTTGGTGCGCGACGAAAGTTCCCATTCGCGCCAGGGCGCGATCACCTTGATGTCGGGCTGGAGCGCATAAAAGGACAGCTCGAAACGCACCTGGTCGTTGCCCTTTCCGGTTGCTCCGTGAGCCACGGCATCGGCGCCGGTCTTGCGGGCGAGTTCGATCTGATGCTTGGCGATCAGCGGCCGGGCGATCGAGGTGCCGAGCAGGTACTGGCCTTCATAGAGCGCATTGGCGCGGAACATCGGGAATACGAAATCGCGCACGAATTCCTCGCGCACATCCTCGATGAAGATGTTCTCGGGCTTGATGCCCAGCATCTCCGCCTTCTTGCGCGCCGGCTCCAGCTCCTCGCCTTGGCCGAGATCGGCGGTGAAGGTCACCACCTCGCAGCCATAGGCCGTCTGCAGCCACTTCAGGATCACGGAGGTGTCGAGGCCGCCGGAGTAGGCCAGCACGACCTTCTTGATGTCACCCTTCTTGTAAGGGCCGGTATAAGAAACGCTCATGGCTCGCCTCGCCGCCGCCGTATCCCGTGAAAGCGCGCGAATATAGCCGCCGACCTTCGCGCCGCAAGGCGCTATAATGGCCTTAAGACCCTGAAAATGGCCTCTTCGCTCGATCGCCTCTCCTACGCGGCTCGCCAAGCCGCCCGTGTTGCCTGGTATGCCGGTCACTATGTCGCCGGCCGGCGGCGGCTGAAGCCCATGCCCAAGCCGGATTTTGCCATCGGGCCTACGCCCAGCCGGGCCGAGATGACGACCGATATGCGGGCCCTGTTCGCGCGCGAATGGCGCGACATCGAGGCGGGTTTGCTCCCCGAGCCGCCCACGCTCAGCCCCGATCCCGGCGAATTCCTACGCCGCAGCCTGCTCTATTTCCGCGACCTGCCGAAGGTCGATGCGCGACGCCATGGCGAGGCCGATCACGAATTGCCACCGGGCGAGCAGGGGGACGGCCTGCCCGGCTACTATCGGCAGAACTTCCACTTCCAGAGCGACGGCTGGCTCAGCGACCATTCGGCGGTGCTCTACGACACCCAGGTCGAGGTGCTGTTCACCGGCGCCGCCGACGTCATGCGCCGGCGCGCGCTCAAGCCCATCGCCGACTGGATGGCCGGCCGCAATCAGCGCGGGCTGCGGGGCCTCGACGTCGGCTGCGGCACCGGGCGGCTGCTCGCTTTCCTGCACGGCGCCTGGCCGGGCCTCAGGCTCACCGGCCTCGACCTTAGCGCGCCGTACCTCGCCGAAGCGCGCCGCCTGATCGGCCGCACCGCGCGCGTGAAGCTGATGGAAGGTGCGGCCGAGCAGCTCCCTTTCGATACGGCAAGCCTCGACCTCGTCGTGTCGTCCTACCTGCTGCACGAGCTGCCGCCCGACGTACGCGCCACGGCAATCGCCGAAATGGCGCGCGTCGTGAAGCCGGATGGCCTGGTCGTGATCGTCGATTCCATCCAGCGTGGCGATCACCCCGGGTGGGATGGCCTGCTCGATCTCTTCCCGCACTATTTCCACGAGCCCTACTACGCCGATTATGTCGGCGGCAGCGTCGAGTCATGGGCCACAGACGCGGGGCTCACCCCGCTCACCTGCGAACGCGCTTTCCTGTCGAAGGTAACGGCCTTTGTTCGGACCTAACAGGCTGGTCCTTCGTACGCCAACATGTCGCGCCGGTCCGCAACGGTGACCTTCTTCTCTTTTCAACGGGCCTGAGCCGCACGCCTTCCGGCCGTTCCTCCACGATCAGGCGTGTGCCGGCCCTCCAGCACCGCCTGTTGCGGATCGCCTTCGGCAGCACGACTTGCCCTCTGTCGAAACTTTTTTCGTTCGCTCACCAGTAAGACGGAAAAGCGGTCAAACGGCCGCCTTCGCTTCGAGGTCGCGCACGCGCTCGCCGCGGCGGCGGGCACTGGCGCTCTTGAGCTGGCCGCAGGCAGCGAGGATGTCGCGGCCGCGTGGGGTGCGAACAGGCGCGCTCAGGCCGCCGTCGTTCACGATCTCGGCGAAGCGGTGGATGCGGTTGTTGGAGCTGCATTCGTAGGGCGCGCCCGGCCAGGGGTTGAACGGAATCAGGTTCACCTTGGCGTGGATCGGCTTCAGAAGACGCACGAGCTCGCGCGCATCGGCATCGCTGTCGTTGACGCCCTTCAGCATCGCATATTCGAAAGTGATGCGTCGGCTGTTCCTGGCGCCGGGATAGGCGGCGCAGGCAGCCAGCAGCTCGGCGATCGGCCACTTGCGATTGATCGGCACCAGCGTGTCACGCACCGCGTCGCTCACGGCGTGCAGCGAGACCGCGAGGTTGACGTCGAGCATCTCGCCCACCTTGGCGATCATCGGCACCACACCCGAGGTCGAAAGCGTGATACGCCGGCGCGAGAGCGCGATGCCCTGCTCGTCCATGGCGATCCTGAGCGCCGTCGCCACGTTGTCGAAATTGTAGAGGGGCTCGCCCATGCCCATCATGACGATGTTGGAAAGCATGCGCGTGGTCTCGATCGGCGTCGGCCACTCGCCGTAGCTGTCGCGCGCCACCATGAACTGGCCGACGATCTCGGCGGGGCTAAGATTGCGCACCAGGGGCTGTGTGCCGGTGTGGCAGAACGTGCAGGTGAGCGTGCAGCCGACCTGGCTCGACACGCAGACCGAGCCGCGATCCTCTTCCGGAATATTGACCGTCTCGGCCTCGTTGCCGTCGGCAAAGCGCAGCAGCCACTTGCGGGTGCCGTCGACCGAGCGCTGCTCGGTCACGATCCCGGGACGCGCGATCACGAACCGGTCGGCCAGCCGCTGCCGCGTCGCCTTGGCGATGTTGGTCATCCGATCGAAATCGGTGACGCCGTGCCAGTAGACCCACTGCCAGACCTGCCGGGCGCGGAACGGTTCCAGACCGGCCTCGACCAGCGCCGCCTTCAGTGCCTCGCGCGACAGTCCCACCAGGTTGGGGCGGGTGTCATTGCGGCCTGTGAAAGGCTCGGCAATCTGCAATGGCTCGGTGGGCAGGAGGACCATGATCGGCGCTGAGATAGTGCATGAAGCGCAGCCCCGCCACCCCTTCCTCCCGGCGAAAGCTGGGGAGGTGTCGCGCAGCGCCGGAGGGGTCCGGGTCGCGCAACTCGACAACCCATGCCCCCTCCCGACACCGTATGACGGCGCCACCTTCCCCGATGACAGGGCAGGACGGGAAGGATCACCTCGCTTGTCGCGCCCGAATCCGGGCCTTGCGCTTGTAGATCGGCTCGCCGAATACCGGCAAGGGCGCCGGCTCGGCCGGGCCGCCTTCGGCGACCGGCCGCGGGGCGTGGCGGCCGAGCGTCAGCAGCCGGTCGTACATGATGAGGGCACCGGCCACGCCCAGATTGACCGAAAATCGGGTCGGGATCTTCACGACATAGTCACAGCACGCTTGCAGGTCGGCCGACAGGCCTTCGCGCTCGGAGCCCAGGATATAGGCGGCCTGGCGCGGATGGCGGAAGCTCGGCAACTCGATCGCGTCCTCGGCGATCTCGACCCCGACCAGCCGGCAGCCGAGCGGCAGGCGGAAGCTTTCGAGGTCGGCAAAGTGATAGGTCGGCACCGAGCGGGGGGTGTCCGACGTATCGCTCAGCGCTCCCTCCCGCCGGTTGTACTGAGCCCGAAGCGTGAACACGAAGGCGGCGTCGAAGGCGTGCGCGGTGCGGAACAGGGTGCCCACGTTCATCGCCTTGCTGACACCTTCCACTCCGATACCGAAATAGCCTTTCATGGCCCCGCATTTTGTTGCAGTAATCAGTGGGCGCGCGCGCCCAGCCCTGCGTTTTTCGGGGTAGCGCCGCGTTTGCCGTGAAACAAGGCCATAATGACCGTTCCTTTGGAAGACGTTCGCGCCCAATATGAAGCGTTGCCCTACCCGGCACGTGATCCGCGCGACGAGGCGGCCCGCCTGATCACCGGCACTCCGAGCCATATCCTCGAGGTCAACCACTATCTCTTCGCCGGCCGGCTGAACTTCAACCGGCCTTTTCGTGCCCTGGTCGCCGGCGGCGGCACGGGTGACGCCTGTATCATGCTGGCGCAGCAGATGGTCGACCGGCGCTGCCCCGGCGAAGTGGTCTATCTCGACCTCTCGTCGGCCTCACGCGCGGTCTGCGAGGCAAGGGCGAAGGCGCGGGGCCTGCGCAACATCCAGTTCCTGACCGGCTCGCTGCTCGACCTGCCGAACATGCCCATCGGCTCGTTCGACTATGTCGACTGCACCGGCGTGCTCCATCACCTGCCCGATCCGGCGGCCGGCATGCGCGCCTTGGCCAGCGTCCTGCAGCCCGAGGGCGGCATCGGCGTGATGCTGTACGGCCAGTACGGCCGCACCGGCGTCTATCCCATGCAGGAGATGCTGCGGACCCTCGCCCCACCGTCGATGGCGATGGCCGACCGTATCGCCATGGCCAAGCGCCTGATCCGCTTCCTGCCGACGACCAATCTCTTCCGCCGCAATCCCTATCTCAACGACCACGTCACCGGCGGCGATGCGGGCCTCTACGACCTGTTGCTGCACAGTTGCGATCGTGCCTACACCGTGCCCGAGATCGGCGAGTTGGCCACCAATGCGGGCCTGCGGGTCGTCGCCTTCCTCGAACCGGTGCGTTACGAGCCCTCGACCTACATGAGCGATCCGGTGATCGCGCGGCAGGCGAGCGCACTGCCGCTCCTGGAGCGGGCGGCGTTCGCCGAGCGGCTGGCGGGCAACCTGCGCACCCACATCTTCTATGCCACGCGCGCAGGCTACGACACCGTGGCGCGGCCGGAGGACACGCAGGCGATCCCGGTGCTGCGCGAGATGGATCCGCGGAAGCTGGCGGCGAGCATGCAACCCGGCATGCCCCTGGTCGCCAATCTCGACGGCTTCCCCTGGCGCGCGCAATTGCCCGCGCTGGCGCCGCGCATCATTGCCGAGATCGACGGCCGCCGCTCGGTGGCCGAGATCTACACCTCCCTCGGCGCCCAAGGCAGCCTGCCGCAATGGGAGGAATTCTACGCCCAGTTCGAGGACCTCTACGTCAAGCTGAACGGCGTGAACCACCTGTTGCTGCGCTTCAGGCCCTGAGGCTCCGGTGAGGTATCAGCAAGGCGTCTTTGCTCCCCGGCACGCCGGGGAGGCGCCGCGACGCAGTGGAGGGGTCATGGGCAACGATCGCGTCCCTGCCCCCTTCGCCACCCTATGACTCCGACATTTCCCCTTCGCAGACTCCGCGAAGGGGAAATGGACTGAACGGCCGTGCGCGGCTCTCTTCTGATGCTCGGCCTCGGCAATTCGCTGCTGTGGGCGCTCTATCTGTTGCTCACGCGCCACGTCGTGAGCGGCGCGGCGCTCAACGCCTGGGCCTATACGCTTGTCCAGCTCCTGGTCGCGGGTCTCGCTCTGCTGTGGCTCGGCCGGCGGGCAACCGGCAACTGGCGCGGGGTGCTGGCACCGTGGACCGTCGGTTACGCCTTCCTGCGCGTGGCCATCAATGGCGCGACCGCGGCAGCGATCGTCTGGCTTGCCGTCACGGAGAGCACGCTGCTGTCGACAGTGAGCGTGCTGATCGGTGCAGGCTCGGGCTGGTGGCTGACACGCAGCCGGCCCGCGCGGGGCGACTGGCCGGGTCTCGCCTTGCTGGCCGTAGGCATCGCCGCGTTCGCCTTGGCGCTGGCACCCGAGGCTTGGCGCGGCCTGGGTTGGCTGGCCGTTTCGGAATCATTGGCCGTCACCGCCTCATGGATGATTGCCTACCATCCGCGCAATCGCCTGAACGAACCTGCCCCGCGCAGCCGCTTCACCGGCGAAATCCTGGTGGCGGCCTCGCTGGCGCTCATCCTCGTCTGGTCGGTGCTCGGCCTTTGCGGCGTCGTCGCCTCGCCATGGACCAGCGCCGGCGACGCTTTCGGCCGCATCGAGCTCTGGTTCTATGCCACCCTCGCCGGCCTCGCCTTCCGCGCACCGGGAACCTGGCTGGGTTTCTGGACGATCAACCGCACCGGCGTGCAGACCTACCTGATCGCGCTGTCCGCCATGCCGTTCTTCGCCATTGGCCTGGAAAGCGCAGCCGCGCATCTCGGCTGGGTCGCACCGCCCAGCCTGTCCGCCGCCCAATGGATCGCTGCCGGTGTCATCCTGATGGCGACGACATGGCTCATCGTCGTCCGACTGAAAGCAGGCGTCATTCCATGAGTGGCCCATGATGTGGGTCACGAGACGGCCCACGAGATGGCCCACGCGACGGCGCTTGCTGCGCTTCAGGCCCTGAGTCGCCGCGCCATCAGCCGCCGCTCGGGCTCTGTCCGCGCCAGTGCCGTTGCTGCCTCGAAATGGTGCCTCGCTTCGTTGCAACGGCCCAACTCCTTCAGGAAGACGCCGCGCGCCGCCTCGCCATAGGGATTACCGTCGAGCGACGGCAGGGCGGCCAGTCCGGCGGCCGGGCCTTGGGCGCGGCCGACCGCGACCGCACGCGCCAGCGCAACGACGGGCGATCGGTCCAGATCGCGCAGGTGGTCATAGAGCGCCGCGATGCGGCCCCAGTCCGTCGCGGCGGTACTGGGCGCCATGACATGCAAGACCGCGATCTCGGCGCGCAGATGCCACACCGTGAGCTCCTCGCCTCGCGCCGAGCGCCCGAGGTGGGCAAGGCCGAGCGCGATCAGATTCTGGTCCCATTGGTCGCGCGGCTGGTCCTCCAGAAGTTGCGCCACACCGTCAAGCCCCACGCGGGTCGGCAACCGCGCCGCCGTGAGCGCAAGCAAAGCGGCGAGTGCATCGCTGGCCGGACCCGCTGTCATGGGATGCCGTGCCAACGCCCGCGCCAGCCGCACGGCCTCGACACACAGCTCCGGCTGCACCAGCGCCTCGCCCGACGAGGCCGAGTAACCCTCGTTGAACATGAGGTAGAGAGCCGTACGCACCGATTCGGCCCGATCGGCGAGATGATCGGGCGGCGGCGTCTCGATCGCGACATTCGACGCCTCGAGCTGGCGCCGCGCACGCACCAGGCGCTGGGCGATCGCAGCGGGCTCGCTCAACAGGCCGCTTGCGATCTGTGCCACGGTGAGACCGCAGACAGTCTTGAGCGCAAAGGTCACGCGCATCTCCGGCGACAGTGCCGGATGACAGACTGCGAACAGGAGGGCCAGCTCGTCGTCGTTCAGCTCGCGATCGAAGTGTCCCTCGCTCTCGGCGCTCGACGTGGCGAGCGGTACCAGCTCACCGGCCAGCACCACGCCGCGCGCTTCGGACCGCAGCAGATCGAGCGCGCGGTTCTTGGCCACGACGGCGAGCCACGCCACGGGCCGCGCCGGCACGCCCTTGAATGGCCAGGAGGACAGCGCCTGCAGGAGCGCGTGCTGGACGGCATCCTCGGCGACGGCGATGCGGCCCGCTCCCAGCCGGCGCGCCAGGGCGGCGACCAGCCGGCTCGCTGAATCGCGGGCCAGCGAATCGACGAGCCGATGGACTTCGGTTGCCACGGGTCCGTTCAGCCGGCAGCGGCTGCCGCCCGGACCTGCGCCATGTCCTCGATCGGCCGGATCTCGGCCCAGTTGGTCGGCGCGAGCGCAAGGTGCGGACAGTCCGCGGCGATGGCCTCGGCCTCGGCCGTATCCCGGGCTTCGATGACGAAATAGCCCCCGATCACGTCCTTGGCTTCCGCATAGGGGCCGTCGCTGGCGACCGGTTTACCGTCCTTGTTCCGGACATGGCGCACGCCACCGTTCACGAGCTTCTCGCCGCCGACCAGCTTGCCCTTCTGGCGCAGGCCGTCGGACCAGCTGATGTAGCGCCGGGTCATTTCCATCATCTTCTCGCGCGGCAGATCCATGTTGTAGTTGGGCGCGTGGTGCAGAAGCAGCAGATACTGTGACATGTCGATCTCCTTCGGTTGATGACGAGCGACCCCGTCATCCCATCAACGTTCGGCCCTGGCCCGAATCGACATTTTCTCCAAACTTTCCTCCCCCCGTTTGCGGGGGGAGGTAGCCCGAAGCCGCGCGTGCTTGCACACACTTTGCAGAAGGGATCATGCGTCGACGGCGATACATCTGTCGCGCCCGCCGCTACGCGGACGCCTCCCCGGAAAACCGGGGAGGACGCAAAACTACTTCAGCGCACCCGGATTGATCACGTTGATCGGCTTGCCGTCCAGCCAAGCCTCGATGTCGGCGATCGTGCCCGCATAGAAGTGGCGGTAGCTCTCCTCGACGACGTAGCCCAGATGCGGCACCAGCGTGACATTGTCGAGCTTGGTCAGGGGATGGCCAGCCGGCAGCGGCTCCTTGTCGTACACGTCGAGCCCGGCATGGGCGATGGTCCCGTTCTTGAGTGCGGATATCAGCGCCGCCTCATCGACGATCGGACCGCGCGAAGTGTTGATCAGCATCGCCGTCTTTTTCATCTTGGCGAGGTCGCCTGCGCCGATCAGGCCGCGCGTGCGATCCGACAGCACGAGATGGATGGAGACGAAGTCCGACGTTGCCAATAGCTCGTCCTTGCTGACGAGCCTGGCGCCGCCCTGTTTCGCCTTCTCCTCGGTGAGATTCTGGCTCCAGGCGACGACATCCATGCCGAAGGCCTTGGCGTAGCCGGCGACCCGGCTGCCCAATCGGCCGAGACCGATCACGCCCAGTCGCCTTCCTTCGAGCACGACCATGTTGCGGATGCCGTCGTGCCAGCCGCCGGAGCGCACCAGCTGCTCGGCCTTGGCGAGATCGCGGGCGCACGACATCAGGAGTGCCCAGCACAGTTCGGCGGTCGAGGCATTGGAACCGCCGCCCGGTGTGTTGGAGATCGGGATACCGCGCTCAGTGGCCGCCTTGTCGTCGAGGCTCGACGCGCGCGCACCGGTCAACACCATGAACTTGAGATTGGGCAGCTTCTCGATCAGCGCCCGCGGGAAGGCCGTGCGTTCGCGCAGCAACTGCAGGACGTCGAAGGGCGCGAGCTTTTGTGCCGCATCGTCGATCGACGTGAAGGGCTCGTGGAAGACGGTGATCTCGACGCCGCGCTTGCGCAGCCGGTCCCAATCGCCAAGCTTGAGGGCGACCTTCTGGTAATCGTCGAGCAGGGCGAGCTTGATGGTTTGCGGCATGGCGTTTCCTGGGAGAGAATGGTGGGAACCGAAGGGCCCGACTATAGCCGCAGGAGGCGGCCGTGAGCATTACCGTCACGCCGACGCACCCCGAGTTCGTCGCCGGGATTTCCGGCATCGATCTCGCCCAGCCGCTGCATCAGACGGATCGCGATGCGATCGAAGCGGCTATCAACCGCTACGCCGTCGTGGTCTTTCACGACCAGACGCTCACCGACGACCAGCAGATCGCCTTCGCGCGCCATTTCGGGCCAATCCATTCGTCGGCGCAACGGGCACGCCACAAGAGCATCAAGCACCGGCTGGTGTCCGACGAGATTGCCGACATCTCCAATCTCGACGGCGACAACAAGGTGATGGACCAGACCGCGCGGCGCCGGCTCGACGGATTGGCCAATCGGCTCTGGCACACCGATGCCTCGTTCCGCGCCGTGCCGGGGGCGCTGTCGATGCTCTATGCCCATGTCGTGCCCGAGGAAGGCGGCGACACCGAGTTCGCCGACCTGCGCGCGGCCTACGACGCCCTGCCCGACGCCAGGAAGGCGGAGATCGACGGGCTGGTCGCCGAGCACTCGATCTGGCATTCGCGCGGCCAGCTCGACGTCACGAAATATTCTCCCGAGGAGCTGGCGAGCCTGCCGCCAGTGCCACAGCGCGTGGTGCGCACCCATCCCGGCTCGCGGCGCAAGACGCTCTATATCGCGAGCCATGCCTCGCATATCGTCGGCATGCCGGTGCCGGACGGCCGCCTGCTGCTGCTCGACCTGATCGAGCATGCAACGCAATCCCGCTTCGTGCATGCCCATCGCTGGCGCCGCGGCGATCTCGTGATCTGGGACAACCGCTGCACCATGCATCGCGCGCGGCCGTTCGACACCACCAAGGTGCGCGACCTGCGTCGCGTCACGACGCGCGACGTTGCCTCGACCCTCGAGCAGGCGGCGTAAGCGATCCCGACTATACCGCGATATTGTCGATCAGGCGCGTGCGGCCGAGCCGTGCCGCAGCCGCCACGCGCGCCGGGCCGCGCACCCGGTCCAATGGCGCGAGGCTCTCGGCATCGACGACAGTAAGATATTCGACCGTGTCGAAGCCTGCTTCGAGCAAAGCCTGCGCGGCGCGCTCGGCAACCGGAGAACAGGAGGCCCGACCGTCGCGCACGGCATCGGCGACGGCGTTTAGCCCGCGATAGAGCGCGAGGGCCGTCTTGCGCTCGGATGGCGCGAGGTAGCGATTGCGCGAGGACATCGCAAGACCGTCGGGCTCGCGCACGGTCGGCATGCCCACGATCTCGATCGGCATGTTGAGGTCACGCGCCATGCGCTTCAGCACCTGGAGCTGCTGGTAGTCCTTCTCGCCGAAATAGCCGCGATCGGGCATCGCCATCATCAGGAGCTTGCACACCACCGTCGCCACGCCCTGGAAGTGGCCGGGCCGAAACGGTCCGCACAGATGGTCGGTCAGGCCCGCCACCGTTATCGTCGTGAGCTGCGGGCCGGGATACATTTCCTCCACGACGGGCGCATAGGCGATCCGGCACCCTGCCGCTTCGAGCTTGGCGAAATCGCCGGCCTCGTCGCGCGGATAGGCGCCGAAATCCTCGTTGGGGCCGAACTGCGTCGGATTGACGAAGATCGAGGCCACCGGCACGTCGCCGCGATCGAGCGCCCCTTGCACCAGACTGACATGGCCCTCATGCAGCGCGCCCATGGTCGGGACCAGGCCGATGGTCCGACCGGCAGAACGGTGCTCGGCAACCGCTCGACGCAAGTCAGCAACACTCCGCACGACGGTCAGCGCTTTCATGCAATCCGCCTCGACCTCGACGCACTTTGCCTGCGATGGGAAGTTTTGGCGTCCCAGCGTCGATGAAACCGATAACTACATTTCCGCGGGAACACTATGAAATTCCCGTCATCCACGGAAAGAGTTGCGCCTGGCCGGCCGGAAGCTGCCCAAAATACTACGACCCCGGACCAATGACAGAGGACGGCTCTAGCAGGTTCAAACTGGCACCGGACAGGCTAGGTTCGAAATCCCCACTGAACTGCCTGTAATGAAGCTTCCAGCGATTGCCTGATTTATACAGTCCATTTTTATCACGAAGCAACTCTCACGCACTATTCGCTCCCACGCCGAAGCATCGACGATAGGGACCTTATCGAGATTGCGAGAGTCGAGAATTGTGTTCGTCCAGGCCGCTGGAAAATGCCAACCTCGAAAGTCCTGATCCATCCAAAACAGTACACGTCCCATCGGGAGCAAGGTTACCGCGGATCGGGAATTACAAATCACGGCATGGAGAGTATTCGCGGGATGTAATCGACGCCGTTTGACACAATAATCAGTTTCTACTAATCATAAGCAGTGACTGTTGACAACACCCAACTGACTGCGCTTGGTGACCCGACCCGTCGCACGATCTTCGAGCTGATTGCGGAACGTCCGCGCTCCGTCGCCGAGATCACCCGGCAGGTTCCGGTCTCGCAGTCAGCGGTTTCCCAGCATCTGAAAGTGCTGCGCGACTCACGCCTGGTCCGCGCGGAGCCGAAAGGTGCGAGCAACATCTATCACATCGATCCGCACGGGCTTGGTCAGATGCGTGCCTGGCTTGACCGGTTCTGGAGCAAGACGCTGGTGGCCTACAAGGTGTTCGTCGAGCAATCGTCGAGGGAGTCAAAATGAACACGCATGTATCACCTGCGCCCGTGAGGCAGTCTGTCGTGGTCGAGGCGCCGATTGAACGCGCATTCAAGGTCTTCACCGAGCAATTCGGTCGTTTCAAGCCCAGCGAGCACAACCTGCTCGCCGTTCCGATTGCTGAGACGGTTTTCGAGCCGCGCGTCGGTGGCCACGTGTATGACCGCGGGGTCGACGGCAGCGAGTGCCGCTGGGCACGCGTCCTCGCCTACGAGCCGCCTAACCGGATACTGCTCAGTTGGGACATCAGCCCACGATGGCAGATCGAAACCGATCCGGAAAAGACCAGTGAATGGGAGGTGCTGTTCACCGCCGAGACGCCACACCGGACCCGCGTCGACCTCGAACATCGGAAGCTGGAGCGCCATGGCGACGGCTGGCAAGGCGTGCGCGACGGTGTTGCCGGCGACCAGGGTTGGCCACTGTACCTGCAACGCTATGCCGACCTGTTCGGACGCGCGGCCTGACGGAGGCGCATTGGGTTCCCGAACAGAGGCGACCACTTTCCGGGGTCGCGCCGTCCCGTTGTCATCGAGATTCATCCAGAACGATGGAGGTCAGCATGGAGGCCTATACTCTGAGTATCGTTGGAGTGCTCGCGCTCTGCCTTCTGTCCATCCTTCTGGCAATCCATTCGGGATCGTCGAAAGGACGTGCAGGGGCGCTCTCCGGTCCAGTGCTACCGGCCGACGACGGAAACCTTCTCTATCGTATCGACCGCGTACACATGAATGCCGTGGAGGCGCTGCCGCCTTTCGTCGTACCGGCCGTGCTGGCGATGATGGTACATGTCGGGCCAACCACGTTGGCGGCGCTGGTTTGGATCTATGTCGCAATCCGCCTGGCTCACCTGGTGATCTATTTGCGCGGCGGCAACGCGGCGAAAGGTGGCAGCGTCAGAACGATTCTCTATGTATCAGGCGCGCTGGTCACCGTGATTCTTATTGTCGTAACTGGCTGGGTAGCCATCTACTGAGGCATCGCGAGCCTTCAGGCTCGATCGATCGGCTCGAAGCCGTCGAGGTAGGCGGATAGCGCCAGATCGGTCGCTTGCTTCGTAGGCCTTGAAGCTCTCGGCGGGCCGTCCAGGGAGAACGTCAGACCTGAACGAACTGGACGTGATCCCTTCGGGATGGCAGCGCAGGTACGCTACGAGGTTGTGCGCCTTGTCGTGCCGTGGGCCAGCTCGGCCTTAATGATCTGTGCGGGCTCCAGCAGGGCGACGGTCACGAGCACAAGGTACGCAATGGCGAGAGAAGTTAGCGGTCGCATGCGCTCACAGCACGGTGGGATTGCCGAGACAGAGTCAAGCCTCCCCTTGCCGCCACCGTCGCGCGACCCTCAGCAAGACATCGAGCGACTCCTTCGCGCCGTCGGCGGCGCCCTTCTCGAAGTCGCCTTCGATCAGCCCCATCTGGTTGGTGACATGGGCAAAGCAGAGCACCGGCCTTCGACAGGCGGCTGCAAAGGCATAGAGTGCGGCCGCCTCCATCTCGACCGCGAGGATTCCTTCGGCACGGGCTGTCTCGATTGCCTCGGCAGTCTCGCGGAAAGGCGCGTCTGTCGTCCAGGTCGCGCCAATGAGCGCGGCCGTTACGCCGCCTTCGAGCGCCCCGCCCGCAAGACGGACGAGATCGCGATCGGCCATGCTGTAGTCGCTTGCCGGCAGGTAGTGATAGCTGGTGCCTTCGTCCCGCAATGCCCTGTCGACGATGATGAAGTAGGGCGGGGGGCGTACCGCCGCAATCTGGCCGGCCGACGTCATGCTGACGAGCAGCCGGCATCCGGAGGCGAAGAGCTGCTCGGCGACCAGCACGGCAAAGGCAGCGCCGACAGCTTGGCCGACGATGCCGAACTCGATGCCGTCCTGGTCGAACGCATAGAGCTCCGTGTGATAGCAGGCCCACCGCTCATGGCGCCGGGCGCATCCCGCGCGCCGGAGATGAAGGACGATGTCGCCGTCAGGGTCGAGAAAGCAGATCTCCGGGACGGGGCCGGCAACGATCTTTTTCTGGCGACGTGCCTCGCGCAGCAGCGCATTGGGCGTGAAGACCGAAGGCGATCGATGGTCCTTTGCCCGCAAGATCGGTGGCATGGCGGGTTGACGGTCAGAAATCATGTCGCCTGAATGTCGGAGGACTGAAGGAGATCGGGCTACGGCTGGCCCGGGGGCGACGTTTCCATTGCATGGCCGGCCGCTTTCCACTCGGGAAGCCCGTCTTCGAGGCGGCGGACGAGGAAGCCCTGCTTCCGCAGCAGCGCGACGGCTTCAAAGGACAAGACGCAATAGGCGCCGCGGCAGTAGGCCACGATCTCGCGGTCTTTCGGCAGCTCGGCGAGCCGGCGCTTCAGCTTGTCCATCGGAATGTTCAGGGCGCCGGGGACATGGCCCAGCGCAAACTCGTCCTCTGGCCTGACGTCCAGCACCACGGCCGTACCCGCCTTCAGGCGGCGCGCCAACTCCTTGCGGGAAATCGGCTCGAGCTCGTCGAGCCGATGGAAATAATCCGAAACGATCTTGCCGACCTCGGCCCGATTGCGCTCGGCATAGGAGCGCAGCGCCGAGAGCAGCGACAGGATCGGCCCGTCCGCGAGCCTGTACAGAACCCGCTTGCCATCGCGCCGCGACTGCACGAAGCCGCCGCGGCGCAGCTGCTGCAGATGCTGGGACGCATTGGCGACCGACAGGCCGGTGAGCTGGGCTAGCCGCTCCACTGACCGCTCCCCCTGCGACACGTATTCGATCAGCTCCAGGCGGTGCGCGTGGCCCAGCACGCGCGCCAGCTCGGCGAACTGCTCGAAAATCTGAATCTTCGCGCTGGCCATTGACTTCCCCATAGCATCCCAGAATCATTCAATCAATAAATTGAATGATGAAGATATCCATGGCCCACCCTGATCCTTATACTGACGACATCCAGGCCGACGAGCGCCCCGGTGAGGTACCCAAGGATGACCCGCACGGCCATTGGGAAGGCATGTATGCGACGAAGGCCGAGGACACCCTGAGCTGGTACCAGCGCCATTCAAGCCGGTCGCTGGCCTACGTCACGGCAGCGGCAAGCTGGGCAAGCCCGATCATCGACATCGGTGGTGGATCCTCGACCCTGGTCGACGACCTGCTGGCGCGCGGATACGCCAATATCACCGTCCTGGACATTGCCGAGGCCGGGCTGGCCAAGACGAAAGCCCGCCTCGGCGCACAGGCATCGCGCGTCAACTGGATCGTCGCCGACATCCGGCACTGGCACCCGCCACGCCTGTACGAAGTCTGGCATGACCGCGCGATGTTTCATTTTCTGACATCGGCCGAGGATCAAGCGGCCTACCTCGCCGCCCTGCGAGCCGGCACCACGCCGGAAGCGACGGTCATCCTGGCAACCTTTGCACCCGATGGTCCGGAGCAATGTTCCGGCCTGCCCATTCAACGTTACAGTCCGCAAACCTTAGCCTCGTTGCTCGGCCCGTCCTTCAGGCTGGTGGAGGAGACGGCCGAGACCCACACGACGCCATCCGGCATCGAGCAACGGTTTTCCTACGCGGTCTTCCGTCGTGACCCGACGGCATGACCGGTCCGGTCTTCGGCGTCGGGAATCTGCATCATTATTCCAAGTGAGCGAGGCGCGGCGGAGCGCTTCTTCGTGCCGCGCTGACAGGACGCAAAAGCCGTGTTCCTCTTTGCAATTGCAGATCATTCGCAACAGCGCGAGAATATATTACAGACACGAGGACGAGATGCCGCGACTGAGGCGGAGAGCGGAGCTCATCGCTGCGCAAAGACCAACGACAGCGCCCATGATTGGTCGGGAGTGGGTGTGCGACGGCAGGATGCGTGAACCGCGCCATCCATCCATTCGTTGAGAAAACGGAATGCTGGCCACATTCGTGATCGGCCTGCGCGAGGGCTTGGAAGCGGCGCTGATCGTCGGGATCATCGCCGCGTTTCTGCGCAAGAATAATACGGGTCTTCGCGCCATGTGGCTGGGCGTGGCGCTCGCGGTGATCCTGTCGGTTGCGGTCGGCGTCGGACTGCACCTGGTCGAGCAAGCATTGCCCCAGGCCCGCCAGGAGGGCATGGAGGCGGCCATCGGCTGCCTTGCCGTCGTGTTCGTCACCGGCATGATCTTCTGGATGAACCGATACGCGGCCGGCATGAAGAGAAGCCTCGAGGCCGAAGCTGCCCAGGCGCTGGGACGGGGCAGCGCCTATGCTCTGGCCGGGATGGCATTCCTCGCCGTGTTGCGCGAGGGCTTCGAGACCAGTGTTTTCCTGCTGGCGACCTTCTCCGCAGCGCAATCCGCGTTCACCGCCGCGGCCGGTGCCGTCATTGGGCTCCTGGTGGCGGTCGTCATCGGCTGGGGCATCTATGCCGGCGGAGTTCGGATCAACCTGTCGCGGTTCTTCCGCGTCACCGGCCTGTTTCTCATCCTGGTCGCCGCCGGGCTGGTGATCACGTCCCTGCGTGCCGCCCATGAGGCCGGCTGGCTCAACGCCGGACAGCAATCGACAGTGGACCTCTCCTGGCTTGTCGCGCCTGGCACCGTACAGTCGGCATTGATCACCGGCGTCCTTGGCATCCCCGCCGACCCGCGGCGCATCGAAATGATCGGCTGGCTCGCCTATCTCATCCCCGTGACCTTGTGCGTCCTGTGGCCGGCGTCCCGCCGCCCGACGCCGCGCCTGGCAGCGTGGCTGCGTCTTGCCATCGCTGCGGCATTGGGGATGGTCGCGCTCGCCCTCGCCACGCTCTATCCCAACCCCCATACGCAGCTTGTCCCCCAGGTGCCACTCGTCACCGGCCGGGCCAGCGCCGGGTCGCCGGCCGGCACCGCCCAGTTGAGCCCCGCATCGGACGGCTCGCCGGTGCTGACGGTTTCTCTCGACGGGGCACGCGCAACAGCCCTGCCGCTTTCGGACAAGGCAGGCAGGCCCACGGAGCATGACGGCGTCGCGGCGCTGGTTTGGGTTTTCACCGATACGTCCTTTCCCTCCAACATCCAGCCCGACCTTACTCTCGATCAGGTCGCCGCCCTGGCCGGTGGACGGATCCCGGTCGGTCTCAGTCGCGCCCGCAATCCCGGCCCGTTCGCCGCCGACTGGTCGATCACCCACTCGACCCGAGTATGGATAGCCGACGGCGTACTGCTGGACGCTGCCGACCGCGCCGTTGTCGTCGTCACGCTTTCCGGTGGCGGCTTGCAGACGCCGCGCTCCTTCTCGGTCTCGGATGGCGCCATCCCCAGACCTGTCGCCGGTTGGTGGGTATCGCCTGCCTACCGCGATCATGCGATCGCCGGCGTGAACGCGCTGGCGGCCGCACGCGACCAACATGGGTTCTGGGCTCGCCAAGTGCCGGTCGCCTTGGCGGCCGTCGCCCTCCTCCTGGCCGCATTTGCCGGCCGCACCCTGATCCGGCTGCGTTGCGACCCCGAGGCGGTCACTTCCACATCTACCCCAGGATCGGATCGCCAGCCGGTCGGGCCCCACCAAGGAGCAAGAAATGCAGCGACCTAGCCCGTGTCGTATTCTCATCGCCGCAACGGGCCTGACAGCGCTGTTCGTGCTTGCACCGGGCGCCTTCGCGCACGACAGCGCCCCCGCGCCGATCGCCAACGGTGCCTCCCAGGTGAAGATCACCCTGACCGGCGACAACGGCGGCACCTGCATCCTCGATCACACCATCGCCAAGGCTGGACCGGTCACCTTCTCGGTGACCAACAAGACGGCGACGGCGATCACCGAGATCGAGTTGCAAAGTAACAATCGCATCCTCGGCGAGAAGGAGAATCTCGCACCCGGCCTGCCCACCGTGAGCTTCACCGTCACCCTCGGTGGCGGCGCCTATCAGATCTACTGTCCGGGTGCTGCGCAGGAGACCCAGACCTTCACTGTGACCGGCCAGGCTGCGGCCGCGGCCACCGGCGGCACTGCCGCGATTCTCGCCGACGGCACCAAGGGATACGCCCATTATGTCGACGGCGTCGTCGACGGCATGGTCACCGCCGTCAACCGGTTGAAGGTCGCGATCGACGCTGGCGACCTTGCGAAGGCCCAGGCGGAGTATCCGCAGGCCCGCCTGTTCTATGAACGGATCGAATCCGACGTCGAGGGTTTCGTCCTGCCCGGCTTCAAGGCCACCAATAATGCCGGCAATCTCGACTATCTCGTCGACATGCGCGCGTCCAACCTCGACCCGAAGGTCGGCTGGCACGGCTTCCATGCCATCGAGCGCGACCTGTTCCGGGACCACATGATCGGGAGCAATACCAGGACACTTGCGGCCGAACTCCAGGCGAATGTGGGTCGTCTCGACAAGCTGGTGAAGACCCTGGAGTACAAGCCGGAGGACCTCGCCAACGGCGCAGCCGATCTTCTCGAGGAAGTCCAATCGAGCAAGATCACCGGCGAGGAGGAGTCCTTCAGCCACTACGATCTCGTCGACTTCGCCGCGAACATCGAAGGCGCCCAGCAAGCCTTCGCCTTTCTCGCGCCCGGACTGGAGAAGATCGATCCCGACCTCACCAAGCGGGTGCAGATGCAGTTCGCCGCGGTAACCACACTGCTCGACGGCTATCGCGACCCCACCGTGCCTGGCGGCTTCAGGCTCTACACCGCCGAACTGAAGGCCTCGGACGCCACCAAGCTCAGCAGGAGCATCCAGTCGCTTCAGGAACCGCTCTCCAAGATCGCCGAGAAAGTGGCGACCGCCCATTGATGGCCCGACACCATGCCGAACGACGATAAGCGGACCTCGGAAACCCGTCACCCTCACCTTCGCTTCTCCCGCCGCGGCCTGCTCGTCGGAGTGGCCGTCGGCTCGGCCGGAGCCGCCGTTCCCTACGCCACGGCCCAGCCGGCGCACGGCGATGCCGAAGACAGGATCGACCTCGCTCGCCAACATGCCTTCTACGGGGCTGCGGAGCAGGCTGGCATCCGCACGCTACCGCAGCGCCACATCTTCTACATGACCTTCGACCTCACCTCGCCGCAGCGCCGGGACTTGCAGGTCTTGCTGGCGCGCTGGTCGGGCGCGATCGCCCAATTGATGAAGGGGCAAACCATCGGGCAGGTCGAGCCGGATCGTTCCAGCGCGGCGGGCTTCGACACCGGCGAGGCCCTGGCTCTCGATCCTGCCTCCCTGACCGTCACGGTGGGGCTTGGCCCCAATGTATTCACCGATACCTACGGCCTCGCTGGCCAGAGACCCGCCTTGCTGCGCGCGCTCGAGCAACTGCCCAGCGACGCTCTGAAGCCCGAGTTCACCGGCGGCGACCTCTCCCTCCAGGCTTGCGCGGACGATCCTCAAGTCGCCTACCACGCCGTTCGGGACCTCGCCCGAATCGCCAAGGAAACCGGCACGGCGGCGACGCGCTGGACGGTGATGGGCTTCGGCCGCGCCTCCGCCGGCAAGGGCCAGGCCACGCCACGCAACCTGCTGGGCTTCAAGGACGGCACCCGCAACATCAGGGAGGATGCCGACTTCGAGAAGTTCGTGTGGGTCAAGGACGGTCCGGCCTGGCAGCGCCATGGCAGCTATCAGATCGTGCGCAAGATCCAGATGCACATCGAGAATTGGGATACCGATCGAGTGAGCGACCAGAACAACGTGATCGGCCGCCACAAGATCTCGGGAGCTCCGCTGACCGGCACCGAGGAATTCGACGCGCCGGACTTCCACAAGGTGAAGAGCGACGGGAGTCCAGTCATTCCCGACACGGCGCACATCCGGCTGGCTGCTTTCGAAAACAACGACGGGGTCAGGATCCTTCGCCGGTCCTACAACTACACGGAAGGCATCAACCAGTTCGGCTTCTTGGATGCGGGTCTCCTTTTCATCGCCTATCAGAACGACCCGGCGCATTTCGAGACGCTGCAGCGCAAGCTCGGCGCGGCCGATGCCCTCAACGAATATATCTCCCATATCGGCTCGGCGATCTTCTTCGTCCCGCCCGCGCCCTTGGAAGGCTCCTACATCGCCGAAAGCATGTTCGCCTGAGAGCCGAGACATGGTGAAGGATGGTTGCGATTGTGCCGCAGCGCTGTGCCATGCGCGTCTCAGGACCTTCATGTCACCAATGATGGCCGAAGCGGCTAACGACCGCCAAACTCCGCCGTCATGGTCGCTGGAGGTTGCCGGATTGAAAGCGACAAGGCAGTGATCGCCGAGGTAATCTTGAATTGCCGATCTCAAGGCATGCGTTCGCCACTGAGAACAGAGTGAACGCCAAACACCGTCGAAAATAACCTCTTCTCCGACAATGCTCCCGCTCGAGATATGGCCTGCGTAACGGATCGTAGGAAATAGAAGATTCGGCGGGCTTGGCGTGAGGGGAAGGGATTCGAACCCTCGACCCCGACCTTGGCAACACGCTCGAACAATTTACGCCACAACATCTTCTATCCAAGACCTTCTAAGGGACTGTTTCATAGAGGCCTTTGCCCTTTCGACTATCCTAATCGTATCTCTTGCGCGGGATCCCAGGCCAGCAACGACCGCTCGTCGCATCGCATGGGAAGACGACGTCTTCCTAACGTTTTCGCCTTTGTTGCCGTCGCCACACCAGGGCGAGAAAAACCGTCCCGGCCGCGAGAGTCATATGCCCGAACCAGGCGACCGTTCCCAAACCACCGCCAAAGGTGCCGATGGCCGTGGCCAGGCCGGCGGTGATCAGGAAAAAGCCCAAGCCCTGCAGCAGACGGCCCTGGGACGGCGGCAATCGGCGTGCGAGCACTTCCGACTGATGCCGCGTCATCGACAGCGCGAGGCTGGCGAACCCTGCGAGCACCATCGCCAGGACGACGATGTGCATCATACCGGATCCTCGGTCGCCGTTGCCGGCCGGACGCGAGCGCGGGGCCGCTCCGATCGATGCAACGCCGCCCTGTGCGCGAGGATCGCCGCAAGGATGGCAAAGGCCAGCAGCGAGAGATCGAATCCCGCAAAGACCCGGTCTCCGGACAGCAGGCTTCCCGGCAGTCCACGCCCGGTCAGGGTGTTCGCCAGACACAGCCCCACGAGGGCGGCGCAGCTTGCCCAGAACAATTCGATCCACGCCCGCCTGGGCGACCGAAGCGTTGCATAGACGAATGCGAGCGCCCACACGATGAAGAACAGATGGATCTCCCAATCGGCGCGGCCCGTCATGCCGATAGGCAACAGCCGGTTGCCTCACAGGAAAGCGGCCATTGCAAGGGGCAGACCGGCGATGGTGGCGATGTTCAACCGCTGAACCAGCCAGAGGCCGAAATAGGGTCGATCGGGATCCGGCAGCTTCGCGCGCCGCTTGGCCGTCCAGAGCACCAAACCGGTGCCGACCATTGCCGTCCCCGCCAGGCTCACGAGAAAGTACAGCCAGCGCACCGTCGTGTCGGCAAATCGTCCAAGGTGCAGTCCATAGATCACGCCGCGTGTCTCCGCCGCGATACCGACGCGATCCTTGACCTGCAGCAGCTTTCCGGTCGTCCCGTCGAACAGCAGGTAGTCGGGGCTGATCGAGACACGATGGAGATTGCCGCGCATCACGACCACCCGTGCGGCAGCGTCGCCTGGATGACCGACGATCACGCCGCCGACATTGTCACGGCCCCAGCGCGCCTGCGCCTGGCGCACCATGTCCGCGACCGAAGCGAGTTCGGCCTTCTCGCCCCGCGGCCTGCCGGACGGTACGCGCGCTCTCATCTCCTCGACCAGCTCTTGCCGTTCCGCCGGCGACTTGAACGCTGCATCGATGCCCCACGGCATGTAGAGCAGCATCAGAGTGATCAGGCCGCTATAGGTGATCATCAGATGAAAGGGCAATCCGAAGACCGACAGCGCATTGTGCGCGTCCAGCCAGGAGCGCTGGCCCTTGCCCCAGCGAAACATGAAGAAGTCGACGAAGATCTTCTTGTGCGTGATAACGCCGCTGACGATGGCCACCAGCATGAACATGGCGCAGAGGCCGGCGAGCCAGCGCCCCCACAGCACCGGCATGTAATGGAACTGGTAGTGGAAGGCGTAGAAGAAGTCGCCGCCGGTCGTTTCCCGTGCCTTGATCTTCGTTCCGCTCGCGGGATCGAAAATGGCCCTCTCGAAGCCGCGCCGGCCGGAGATCCGGGGGTTGTTCCAGAAGGCGGAGGCAACGGTGTTTCGCCGATCCGGCAGATAGATGGTCCAGAGCGGGCTGCCGGGAGCCAGCGAAGGCAGCGTGTCGACGATGTGCTGAGCCACCTCCGCCGCGTCAGGCACCTGCTGCTGGACGGGAAGCTCCGGACGCATCCATTGCGATATCTCTTCCCGGAAGTAGGACACCGTCCCGGTGAGAAACATCGCATAAAGGATCCAGCCCGCGAGCAGGCCGACCCATATGTGCAGATCGGACATGGTCTGGCGCAGACCGCGCGCCTTCACAGGAGCGTTCCGGGTCGGGGACGCGATGCTCATCCCGCACCCTGGCCTTGCCAGATCGGCCATGCTGCCAACAGAAGCGGTATCGCCGCCACCACGAGCCACGTCCAGGCGCGCGTCGCGGAGCGCGCCGCGAACACACAGATCACCACGATCGTGTAAACCACAAAGCTCGACAGCATGCCGGTAAGGACGGCCTCCGTGCGCCTCATTGGCAGCGCCATAGAGGCCACGCTGGTCAGTGCAGCCAACCCATAGCCGCCGGCGACCGCGGCAACGATGCGCGACAGGAGCGACCCGATGCGGTTGGCTTTCTCGGGCACCGCCTTCATGCCACGGGCTCAGAAGCTCATGGTCGACGAGAGCCGGAAAGTGCGCGGGCCGCCCTGGACAAGGTATCCAATGCTGGTTCCTGCCCAATAGTTGGTATCGAATACGTTCTCGACGCTGAACCGGATCGTGACGGGCTTCTCCGTCACATCCTTCAGGTGATCGAAGGTGTAACGGGCTCCGACGTCGACGCGAGCCCAGTCCGGGATCGACCGTCGGGGGAACGTCGTGTCGATATACTGCGAGCCCGTATAGACCAGCCGGCTGGCCAACGTCAGGCCCCTGGCGAAGGACGGGTCCCACTCGCCGCTGATGTTGGCCTGGAAAGCGGGCGCTCCCGCCGCCTGCCAACCGTCGGTCAGGCCACCGGCAGTCTTCGTCAAGACGGCGTCCATCAAGCTGGCGCCGCCCAGCACGCGTACGCCTTTGGCAATCTCTCCAAACACGTTGAACTCAAGCCCTCGATTGCGCTGCTCGCCATTTTGCACGACCGTATTGGAAGCCACGTCCGTGATGTTGCTGGGCTGTGTGATCTGGAAGGCACTCAGGGTCGTCGTCAGCGTTCCCCAATCGACTTTCACTCCGACTTCGAACTGGGTGGACTTGAAGGGCGGCAGTATTGCGCCGGCATTGGCGAAACCGGCCGTGACAATAGTGCCCTGCTGCAGGCCCTGAATGAAATTTCCGTAAATGGAAACGTTGCGCCATGGCTTCACGACGAGCGCAACCGACGGGCTGAGGGCATTCTGGTCGAGCGTCGATGTCGGCGCGCCCGAAACGGCATTGAAGCTATCGGCCGTCACTCTTTGGAGACGTGCCCCAAGCGTCAGTTGGATGCGCTTGTCGAATGCGGAAAGAGTGTCGGCCAAGCCGATGCTCGACAGGGTTCCCGCTGCCGTTTTCGTAGCGACCGGCGTCGAAAGGTTCGGCGGCGCTGTGAAAGTCGGATTGAATAAATTCGAATTGAACGGCAGCCCCGAATTTGCGACGGCTCCGAATTCGCGTTGGAAGTTCGTACCATTGAGGCTGAATTCATGCCCGATGGGACCCGTCGTCGCCGATGCCCTGACGCCAACTTCGGCTGATCGATAATTGTAGTAATCGCTCTCGTTGAAGGGCCGGCTGGCAAAGTTGCCGTTCTGGTTGACGATGGTGGGATATCCACCGCTCAGCAGGTGGGTCCGGTTATCGAGCATGCCATAGGCAAAGTAGCCGGTAATGTTGTCGGTCACGTCGATCTCGGCGCGGATCGTGCCGAACATGTCCCTCCGCTCGACGAATCCCCACGGCTGGCCGAAGTTGCTGGCTGCCGGTGGCGCGCTCGGAACGGCGACGCCCGCTGTCATGACGGGCATTCCGGTGAGCCCAGTCACTTGCTGATACTGATACCCGAAGTCCCCCGAGATCCGAACGCGCTCTCCCCGGAAGTCCAGGCCAAGCAACGCCAGGCCGAGTTGCTCGGCATTTCTATCGACTGCGGTGTTGCCCGCACGGAACACTCCGTTGAAGCGGACGCCGAATTGCTTATCGGCGCCAAAGCGCCGGCCGATATCGACCGCGCCACCAACCTGTCCTGCCGAGGCGTAGCTCGCCGTGACCTCGGTCAACGGTTGGTTGGGTGCGCGCTTGGGAACGAGATTGATGGACCCGCCGATCGAACCTCCGGGAGGAATGCCATTCAGCATCGCGCTGGGGCCATTCAGGACCTCGATCCGCTCGGGCAGCTCCGCGGCGATGAGATAGACCGGGAGAACGCCGAAAAGGCCACCGTAGGAAATATCCTGGCTGGCCACCTTGAAGCCGCGGATCTTCAACGAGTCGTCCGCGCCCGAACTGCTGCTCCACATCCCCCGAACACCGGGATTGTCGATCATCGCATCCTTTACGGTACGAGCCTGCTGGTCCTGGACTTTTTGCGCCGTATAGCTTGTCTGGTTGAACGGCGTGTCCATCACGTCACGGTTCCCGAGGAAGCCGACCTGGCCGCCGCTGGCGACCTGGCCGCCCGCATAAGCCGGTGGCAGGTTACCGATCATCGCCTGCGTCGGTGCAGCGAGAACGCCCTGGACCCGCACGGGATCGAGTTGCATCGCGCCGCTCGGTGCTCCGCTTTGCCCCGACGCGGCGATCGTCACGGAGTACGGGGATGTGAAGCGGTAGGAGATCCCGGTACCGGCCAAAATCCGCCCAAGTGCCTGTTCAGCGGTCAAAGTGCCGGAGACACCCGTCCCCGTGCGGCCTTCGACGATCGCGGGATCCACGATGACCTGGAGACTGGCCTGTCTGCCGAACGCCGTGAGGGCCGATGCGAGCGGCTGGGCCGGGATATCGAACGTGGCGGTTCGGCTCGCTTGAGCTGTCTGATTTCCCCCATCCTGGGCCTGGGAAAAGGCATCGTCGACAATAGCCGTTGCAAACGCGGCAGAAAGGCCCAGCGCAAGCGCCACGGGGCGTCCAGGAAGCACAACCTTCAACACCGAAGCCTTAGGCACATTCGACACTGCAGAATCCCCCAAATTGCCGTGCCGACGGGTTCACGGTGCGTCACTTCCCAAGTGTGCGAACAGCACACGCTGCCCAGACACGACGCAGGCCGTTCTGTCTTTTTCACCGGAAACACAAAAAAAGCGGCCGAGGCCGCGCTGTCGCGGGAACGCAGATGAGCGCCGCCGTTCCCGGCATCTTCGTCACTCTGGCGACAGGGATGCGATGAGCTGCTGCGTGTCTAACGTGAGAAGATCACGACAAGGTAAGGAGTGATATTGGAGACTGATCCCTTTTGCATCTCCACCACGCTTCTGAGTGCTTCTTCGGGACGGTTCAGGTCGATAATGCCGGTGACAAGACGATTCGCGATCTCCCGGTCGCGAAAGACGATTGTAGCCGGGAGATATCGCCCGATCTGCTCGACGACGTCGCGAATCGTCGCCTGGTAGACGACTATTCGATGGTCCCGCCAGCCACCGACCTCATCCGGGCTCACGGTACCCATCACGGTCGCTCCACCCGGCGCAATGTGCGCACGCTGTCCAACGCCGAGTCCCGCCAGCAGCTTGCCGTCGCGGCTCACATTGACGGTCCCGGTCTTGACCTCGACCGCAACGCCCGACGGGAATTCGCCGACGCTGAATGACGTCCCGGTGACCGTGACCTTGACGTCGGATGCCGACACCACGAAGGGCCGCTCGGTCGACGGAACCACCTTGAAGAACGCCTGGCCCTTGAGGAGGGTCACGGTCCTTTGGTTCGCCTTGTAAGCGACAGCAATCGAGGTTTCCGCGTCGAGCGAAACGCGGCTCCCGTCCTCGAGCTCGACCTCGCGAGTCTCCGCCACGCTGGTGGAATGGTCGGCCGCAAACCATCGCTGAATGCCCGGAAGGAACAGCAAAGCCAGGCCGGCGGCCAAGACCGCCGCGCCCCATGCGAAGCGCGGTATCCGTGGCCTGCGCCCCGCCGGCTCGACGACCTCGGCCGGAACTGGCGGCGGGGTGTGCGCGCCCAGTTCTTCGGCATTCCGCCAGAGCCGGGTGATCGCATCGTGCGCCTCGCGATGGCGCTCGCTCTGCGCGAGCCAGGCATCGTACTCCGCCTGCAACGACCGATCGTCCGGGGCTTCCTCGAGTCGCAAGAGCCAGGCGGCGGCTTGCCCCAGAAGGGTCTGCCCCTCGCTTGGCTCTGGATTCACACCCTGGCTCCTGTTCAAAGTTTGGCGGCGATAGCGTGCGGGCTCATGAAGGTGGACGCACGCCGATAGCAAGTTTTCACCGACGATCAAGGCCCGGTCTATTTTTCACGGTATAGCTTCCGAGCAAGGTGGACCGACGCCTGAGCCACGATCTTGTGCGCCATGGTCAATGAGACCCCGAGCCGATCGGCTGTTTCCTGCAGCGTTTTCCGTTCGATGCGATTGAGACGGAACGCGCGCCGCGTGCGTTCCGGCAGTTCAGCGAGCGAAGCCTGCAGTTCCTTCAACTCATCGCGATAATAGAGAACGCGCTCGGCCGATGGGGTCTCACTGGCGACGGCCTCCATGTAGACTTGAGCCGTCGGTGTGGTCGGCAGGACGGCCGACCGTCTGAGCCAGTCCAGGGCCAGATTGCGAACGATGCTGAAAAGATAATGCTTGGGCTGCACAATCTCGGCAGTCTGCGTCCGCGAGGAGAATCGCAGCCATGCTTCCTGGACGACGTCCTCGGCGCTCGCGCCATCACGGATAATCCGCTTGGCGAGAGTCACCAGTTCGGCACGGTTCTCCAAATAGATAGTGAGGGCGGGTTCCGCCAACGCCGGTTACTCTTATTGCAAATGCGAATAGTTCGCATTTACACTATAATTTCCTGATTTCGTCGGTCAAGTCCTTCTGCGTCTGGGATGGAGGCAGGCCGGCGGCGCGATAGATGCGGGCGCACCGACGTCAGCCGATGCCGATCGACAAGTCTTCGAGTGCGAAGCGCCGCTTTGGCGCTCAATTTCGATCCCACGCAAAGGGAAGCTTCATCCCGCTGATTTCGCGGGTAAGCCTCGAATTCATCGTAACGGATGTGACCGGTGAAGGTGCTTCCGCGCGAAGGAGGACCGCGCGGCGAGGTTGCGCTCGCAATAGAGCCGCTTGCGAAAACATGGCGTCAGCGCGGTTGCTTTCCTGGGCGGAATGTTGGGCATATCGCCATGCCGCTGGATCACATCGCGGATGCCCGGGACATCGTTGACCTTGTGGTCAGTGGCTCCCCGCTATCGCGCCGGCAGCGAAGCAGCACGAGCCTGCTAAGGCGGGCCCTATTGGGCGGTCGGTTTTGCCACAGTGCCGGAGACACCAGACACGGTGAAGACAAGTCCCATGCCAGCGAGGAGTAACGCCCCGGGTAGATCGGCGAACAAGTCTCGATGGAGCCGCAAGATCAACGTGAGAAAGGTCATTGGCCTTGCCCCACGGGCTCCGTCTCCTTCAGCACTTCACTCGTGCGGGAATCGAAATTCAGCGATCGCCCAGGTTTCGGATCAGCGCCGGCGAACGGCAGCATACCGACCACCACTCTTGGCTCATCGTCGTCGACAAACACGTCCCATAGGGCATGATCAGGATGACGCTCGTGGGCCGTCTAAACCATGCGGTCCAAATTGCCCATCGGCGTCGTCGCGGGCAGATCGGCATAGGGCGGATCGCTGTCCAACAGACCGCCCAGCTCCTCGCGCAACACCAGCGGAAGGCCCGCCACGCAGAGAAGCAATAGAAACAACGTGCATACCAAGCTTGTCCACTTGTGCCCCAATAACCAGCGACGAAGGGCTATCGAGGACATGCGATCAATCGCTCAAAAATCGGCCGTCAGAGATAGGCGGAACGTCCGGGGTGTGCCCAGGAACATGAACAGCGCGCTGCCATTGCTGCCCGCCCAATAGTTGTTATCGAACACATTGTCGACGTTGAGCCGCGCGACCAGCTGCTTATCGGGTACGCTGGGATTGTCGAAGGCGTAACGGATGCCGGCATCGAAGCGCGTCCATTCCGGCATCATGCGGCGCGGGTAGGTTGTGTCGATGTACTGCGCACCGGTGTAGACGACCCGACCCGTCAAGGTGAGGCCGCGCACGAAGGGCAGGTCGACCTCGCCACCAAGGTTGACCGTAACCTGCGGCGTGAAAGCCGCCACCCATCCGTCTGTCGTGCCGCCCTGCGTCTTGGCGAGTATTGGATTGAGGAACATCACGCCACCCACAAAGCGCAGGCCCCTGGTCACCTCGCCAAAGACGTTCAGTTCGAGGCCGCGATTGATCTGTTCGCCGTTCAGTGCCTGCGTGTTGCTGGTGAGATCGGTGAGCACGCTAGGCTGGGAGATCTGGAAGACGTTGGCGGTCGTCGTCAGCGTGCCCCAATCGACCTTCACGCCGACCTCGTATTGGGTCGACTTGTATGGCGGAAAGATAGTACCGGCGTTGGCGAAGGGCGGTTGAACAATCGCACCCTGCTGCAGGCCCTGGATCCAATTGCCGTAGATCGACACATGTTTCCACGGCTTGATGACCAGCGCGACCGACGGGCTGAAAGCGGTCTCGTTGTAACTCGATGTGGTCATGCCGCTCACGGCATCGTAATTGACGGCGCTCACCTGCTGCAGGCGCCCACCGACCGTGAGCTGGATTCGCTTTTCCGCGGCCGAGAGCGTGTCGGCAATGGCGAGGCTGTTCAGTCCCGCAAACGAGGTCTTAGGCGAAGTCGGCGTGGCGGTATTCGGTTCGTTGATTATCACCGGGTTGTAGATGTTCGTGGCGAAGGCGCCTTGGGTGGCGAAGGCGGTCGCATAGCCGTCGGTCTGCGAATAGATCGTGCCAGTGACCGCGGTTTCGTGACCGATCGCGCCCGTGTTGAAGTTCGCTCGAACGCCGGCCTCGGCGGTCAGGTAAGAGGTCCATGCGCTGAGCCTGAACGGCGCGTTGGACGAGGCGGTGCCGTTGAAGTTGGTGATGGTCGTGATGGCCGAGTAATGGCCGCCGATCCGGTCGTCGTGGACACCGAACGAAGCATAGGCCGTCACGCTCTCGGCAAGATCGATCTCTGCCTTGAGGACGCCGAATGCGTCCTTGCGTTCCTGAAATCCCCAAGGCTGAGCAACCGGATTGTTGCGCGCGCTCGGTGCATACGGCAACTGTACGCCGGCCCCGAGCGACAGATACGGCGCAATTCCGCTGATGTATTGATACTGGTAGCCGAGATCCGCGGACAGGCGGAAGCCGTTGCCGCGGTAGTCCAGGCCGAGTGTTGCAAGATCGCGTTGGTCAGCGTTGTAGCGCAGTTCCGTCTGGCCGCCGCGCATCACGCCGTTGAAGCGAATGCCGAATTCCTTGTCGACGCCGAAGCGGCGACCGACGTCGACGTGCCCGCCAACCTGACCCGCCGAGACGTAGCTTGCAGTTCCTTGCGTCAGAGGATTGTTGGGCGCACGCTTTGGCAAGACGTTGACGGTGCCGCCGATCGCTCCCAAAGGCGCCATGCCATTCAGCATCGCGCTGGGGCCTTTCAGGACCTCCACCCGCTCCGCGAGTTCGGCCATCGGAGACCATGCTGGCAGAATTCCGTACAGCCCTCCGAACGACCACGAGGCCGCCTGCACCGGGAATCCACGGATCAAGGCAAGATCGGATCCGGCGCCAGTGGGTGGACGAGTGAAGCGGGCGGACGGCTCGTCGGCCAGAATATCCTGAACAGTCTTGGCCTGTTGGTCCTGAGCCTTCTTCGCCGTGTAACTCGATACATTGAATGGCGTGTCCATTACGTCGCGATTACCGAGCAGGCCGAGTTGGCCGCCTGTTGCCACCTGCCCGCCGGCATAAGGTGGCGGCAGGTTGCCGATCATCGCCTGCGCCGGAATGGCTGTGCCTTGAACACGCACCGGATCGAGCTGCATAAGGCCAGAAGTATCGAGCGCACCGGAAACCGTGACGGCGTTGTCGGACGTGAAGCGGTATGACACACCGGTGCCACCAAGAAGCAACCGAAGAGCCTGCTCGGCGCTCATTGTTCCTTTCACGCCGCCGGCCGTCTTGCCCGCGACCGCGACTGCATTCACGGCGATCTGCACACCAGACTGGCGGCCGAAATCAGTCAAAGCCTGGGCGAGCGGTTGGGCCGGAATGTCGAAGTCTATCGTCCGACTGGCTTGGGCCTGGAGTTGAGCAGGCTCCGCCGTCGGCACTTGAGCCATCACGTCGCGGCTCGTTGTCATTTCAAGTACGGCCACGAGCGCGAAAGCGACGCTGCCAGTGCTGACGAACGATGCTCCATTCCGTTTCGACGGCACGCCCAATCCCCCATAGTCTGTGCCGGCGGGATCACAGAACTCTCCTGCGAACGGGAATCGTTCGCCTGCTTGAAAGACAATCGACAGGCGGGCGATTTAAGGGAGGCGGCGAAAAACTTCGCAATGCTCCGCGAGAGGCGGCGGACGGGTCAGCGGGCCGATATGATCATCAGGTAGGGTGTGATCTCGGTCAGGATACCGCCCTGCGCCTGGACGACGGCATTCAGCGCCTCGACAGGGCGTCTGAGGTCGAACACGCCGGTCAGCACGCTTCGCGCGAGCGCCTCGTTCTTCAAAATGATCACGCCATGATAGTGACGGCCTAGTTCCTCGACGACCGCGCCGAGCGTGGCATCTTGAACAACAAGGCGATGCGTCCGCCATGACGCAATGTCGCCAGGAGCGATCTCTCCTCGTTCGACACGGTTTCCGGGGCGGCTGACGGTAAGACGTTCGCCTCGGGAAAGTGTCGCCGCGACGTGCTTCCCGTGATCCAGCGAGACTCCCACGCTTCCTGACTGGACGGCAACCGAAATGCCTTCGGCCCCCGTGAGGACTTCGAAGGCCGTTCCAGTATCAGTCACGGTGACCCCATCGGCGATCACGGCGAAGGGACGATCCGGATTGTGCGCGACATCGAAGAAGGCCTGCCCGGAAAGCAGCGTCACCTCCCGGCGCTCTCCCGTATATTTGACAGAGATTGCGCTGTCGGCATCGAGTTGAACGACGCTGCCGTCCTCTAGGGTGATATCGCGCAGCTCGGCGACGCTCGTGAGGTGGTCCGCCAACAGACGGACATGCAATGCGGGATAGTAGTAGAGCAGCGCTGCACAGGCTGACAGCGCGATGGCCGTCAGGACGGCGATGGGACGAAGCAGGCGCCTTTCACGGGACCCGCGGAGCTGGACCAGGCGTGCCATAGTCTCCGCACGGGCTGGATCCATGTCATCGCTTCGCAGATCACCAAGGCGCCTCCATACATGCTCCATGGTGCGATAGGCTTGGCAATGCCGCTCGCTCCGCGCCAGCCAAGCGTCGAAGTCGGCACGCAACCGCTCGTCATGGGGTGCCGCCTCCAGGCGCAGCATCCAATCCATGATCTGACCACGAAGCGACTGTCCCTTGTCCGCCGCCAACTTCAAGGTTCCATCCTCGCCCGGACTTCCAAGGCGGACCGCTCCGCGAGGCACGCCTCTTATAATAGACCGGTGTTGATAGAGGCTTTTAAGGTGGTGACAAAAAAACACCAGAGTTAGTCTTCGTCTCCGCATAGCCTGCGGGCGGCATGAAGGGCGGCCTCCTTGACCAACTGATGCGCCCGGACGACGGAGACGTTGAGCCGAGCGGCGACCTCCTGAAGAGAGCGGCCCTCAAGCTTGTACATTCTGAAGGCAATCCGAGTTCGCTCCGGAAGCTCGGCAACAGCTTCGCCTAGAATGCGCAGCTCATCGCGATAGTACAGGACCTGCTCGGCACTTGGCGCATCGTGTGGAACACTCTCGATAGTCGTTGAGGAGGCGGTTATCGGAGCTTGCGCCGACGCACGGCTGGCCCAGTCCAGGGCGAGGTTTCGGACGATCCGATAGAGATAGCCGAGCGGCTGGTTGATCTCTCCGATCTGCCCGCTTCGGGCACTGAAGCGCAGGTAAGCTTCCTGGACGACATCTTCGGCGGCAGCCTCGTCGCGAACGATCCTGCTCGCGTATTTGAGCAGGTCGCCACGATGCTCCATATAGAGCGTGAGAGATGTATCCGATGGCGACACGTTAGAGCCTAGTTGCGAATGCTTCGCATTCGAACTATAGAGTCGAAGAGCCTTTCGACACAAGGCGGCACACGATCAAACGGCCGCGTTTCAAGACAGAGACGTCTTCAAACCGACTTGCTGACCGGTTCGCTACACGCTTCGTATCGAATGGTCCGAACTCACATTGCGATAGACTCGGTCCCGAGATGACTCCTGCCGCGGACCTCTCTCCTGGGAACGACGGTCGATTCTCGGCGATTCGTCGTAGCGCTCTCGCCGGGTACGCTTCGCCCGTACATCTTCCGGAGAAGCGCCTTCGTCCCGGATGCCGGCGAACCGATACGAAAGCTCGTCACTGCTTGGATCACTCTGCCGACCGGTTCTCCCCTGCTTCGCCGGCTATTGCGACAAGGCAAGGAAGCACAAAGCCGGCAAGGTGAGCCCTCTTGGGCAGTTGATTTTGTTGAGAAAAGTTGGAGCGGGCGAAGGGATTCGAACCCTCGACCCCGACCTTGGCAAGGTCGTGCTCTACCCCTGAGCTACGCCCGCGCTCCATGTCCGGCCGGGTAGGTGCCGGAAGGCGAGGGTGATAGGGTTTTTTCCTTTCCTTGGCAAGCCCGCCCCCGGTCAGGCCCTCAGCTGCGGGCCAGCAGACGCTGCAAATATCGGCCGTATTCGCTCTGCCTGATAGGCTCGATCAGGCGCGCGAAGGCGCCGTCATCGATGAAGCCTTTGCGCCAGGCAACCTCCTCGGGGCTGCCGATCTGCAGGCCCTGCCGATCCTCGACCGTCTCGACGAATTGCGCCGCGCGCAGCAGGCTGGTCGGCGTGCCGGTATCGAGCCAGGCATAGCCGCGCCCGAGCTTCTCGACCGTGAGCCGCCCCTCTTTCAGGTAGTGCGCGTTGACATCGGTGATTTCGAGCTCGCCGCGCGCCGAGCGAGGGGTCGAGGCGGCGATGTCGCAGACGTCCGCATCGTAGAAATAGAGGCCGGTGACCACCCAGTGGGAGCGTGGCGTCGCGGGCTTTTCCACGATCGAGATCGGTCGCTCCGCGCCGTCGAATTCGATCACGCCATAGGCCGAGGGATCGTTCACCCAATAGGCATAGATCACCGCGCCGCTGCCCAGGGCGCCGCGTTCTGCCACCGACGGCAGCGAATCGCCGTAGAAGAGATTGTCGCCCAGGATCAGCCCGACCCGGTCGCCGCCGATGAACTTGCGGCCAACCAGGAACACTTCGGCGATGCCGCCGGGCTTCGGCTGCACGGCATAATCGATGGCAAGGCCCCACTGGCTGCCGTCGCCGAACAGCCGGCGATAGGCGTCCTCGTCGTGCGGATTGACGACCAGCAGGATCTCGCGGCACCCCGCCAGCATCAGCGTGGTGAGCGGGTAGTAGACCATGGGCTTGTTGTAGACTGGCAGGAGCTGCTTGTTGGCGGCCCGCGTCATCGGGTAAAGCCGCGTGCCGCTGCCGCCGGATAGGACGATGCCTTTCATGCCTTACTGTAGACCGTGCCGATGTTGAGCCCGCAACAACTATTCGCCCGCCTCGATGCGCTGGGTCTCGCCCATCGCTCGGTCGAGCATGCGCCGGTGTTCACGGTCGAGGAGGCCAAGGCGCATCGCGGCGAACTGCCCGGCCATCACATCAAGAATCTCTTCCTGCGCAACAAGAAGGAGGAGATGTGGCTGGTGGTCGCGCTCGAGGATCGCCTGATCGACCTCAAGCGTCTGGGCGACGTGCTCGGTGCGGGACGGCTGTCGTTCGGCAGCCCCGATCGTCTGCGCCGCACCCTCGGCGTCGAGCCGGGCTCGGTGACGCCCTTCGCGGTGATCAACGACGGCGAGCGCCGCGTCACCCTCGTGCTCGACCGCGCCTTGCGCGACGGCGGCCCGATCAACGCCCATCCGCTCACCAACACCATGACGACGGCGATCGGCTTCGCCGACCTCACCCGCTTCTTCGAGGCCACCGGACACAGCCCGCGGTGGCTCGATTTTCCGCTGTAAGAGCTGCTGAAATGAGCCCAGGTGACAGTCGGGTTGTTTATGTTACATTATAACAAATGCTGCGCGCCCTTCTCGCCACCCTGCTCCTTCTTATCGTCGCTCTGCCCGCATCAGCCGAACCGCGATTGAAGGCGGTGGCGACCTTCTCGATCCTCGCCGACTTCGTGACCGAGGTGGGCGGCGACGCCGTCGAGGTGAGCGCCATCGTTGGGCCCGATACGGACGTGCACACCTACCAGCCACGGCCAAGCGACGCGCAGCTGCTCGCTCGAGCGCGGGTGCTGGTGAGCAACGGCCTCGGCTTTGAGGGCTGGCTCGATCGCCTCGCCGAGGCGGCTTCGTTCAAAGGACAGCGCATCGTGGCGTCGGCGGGTGCGCCGGTCGAGACGGACCCGCACTGCTGGCAGGATGTCTCCTGCGCGCGCCGCTATGTCGCCAACATCGCCGCCGGCCTTGCCGCGGCCGATCCCGCCAACGCCGATCACTATCGCGCCCGTGCCGCCGACTATGACCGGCGACTCGCAACGCTCGATACCTGGGTCCGCGCCGAGATCGCCGGCGTTCCGTCCGACCAGCGCAAGGCGATCACCGGCCATGACTCGTTCGAATACTTCGCACGCGCCTACGGCGTGCAGTTTGCCGCACCGCGCGGCTACAACAGCGCCAGCGAGCCGACCGCACGCGACATGGCGGCGCTCATCCGCGAAGTGCGCGCGCAGAAGATCAAGGCGCTATTCGTCGAGAACCTGACCAATCCCGCCCTGATCGACGAAATCGCGCGCGACTCGGGCGCTACCGTAGGCCCGCGGCTCTACAGCGATGCGCTCTCCCGGCCCGGCGGACCTGCACCGACCTACGAGGCGATGATGCGTTACAATGTGGCGGCGCTGGTTGCCGGCATGAAGAAGAACTGAGTCTTCGGGACCGCAGGCGCCTGCCCTGAGCTTGTCGAAAGGTCCAGCCCGCTCCCGATCACGATCATGAGCGAGCCGGAGGCTCGCGATCCGGAAGGCATTCAGACCGCAACGAACGGCAATCCCGCTTTGCGCCGCGTCGCCTGCAGCGTGTTGTACATCAGGCAGGCGACGGTCATCGGCCCGACACCCCCGGGCACGGGCGTAAGATGCGCGGCCACCGGCAGCGCCTCGGCGAAGACGACATCGCCCACCAGCCGGCTCTTGCCGTCCACCGTCGGCACGCGATTGATGCCGACATCGATCACCGTGGCGCCCGGCCTGATCCAATCGCCGTGCACGAACTCCGGCCTGCCGATCGCCACCACCAGGATATCGGCGAGCCGGCAAAGGGCGGGCAGATCGCGGGTATGCGAATGGGCGATGGTGACAGTGCAATTGGCCCGCAGCAGCAATTGAGCCACCGGCCGGCCGACGAGGTTGGAGCGGCCGACCACAACGGCATGGCGACCTGCCAGCGAACCCAGAGCATCGGCCAGCAGCATCGAGCAGCCAAGCGGCGTGCACGGCACCGGGAAGTCGAGCGGTGCACCGGGCGCGATCGAGCCCAGCCGTCCGACATTGATGGGATGGAAGCCGTCGACATCCTTGTCCGGATCGACCGCGAGCAGCACCCGCGAGGTGTCGATCTGCTTGGGCAGTGGAAGCTGCACCAGGATGCCGTTGACGGCGGGATCGGCATTGAGCGTCGCCACCAGTGCCAGCAACTCCTCCTCCGCGGTCTCGGCCGGCAGGCGATGGTCGAAGCTCGCCATGCCGAGTTCGGCCGCCATCTTGCCCTTGCTGCGCACATAGACCTGGCTCGCCGGATCCGCGCCCACCAGCACGGTGGCGAGACCCGGCGTCATGCCGGTTGCAACCTTCAACTCGGCGACCCCCCTGCCCACGCGCTCGCGCAAGTCCGCCGCAAATGCCTTGCCGTCGATCCGTTTCGCGTCAGCCATGGGTCCTCATCCACTCCTCGATCCGGGCCGCGATCGTCTGCGGGTCGCCGGCCACGCCCACGGTCTTGTTGCGCGCAGCCGCGCCCTTGACGATCGTGAAAGCCGTTTTCGGCAACCGCCAGCTCCCGGCCAGCAAGGCGACCACGGCGGCGTTCGCCTTGCCCTCGTCCGGCGCCGCCGTCACGGCGACCTTGAGCATCGTGCCGGCGATCTCGAGTGCCGTCCGCCGGGCGCGCGGGTGGACACGCAGCTCCACCGTGACGCCTGACTCGTTGCGGCGCAGGAACGGTGGATCGCTCAATAAATTTGCGGCCAGACGTAATACCGTAGCACTTCGCGCAGGAAATAAAGGCCCAGCAGCAGGATTACCGGAGAAATATCGATCCCGCCGAGATTGGGCAGCAGTCGCCGGATCGGCCGGAGCATCGGTTCGGTAATGCGATAAAGCGTTTCGACGACCATACGAATGAACTGATTGCGCACATTGACCACGCCGAATGCCACCAACCAGCTCATGATCGCACTCGCGATCACAACCCAGGTCAAAAGGTCGATGAGCGTTTCAATCAACCAGATAAACGGATTCATCAGCTCCCGCCTTTAGTGCCGACCGCCGGCGGGCGCACCCTACTCGGCGGAGATTGTCGATCACAAGCCAATTTCCCACCGGTTCAGACCCGTGAAAGGGCGAGTTCGACGCCGCCCAGCCGGATCGTCCGCACCGACGTGATGTCGCGCGGCCCATGCTCGGGCAGGAGCCGGGCACCATCGACAAGGGTACCGCCGGCACTGCCGAGATCGGCAAGGCCGAGCCGCGCACCGGCGACCATCAGCCGGGCATGCGGCTGGCCCACCGACGGATCGGGTACGGAAAGATCAGTCGGTTGCGCCGCCGCCGCGCCGGTCAGCATCCAGGTCGGCGACGACTCGTCGATCGAGAGCGACACGGCCGTGCCATCCGCAAGCTTGCCTGCCAGCGTCCAGCCCCGGCCGTCGGCCAGCGCCTTCGGTGGCGGCGGCAAGGCGGCGGGGGCCACCGCCGTCGCATTGCCGGCACCCGATCCGGCGGCCGTGCGCGATGCGGGCGCCAGTGCAAGCTCATCCCTTGGCCAGCGCATGAACGCGAAGATCCAGAGCAGGATCAGCGGCACGATCGTGCCGACGGCAGTCAGAGTCAGGAGAACCGCGCCGAGGCCGGTCCAGCCCGGCAGGCCCGCCTTCTCGACGATGCGCCAAGCCATCCAGGCCGCGAGCACCAGCGCCACGAAAGCGAAAGCGCTGGTGAGGCCGGCAAGGCCCAGAACGGCCAATCCAGTACCCATGTCAGTTCGATCCCATCAGCCGGAACGCGAAGGAGCCTCGCCGTTCGGCCAGTCGCCGAAGGCCAGGATCGCCATGACGACGAACGAGCCGATCACCGGGATCAGATGCAGCAGCGACCACGCGCCCGAGAAGCCCGCACGCACGCAAATGCGCCAAGTCGGGATAATCAAGACCAACGCCACCAGCACATGGCCGATCAGCAGCACCAGCAGGAAGAACGAGCCGATGCCCAGAAGCCAGGTGATCAGGTGGTAGAGGGTAAAGGTATCAGGCAAGCGCCACGACCTCGATCTCGACCAGCACATCGCGCGGCAGCCGCGCGACTTCGACGGTCGAGCGTGCCGGAGGATTGGGGCCAAAATATTCAGGTCGACCGTAAACTTCGTTCATGGCGGCGAAGTCGTTCATGTTCTTGATGAACACCGTGGTCTTGACGGCGCGGTCGAGGTCGCTGCCGGCGGCCTTCAGCACCGCACGCAGGTTCCGCAGGACGCGTTCCGTCTGTTCGGCCACGCCGCCCGGCACGACGTTGCCCGTCGCCGGGTCGAGCGGGATCTGGCCGGCGCAATAGACCATGCCGCCGGCCACGATGGCCTGGGCGTAGGGACCGAGCGCCTTGGGTGCCGTATCTGTCTGGACCGGTTTCTTGTCGTTTGCCACTTTTCGATACTCCACGGGAATCAAGTGCCAACGCTAGCATAGGGTCGTTTGCTTGACAGGTGGGCCGGCAGGCATTATCCGCGCGGTCTTCGGGAACGGGGGGCTGTAGCTCAGCTGGGAGAGCGCCTCGTTCGCAATGAGGAGGTCAGGGGTTCGATCCCCCTCAGCTCCACCAACCGCTTCCCGAATTCCACCGGATGACAAAGGCAGTCGTGGCACGGCACACTTGCTGCAATGCGCCTCGAGAAGCCTACCCCCGCGCAGCTTGGGCTGACTGCCGAAGAAGGCCGGATCCTGCGAGTGTTCAGAACTCCCGCGCGTATCCAGGAATTCGTGACCGGCCTCAGCGCCAACTTCGAGAAGGGCGGCGACACGTTGCGCTCGGTCCGCGGCGTGCTGCGCCATGGCGAGGCCCACTGCATCGAGGCGGCCTTCGCCGCCGCCTGCGCGCTCTGGCTGCAAGGCGAGCCGCCGCTGGTCATGGATCTGACGGCGGAGGGCGATTCCGACCATGTCGTCGCCCTGTTCCGGCGCGACGGCTGTTGGGGCGCCATCTCCAAGAGCAACCACGTGTGGCTGCGCTGGCGCGACCCCGTCTATCGCAGCCCGCGAGAACTCGCCATGTCCTATCTGCACGAATACACCAACGATGCCCGCAAGACGCTGCGCGCCTATTCGGTGCCGGTCGACTTGCGGCGCTTCCCGACGGCGGCATGGGTGACCAACGAGGAGGACTGCTGGGAAGTCGGTGCGGCGATCGACGATGTGCGGCACTATCGCCTGATCACGCCGGCCCAGGCGCGGCGTCTGATGCCGCGCGACGCCATCGAGCTGCGGGCCGACGATCTCGTCCAGTACGAAAGCCGCGATCGTACGACCGCGCGAAAATATTGATCCATATGACCTCCATCATCCTTGCCCTCGTTCTCGTCCTGATCGCGCCGGCCGCGCACGCCCAGATCCCGCCGGAGTGGCAGGCCGCCGCCCAGGCCGTGATCGGCCAACTCGAACGGGACACGCCACAGGCGGCGAAGCCTTGGGGTGCCGAGTTGCGCCAGGGATGGTGGCTGGCCCGTGCCTGGCGCCAACACAACCACGGCAACATCGAGATCATCCTCGCCGAATATCTCACCTTCACGTCGCTCTGCCGCGAGACCGGCTGCCCGGGCGAGACGATCGACGGCAGGCCCTACACCGAGGTCGCCCGCGAGATGAAGGCGCTGCGCGCGCAGCAGGGCGACTCCTATGGCCTGGTGAGGAACGTCCACGCCTGGCTTGCCGGCCTCGACGACCCGACCGGAGCGGCCGCCGAAAATGTCGCGATGTGGAGCAAGGACACCGATTCGGTGGCTGCCGACGGCGAGAAGGCCGACCTCTATGCGCTCGACTGGATGCGGGCCCGCAGCCGCGCTGTATCGTCCGAGCAGGCGGCCACTTTCGCCCGTATGGCGCTGTTCGTGCAGCAGAAAGCCTGGATCGGCGCGAGATGCCTCGACATCTCGCACGTAGCGACGGTTATCGGTGCTCCACCGCAGATCGAGAGCTGCAAGTAGCTGCCCTGTTGCCGTTGGCGCTACTCCCAGGTCTGCTGGAGCAAAGGGTGGCGCTGAACGGGGCGCTGTGCGGATCCGGCGCTTCAGCGCGCGCCGAAGCGACGGATCCTCGCTTTCCGCTACTCCGCCGCGATCGCGTCCTTGACGAACTTCTTGGCGTCGAAGTCCTCGGCGACTTTCATGTCGTTGCTGATCAGCTTGTCGACATCGATCTTGGCGTATTCCATCACGCCCATGTCGCCCAGCGCCTTCTGCACCTTCGGTCCGAACAGGCCGATCTCCTTCAGGATCGGGACGATGCGGGTGAAGAGCCGTGAACGGAACTGCTGCATGGCGCCCGATTCGTAGGCGTACTTCATCAGTTCGTCGATCGGCAGGCCCGAGCGCTGCCAGACCTCGGCCTGGTTGAAGCGGTCGCGCATGAAATAGAGCGCCTCGACCGTGAACTCCTCGCGTTCGCCACGCTCGGCATCGGAAAGCTGCGGATAGTATTCGCGCAGCGCCATGCGTCCGAAGGTAACGTGCCGCGCCTCGTCCTGCATGACGTAGGCGTTCACCGCCGCCGCGAGATTGTTGTCGGCCTGATCGCGGATGCGCTGGAAGGCGGCGAGCGCCAGGCCTTCGATCAGCACCTGCATGCCGAGATAGGTCATGTCCCAGCGCCGATCGTTGAGCGTCTGTTCGAGCAGGTTCTTGAGCGACTCGGTGATCGGATAGGCGGACTTGAACTTCTCGTGGATCAGTCGCTTGTAGGTCTCGACATGGCGTGCCTCGTCCATCACCTGTGTGGCGGCATAGAACTTGGCGTTCATGTCGGGTACGGTGTTGACGATCTTGGCGGTGGCGATCAGCGCTCCCTGCTCACCATGCATGAACTGGCAGATCGTGTGGCACTGCAGGTTGAAGCGCAGCCAATTGCGCTCCTTCTCGGTCATCTTCTGCCAGATCGGGGAGCCGTAGATGGGAATGGACTCGTCGGCCAAGCCCATCGGGTTTTCCTCGAACAGCTCCTGCGACCAGTCGATACGGGTGCTGGTGTCCCACTGCTGCTGCTTGCCTTTTTCGTAAAGGTTCAGCAGATCAGCCGAGCCGTCGTCGTATTCCCAGTTGAAATGGATTTCGGTCGCGCCGTCGAACTTCCAGTCGGTAATCTCGACCGGAAGCTGATAAATCTTCTTCGTTGTCATAGGCCCTTGCCTCCTGAGCTTGAACCTTGTCCCATCCCCAAGTCCGGAACGTTCTAAAATGACGCCCTGTTCACTTTTGCCGGAGACCCTAACACATTCCGCTGTGAGAGTCGCCGGTTAATCCGCATCCTGAGTGAGAGCAGACTTATCAATGGCTTACCATCAATTGCGCATTGCCAAGATTATCCAGGAGACCCCCGATGCGCGGTCTTTCGTCCTCGATGTCCCGGCCGACCTTGCCGACAAGTTCAAATACCGCGCCGGCCAGTTCCTGACCTTCCGTGTGCCGCACGACGACGGCGCCTTCAATCGCTGCTATTCGCTGTCGAGCGCACCCGAAACGGAAGGCCACCTCAAGGTGACGGTGAAGCGCGTCACCGGTGGCAAGGGCTCCAACTGGTTCAACGATGCACTGCGGGAGGGCGGCACGATCGACGTGTTGCCGCCCGCCGGGCGCTTCGTGCTGTCCCACGGCGATGCACCGTTGCTGCTGTTCGGCGGCGGTAGCGGCATCACGCCCATGATGTCGCTGATCAAGAGCGCCCTGAAGTCGGGTACGCGCCGTATCCGCCTGTTCTATGCCAATCGCGACCGCCCTTCGATCATCTTCGCGGCCGAACTGGTCGCGCTATTGGGCAGCCATGCCGGACGACTCGACGTCATCCACCATGTGGACGGTGAGCAGGGCCTCACCAAGCCGGAGGAGATCCTCGAGGCCCTGAAAGGCTTCGAGGATGCCGAGAGCTATCTCTGCGGCCCCGGACCGTTCATGACCCTGGTAGAGAGCACGCTGCTGGGCGCCGGCGTGCCGCGCGAGCGCGTCCTCCTCGAGCGGTTCGAGGCCTCGGGTAACGAGGCCGTACCGGTCGAACCGCAGGAAGAAGGCGATGTGATCCCGAGCGAGATCACGCTCCACTTCGAGAACAAGGTCCACAAGATCCCCTACCGGAAAGGTCTGACCGTGCTGGAGGCCGCACGCGCCGCCGGGCTGAACCCGCTCTCCTCCTGCGAGGAGGGCTTCTGCGCCTCCTGCGCGGCCAAGCGGATCAAGGGCAAGATCGTGCTGGCCAAGAACGACATCTATACACCGGACGATCTCGCCAACAACTGGATCCTGACCTGCCAGGCCCATTGCTTCGGGCCGGAGGTCGAGATCACCTACGACGTGGTGTGAAGCGGAGGCGGCGATGGGACGATCCACGGTCATGCGTCTCTGTCTTCTCGCCGCGACCGCTTCCCTGGCCACCGGATGCACCACCTACTGCAGCGCCACCGACGCGAAGCTCTCCCAATTGCGGCGGGGCATGACCTATGCGGAGGCGGCCGAGGTGATGGGGTGCAACGGTTGGCAGATGTCGCGCGCCAAAGATGACACTGGCGACGTCGCGACGGTCGAATGGGACGGGCCCGGCTCTCGCCTGGCGCCGCGGACGCAATTGGATTTCCGGAACGGACGGCTGCTTTCCTTCACAACAGGGCGGCGGTTCGGACTTTGAGCGGTGAGCCGCCCTGCCATCCAGGCCGTGGTGCTCGCCCTCGTTGCCGGAATTGCCGATGCGGTGGGCTATCTCGACATGGGCGGCGTCTTCGCCGCCAACATGACGGGAAACACGGTGCTGGCGGGCATCGCTGCCGCGGGGCGAAGCTACCAGCAGGCATGGCACCACCTTGCGCCGCTGGCCGCCTTCTTTGCCGGCGCCATGCTGTCGCGCCTGCTGCTGCGGCTCGGCGGTCGGCCGACGATGGCTTTATTCGCCGAAGCCATGTTGATGGCCGGACTTGGCTTCCTGCCGATCGGACCTGAGCCCCGGGTGCTGATCCTCGCGGTCGCGATGGGCCTGCAGGCCTCCGCCATTACCCAGTTCGAAGGTGTCTCCCTCAGCACTGTCGTCGTGACGAGCACGCTCGCGCGCTCAGCCGATGCGCTGGTCGACCGGCTGGTCGGCAATCGCCGAAAGCCGGCCTTGCCCCCGGTCGCGCTTCCGTGGCTGCTGGCCTTGACCTGGACCGCCTATCTGGTCGGCGCCCTGGCCGGCGCATGGCTGGTGACGCTCATCGCCTGGCCGCTGCTCGTGCCGGCGGCGTTGATCGCGCTGCTGCTGCCGGGACGACGGCGCTGACGGCGAATGACGGATCAGGCAGAGAATTCAGAGAATTCGCGGTCCCAACCCGCACAAGGGCCGAGCGACGCGGGAGCACGGCCGCTCACTCGGCGGCGATCGTCCGATCGACGAACATCTTCTTGTCGAAGTCGTCGGCGACGCGACCATCATTGGCGAGCTGCTCGGTGACATCGACCTTGGCGTAGTCCATCACGCCCATCTCGGCGAAGGCCTTCTGCACCCGCTCGCCCCACAGGCCGATATCCTTCACCGTGGGCACGACCCGGCTGAACAGCCGGCCGCGGAAGGAATTCATCTGCTTGGAATTGTAGTGGATGTCGTCCAGGACCTTGGCCGGCAGGCCGAGTCGTTCCCACACTTCCGCCTGGTTGAAGCGATCTCGCATGAAGAGCAGCGCCTCGACCACGAATTCCTCGCGCTCATCGCGCTCGGCGTCGGAGAGCTCAGGATAGTACTCGCGCAACGCGAGCCGCCCGAACGAGACGTGACGGGCCTCATCCTGCATTACATAGGCGTTCACCGCACCGGCCAGCGTGTTGCCGGACTTGTCGCGGATCGACTGGAAGGCGGCGAGTGCAAGGCCCTCGATCAGCACCTGCATGCCGAGATAGGTCATATCCCACCGCCGGTCGGTCAGCGTCTGCTCGAGGAGCGTCTGCAGCGCCTTGTTGATCGGATAGGCGAGCTGGAACTTTTCGTGCAGCAGGCGCTTGTAGGCCTCGACATGACGCGCTTCGTCCATCACCTGGGTCGCGGCATAGAACTTGGCATTCATGTCGGGCACGGTGGCGACGATCTTGGAGGTCGCAATCAGGGCGCCCTGCTCGCCATGCATGAACTGACTGATCGAGTTGGCCTGCAGATGTCGGCGCAGCCAGGATCTCTCCTTGTCCGTCATCTTGCGCCAGTAATCCGTGTCGTAGATCGAGATCGCCTCGTCCTTCAACTCCATCGGATTGTCGGGATTGAGCTCGAGCGACCAGTCGAGCCGTGTGCTTGCATCCCACTGCTGCTTCTTGCCCTTGTCGTAGAGTTCCAGCAGCGCTGCGGAGCCGTCGTCATATTCCCAGTTGAACTGGATCTCGGTGGCGCCGTCGAACTTCCAGTCGGTGATCTCGACCGGCAGGGAATAGATGCGCTGCGTGCCCTTCTTGCCTTCGCTGACGCCCACGGGTTCCTCCTCGGCCAGTTCGTGGCAAAAGGATGACGGGCCCGTCATCGCGTGGCAAGGGCCACTTGGCCTGCGAACTCAGGGTTGAAGCCGATAGCCGCCGCGATCGGTCACCAGGATGGTGGCATTGGCAGGATCCTTTTCGATCTTCTGCCTGAGCCGATAGATGTGAGTCTCGAGCGTATGCGTGGTAACGCCGGCATTGTAGCCCCACACCTCGTTCAGCAGCACGTCGCGCGCCACCGCCCGGTCGCCGGCGCGGAACAGGAATTTCAGGATCGAGGCTTCCTTGTCGGTCAGGCGGATCTTCCGCTTGCCGCCCTTCTCCACCAGCATCTTCCCGGCAGGATGGAACTCGTAGGGGCCGATCGTCATGATCGCATCCTCGCTGCGCTCGTGCTGGCGCAGATGGGCGCGCAGGCGTGCAAGCAGGACGTTGATGCGGAACGGCTTGGTGACATAGTCGTTGGCGCCCGACTCCAAACCAAGGATGGTGTCGGCGTCGGAATCGGCCGCGGTCAACATGATGACCGGCGCACGCACCCCCTGCCGACGCATCAGCTTGCAGAGCTCGCGGCCGTCCATATCGGGCAGTCCGATATCGAGCAGGACAGCGTCGTAGTGCGCGAGCTTGGCCTTTTCGAGTCCTTCGGCCGCCGTGCCTACCTGGATGGTGGTGAAGCCGTCGTAGAGATCGAGCTGTTCGGCGAGCACCGTGCGCAATGCCTGATCGTCATCGACCAGCAGGATTTTCTTACCGCGGTTATTGGCCGAGATACTGGTAGCGTGGTCCATGTTCGACAGCTTATATCGGGCCGACCGCCCTGCAAAAGCGCCCATGTTCACAAAACTGAGCGCCACGCCCGATGCAAGCAGGCTATAGTGCTCATTATATTGATATTGTCAGGATCATGAGTCCGGCCCACGTCCAATCCCGTACTGCGGCGGCCCTCGCGGCCGTCGAACGCGCCATGGCGGAGCTGCGCCGCGGCGGTATCGTGGTGCTGCGCGACGAGGACGGCGCCAACGGCCTGGTGATCGCCGCCGAATCCTGTGGCCCCCTGGCCCTGCAGCGCCTGCAAGGCCTCGCTCAGGCGGCGCCCGTCCTGGTGACCACGCGCCGCCGGGCCGAGGCGATCGGCATGGAGATCCCGCCGCATATCGCCGGTGGCATGGGCGACACCAACAAGCCCATCACACTCGATCTGCCGGCCGGGGTGCCGGTCGACATCATCCTGCGGCCACACGAGCAGGGACCGGAGGCGGCCCGGCATATTGCCCTGCGTCACCTTTCTCGACCGATAGCAAGCCATGCGCCGCGCATCGCCGAGACTGCGATCGAGATTGCCAAGCTCGCCCGTCTGTTGCCGGCCGTAGTGGTAGGCCCGCTGACGCGCGACACAGGCAACAAGCGGCGCGACTGGGCGCGCGATCAGGATCTGGTCTATGCCGAAGCGGGCGACGTGCTTGCCTATGAAGAGACCGCCTCGCGCAACCTGCAGCAGGTGGCGCAGGCCAACGTGCCCCTCGAAGGAGCGGAAAATGCCCGCATCCTTGCCTGGCGGCCGAGCGATGGCGGCAAGGAGCATCTCGCGATCGTGGTCGGCGAGATCGATCCCACCGAGCCGGTGCTGATCCGACTTCATTCGGAGTGCTTCACTGGCGACCTCCTGGGCTCGCTACGTTGCGACTGCGGCGAGCAGCTCCGCGGTGCGATCACGCAGCTCGCCAAGGAGGGCTCGGGCGTGCTGCTCTACCTCGCGCAGGAAGGCCGTGGCATCGGGCTGGTGAACAAGCTGCGCGCCTATGAACTGCAGGACGATGGCTTCGACACGATCGATGCCAACGAGCAGCTGGGCTTCGACGCCGATGAGCGCATCTATGCCCCCGCAGCCACCATGCTGGCTCGCATGGGCATCAAGCGGGTGCGGTTGATGACCAACAATCCGCAAAAGATCGCCCAGCTCGCCCGTCACGGCATCGAGGTCGTCGAGCGGGTGGCCCACGCTTTCCCGGCGAACGGTCACAACGAGAATTATCTCCGGACCAAGGCCGAACGGGCAGGCCATCTGCTCTAGCCGCCGCTGCGGCCAATTGAGCAAGGCCGCGCAGGGCGAAAACGAAGGGAGTCGACAGGTTCCCTCGGCGCTCCATCCTCAGCACAATCGCATCATACGATCTGCATCAGGCACGACGGGAGGATATGGATGTCGAAGATCAATCGCCGCACGTTCGCAACTGCAAGCGCGGCGCTCGTCTTTGCCCCGTACATCGCTCGCGCCGACAAGAAGTACGATCCCGGCGTCACCGACAAGGAGATCAAGCTCGGCCATACCAACCCCTATTCGGGGCCACCCTCGGCCTACGGCACGATCGGCAAGGCGATCGGCGCCTACTGGCAGATGGTCAACGACAAGGGCGGCATCAACGGGCGCAAGGTCAACTTCATCACCTACGATGACGGCTACAGCCCGCCAAAGACAGTGGAGATGGTGCGCAAGCTGGTCGAGAACGATCAGGTCTTCGCGATCTACCAGCTGCTCGGCACGCCCACCAACACCGTGGTGCAGAAGTACCTGAACCAGAAGAAGGTGCCGCAGCTCTTCGTTGCCACCGGCGCCTCGAAGTGGGGCGACCCCAAGCACTTCCCCTGGACCATGGGCTGGCAGCCGGACTACGCGACCGAGGCTGCGATCTACGCCAAGCACATCATGGCAAACCACCCGAATGCAAAGGTGGCGGTGCTCTATCAGAACGACGATTCCGGGAAGGACTATCTCAACGGCTTCCTCGCCGGCTTCGGCAAGGACAAGGACAAGTTCCTGGTCAAGACAGTGAGCTACGAGATCACCGACCCGACGGTCGACAGCCAGATCATCCAGCTCAAGGATTCCGGCGCCGACGTCTTCTTCATTCATGCGACGCCGAAAGCGGCGGCGCAGGCGATCCGCAAGGCTGCCGATATCGGCTGGAAGCCGGTGAGGTATCTCGTCAATGTCGCGGCCTCGGTCGCCGCTGTGTTGCAACCGGCGGGATTCGACAACTCCAAGGGCATCATCACTGCCGAGTACCTGAAGGACGCGACCGATCCGCAATGGGCCAGCTATCCTGATTTCAAGGAATGGCAAGCCTGGATGAAGAAGTATCTACCCGACGCCAATCCCGCCGATTCGGGGAATGTCTACGGTTATGCCGTCTCGGCGACGATGCAGGACTGCCTGACACGCTGTGGCGATGACCTGACCCGGGCAAACCTGATGAAACAGGCCGCCAGCATGCACAACCTTGAAGTGCCGATGCTGCTGCCCGGCATCAAGATCAACACCAGTCCGACCGATTTCTATCCTATCCAGGCCGTCCGACTCGCGAAGTTCGACGGCGAGAAGTGGGCCCTGTTCGGCGACGTTCTGTCGAACGAGAGCAGCTAGGGGCGGCTAGCGCAGACGTCCGCCGGCGCCGACCGGCACGAGGCGACACATGACCGCGCCCGGGGCGCGGTCGCCGCTGCGGCCAATTGAGCAAGGCCGCGCAGGGCGAAAACGAAGGGAGTCGACAGGTTTCTTCGACGCTCCTTCCTCAGCACAATCGGCCTCACGATCTTGCACAAAGCACGACGGGAGGACATGAAATGTCGAAGATCAATCGCCGAACGTTCGCCACCGCAAGCGCGGCGCTCGTCTTTGCCCCGTACATCGCGCGCGCCGACAAGAAGTACGATCCCGGCGTCACCGACAAGGAGATCAAGCTCGGCCACACCAACCCCTACTCTGGCCCGCTCTCGGCCTACGGCACGATCGGCAAGGCGATCGGCGCTTATTGGCAGATGGTCAACGACAAGGGCGGCATCAACGGGCGCAAGGTCAACTTCATCACCTACGATGACGGCTTCGTGCCATCGAAGACCGTCGAGATGGTGCGCAAGCTGGTCGAAGCCGACGGGGTCTTCGCGATCTACCAGCTGCTCGGCACGCCCACCAACACCGTGGTGCAGAAGTACCTGAACCAGAAGAAGGTGCCGCAGCTGTTCGTCGCCACCGGCGCCTCGAAGTGGGGCGACCCCAAGCATTTCCCCTGGACCATGGGCTGGCAGCCCGACTATGCGACCGAAGCTGCGATCTACGCCAAGCATGTGCTGGCCACGCACAAGGACAATCTCAAGGACCTGCGCATCGGCATCCTCTACCAGAACGACGATTCGGGTAAGGACTATAGCGGCGGGTTCCTGAACGGCCTTGGCAAGGAGCACGAACATCTCGTTACGGCCAAAGTGAGCTACGAGGTCACCGATCCGACGGTCGACAGCCAGATCATCGAGATCAAGAACTCGGGCGCCAACGTGTTCTTCAATGACGGCGCTCCCAAGGCCGCCGCCCAGGCGATCCGCAAGGTGGCAGACCTCGGCTGGAAGCCGGTGCAGTATCTCGCCAACGTCTCCGCCTCGGTGGCCGCGGTCTTGAAGCCGGCCGGATTCGACAACAGCACCGGCATCATCACGGCCGCCTACCTGAAGGACGCGACCGACCCGCAATGGGCCAATGACGCCGATTTCAAGGAATGGCAGGCGTGGATGAAGAAGTATCTGCCCGACGCCAATCCGGCCGACTCGGGCAACGTCTATGCCTATGCCGTCTCGGCAACGATGCAGGACTGCCTGACACGCTGCGGCGACAACCTGACCCGGGCCAACCTGATGAAGCAGGCCGCCAGCATGCACAACCTCGAAGTGCCGCTGCTGCTGCCCGGCATCAAGATCAACACCAGCCCGACCGACTTCTATCCCATCCAGTCGGTGCGGCTCGCACGCTTCGACGGCGCCAAGTGGAGCCTGTTCGGCGACGTGCTGTCGCACGAGAGCAGCTAGAGCCGGCGCGTCACGGTGGCGGAACGCGCACCCAGCCTTCCATCAGCCGGCGGGCGGTACGGCTCAGCAGCACTTTCTTCACCGTCCACTGGCCCTTCTTCTCGACCGCTTCGGCACCGACGCTGAGCGTGCCGGAAGGGTGGCCGAAGCGCACGCGGCCGTCGGCGCCGACTGGCGCGAGACGGCTCACCACCGTGTCGGGGATTGCGGCGGCAGCTGCGATCGCGACCGCGCCGGTGCCTGTCATGGCGTGATGCAGCACGCCCATCGAGAAGATACGCGCCAGAAGATCGATCGATCCCGCCTCGACCGTGCGGCCGTCCGAGGCGGTGTAGGTCGCGGGCCGAGCGACAAACGAGAGCTTGGGCGTGTGCTGGCGCCTGGCCGTCGCCTCCTCGGGCGTCTTCACCAACCCCATCGCGACCGCACCGTGGGAGCGCACCGCCTCGGCGCGGCGCAGCAGCTCGGCGTTGCCGTTCACATCGCCCTGCAGCTCCGTACCCTTGAGGCCCAACCGCGCCGCATCGACGAAGATCGTGGGATTGCCGGCAGTGATCATCGTCGCCTCGATCCTGCCGACGCCCGGCACATCGAGTGTGTCGAGCCGGCTGCCGGTCGGGAACATGGCGCTGCCCGCGCCGTCGTCGTCCTCGGCGGCGGGATCGAGGAACTCCAGTCTCACTTCCGCCGCCGGAAAGGTGACACCGTCCAGCTCGAACGAACCCAGTTCGACCACCTCGCCACCCTGCATCGGCACGTGACTCACGATCTTCTTCGCGATGTTGGCCTGCCAGATCCGCACCGTCGCGATGCCGTCGCCCGGCCCTTCGACCAGACCCGCCGTCAAGGCAAAGGGGCCGACCGCGGTGGTGAGGTTGCCGCAATTGCCCGACCAGTCGATCGCCGGCTTGTCGATCGCGACCTGGCCGAAGAGATAGTCGACATCGCAGTCGGGCCGCGTCGATTTCGACAGGATGACGATCTTGCTGGTGCTCGAGGTAGCGCCGCCCATGCCGTCGGTGTGCTTGCCATAACGGTCGGGGCTGCCGATCACCCGCAGCAGCAACCGCTCGCGCATTGCCGGATCGGCCGGCAAGTCGTCCTTCAGGAAGAACACGCCTTTGCTGGTGCCGCCGCGCATGTAGACGGCCGGAATGCGGAGTTGGGTCATGATTGTCTGCTCGCGGTGGGTGCGAGAAGTATCGACGGCGACACGAAGCTTGTGAAGGTCACAGACACGGACGCCGAGATCACAGGATCATCCCGATGCTGCGGCTATATCCACGGAAATGCCGATGGACCTTCTTCCGCCCGACGCCGCGGGCGTGACGCGCGATCCCAAGCGCCGACACCGCCCGCTCCTCCGCAGGGCCTTTCAGCTTCTTCTGGTAGCAGCATACCTGCTGGGCCTCGTGATCATCGTGAAGCTCGTCGGCACGATCCTGGACATGCCCTGACAGCTCAGAAGGCTGCGACAAAGCTGAGGCAGCGACACAACGCTCAGGAATGTCACCGCACCTGCGCTACCAGTTAGCTGTGTGGGCGAGAGGTTTCGCAGGGGTGCGGAACGCCTCGAGGTGTGGAGGGTGTCGATGAGTGGGTCGACGGGCCGGTGGGAGCCAGCAAGACCTCAGCTGCGGGTGATCGAGGCGCGGGCCGTGGAGGTCGTCGCCCCCGCAGCTGCGGCCGCGCCACTGTCGCGCGAGGAACGGGTCTGCCTCTGGCTGCTGAGACTTCTGCTTCCGGTCATTCTCGGCCTTTGCTGCCAACTCATCTTCTGGATGTGGTTCAACAACGTCTACGGCCCGAACAGCTGGAGCATCGCGGGCGGCGTGCTGCTCGTCTTCGTCGCCGCACCCGTCGCCTTGTGGACCTGGTACAGCTGGTTGCCGCAGGAGTAGCGTTCGCGGCGTCTCTCTGCTGATATCTGCCCTACGATCAAAACCGGGCAGGAAACGCAATGAAAATCCGTACTGCGGCCGACGTCGCCGAGATCGAGAAGGTTCCGGTCACGGAACGTATCAAGCACGGCAGCATCCTCGACCTTTTGCGGGCCGCCACCGACACGAACGCAGACCGCGTCGCCGTCCGGTACCTCGCCGGCACCGGGCCATCGGATCCCGTGCGCGACGTCACTTTCGGCGCCCTGCTGCGACACGCGCTGCAGACGGCGAATCTGCTGCATGCGGAGGGGATCGGGCCCGACGATACAGTGACCCTGCTGCTGCCGAGCGTGCCCGAGACCTTCTTTGCCCTGTGGGGCGCCGAGATCGCGGCCGTCGCCAATCCCGTGAACTACTTCCTCGACGCCTCGCAGATCGCGGGCATCATGAAGGAAGCGGGCGCCAAGGCACTGATCGCAGCCGACGCCTCGCTCTTTCCCGATATCTGGCCGAAGGTCGAGGCAATCCGCGCCGCGCTGCCGGCGCTCAAGGTCTTCCGCGTCGGCGGCGGCAACAGCACGCCGATCCCCGGTGTCATCGAGTTCGAAGCGGCGTGCGAGCAGCAGCCGGGCGACAGGCTCGTCGCGCCCAAGCCGCTCGGGCGCGATACCGTCGCGGCGCTGTTCCATACCGGCGGCACGACGGGCCTTCCCAAGCTTGCCCAGCATACGCACGGCGCGCTGGCGCTCGCAGCCTGGAGCAATGCGCTCTTCTTCGATCTCGCGCCGGGCACGGTGCTCCTCAATCCGCTGCCGCAGTTCCATGTCGGCGGTTCGATCTTCGGCGCCTTGTCGGCGATCGCCAGCGGCTGGACGGTGGTGATCCCGACACCGCTTGGCGCGCGCAATCCCAACGTGGTGCGCGACTACTGGGGCATCGTCGAGCGCAACAAGGTGACGGTGGGCGGCGCAGTGCCGACGACGCTGGCCGCCATCATGAACGTACCGCGTGACGGGCACGACCTCGCCTCGCTCAAATGCTTCGTGACCGGCGGCTCGACCGTGCCGGTCGAGCTGATCCGCCGCATCGAACGCGAGGTGAAGGTCCCGGTGGTCGAGGGCTACGGCATGACCGAAGTGCACTGCTACTCGACCATGAACCCGCCGCACGGCGAGTGCCGGCCCGGCTCGGTCGGCTTGCGCCTTCCCTATCTCGAAGTGTGCATCGCCGACGTGGCGCCCGACGGCGCGATCCGCCGCGACTGCGCCCTGGGCGAGATTGGCCATGTGCTGATGCGCGGACCGCAGGTGACGCCGGGCTATCTCAATCCGCGCCACAACAGGGGCGCGATGCTGGCCGACGGCTGGCTCGACTCGGGCGATCTCGGGCGGCTCGATGCGGACGGCTATATCTGGCTCACCGGCCGGTCGAAGGACCTGATCATCCGTGGCGGCCACAATATCGATCCGGTGGTGATCGAGGAGGCGCTCACCCGTCACCCTGCGGTCGAGACCGCCGCCGCGGTCGGCCTGCCCGACAGCTATGCCGGCGAACTGCCGATGGCCTTCGTGCAGCTCAAGCCCAACATCGTCGCCACGCCCGACGAGCTGCGCGAATTCTGCCGCAAGGAGATCCCCGAACGCGCCGCCGTGCCGGTGCAGGTGGTGCCGATCCCGGTGATGCCCGTGACCGGTGTCGGCAAGATCTTCAAGCCGGCGCTGCGGCTCGATGCAGCCCAGCGCGCCTTCGACGCGGCGCTGGCGCCGCTCAGAGCGGAGGGCGTCAAGGCCGAGGTGACAGTGCGCAATGATGCGACCTACGGGACGCTGGCCGAGGTGCGCGTCGAAGACGCCGCCGGAGTTTCCCGAGAAGCGATCGAGAAGCGCTGCGCCGAGCTTCTGGGCGGCTTCCAGATCCGGCATGCAGTGGCGTTCTGAGTCTTGGGAGCACACCGGTTCCGGAAACACCCCCTACTTTCTCACGGTTTCTCACTTTTTCTCACGGCATGAGAAGCCCCGGATGCCGATGGCATGGGCCTTTCAGGCGATTTTCTCATTTTCTCACCACACACCGTCATGAGGTGAGGTGTGAGGTGAGGTGCCCCCCTCGGTGAGACATAGTCAGGGTGAGATTCTCTGCATTGTCGCTGCTGTGGTTTCGGTTTCAAGAAGCTGTCCGAGCGAGGCTGGCGCAGAGTGGTGCACTGGCTTCGTCCGCCCTTGGATTGCGGTCGCTTTCGCTTTGCTCTCGGCATTCACTCGGCAAACTCCGCCACCGCAATTGGTGAGTAAGTAGCTGATAGTATTAAAGGTTTGGGCAAGGCCCCCCCGGCATGCCGAATCGGCGCCGAGAGCAAAGCGAAAGCGACCGCAATCCAAGCGTGGATAAAAACAAGAAAAACGCTATATTGGGGCTAAGAGTGAAGGGGCGGTACCGGTGCCAGCCGGCACCGCCCCCCACTCCGACCAGATGTGCAGGGCGCGCCTATCCTTGACCGGTAGCGCGCCCTTTTTGTATGCCGGCACATCGACGGCAGCACATCCTGGCATAGCCAGACCAAATTCACAACTACCCCGGCGGATCAGAAGGCGATTAACTTGTATTTATCCAAGGATGTTCACCTTCAGTAATTAAAGAGTGTCTAAATGCCCATATAGATAGAGCGCGCCATCTCTAATATGCCGGAATATATTCCGCCTCTCTCCCACACAAGGATTTATCAACAGAACAGTATATGTCGCGAATGGGTTACGTTTAGATGTGCTCTGCATGTTTCTACAAACTAAAACAAGATTGTAGCTTCAATCCCGCCCGAATAGACGAAGTAAGTGAGCAAGCGAACGGTGTGAGGTCGCGTCCGCCGGACGCTTATTCAACCTCGACGAAGGATGAAACTGGCTTCACAGTAGAAATTCCTTGTCCTTCAGTCGCTTGGCCTGTTTATTCCGATTGATGGCGCACGGCCGAGAACAATAATGGTGATTGCGTCCATGGAGGCGCCATTCCGCAAGCCCTCATCTCGGGATACGAATTATTATTGACTAAGGTAAACTTTGTTTACGGATACGCCATTAACATGTTGACTCCCCGGGCGCACACCACTAAAAACTTTTAGATGAGCTCAGAGGGCCATCATGTCTGACGACACCGAGCAGAGCGGCCGTACAAACGAGCGCTCGTCTATTGAATTTCCTTACGGCGACCTTGAGGGAGCGGTACGCGTCGCTCATGCCGTGTTTCATTCGTTCGGCGAGACTTGCACTCACGACCAATTGGCCGGCGCCCTTCAGTTGGTCGCGAACACCGGCGGCTATAGGGCCCGCATCGCTCCCGCAAGAACCTTCGGATTGCTAGACGCCGAACGAGGTGGAGTTCGCGTCACGGAGTTGGGACGCCGCATTCTCGATCCTCAAACTGAAAAGTCAGCAAAGATCGATGCGTTCATGCGTGTGCCGCTCTACGCCGCGCTGTACGACCGATACAAAGGTGGATTGCTGCCTGGAGCCTCCGGCATTGAGAATGCGATGGCGGAGCTTGGCGTTTCGAAGAAGCAAACAGAGCGGGCGAGGCAAGTCTTCGAGAGGTCCGCGATGCAGGCAGGCTTCTTTGGCTTCGGCAGAGACCGTCTCGTGATGCCAGTGCGCGCCAACGAGGCTGAAGCTGCGGAACGCCAGGCGGAGCCATCAGCCCAACCCGTCGCATCTACAGCACCGGTACAATCCACGATGCATCCTTTCATCTCCGGCCTGCTGCAGACGTTGCCGGCACCTGAGACTGAATGGGCTGTGCGAGATCGTGCGAAGTGGCTGCAAACGGCCGCTAACATCTTCAGCCTGATCTACAGGGGGGATGGTCAGATCAATGTCACTGCCCAAGAGTGACAGTCTATTGCAGTGCCAGACGGCGCGGGTTCGAGCCGCACCGTCTGGCTCCGTGAGATGGTAAAGACATGCCCACCATCTTCGACGGCGGAACGAGGCGCTACCCCTTTCCAGATCGGAAGGTGCACGGTTCCGTTGTTCTCTACAAGCGGCGTGGATTACGACCCAAGAGGATAACTGTGATCCGAGGTCCCCGTAGTCATAGCGAACCAATGACTCCCCAGAAGGCGGCGATAGCGAAGAAACTTCTCGACGAAGGGTGGCTGCAACATGACATCGCTGCCTATCTAGAAGTTAACCAAGGTCGCATCAGCGAAATAGCGAGAGGGCACACCTTCCTAGACGTCGAACCGTCGAATCAATTGAAGTTGTTTGACGACTGACCATCAATTGATCGACAACTGCCTTTCCTCATCTAGAGGCAGCAAACCCGGCGATCAAAGCTAGGGCGTGCTAAAATATTCCATCGTGATGGACAAGAGCTATTCGCCACTTGCGATGCTCGCTTCTTTCATCGAGCCAATGTTCACGCAGGCCTTTCAGGCCATACGCGACTACCTTGAACGTGAAGATCGGCAGTGATGATCTACCGACTAAGGACGTGGTTTAACGCAAAGCTCATGCGCGTGGCGCGGGTCGGTATCTCCGCATCACTTCTTGCAGGAGGTCGAGCGGCAGCGCGTGGATGGTGCGACCGTCCCGGCCGGACATGGTCTCGGCCATGCACATGGCATTGAGGATCGCCTCTTCGGTTGCCTCGGCCGACGCCTGAAAGAGGCTCGTCATCGCATCGGGCGCGAGCATCTTCACGATGCTGATCTTGCTGTCCTGGTCGATATGGTTGCCCGTCGAGAAGGCGATGAAGATATCGCCACTTCCGTTTGCCCCGATGCCGCCAACCCAGGCGAGTCCTGTTGTGGCCCGGCGGGCAAGCCGCTGACATTGGATCGGAATGAGCGGCGCGTCGGTCGCCAGAACGACGATGATGGAGCCTTCCGTCGTCTGCGATGGGACTGCGACCTTGCCCGAGCGGTGTGCCGGGACCACGTCCGGTCCGATCTCGCGGCCGACCGGCACGCCATCCACGCGCAACAGATCGCGCGCGCCATAATTCGCCTGCACCAACGCGCCGACCGTATAGCGCTCTCCGTTCTCGACGACGATGCGCGATGCCGTGCCGGTCCCGCCCTTGAACTCGTGACAGATCATGCCGGTGCCGCCGCCGACATTGCCTTCGGCAATGGCGCAGCCGCCGACCGCGCTGTCGAAGGCCGCGAACGCATGCTCCTGCGTCAGCGTGAACCCCTGGATATCGCTCAGCCAGCCATCGTAGGTCTCGGCCACGACGGGCAGATGAAAGGCTTGGGACGCACCATCGCGAACCGCAATGGCCGTGATGGCATCGCGGACGATCCCGACCTGGTACGTGTTGGTGATCCCGATCGGCGCACCGAGCAGGCCCTGCTCCGCGAGCCAGGGAAGGCCGGTCATCTCGCCGTTGCCATTGAAGGAGAACGTTCCCGCGAAGACATAGTCGGTCCAGATTTCCCGCCCGCGCGGCCAGATGGCCGTGACCCCCGTCCGGGCAATCCGCGGCCTATCCTGGACGACGGTGGAGTAGCCCACTTTGACGCCCGCCACATCGGTGATGGCGTTGAACGGTCCGGGCGAAAGAGTCCCGACCTTGAGGCCGAGATCGCGCAGGCGTGCACGGGGCATTGCTTCGGGCATTGCTTCGCTCTCTGGTTTGTGACGGATGAGAGCGGGCCGGCATTGGTTCCATGCCGGCCGCTATCGGGACCATAGCGGATGTTGATTTATGAGAACACGTCCTACCAGGTCCTCTGAAGATCGGTCTTGCTGAAATCATCGCCGATATAGAGGAGTGGCACATTGCGGGCTGCTGCGAGGGCGTGAGAGAAGCAGTCGCCAAAATTGAGGCCAGCTTCAGCACGGCCTTTGCCCCAAAGCTCGAACGCATCGGTTGCCCGGGCGGCGAGAGACGAATCCACGGGAACTTCAGAGAGTGCCAGCATGCTCCAGGCGCGATCGAATTCCGATCGCGTCCAGCCGAATCTTCCCATCAAGACGAACGCGGCTTCCACACGAGCAACCGGCGTCACGAGGATTGTCGATGCGTCGGCCACGGCTTCCCGCATCGATACCGATTGCGGTCCGAGAGTGAGCAACTCGACAATCGCCGAGGTGTCGATCGCGATACGCTTCACCGCGGCAGGCCGTCCGGTCCGTAAAGGTCGCGGTGATCGGCCAGCCTTGCGCGCTCGGCCTCGCTTTGCGGCCGTTCGTGCTGCTTCCAGATCTCCGCCAGAACACGGTCGAGTTGTGCGCGCCTGCGCTTGGCTTGCTCGGCCTGCCCGCTTTCCTCCAGCAGGCGCTCGCAGGCAACCGCAACCGCCTCGGAGATCGTCGTATGCAGATGTTTGGCCAGCTTACGCGCCGCCTTTTCCGCGCGAGAATTGGCAATACTGATCATATATATGCGTATATATTCCGGTTCGATTGCCAGTCAAGGAGGCGCCGAAATGGATTGGGCAGCCATGAGCCGCGCCGAGCGCGATGCGGCCTACAACAACACGATGGCGGTGAAGAACAGCGCCGACTTGAATGCTGCGCGTGAGGCCGCTTCGGTCGCCTTCCGGAGGGCCCATCCCGAGCACCTCGACCTGCGTTACGGGCCGCGCGAGCGCAACACCTGGGACCTGTTCCCCGCCGCCGATCCCGATGCGCCCTGCATCGTCTTCATCCACGGCGGCTACTGGCAGCGCAATGCCAAGGACCAGTTCGCAAACCTGATCGGCGGTCCTTACGCGCGGGGCTGGGCGGCGGCCCTGCCGGGCTACACGCTGGCGCCGGATGCCTCGCTCACCGAGATCGTGGCCGAGATCGACGCCGCCCTCGACTGGCTCGCCGCGCACGGCCCGGAGCATGGCATCAAGGGCAAGGTGGTGCTGTCGGGCTGGTCGGCGGGCGGGCATCTCACCGCCGCCTGCCTCGACCATCCATGCGTGAGCGCGGGCCTTGCGATTTCCGGCATCTTCGAGCTGGGGCCGATCCGCGACACCTACCTCAACGAGCGGCTGCAGCTCACCGACCTCGAGGTCGTGCGGCTCTCGCCGATGCGCCTGCCGATGGTGAACAAGCCCCTGGCGATCGCCTACGGCACCGCCGAACTTGCCGCGCTGGTCGATCACAGCGGCCAACTGCATGCCCGGCGGGCCGCGGCCCACCTTCCCGGCGCGCTGATTCCGGTGGCCGGTGCCGATCATTTCACCATCGTCCACGAGCTGCGCGATGCCGATGGCATCCTGACGCGGCAGTTGATGACGCTGGTCTGACGGCCGTTCGGTGCGCTGAGCCGGCGTCGCATTGACAGTGCGCGACCGGCTCCCGCATATGCGGGCCGTACAGGCTTGGACGGAACGAGGCGATGGCGAACAAGGTCTACAAGGATGGGAAGTCGGCGCTCGATGGACTGCTGAGCGACGGCCTGATGCTGATGTGCGGCGGGTTCGGGCTGGTCGGCACTCCCGACAAGCTGATCCAGGCGGTGCGCGATTCGGGTGTCAAGGAGCTCACCTGCGTCAGCAACAATGCCGGCATCGACGGCGCGGGCCTCGGGCTGCTGCTGGAGACCGGCCAAGTCAAAAAGATGATCTCGTCCTATGTCGGTGAGAACAAGACCTTCGCCAAGCTCTATCTCGAGGGCAAGCTGGAGCTCGAATTCAATCCGCAGGGCACGCTGGCCGAGCGCGTGCGCGCCGGCGGCGCGGGCATTCCCGCCTTCTACACCAAGACCGGCGTCGGCACGCTGGTGGCCGAAGGCAAGGAGACCAAGGTCTTCGACGGCGAGGAATATGTGATGGAGCGCGGCCTGTTCGGCGACATCGCGCTGGTGAAGGCCTGGAAGGGCGACACCGCCGGCAACCTTGTCTATCGCAAGGCGGCGCGGAACTTCAATCCGATGATGGCGACGGCCGCCAAGGTCTGCGTCGCCGAGGTCGAGGAGCTGGTGCCGGTGGGCCAGATCGATCCCGACCATGTGCACACGCCGGCAGTGTTCGTGCAGCGCATCTTCTGCGGCGCGCCGTACGACAAGAAGATCGAGCAGCGCACCGTGCGCAAAGCCTAGGAGACCCGAGCAATGGCCTGGACCCGCGATCAGATGGCGGCGCGCGCCGCCAAGGAACTGAAGGACGGCTTCTACGTGAACCTCGGCATCGGCATTCCGACCCTGGTATCGAACTACATTCCCGACGGCGTCGACATCACGCTGCAAAGCGAGAACGGCATGCTGGGGGTGGGCCCCTTCCCGCTCGACAACGAGGTCGATCCCGACATCATCAATGCCGGCAAGCAGACCGTGACCGAGGTGAAGGGTACCTCCTATTTCAGCTCGGCCGACAGCTTCGCCATGATCCGCGGCGGCCATATCGATCTTTCGATCCTGGGCGCGATGGAGGTGGCCGAGAACGGCGATCTCGCCAACTGGATGATCCCCGGCAAGATGGTGAAGGGCATGGGCGGCGCGATGGATCTCGTCGCCGGCGTCAAGCGCGTGATCGTCCTCATGGAGCATGTCTCCAAGGACGGCCAGTCGAAGCTTCTGAAGGAATGCACCCTGCCCCTCACCGGCCGGCGCGTGGTCGACATGGTGGTGAGCGAGCTCGGCGTCTTCGGCATCGACAAGAAGGGCGATGGCGGCGTGACGCTGCTGGAGATCGCCCAGGGCGTCACCGTCGACGAGGTCAAGGCCAAGACGAAGGCGAAGCTCGCGCTCGGCTCCGGCGTGAAGGCGGCTTAGCAGGCCGTTGAAAAAGTCGGAAACCACGACATGGCGCGCGGCAATCGAATCGAGATCGGCACAATCTTGACTCCAGCGTGCGATCTCAGCGCTGCCCTTGAATCGATATTGCCCGGGCACATGGCTCAGAACCTTTTTTCAACCGCCTGTTAGGGCATCAGCCGATCTGCGTGAACCACATTCCCCTTTTCGGACTCGGCAAAGGGGAGAGGCCCGCGTCTTCGCGGGCAGGGGGATCGGAAGCAATCGCCGCCCATGACCCCTCCGGCCTTCCGGCCACCTCCCCGGGTTGCTGGAGAGGAAATGATTCACGTCGTACCGATCCTGCTCCAGCCGGCGGCACTACCACTTCGCGAGGAACTGGCGGAGCGGCTCGGCGCCGGGATTGGTGTAGCGCCGGTCGATGACGATGTCCCGGCTGGTCGCCCCGGGGCCGTAATAGAGCGCGTTCCAGTCGTTGTCGGCGTCGATATAGGAGCCTTCGAGCGACACGCCTGCGAACAGTCCGGCGGAATTCGAGTAGGCGACGATGTCGGTGCCGGCCGCGGCCGTGGTCGCGCCCTCGATGCCGGCGCCGATGGCCACCATCGTGACGCCGGCCTGGGCGCCGAACTTGAATTTCTTGTCGAGGATCGCGTTCAAGCCCTTCTCGGTCAGGATGATGAACACGATCTCCGACACCTTGCCGCCGATCTGCAGGCCGACGCTGCCCGAGCCCATGCCGTAGAAGGCCGGGTAGGACCAGTCGTTCGGCTTGCTGCGCGCCAGCAGCGTGCCGCGTCCGCCGGCCGCACCCAGGATGAAGCCACCCTGGACCAGCTCGGGAATGATCAGGACACCCTTGGCGTTGGCCATGCTCTTGAGCGCATCGGGGAAATCCTTGCCGCTCAGGACCTTTTGCGCCGACTGGAGACACTGGTCGACGAGCGACTGGCGTTTGGCGTCGGCGCGGGCAATGGTGGCACCTGCAAACGGGGAGGCCAGGATGGCCGCGGTCCCCGCCAGGACGGATCGGCGATCGAGCTTCATGTTCTCTCCTTGGTTGGCGGCCGACGCCGGGGAAGCGCCTGTGGGCCCACAACGACCCGATCATAACATGGTTCGGGGCGGAATTGCGGCCTTCAGCCGCGCGGCGCCGGACGATCCTTGAGCGTGAGCGGCAGGCCCGCCGTCATCAGGATCACGCGATCGGCACGTTCGGCCATCCGCATGTTGAGTCGGCCCTGGGCGTCGCGGAAAGCCCGGCCGAGCGGCGTCTCCGGCACGATGCCGAGGCCGACTTCGTTGCTCACGAACACCACCGGCGGAACGAGGTCGTCCAGGATCAGGACAAGCTCGTCGACCGTGTGGTCGAGATCGGCGCCGGCGTGCATGAGGTTCGAGAGCCACAGGGTGAGACAATCCACAAGCACCGGCTCGCCGCGGGCACCGCATTCCTCGATCGCCTCGCCGAGCTTCAGCGGCTCCTCGATCGTGGTCCAGGTGCCCCCGCGGCGCGTGCGATGCGCCATGATCCGCGTCGCCATCTCGACGTCGCCGGCCTGCGCCGTGGCAATGTAGACGGCCGGCCGGGGCGCCGCGCCAAACAGGGTGCCTGCCACCAGCTTCTCGGCATGCGTGCTCTTGCCCGAACGCGCTCCTCCAAGAACCAGGGTGACCGGCGGCAGCAAGAGAGACGGTGCGTGTTCCATCAACCCGGCTGTGCGGTCACGAGCCAGCAAGCACCAGCCAGGCGTACGCCCTCCGTCGTCACATGCGGACGCAACGCCTCGGCGATCGCCCGCTTGGCCTTCTCGATCTGAGCCGGTTCGGCATCGACGAACTGACGCGCCAACGGGCCGAACTTGCCGATATTGTCGAGCACGGTCGGGACATCGGGACCGAGCGGCACCATCCGGTCGAGCGGCCGGAAGGCAACGCCAGCGAAGCCCGCCTCGGTCAGGATGCGCTCGACCCGCGTCCGATCGCCAAACGAGTACTGGCCGGGATCCTCGGGCCCCGGACGCTCCATCGGCGGCAGGAACGGTTGGGCCGCCCGCACCGGCACCAGCCCCCAGGGATTCTCCTGTGGCGTGCGCCAGCAGAGGAACACCAGCCGCCCCGTCGGCCGCAGCGCGCGACGGAGATTGCGAAAGGCCTGCACCGGCTCGGCGAAGAACATGACGCCGAAACGCGAGAAGAGGAGATCGAAGGCCGCCGACTCGAAGGCATAGCTTGCGGCATCGCCTACCTCGAACGATGCATTGGCAAGATTGCGGGCCCGCGCGGCAGAGACCAGCACTTCGGAGATGTCGACGCCCAGCACGCGGCCCGCGCCCTGGACGGCACGGGCGAGCGCTTCGCTCGTCTCACCGGTGCCGCAGCCGACATCGAGCACCGTCTCGCCGGGTTTGGCCGCCGCCGCCGTCAGCACATCGTCGCTGAACCCCGCAATGCTGCGCTGGATCCGTTCGAAGGCCGCGAGCCAGGCCTGGCCGCCCGGCCCGTTCCAATAGGCTGCCTGCTCGGCTGCCAGTTCTTCCTGTGTCTTCATGCCTTGCTCGCCTCCGCATGCGCCTTCACGATCTGACGTGGCATGTAGTTCGTGAACGCGACGCGCCACGCATGCTCCGGATCAGCCTGTTCGAAATGCTCGATCAGGGTGATCGAGACGTTCTCGATCTCGAAGCGCACGGCCGCCTCGGGATGCATATTGAAGGCGTGGGCGAGCGCTGCGCGGATGGTGCCACCGTGCGCCGTCGCGACAATGTCGCGGCCGCGATACTTGTCGGTGAGGCGCTCGATGCTGCGCACCGTGCGCTCACGCAGATCGACGAAGCTCTCGCCACCGGGCGGCCGCAGCTCCGGCGGACCGAGCCAGAAGAGATGGTTGTTGCCGTGCTGCTCGGCGATCTCGTCATAGGTCAGGCCTTGCCAGCTCCCGAAATGCTGCTCGGCAAGGTCGGGATCGATCAAGACCTCGCCGAACTCGGCGCCGTGCGCCCCGAGGTTTTCCGCCGTCTTGCGGGCGCGCAGCAGATTGGACGAATACCAGACGGCCCCCTTGGGCAGCAGCGCCGCCTGATGCCTGAACAAGGCGTGGTCGCTGATATCGCAATCCTTGTCGGTCTGGCCGTAACAGCGGCGTTCGGGATTGGGGACCGGCGCGTGGCGGACCCACCACCAACGCGTGATCGATCCGGTGATCTTGGCTCCGGTCGCCATCGCTACTCCTCGATACCCTGTCGCCTGCTTCGCGGCCTTCTTAATGGGCGATCAGAAGCGCCGCCACCACCAGAAACGCAAGCTCCGCCATCTGCTGGACCGCACCCAGCGTATCGCCGGTATAGCCGCCGATCCGCTCGGCGATCCAGCGCGTGGCGATCCAGGCCATGGCAATCGTGGCCACCGGCACCAGGATCGCGGCGAAAAAGCCTTTACCCACCAGCAGGATGAAAGCCATCGCGACGCCGATGCCGATCGTCAGCCAGACACCATTGTCGGTCGGCTTGCCGGCCTGCATGCCCAGCCCATCCTGCCGCACCGGCGCATAGGCCAGCAGCGGATAGGCGAGCGTGGCGCGCGACAGGGCGTGGGCGGCGATCAGGACGACGAGGCCCGTACCGCCCTCAAAATGCGCGAGGCATGCAATCTTGATCAGCACGGAAAGCGCCAGCGCCAGAACGCCAAACGTGCCGTTACGGCTGTCGCGCATGATCTCGAGCCGGCGCGGCGGCTCCAGGGCATGCGGCCCCAGCCCGTCGGCTGTATCGGCCAGCCCGTCCTCGTGCAGGGCGCGCGTGAGCAGGATCGCCGCGCCCACCGCGAGCACGGCGGCGAGCCAGCGCGGCCCGTCGATGGTGCACACGATTCCGAACACCAGTCCGGCGGCAAGGCCGATCGCCGCACCGATGAACGGCAGCACGGGCAGCACCTCGGCCAGCGGCCAGCGCGGCGCGCTCGTATCGAGCCTCACACCCGTGAAGAAGGACGCCTGTTGCTTGAAGGCCTGCAGCCAATCCGCGAAGGACGTCGGGCGACCGGGAATGGCCTGGTCGGGGAACTCGTTGGGGCTGGTCATGACAGAGCAAATATAGGATGGTCCGCGCCCTTGATGAACGCCTCCCCTACCACTTTCGATGAAATGCGCCGCGTCCTGCGGGATCTGCCGGGCCCGGACCTCCAGGCACAGACCGAGATCGTCCGCCGCCAGGCCGAGCTGACCAAGCCGCCCGGCTCGCTCGGCCGCCTCGAGGAGATCGCCGAATGGCTGGGGTGCTGGCAGGGCCGCGCGCATCCACGCGTCGAGCGGCCGCGCATCGCCGTCTTTGCCGGAACGCACGGTGTGGCACGCCGCGGCGTCTCCGCCTTCCCGCCGGAAGTCACGCAGCAGATGGTGCAGAACTTCCTGAAGGGCGGCGCCGCGATCAATCAGCTCTCCGCGGCCATCGATGCCGATTTGCGCATCTACGAACTCGATCTTGACCACCCCACCGACGACTTCACCCAAGGGCCGGCCATGAGCGAGGCGCGCGCCGCGAAGGCGATGGCCTACGGCATGATGGCCGCCGAACCCGGCATCGACGTGCTCTGCCTCGGTGAAATGGGCATCGCCAACACGACCAGTGCGGCCGCCCTGTGCGCCGCGTTGTTCGGCGGAACCGGCGCCGACTGGGCGGGGCCCGGGACCGGGGTCAGCGGATCGACCTTGTCGCACAAGATCGCCGTGATCGACGAAGCCCTCGCGCACCACAAGCAGGCGATCGCCGAGCATGACCCGCTGACGCTGCTGGCGGCGCTGGGCGGCGAGGAGTTCGCCGCCATCGCCGGCGCCGTGCTGGCTGCCCGCATGGGGCGCATTCCGGTGCTGCTCGACGGCTTCGCCTGCACCGCCGCAGCCGCAGTCCTTCACGTCTGCGACCGTCGAACGCTCGATCACTGTCGCGTCGCCCATCGCTCGGCGGAGCCCGGCCACGCACGCCTGCTCGACGCGATCGGCCAGCGTCCACTCTTCGATCTCGACATGCGGCTGGGCGAGGCGTCGGCGGCCGCTCTCGCCGTGCCGCTCCTCAAGGCGGCGGCCGTCTGCCACAACGGCATGGCCACTTTCGCCGAAGCCGGCGTCAGCGGAAAAGCCTAGGCGACGCCGCTCCTGCACGCTTTCGGTGATAGCTTGTCATTGCAACAGCGAGCCCGCACTCTGGGCCTGAATTCGCGTCACATGCTCGTGCCACAAAGGGGGATTCCATGACGACCATCACCGACGACGTCTTCACCGAGCCCGAAGATTTCTCGCCGGATACGCTGGCCAGCCTGGGGCCCCTGCGGCGCTTGGCCGGCGTATGGCAGTCCGATCAGGGAGTCGATGTCAACCCGAAGGCGGATGGCCCCGAACGGCGCGTGTTCCGTGAACATATCCGGATGGAGCCGATCGATCCGCAAACCAACGGCCCCCAGCTCCTCTACGGGCTGCGCTATCACATCCATATCAACACACCCGAGGAAGCCATCACCTTCCACGATCAGGTCGGCTATTGGCTGTGGGAACCGGCGACCGGGCTGATCATGCAGAGCGTCACCATCCCGCGCGGCCAGGCGGTGCTGGCGGGCGGAACGGCGGCCGTGGACGACAAGCGCATTTCAGTCGAGGCGCGGCGCGGCGACACGCGCTTCGGTATCTGCTCCACCACCTTCCTCGAGAAAGCGTTCCGCACCGACTATTACCGCATCGACATCACCTTCAATGATGACGACAGCTGGACCTACCTGACGCGCACGGATCTGGCGGTGCAGGGCCGCGAGCCCGCGTTCAACCACCACGACACCAACACCTTGCGGCGCGTCGCGCAGCCGACCCCCAATCCGCTCGTCGGTCTGTTGAAGAGCGGCAAGACAAGCTAGGTCACGAGCGGGCCGCTGCCTTTGCTGCCGGCAGGAAATCGTCGAGCGGGACGCCGAAGCTGTTGAGCGCCCAGGAGACGAGATTGTACTGGCCGACCGTGAACACGGCGTCCATGAGTTGCTCGGTCGAATAGCTCTTGGCGAGGGTGGCCCAGGTCGCATCCGAGACGACGGAGTTCTCGTAGAGATCGTCGACCGCCTGCATCAGGGCGGCTTCCTTCTCGGGCCAGCCTGCGGCCTTCGGCCCTTCCTTGATGCGCTCGATATCGGCATCGCTCACGCCGCCGCGCTTGGCGATCAGCTCGTGCTGCGCGAATTCGTACTCGGCCTGGTTCAGCCAGCCGATGCGCAGGATCAGGAGCTCGCGATCGCGAAACGGCAATGTCTGCTTGCCCAGGATATGGCCGGCGAACGGCGTCCACCGCTTCACCAGCTTGGGGTGGTGGGCGAGAACCTTGAAGATGTTGAAAACGCGGCCGTTCATTGCGTTCTTCTCGATCGCCTCACGGTCCTCGGGAGCCAGAGTCGATAGATCTCGCATCGAAAGACGCTGCTTACGCTGGATCATCATGCTTCCTCCTCGCCGGCAGCGTAACATGACGGCAGCGCATGTCCTTCCTTCTCGATCGACGCCAATTTCTCACCGCGGGAACGGCCCTGGCCGCAATTCCTGCGGCCGCGCATGCGCAGCAGCGCGACGATGTGCTCGAGATCGGCGCGGCCGAAACGGCGACCATCGACGGCCGGCACTGGAACACGCCGATCGTCGGCGGCAGCACCTTCGATGCGGTTCATCGCTCGGTGCTCCTGCGCTTTCCGGACGCCGCCGAAACGATCGGTGATTTCCTGCGCGCCGGCCGTGTGCTGGCGCGGGCCGAGTTGTCGCTCGCCTATGACGGCTACGAGATCGTGCCGGAGGGCTACCTCTGTCGCGACGGCCTGGGCCGCAAGATCTGGGCCGACAATCCGCCGAGCTGGCATGTCGAGGCCTTTCCGCTGCGCCGCGCCTGGATCGCCGACCGCGAGCGCGGACCGACGTTCAACGCCTGCGTGAACGGCCTGCGCTACTGGGGTCGCTTTGGTGCGACGGACGAGGCGCGCGATCGCGTGTTCGGCGCCCTGGACGCGCGCGAGCTTTCAGCCGTGGCGCGCGAAGCGCGCTTCGACATCACCCGGCTCCTCGCCACCGCGATCGTCGAGCGCGACCCCGGCGCACGACTGCGCTGGCTGCAGGAGAGCGGCTTTCTGTTGCGCAAGATCGAAACCTACGATTCGCGCTATCGAGAGCCAGGCAATGCCTACGAGTGGGCCATGCCGACGGGCGGACATGGGCTCCGCTTCACGGCGCCGCGTCTGCTTCTGACCGGCCGACAGACAGATCGGCCCGTGTCGATCGTCCTGCCTCCGATGCTGGAGGCCGCATGGCAGACCCATACGGCCGACGGCTCGCAGCCCACCGCCGTCATGCTCACGGCCTGGCAGGTCGCTGAGCACGGTCGCCACGCAATGCAGGCGAGAGACGAGCGACCGGACTGGCAGAAAGCGCGCATCGCCGAACTCGTCCGCATCGGTGGCGACAATGTGACCGCGCTCGCCGTGGCTCGCGACGACGCAGGCTACGAAAACTACCTCGACCGACTGCGCCTCCTGCTCGCCATGCCGCCTCGCTATTGGGTGGGCTGGGAGATCGAGGACTATCTCCTGATCTGGTATCAGTTGCGCGCCCTGCTGCCCCAACCCATGCAGGATCATCTGAAGGCCTATTGGACGGCCTGGCTGCAGCCCGACCTTGCGACCGACGCCTTCGTCCATCCGCAGAGCGCCGATGCCATCGACTACTGGCGGCGCAATCGCGACTGGCGCGGCCGCGCCTCGTTCTTCCGCGACGGCTACAACTTCGCGGTCAGCACCCAGAATTTCAACCACACCGCGGCGATGGGGGCGCTGCTGGGCGGCGCGATGATCGACTCGGCCCGCGCCATGGCCGACGGCCGACACGGGCTCGGGGCCCTGTTGCTGCGCTTCTGGGGGTTCCTCGACGGCAGCGCCCAGGAAATCCTCGACCACTACTATCTGTCGATCACGCTCAGCGGCCAGAAGATGTTCGCCGACTTCGCGCCCCTGCCGGTGGACCGGTTGATGGGCCGCATCCTGGTCGACCGCACGATGGAGATGCTGATCACGCTCTACCATCCACGCCTGCGCCGCTTCGTGTCGTCGTCCAACCGCGCGCGGCTCTCGGGTGTGCTGGTCGAGCAGGACGGCATCTACGCCGCCCTGCACACCGTCTCGAAGGACGGTGTCGCGAAATATGTCGACCGGCCAGCGGATGCGACGGTGCAGGGCCTGCCGGTCTGGGGTTACGACGTTCCGCCGGGGCGCGTGGCGATGCAGGGCCTGCACGCGCCCTGGGCGCCGACCTGGGCCGCCGGCCTGATCGACGACAAGCCGGTGCCGTTCGAGGAAACCGCGGCCGACACGACCCGCGGCCTTTTCAAGCCGCCCTTCTGGCGACGCAGCTTCCTCGGCCGCTGGCATGGGCTCGCCAGCACCGACATTCGCGGCGGAACGGTCGATGTGCTGGGCCAGTGGGTCCGCACGCCCCGGAGATCGACGGCACTGGAGGATCTCGGGACCTTGACCGTCCTCTATGCGGCGAACAGGCCAGACCTCGCGACGACGCGCGAAGGCGCGATCCAACAAGCAGGTACCCTCCTCACCTATCAAAGCCGCAATCGAGCGATCGTATTCGCCAAGCCCTTCGGCAATCGCGAGCGACTGAGGGAGGCGATCGGCAAGGAAGGTCTTTCGCGACTGGCAACCGTGATCGGCTTATGGAACTTCGCGGAAAGGAAGGACTGGGAGATCCACGCCGACGATCGCCGGATCGACGTGTTTCCCACGCAACTGAGCAGCCGGCAGCGCCTTTTGATTCGCGACGGCGTCACCTATCTCGCCCTGCTTCCCTTGCCGGCCACCGACCTCGGTCGCGACATCGAGATCGAGATCGGGCCGGGAGGCGGCGGCACCGCCGATCCGACCGGGGTCGCGATCGCACCGGCGCTCATCGTCTCGATGTTCAATCTCAGACGCGACACGCCTGCCGACCTGGGCGCTCTCGATTTCGACCGGATCGCACGGCACACCGGTGGCGGCTTCGTGCTCGAGATGGGCGACGTTGATCAGTACGGAAGCTTCGAGGCCTTTGCCCGCCATATCGACGCCAATCGACTCACCGCCGTATGGCATGAGGATCGCCGGTTGATGGAGGTGGCCTATAGAAGCGGCGACGATCTGATGGAAGTGGGCTTCGGCACCGACTTCACACAGCCCGCGGAGCACCACTTCGTGCTCGAACCGGGCCAGCAGGAAAAGGCCATCCCCTATCGCCGGCTGAACGGTCAGTGGCCCTACTTGGCGGCCGGACTCGACCGCGACACGACCTGGGCGCAGCAGGGAACGACCGGACGTCTCCAGAAGAACGGCACCGTGCTGGCCACCGATCCCGGCCGCACGGCCTATCTCCTGTGCGATCCGATCAGCGGCGCCGCGGTCGGCTACAATCCGCTGCCCGACCCGCAGACCTTTGCACTGACGACGCGAGACGGCGTCACGCTGAGCGCCGACGGCAAGGTCGGCCTGCTCCGGGCGGAATACCGCCCCTGGGCACGGGAGTTCGACGTCACTCATGCCCTGAAGCCCGACCAGCGACAGGACGATTTCGCAAGGACGTTCAGCGTCTCCGGCCTCGATGCAGCACCGCGCGTTACGGTGAACGGACGTGCCGTCGACTGTCGAAAGGCCGGAACCGTCTTCCAGTTCGCGGCACTGTAGTTCCATGCCCCTCACACGCGCAGCCTTCCTCCATTTTGCCGGCGCCGCTCTCTTGAGCGGTGCCGCCGCCGCACAGACAGGAGCCCGTATGGAACGACGCAAGATTCCCGCCACCGGCGAGGAGCTGCCGGTCATCGGCTGCGGCACCTGGCAAACCTTCGACGTCGGGTCGGGCGCCGTCGAACGGGCGCCGCTGGCCGGGGTGCTGCGCGTGCTGTTCGAAGCGGGCGGTTCCGCCATCGACAGCTCGCCCATGTACGGCCGCGCCGAGGGTGTCGTGGGCGACCTGCTGGCCGCGTCTGGCAGCCGTGAGAAAGCATTCCTCGCCACCAAGGTCTGGACCACCGGCAAGCAAGCCGGCATCGAGCAGATGCAGCGGTCGATGAAGCTGCTGCGCACCGACCGTATCGACCTGATGCAAATCCATAATCTCGTCGATTGGCAGACCCATCTGCCGACGCTGCAGGCCTGGAAGAAGGAGGGTCGGATCCGCCTGATCGGCGTCACCCACTACACCGAAAGCGCACACGACACCGTGCTGTCGGTCCTACAGCGCGCCCGATTCGATTTCCTGCAGATCAACTATGCGATCGACGATCGGGGCGCAGAACGACGGCTGCTGCCCTTCGCCCGCGACAACGGCATCGCCGTGATGGTCAATCAGCCGTTCGGGGGCGGCGGGCTTCTGCGCACGCTGTCGCGACGGGAGTTGCCTGGCTGGGCGGGGGAGATCGGCTGCACGAGCTGGGCGCAGGTGCTGCTCAAGTTCGCGCTCGCCCATCCGGCGGTGACCTGCGTCATCCCCGGCACCAGCAAGCCCGAGCACATGCGCGACAATGCCCAGGCGGGTTTCGGCGTCCTTCCCGACGCTGCCCTGCTCAACCGCATGGTGATCGAGGCCACCGGTTAGGAAGGGGGGGAATCCCGGCGGAGGACCGCCGGGATCGGCTCTTGCTACTGGAAGAGCTTCATCGCGTTCTCGAGCGTCTTGAAGACGCCCCAGATCAGAGGAATGCCGACGAAGCCCCAGGCCAACACCAGATAGAAGGTGGTGGCGCCGTTTTCGTTCGAGTTGCTCATCGCAGGTCTCCCTCTAGGCGCGGGCGCCGGCGACGGAGGCCTGCGCAGGCTCCGGCTCCGGCTTCATGTGGTAGCGATCGTGCACCGCCCTTACGAGCGCATTGCAGATGAAGCCGATCACCAGCAGGCCCGCCATGATGTACATGGTCGTGTTGTAGGCCTGGGCCTTCGGCACGTTGTTATCGATCTGGTACTGGCGGATGTAGTTCACCAGCACCGGGCCAAAGATGCCCGCCGCCGACCACGCAGTGAGCAGCCAGCCGTGGATGGCGCCGACATAGCGTGTGCCGAACATGTCCTTGAGATAGGCCGGCACGGTCGAGAACCCGCCGCCATACATGCTGATGATGATGACGAAGCACAGCACGAACAGGGTCACGCTGCCGATCGCGCCGGTATGCGGCACGAGGATATAGAGCACCGTTCCGATCACGAAGAAGCAGAAGTAGGTGTTCTTGCGGCCGATGAAATCCGAGGTCGAGGCCCAGAAGAACCGGCCCAGCATGTTGAACAGGCTGATGAGGCCGACGAAGCCTGCCGCCGCGACCGGCGTCACGCGACCCGGGAACATCTCCTGGCTCATTGCCGAGGCCTGGCCCAGGACGCCAATTCCGGCCGTCACGTTGAGGCAGAGCACCCCCCAGATCAGCCAGAACTGTGGCGTCTTCAGCGCATCGTAGACGTAGACGTCGTTCTTGGTGATGAGTTTCTGCGCGACCTTGGGCGGCGTGTAGCCCGCCGGCAGCCAGCCGGCAGGCGGCACGCGCACGATGGCGGCACCGACCATGGTGAAGGCGAGGTAGATGCAGCCGAGTGAAATGAACGTCTCGGCAACGCCGACATGGGTCGGGGTCGAGAACTTCTGCATCAACCAAACCGACAGCGGGGAGGCGATGAAGGCGCCGCCGCCGAAGCCCATGATGGCCATGCCGGTCGCCATGCCGGGCCGATCGGGGAACCACTTGATCAGCGTCGACACCGGCGAGATGTAACCGATGCCGAGCCCGACGCCGCCCAGTACGCCATAGCCGAAATAGACCAGCCAGAGCTGATGGGCGTAGACCCCTATCGCCGACAGCAGGAAGCCAATGCTCCAGCAGAGGCCTGCCGTGAACATCGCCCGCCGCGGCCCGCCCTCCTCGACCCAGCGGCCGAACACCGCCGCGGAGAGGCCGAGGAAGACGATGGCAATCGAGAAGATCCAACCGAGTTCTGTGAGCCTCCAGTCGTCGGGGGCAGATTTGGTGATGCCGATCAGCTTGGTCATCGGCAGGTTGAAGACGCTGAAGGCATAAGCCTGGCCGATGCACAGATGGATGCACAGCGCCGCCGGCGGCACCAGCCAGCGATTAAAACCAGGTTTGGCGATCGTCCGTTCGCGAGCGAGGAAACTCATGAGCATTCTCCTCTACGGCTGGATGAAGAACGCATTCCCATATGCAATGGCCCGGCGGCCACCGTTCCTTCGATGACTGTCATTTGCCCGTTTCTCCCCAGTTGACGGGTTTCTGCTTACTTCTTCGCTTCCGCCTCCTTCAGCCGGCGGACGGCCTGGCGGACCGGATCGTCGAGATCCGCGCCGCCCTGCTCCAGATGCGCGACAATCGCGGCGCGCATGCGTGGATCCCAGAATTTCCGCAAATGGTCAGTGATGGCGGCGACCGGGTCGGCCAGCCGTTGCGGCACGAAGAACCTGCCGATCTGGTTGGCCATCATGACGAGCTTGTCGTCGACCACGGCCTACTCCGCCGCCACTTTTGCGATCCGGCGGCTGTGCTCGGCCTGCCGCTCATAGTCACGCTGCCAGTCGCTCGGTCCATTCGAGGGCGAGACCTGCACCGCGGTCACCTTGTATTCGGGGCAGTTGGTCGCCCAGTCCGAATACTCGGTGGTGACGACGTTGGCCTGGGTCTCAGGATGGTGGAAGGTGGTGTAGACCACACCGGGAGCGACACGGTCGGTGACGCGCGCGCGTAGCGTCGTGGCGCCGACCCTGCTGTCGAGCCTCACCCAGTCGCCGTCGCGTACGCCGCGCTGCTCGGCGTCGTGCGGATGGATCTCCAGCACGTCCTGGTCGTGCCATACGACGTTCTCGGTCCGGCGGGTCTGCGCACCGACATTGTATTGGCTCAGGATCCGGCCGGTGGTCAGCAGCAGCGGGAAGCGCGGCCCGGTGCGCTCGTCGGTCGCCACATACTCGGTGACCATGAAGTTGCCCTTGCCACGGACGAAGCCGCCGACATGCATCACCGGCGTCCCCTGCGGCGCCTTTGCGTCGCACGGCCATTGGACCGAGCCCAGCCGATCGATCAGGTCGAACGACACGCCGGCGAAGGTCGGCGTCAGCCGGGCGATTTCGTCCATGATCTCGGACGGGTGGCTGTAGCGCATCTCGAAGCCCATCGCCTTTGAAATGGCGAGCGTGATCTCCCAATCCGCCATGCCGGCCTTCGGCGCCATCACCTTGCGCACCCGATTGATGCGCCGCTCGGCATTCGTGAACGTGCCGTCCTTCTCGAGGAAGGTCGAGCCCGGCAGGAAGACGTGGGCATAGTTCGCCGTTTCGTTCAGGAACAGGTCCTGCACCACGACGCATTCCATGGCGGCAAGGGCTGCCGCCACATGCTTGGTGTCGGGATCGGACTGCAGGATATCCTCGCCCTGCACATAGAGCCCCTTGAAGGTGCCCTCGATCGCCGCGTCGAACATGTTGGGGATCCGGAGCCCCGGTTCCGCGTCGAGCTTGCGCCCCCATACCGCCTCGAACGTGCTCCGCATGGCGCCGTCGGAGATGTGGCGATAGCCGGTGAGCTCGTGCGGGAAGGAGCCCATGTCGCACGAGCCCTGGACGTTGTTCTGGCCGCGCAGCGGATTCACGCCCACGCCCGGGCGGCCGATATTGCCGGTCACCATGGCGAGATTGGCGAGCGCCATCACCGCCGTCGTGCCCTGGCTGTGCTCGGTGACGCCGAGGCCGTAGTAGATGGCCGCATTGCCGCCGGTCGCATAAAGGCGCGCCGCGCGGCGGATCGTTTCGGGGGGAACGCCCGAGATCGCGCTGACGGCCTCCGGGCTGTTCTTCGGGTCGGCCACGAAGCCGGCCCAGAAGTCGTAGGCATCGCGGTCGCAGAACTCGCGCACGAAGCGCTCGTTGGCGAGCCCTTCGGTCACGATCACATGGGCGAGCGCGTTCAGGACGGCCGCGTTCGTTCCCGGCCGCAGAGCCAGGTGATAGTCGGCCTTCACATGCGGCGTGCGCACAAGGTCGATCCGGCGCGGATCGACCACGATCAGCCGCGCACCCTCGCGCAACCGCTTCTTCATGCGCGAGGCGAAGACCGGGTGCGCGTCGGTCGGATTGGCGCCGATCACCAGGACGACGTCGCATTGGTCGATCGAGTCGAAATCCTGTGTGCCGGCCGATGTGCCGAAGGCCGTCCTCAGGCCATAGCCGGTCGGCGAGTGACAGACACGCGCGCAAGTATCGACATTGTTGTTGCCGAAGCCGCCGCGCACCAGCTTCTGCACCAGATAGGTCTCCTCGTTGGTGCAGCGCGAGGAGGTGATGCCGCCGATGGCAAGCCGGCCATGCTTCTCCTGCAGGCGCCTGAACTCCGAGGCGACGCGATCGATCGCGGCCTCCCAGCTCACCTCGCGCCAGGGCTGGTCGATGCTCTCCCGCATCATCGGCGTCAGGACACGTTCGTGATGGTTGGCATAGCCCCAGGCGAACCGTCCTTTGACGCAGGAATGGCCATGATTGGCCTTGCCGTCCTTGTACGGCACCATGCGCACCAGCTCCTCGCCGCGCATCTCGGCCTTGAAGCTGCAGCCGACGCCGCAATAGGCGCAGGTTGTCACCACAGAACGCTCGGGCTCACCGAGCGCAATCACCGATTTCTCGATCAGCGCGTCGGTCGGGCAGGCCTGCACGCAGGCTCCGCACGAGACGCACTCCGAACTCAGGAAATCGTCGACCGGCGTGCCCGCCGAGACCTTCGACGCGAAGCCGCGACCCTGGATGGTGAGCGCAAAGGTGCCTTGCACCTCCTCGCAGGCCCGCACACAGCGCGAGCAGACGATGCACTTCGCCGGATCGAAAGTGAAATACGGGTTCGACTCGTCCTTCGCCGCCGCCAGATGGTTGGCGCCATCGTGGCCGTACCTCACCTCGCCCAGGCCGACCACGTTCGCCATCTCATGCAGCTCGCACTCGCTGCTCGCAGGCCCGGCCGGATGGTCGGAAAGATAGAGCTCCATCACGCCGCGCCGCAGCTGCGCCAGCCGTTCGCTCTCCGTCGACACGACCATGTCGGGCGCCACCGGCGTCGTGCACGAGGCAGGAGTGCCGGCTCGGCCGGCGATCTCGACCAGACACAGACGGCAGGAGCCGAACGCCTCCAGCGAGTCGGTCGCGCAAAGCTTGGGGACGGAAATGCCCGCCTCCATGGCCGCCCGCATGATCGACGTGCCCGCGGCGACGGTGACGGATTTCCCGTCGATGGTGAGTGTCACCTGTTCGTCGGCGCAGCTCGCAGGAGTGCCGTAGTCGGTCTCGACAAGGAGTGACATGGTCCAGTCCTCTATTCTGCCGCCGCGGCCGTGAGGCGCGGACGGTTGAAGTCCTCGGGGAAATGCCTGATGGCGCTCATCACGGGATAGGGCGTGAAGCCGCCCAGCGCGCAGAGCGAAGCGAATTTCAGCGTCCGGCAGAGATCCTCGACCAGGGCGAGATTGGCTTCACGCCGCTCGCCGCGGATGATCCTGTCCATCGTCTCCATGCCACGTACCGAGCCCAACCGGCAGGGCGTGCACTTACCGCAGGATTCGAGGGCGCAGAACTCGAGGGCGAAACGTGCCTGGCGCGCCATATCGACCGTGTCGTCGAACACGACCAGGCCGCCATGGCCGATCAAGCCGTCACGAGCGGCGTAGGCTTCGTAGTCGTAGGGCGTATCGAATAGGGCGCGCGGGAAGTAGGCGCCGAGCGGCCCACCCGCCTGCACGGCGCGGACCGGCCGGCCGCTGTGCGTGCCGCCACCGATCTCGTCGACAAGCTCGCCCAGGCTCAATCCGAACGGCGCCTCGAACAGGCCTGCATGTTTGACGTTGCCGGCGAGCTGGATCGGCATGGTGCCGCGCGAGCGGCCAAAGCCCAGTGCCGCATAGGCCTCGCCGCCTTCGGCCAGGATCGCCGGCACCGTGGCCAGCGAGATCGCATTGTTGACGGCGGTGGGCTTGCCGAACAGGCCCTTGTGCGCCGGCAGCGGCGGCTTGGCGCGCACCTGGCCGCGCTTGCCTTCGAGGCTGTCGAGCAGCGACGTCTCCTCGCCGCACACATAGGCGCCCGCCCCGACCCGGACCTCCAGATCGAACTTCGCTTCGGCGCCCAGCAGGCCCTCGGCCTCCGCGAGAACGATGGCGCGCTCCATGACCCGCACTGCATCGGGATATTCGGAGCGTATGTAGATGTAGCCCTTGGTCGCGCCGATCGCGAAGCCTGCGATCGCCATGCCTTCGATCAGCACGAAAGGATCGCCTTCCATGATCATGCGATCGGCATAGGTTCCGGAATCGCCTTCGTCGGCGTTGCAGACGACGTATTTGCGATCCGCCGCGGTGTCGGCGACAGTCTTCCACTTGATGCCGGTCGGGAAGCCTGCACCGCCACGGCCGCGCAGGCCGGACTTGGTCACTTCCTCGATCGTCTTCGCCGCGCCGAGACTCTTGGCGCGCTCGAGCCCGCGTCCTCCACTGTGCGCGCGATAGTCGGCGAGCGACAGCGGATCGGTGATGCCGCAGCGCGCGAAGGTGATGCGAGTCTGCCGTTTCAGGAAGGGAAGCTCTTCCGGGCGACCGAGATGCAAGGGGTGCCTGGCGCCGAAGTCCGCCGCAAACAGCGCCGGCACGTCGCCCGGCATGACCGGTCCGAACGCAATGCGGCCGGCGGGCGTCTCGACCTCGATCATCGGCTCCAGCCAGAACAGTCCGCGCGAGCCTGTGCGCACGATCTCGACCGTCCGGCCCAGGCGCCTCGCCTCGGCCTCGAGCGCCATTGCAATACGATCGGCCCCGACAGCTCGGGCGGCGGCATCGCGAGGGACGAAGAGGCGCATCGTCACCGACCCACCTCCTGGGCAATGGCATCGACCGAAGCCTGGTCCAGCCGCGCCATCGGCTCGCCATCGAGCATCGCCGACGGCGCGCAGGCACACAGGCCCAGGCAATAGGTGGCCTCGACGGTCAGCGACCCGTCGGCGGTGGTGCCGCCCCAGCCGACACCGAACTGCTTCAGCACCTTCGCCGCCACGGCCTCGCCGCCCATCGACTGACAGGCTTCGGCGCGGCAGAGCTTCAACATATGCCGGCCGGCCGGCTGTTCACGGAAGTCGTGGTAAAACGACGCCACGCCGTGCACCTCGGCGCGGGTGAGGTTCATAGCCGATGCAATGAACGAGACGGCTTCGACGGGCACACAGCCGAACATGGCCTGCATGTCATGCAGGATCGGCAGCAGCGGCCCTTCGCGGCCGTCATGCCGACGAATGATCTCCAAAGCCTGCGCTTCGTTCCATGCGAGGAACATCGGCCTCTCCGTCCCCAAATGATTGGTCGTTCGTTGGCCATCCCATAGGCGGCGCATAGACAATGAACGCTTCGGGCGGGGCTGCTCAATAAAGCAGTCTGATGCTGCAATAGAACAAATCTATTGATGAGGCGGACTACCCCCTTATTCGACTATCATCGAATACAAGATCTGGTAGGTGAAACCCATTTTGCTAATCTATTGTGACAAAACCTTCGCCAGTGACCGAGCTTCGGCAACCAAGGCTGAAACCAGGGTCGTCATCGGCTCCCTGGGCGGCACCACCAATCCGATCTGGTGAATGGCGTCCGGTTCGACAATGGGGATGGTCCGCAATCGTTCCGTAAGCCCCAGCGTCTCGGCGAGCTTTTCGGGCATGACGCTCGCCCACCGGCCGGTGCGGACATGGGAGAACAGCACGATCATCGAGTTCGACTCGAGCGTCGGCTCTGCTGCTCCGCCGGCAGAGTGCAGCAGGCCGTCGATGATGCGCCGGTTCTGCATGTCCGGGGTGAGCAGGCAGAGCGGGATCTTCGCGACCTCGGCCCAGGTGACGCGATCGTGGTTGCCAAACGGGCTTTCGGCCGAAGTGAGCAGGCGATACTGCTCGTAATAGAGCGGCACCGCCCGCATACGGCCGAGCGGCTCGTTGTCGATATAGGTGAGGCCGGCATCGACCTCGAGATTGTCCAGCATCGTCAGCACCTCGATCGAGGTGCGCGACAGGATGGTGAACTTCACGTTGGGGTGGCGCGCGCGGTAGGGCGTGGTGAGCGCCGAGACCATGGCGAGCGCGGTCGGAATGGCGGCGATCTTGAGGTGTCCGGCGAGGCCCTTCTTCAATGTCTGCACTTCCTGGCGCATCGCCCGGGTGTCGGCCACGATGCCGCGCGCCCAGTCGAGCACCCGCTCGCCTTCGGCCGTGAAGCCCAGGAAGCGCGAGGTACGCTGCACCAGCATGACACCCAGAATATCCTCGAGCTGCTTGATGCCGGCCGAAAAGGTCGGCTGCGTGACGCCGCACTGTTCGGCCGCCCGGCCGAAATTGCGCTCGCGCGCCAACGCCAGCAGATATTCGAGCTTGTCGATCATGCCGCCGCCCTAGAGCCCCAGCGTCAGTTGCGGCGGCGGTGAAGGCGCCACCTGTGCCATCATGTTCGACAGCGACACGCCCAGCAAACGCACCTTCTTCTCGAGCGGGAAGATCGTGCGGACAAGCTCTACGCTTGCGCGCTCCAGTTCGGCGCGGCTCGCCACCGGCGCCGGCAAGGTGCGGCTGCGCGTGACGATCTGGAAATCGGCGTACTTGATCTTCACCGTCACCGTGCGACCGGCAACGCCCGTGCGCTCGCAGTAGCTCCAGACATCGTCGAGCACCGACAACACGCCCTGCTCGATCTCGACCGGCCGGCCGAGATCCTGTGAGAAGGTGGTCTCCGAACCGACCGACTTGCGCGGCCGATCGGGCACGACGCGTCGATCGTCCTGGCCGTGGGCAATGGCGTAGTAGTAGCTGCCCGATTTGCCGAAATAGCGCTGCAGGAAATCGAGCGATTGCGCCTTGAGGTCGGCGCCGGTCTGGATGCCGAGCCGCTTCATCTTGGCCTCGGTCGCAGGTCCCACGCCGTGGAACTTGCCGACCGGCAGGGCTTCGACGAAGGCCGGGCCCTTCTCGGGCCGGATCACGAACTGGCCGTTGGGCTTGCGATAGTCCGACGCCAGCTTGGCCAGGAACTTGTTGTAGGAAATGCCGGCCGAGGCGGTAAGGCCGGTTTCCGCGAGAATGCGGGTGCGGATCTCGCGCGCGATCTCCGAGGCGAGCGGCATGTTCTTCAGGTTGCTCGTGACATCGAGATAGGCCTCGTCGAGCGACAACGGCTCCACGAGCGGCGTGTATTCGAGGAAAATCGCCCGGATCTGCTGCGAGACCTGCTTGTAGACATCGAAGCGTGGCTTGACGAACAGGAGTTCGGGGCACAGGCGACGCGCCGTCGTCGACGGCATGGCCGAGCGCACGCCAAAATGGCGCGCCTCGTAGCTCGCCGCCATCACCACGCCGCGCTCGCGGCTGCCGCCTACGGCGAGCGGCTTGCCGCGCAGCGAGGGATCGTCGCGCTGCTCCACAGAGGCATAGAAGGCATCCATATCGAGATGGATGATCTTGCGGATATCCGCTTCGGCCATGACATCCGAGCCTACGACCTTCGCTCGGCCGCCTCCAAGCCTTTCAGGGCTTGCATGACCGCCATATCGGTCTCAAAACCGGCATGTTCGCCGCGAACGAAGGCCACCATGTCCACGCCGATCAACGACGAGATCCGCATCCTCACGCCTTCGGGCATGCTGGGCTACGGCTTCCCGCTCGATCACTTCGAGCTTGGCCTGGCGCAACAGCCGCACGCCATCACCATCGATTCCGGCTCGACCGATTCGGGTCCGCAAAAGCTCGGCCTGGGCGAGATGACCTGCAGCCGCGAGGCCTACCTGAAGGATCTCGAGGTGCTGCTGCAGGCGCAGCACGAGGCCAGGATACCGCTCCTGATCTCCTCCGCGGGCGGCGACGGCAGCAATCTCCATGTCGATGCCTTTCGCGAGATGATCGCCGATATCGCCGGCAAACGCGGCTGGCGCTTCAGGCTGGCGAAGATCTACGCCGATATCGACAAGGATCACATCCGCCGCGAGCTGGAGGCCGGCCGTGTCGAGCCTCTGGGACCGGTGCCCCCGCTCGATCTGCGCGAGATCGATGCGGCAACCGTCGTGGTGGCACAGATGGGCGCCGAGCCGTTCCAGAAGGCCCTGGGCGAAATCGAAGGCGTCGACGTTGTCGTGAGCGGCCGCGCCTACGATCCCTCGCCCACCGCCGCTGTCGCGATTCGCGCCGGCTTCGATCCGGCGCTGGCCTGGCATATGGGCAAGATCATGGAATGCGGGGCGCTGTGCGCCGAGCCCGTGGGGCGCAGCGTCATCGGCTACCTGCGGCGCGATCATTTCGAGATCGAACCCCTCAATCCGGCCGAACGCTGCACCACGGCGTCGGTTGCAGCCCACACGCTCTACGAAAAGTCCCATCCCTTCCTGCTCGCCGGCCCCGGCGGCACGCTCGACCTCTCGAACTGCAGGTATGAGCAGGTCACCGACCGGCGCGTGCGCGTATCCGGCAGCCGTTTCGATCCGGGCACGCGCTATACGGTCAAGCTCGAAGGAGCCAGGACCGCAGGCTGGCGCAGCATCTTCATCGCCGGCGCCCGCGACCCGATCTTCATCCGCCAGATCGATTCGATCCTCGACAAGGTGATCGGCCAGGCCCGCGCCTATTTCGGCGACGTGCCGGCCGACACCTATCGCATCATCCCGCACATCTACGGCAGGAACGGCGTCATGGGCGATCTCGAGCCGGTAAAGACGCCGGCACACGAGCTGTGCCTCATCGTCGAGGTGGCGGCCGCGACGCAGGCGCTCGCGACCGCAATCTGCGGCAAGCTACGCACCAGCCTGATGCATGCGCCCTACCCCGGCCGCATCGCCACCGCCGGCAACCTCGCCTCGCCGTTCACGCCGCTCGAAATCCCGCTCGGCCAGGCCTGCGCGTTCAACGTCTATCACCTGATGACGGTCGACAGCCCGACGGCACTGTTCCCGATCGAGCACGAGGAGATCGCATGACCGCCGTCGTTCCGACCCCGCTGCGCGACATCGCCAAGGTCGTGCGCAGCAAGAACGCCGGTCCGTTCGAGATCACACTCGATATCATCTTCAAATCGAGGGAAGACTACGAGGCGGTGAAGAAGAGCGGTGTGATCACGAAGGAACTCGTCTCCGAGCTCTACAACGTGCCGACACAGGCGATCATCACCTTCGGCTTCTTCGATCTCGTCAATGCGGTGAAGATCACCCTGCCGCGGCCGCGCGCTCAGGGCGGCATCGGCGAGACCGACATGCACGCCGCCCAGCAGCACGTGCCGCTGCAGGAAATCCGCATCCCCTGGCCGGCGTCATCCTAGAACGGCCACCAGCCCTTCTTGACCGGCGACGGCTTGGGCACGGAAGCCGGCATCGCCGGCATGATGGCGGGCAGATCGGCGTCACGCCAGCCGCCGCCCAGCGCCGTCACCAGCGTGGCGACGGTCGTGAATCGGTTCAGGCGGATATTGATCAGCGTCTGCTGGGCGCCGAGCGACGTCGTCTGGGCGGTGATCACCGTGGTGTAGGCGACCGTACCGGCCTGGTACTGGTTGAGCGACAGCTGTTCGGCCTCGCGCGCGGCGGCGACGGCGCGACGCTGGATCGCCTCCTGCGCGGCGAAGTAGCGCTGTTGCGCCAGCGCATCCTCGACCTGCTGGAAAGCGGTGAGCACGGTCTGGCGATAGGCCGCGACCGTCTTGTCATAGTTCGCCCGAGCGCCCTCCACCTGGGCGGCGCGGGCACCGCCATCGATCAGCGTGCCCGAGAGTTGAGGCCCCAGGGACCACACGGCGGAGCCGATCTGCAACAGCTTGCTGATCGTGGTGCTCAGGAAGTTGATGCTGGCATTGAAGGTGAAGTCCGGAAAGTAGGCCGCCTGCGCAACGCCGATCTGGGCATTCGCCGACTGCATCTGGCGCTCCGTCGAGGCAATGTCGGGCCGCCGCTCGAGCAGCATCGACGGCGTTCCCGCATCGAGTGTGGGCACCGTCCTGGGTGGGGGCGCCGTTTCGATCGAAACTTCGGCCGGCATTTTGCCGACCAGGGCGGCGATCGCATGTTCGAACTGGGCGCGATTGGCGCCCTCGGCGGCATAGAGCGCCCGCGTCTGCTCGAGCTGGGTCTGGGCCTGGGCGAGGTCGAGCCGCGAGGCGGTGCCGGCGTTCATCTGGTTGCGCACGATCTCCAGCGACCGTTCGTAGGCCGCGACCGACTGCCGATAGAGCGCGAGCCGTTCGTCCGAGATGCGCAGCGAGAAATAAGCGGTCGCGAGGCTCGACTGAATCGACAGCCGCGCCGCGGCCAGGTCGGCAGCGCTGGCCTGCGCCGCCGCGGCGTCGCTTTCGATCGTGCGGCGGATGCGGCCCCAGACGTCGATCTCCCAGGAGAGCGTGCCGCCCAGGGTATACTCGCCGAACGAGCTGCCGCCTGCCGTCGATACGATGCCGCTGCCGCTCACCCGGCCGCCGCTCGAGCTGTTCTGCGTTATCGAAGACGAATAGCCGACGGTCGGGTAGAGCGCGGACTGGCTTTGCCGGATCAGGGCCACCGCCTGACGGTAGGCGGCCTCGTTCTCCTTGAGTGTCTGGTTGGAGACGTCGACCTCGGCCATCAGCCGGTCGAGCGCCAGGTCGCCGTAGATCGTCCACCATGGCCCGCGATCGATCGTGTCGAGCGGCAGGGCCGGACGAAAGGTGACGCCATCCACTTCCTTGTAGGCCGGTGTCGGGTCGGTCGCCGGCGGAGGACGCCTGTAGTCGGGACCAACCATGCAGCCGGAAAGCGACAGCAAGGCGACGAGAGCAAGAGTGCGGTTCATGCGCGGGCCTCGAGCCCTCCCAAGGTACGAGCCAGCCGTCCGTACGGGTCGCGGTCGCGGCGGCGGAAGCGGTCGAGATAGAGATAGATCACCGGGGTCGTGTAAAGGGTCAGGACCTGGCTGACCAGCAGACCGCCGATGATGGAGAGGCCGAGCGGCCGGCGCAGCTCCGCTCCATCGCCGAAATTGAGGGCAAGCGGCAGGGCGCCCAACATCGCCGCCATCGTCGTCATCAGGATCGGCCGCAGGCGCAGGAGGCAGGCCTGGTAGATTGCGTCGCGCGGATCGAGGCCCTGGTGGCGCTCGCGGTCGAGGGCGACGTCGATCATCATGATCGCGTTCTTCTTCACGATGCCGATCAGCAGCAGGACGCCGATCATGGCGATGATGCTGAGCTCGACCTTGAACAGCAGAAGCGCCAGCAGGGCGCCGATCCCGGCCGACGGCAGGGTCGAGAGGATCGTGAGTGGATGGATATAGCTTTCGTAGAGCACGCCCAGCACGATGTAGATCGCGGCCAGCGCCGCCAGGATCACGATAATCTGGCTGTCGAGCGACTGCTGGAAAGCGCGCGCGGTGCCCTGGAACGCGCCGTGGATCGTGGCCGGCATGCCGATCTCGCGCATCGTCTGGTTCACATAGGCCACCGCGTCGCTCAACGTCTTGTCCGGAACGAGGTTGAACGAGACGGTGGTGGCGACGAACAGGCCCTGATGGTTGACGCCGAGCGGCGTGGTGCCGAAGTCGTGGTAAGTCACGGCCGACAGCGGGACCATCGTTTCGGGCGACGTACTGACTGCGGCGCCGGTCGAGGCCGAGCCGCGGCCGCTGACCGCGATCTGGTTGGTGAGCTGGTTGCGCACCGCCTGGGTGGGATCGAGCGCCGTCGCGGCATTGGTCAGCCGCGTCACCGAGCCGGTCGTGCCCCCGGGGCCCGACACGGTCGGCGAGGGCGAGACGATAGCCTGCGTCGCCTGCGCACCGCTGATCGCGCCGCCCGAGGTGCTGACATAGATCTGGTCGAGCGTCTTGGGATTCTGCCAGTACTCCGGCGCCACCTCCATCACCACGTGATACTGGTTGAGCGCATTGTAGATGGTCGAGACCTGCCGCTGGCCGAACGCATCGTAGAGCGTGGCCGAGATGGCGCTGGTGCTGACGCCAAGGCGACTCGCCGAATCGCGATCGATCGTGACATTGACCTGCAGGCCGTGCTGCTGCTGGTCTGAATCGACATCGGTGATGACCGAGGTATCGCGCTGCAAGGCCGTCACCAGCTTCGGCCCCCAGGCATAGAGATCGGCGAGCGAATCGGATTGCAGCGTGAACTGGAACTGCGAGTTGCTCTGCCGGCCGCCGACACGAATATCTTGCACCGCCTGCATGAAGAGGTTGGCGCCCGGCACTTGCGCCAGCCGCACCCGCAGCCGCGCGATCACCTGATCGGCCGAGACGTCTCGCTCGGCCAGCGGCTTGAGCTGGGCGAACAGGAAGCCGGAATTGGTCTGGAAGCCGCCGGTGAAGCCGACCACGTTCTGGACCGCCGGGTCGGCGCGCACGATCGCCATGAACTGGCGGAACTTGCCACGCATCGCCTGGAACGAGATGCTCTGGTCCGCGCGCATGCCGCCGATGATGCGGCCGGTATCCTGCTGCGGGAAGAAACCTTTCGGCACCTCGACATAGAGGAAGATGTTGAGGACCACGGTGCCGATGAAGACCAGGAGCGTGGCCCCGGGATGGCGCAAGACCCAGGCGAGCGTGCGGCCGTAGAAATCCTGGACGGCCACGAAGATGCGCTCACTGGTCCGGGCAAGCCAGTTCGGCCGCCGCTCCTCCCGCTCCGCCGCCGGCGGCCGCAGCACGTAGGCGCACATCATCGGCGTGGTGGTGAGCGACACCACCATCGAGATCACGATGGCGATGGTGAGCGTCACCGCGAACTCGCGGAACAGGCGGCCTACGATGCCGCCCATCAACAGGATGGGAACGAACACCGCAATCAGCGACAGGCTCATCGAGACCACGGTGAATCCGACCTCGCGGGCGCCCAGCAGCGCCGCCTGCCGCCGCGGCATGCCGCTTTCGATGTGCCGGGAGATGTTCTCGAGCACGATGATGGCGTCGTCGACGACAAAGCCCGCCGAGATGGTGAGCGCCATCAGCGACAGATTGTTGAGGCTGAAGCCCATCAGGTACATGACGCCGAACGTGCCGACCAGCGACACGGGAACGGCGACCGACGGCACCAGCCCTGCCCGCACCGAACGCAAGAAGCCGAAGGTCACCAGCACCACCAGGATGACGCTGAGCGTCAGCGCGCGCTCGACTTCCTTCAGCGAAGCCCGGATCGTGGTCGTGCGGTCGCTGGCCAGCGTCACGTCGATCTCGGGTGGCAGCGCCGCCTGCAGCTCGGGCAGCACTTGCTTCACCTGGTCGACCGTCTCGATGATGTTGGCGTTGGGCTGGAGGTAGATGATCACCAACACCGAGCGCTTGCCGTTCGCCTGTCCCTCGTTGCGGACATCCTCGACCGAATCGAGGACATCGGCCACGTCCTTGAGCCGCACCGGGGCGTTGTCCCGCCAGGCAATGATCAGGTTGCGGTAGTCGTCAGCCACCCGCGACTGATCGTTGGTATAGAGCTGATAATGCCGATCGCCGACCTCGATCGCCCCCTTGGGTGAGTTGGCGTTGGCCGCCGCCAGGCCGGCACGCACGCTCTCGAGACCGATGCGGTACTTGGCAAGCGCGTTGGGGTTGAGCTCGACGCGCACCGCGGGCAGCGAGCTGCCGCCCAGCGTCACCTGCCCGACGCCGGACACCTGGCTCAGCTTTTGCTGCAGGACGTTCGACGCCGCATCGTAAAGCTGGCCCTGCGCCAGCGTCTCGGACGTGAGCGCCAGGATCACCGCCGGCGCGTCGGCCGGATTGATTTTGCGGTAGATCGGATTGGACCGCAGGCTGGTCGGCATATCGGCTCGCGCCGCGTTGATCGCCGCCTGTACGTCGCGCGCCGCGCCGTCTATGTCGCGCGACAGGTCGAACTGCAGCACGATGCGCACATTGCCGACCGTGCTGGTGGAGGTGATCTCGCTCACGCCCGCGATTGCGCCCAGCCGTTTCTCGAGCGGCGTCGTCACGCTGGTCGCCACGGTGTCGGGCGAGGCGCCGGGAAGCGACGCCTGCACCAGGATCGTCGGGAAATCGACCTTGGGCAGCGGCGAGACAGGAAGGGCGATGAAGCCCATGAGGCCGGCCAGCAGAATGCCGGCGGTCAGCAGCGTGGTCGCGACCGGCCGGGCGATAAAGACCCCCGAGAAAGTCACGGCTGGAAGCCCTCCGGCAGCTCCGTGGGCTGCGGTCCCTCGCCGCCGCCCGCCGGCGGATAGGCCGGCATGTCGAGCGGCACGCCGCGCAGCCGCCGGGCAACCCGGTCGAAGGCGAGATAGATCACCGGCGTCGTGAACAGGGTCAGGATCTGGCTCACGATCAGCCCGCCGACGATGGTGAGGCCGAGCGGATGGCGCAGTTCCGAACCTGTGCCGGTGCCCAGCATCAGCGGCAGGGCGCCGACCAGCGCGGCGATCGTGGTCATGAGGATGGGGCGGAAGCGCAGCAGGCAGGCCTGGTGGATCGCCTCCTGCGGCGCCTTGCCCTCGTGGCGTTCGGCGTCGAGCGCGAAGTCGATCATCATGATCGCGTTCTTCTTCACGATGCCGATCAGCAGGACGATGCCGATGATGGCAACGACGCTCAAATCGTCGCCGGCGATCATGAGCGCCAGTAGCGCGCCGATGCCGGCCGACGGCAGGGTCGAAAGGATCGTGATCGGATGGATGTAGCTCTCGTAGAGCACACCCAGCACGATGTAGACGGTGACGATCGCGGCCAGGATCAGCAGGAGCTGGCTCTTGAGCGCCTTCTGGAAGGCGAGCGCCGCACCCTGGAAGTGGGTCGAGATCGAGCGCGGCATCCCGATCTCCGCCTGCGCCGCGGTAATGGCCTCGACGGCGTCGCCAAGCGACGCGCCGGGCGCGAGGTTGAACGAGACCGTGGTGGCCGGGAACTGGCTCAACCGGTCCAGCCGCAGCGGCCCGGTCTGCTGCTCGAAGGTGGCGATCGCCGACAACGGCACCTGCTTGCCCGTGGTCGAGCCGGGGAGATAGAGGTTCTTCAGTGCATCGAGCGAGCGGGCCATCGACGGCTCGAGCTCGTAGATCACGCGGTACTGATTGGACTGCGTGTAGACGGTCGACACGATGCGCTGGCCGAACGAATCGTAGAGCAGGTTGTCGACGGTGGCCGCGGTGATGCCAAAGCGAGCCGCCGCGTCACGATCGATCTTGATGAACACGGAGAGACCCTGGTTCTGCAGCTCGCTCGTGACGTCGATCATCTCGGGGATCTGGGACATGCGCTCCACCAGCCGCGGCACCCAGGTGTCGAAATCCTTCGGGTTGGGACTCTGGAGCACAAACTGGTACTGCGTACGGCTGACCGTCGAATCGATGGTGAGATCCTGCGACGGCTGCATGTAGAGCTGGATGCCCTCGACCGACGCCGTCTCGCGCAGGATGCGGCGGATGATCTGGCTGGCCGTGAGCGAGCGCTGGTCGCGCGCCTTGAGGTTGATCAGCATGCGGCCGGAATTGAGCGTCGGATTGGTGCCGTCGACGCCGACGAAGGAGCTGAGGCTCTCGACGTCGGGATCCTTCAGGATGACCTCGGCCAGCGCCCGCTGGCGCTCGCGCATGGCGTCGAACGAGATCGTCTGCGAGGCCTCGGTGGTGGCTTGGATCAGGCCGTTGTCCTGAACCGGAAAGAAGCCTTTGGGGATGGCGACGTAGAGCACCACCGTCAGCACGATGGTCGCGATGGCGACCAGGATCGTGAGCAACTGATGGCGGAAGACCACCGCCAGGCCGCGGTCATAGAGATCGATCAGCGTGCCGAACCAGCGTGCGCCGAGCGCCTGGGCCTCGGGATGGGCCGCCGGCCCGTGCGCGGGCGTGCCGTCGGGTTGCCCACGCGGCCCGACATCGCGACGGCGCAGGAGCTGGGCGCACATCATGGGCACCAAAGTGAGCGACACCACCGCCGAGATCAGGATGGTAACGGAGAGCGTGATCGCGAACTCGCTGAACAGCCGTCCCACCACATCGCCCATGAACAGGAGCGGAATCAACACCGCGATCAGCGAGACAGTGAGCGACACCACGGTGAAGGCGATCTGGCTCGAGCCCTTCATTGCCGCCTCGAACGGCGGGTCGCCGTCCTCGATGTAGCGGGCGATGTTCTCGATCATGACGATGGCGTCGTCGACCACGAAGCCCGTGGCGATGGTGAGCGCCATGATCGAGAGATTGTTGAGCGAGAAGCCGGCGAGATACATCACCGCCAGCGTGCCGACCAGCGACAGCGGGACCGACAGGCTCGGAATGACGGTGGCGCGCCAGTCGCCCAGGAACAGGAAGATGACGGCGACGACCAGCAGCACCGCGAAGGAAAGCTCGACCTGCACGTCGCGCACCGAAGCGCGGATGGTGAGCGTGCGATCGGTCAGGACCGCGACGTCGATCGAGGGCGGCAGCGTCTCGCGCAGCTGCGGCAACAGCGCCTTGATGCTGTCGACCACGGCGATGACGTTGGCGCCCGGCTGGCGCTGCACGTTGACGATCACCGCCTGGTCGGTATTCATCCACGCGATCAAGCGGCTGTTCTCCCGGCCGTCGTCGACCGTCGCCACGTCGGACAGCCGAACCGGCGCGCCGTTGCGGTAGGCCACGATCACGCTGTTGAACAGCTTCGGATCGGTGATCTGATCGTTGGCGTTGATCGTATAGCTGCGCGTCGGCCCGTCGAAGTTGCCCTTGGGCGTGTTGACGTTGGCGTTGGTGATGGTGGTGCGCAGGTCGTCGACATTGAGGCCGTAGGCGGCAAGCGCCGTCGGATTGGCGCGAATGCGGTAGCCCGGCTTCTGGCCGCCCTCCAGCGTCACCAGGCCGACACCCGCTACCTGCGAGATCTTCTGGCCCAGCCGGACATCGACCAGGTCGAAGACCTTGGTGAGCGGCTCGGTCTTCGACGTGACGGCGAGCGTGAGGATGGGCGCATCCGCCGGATTGACCTTGGCATAGATCGGCGGCGCAGGGAGGTCCGCCGGCAGGAGGTTGCCGGCGGCGTTGATCGCGGCCTGCACCTGCTGCTCGGCGATATCGATGCCGAGGGACAGGCTGAATTGCAGCGTGATCGACGAGGCGCCCGCCGAACTGGTCGAGGTCATCTGGTTCAGCCCCGGCATCTGGCCGAACTGGCGTTCGAGCGGTGCGGTGACCGAGGACGTCATGACCTCGGGTCCGGCGCCGGGATAGAGCGTCAGTACTCGAATGGTCGGATAATCGACCTGGGGCAGGGCCGCGATCGGCAGGAACCGGTAGGCGATCAGGCCCACCAGCACGATCGCCGCCATCAAGAGCGAAGTCCCGACCGGCCGCTCGATGAAGATCCGCGACGGATTCATATCGCGGACACGGAGCTACTGGCTCGACTGCGCCGGCTGTCCGGCGCCGCGGCGTGTCCTGGCGCCGGAATCCTTGCGGTCGCTGGCCGGAGCGGCGGCGACGGGCCTTGCCGGCACACGGATCTTGGAGCCGGAGCGCAGGCGGTCCGTACCGTCGATCACCACCTGATCGTTGAGTGCCAGGCCCTTGGTGACGGCGATCTTCTCGCCGTCGCTCACGCCGGTCTCGACCACGACAATCTCCACCGTGTCGTCGGCCTTCACGCGATAGACGAAGGTGCCGGGCTGTCCGCGCTGGATCGCCGCCACGGGAACCACCAGGGCATCCTTCACCGTGTCGACCAGCAGGCGGATATTGACGAACTGGTTGGGAAACAGCGCTTCGTCCGTGTTGTCGAACAGCGCGCGCAGCTTCACCGTGCCGGTCGAGGTGTCGATCTGGTTGTCGGTGGTCGAGAGCTTGCCCACGCCCAGCTCGACCTTCTGGGCGCGATCGAGCGCCGTTACCTGCAAAGTGGCGCCCGCGTGCAGGCGCTTGCGCACGGCCGGCAGCGCATCCTCGGGAATGGGAAACAGCACCGACATGGGCTGCATCAGGGTGATGACGCAGATGCCGGTGGCATCGCCCATCGTTACATAATTGCCCGGATCGACCAGGCGCAGGCCGATCCGCCCATCGGTTGGCGCCACGATCCGGGTATAGACGAGGTTGAGCTTGGCAGCGTCGACCGCCGCCCGATCCGTCACCAGCGTGGCTTCGTATTGCCGCACCAGGGCAGCCTGGGTGTCGTAGACCTGGCGGGCCACCGAGGCCTGGGCGACCAGCTTCTCGTAGCGAGCGAGATCGAGCTCGGCGTTCTTGAGGAGGGCCTGGTCCTTTTCCAGCATTCCCGTGGCCTGCTGGAGGGCGACCTCATAGGGACGCGGATCGACGATGGCGAGCAGGTCGCCCTTCTTGACCGCCTGCCCCTCGGTGAAGGCCACCTCGACGAGCTGTCCCGTGATCTGGGTCTTGACCGTCACCGTCGCGAGCGGCGTCACCGTCCCCAAGGCGCTGTCGACGATCGGGATATCGCCCTTTACGACCGGCGCCAGCCCCACTGTGACGGCCTGGCTGGCGGCATTGCGGCCGCCACGGTTCTGGGGCGGCGGGCCCGAATGGGTAAAATACCACGCGGCGCCGATGACGACCGCGAGCCCCACGCCCAACCCCAGCAGGGTGCGCAGTCTATTCATGGCCTCGAGAGCCCCTAAACAAGTCCTTTTCCCTATACGCAGGGAAGGCCGGGAGTCTCCCCCAGCGGGAAAAGCGATGCAAGGCGACCCCCGGCCCGGGAAAGGCCGGACCGGAGGTCGGCAAAGACCTCAGTCGGCTGCCTTGTCGGGGACGTACAGGGCGCTGCCGCCGGCTTTGAACTTCTCGCTCATCTCCGCCATGCCCTTCTGGGCATAGTCGCGGATGTCCTGGGTGATGCGCATGGAGCAGAACTTCGGCCCGCACATCGAGCAGAAATGCGCGGTCTTGTGCGCCTCCTTGGGCATCGTCTCGTCATGGAACTTCTCGGCCGTCGCCGGATCGAGCGAGAGGTTGAACTGATCGCGCCAGCGGAACTCGAATCGCGCCTTGGAGAGCGCGTCGTCACGCAGGCGCGCCGCGGGGTGGCCCTTGGCGAGATCAGCGGCGTGGGCCGCGATCTTGTAGGTGATGACGCCCACCTTCACATCGTCGCGATCCGGCAGGCCGAGATGCTCCTTGGGCGTGACGTAGCAGAGCATCGCCGTGCCGAACCAGCCGATCATGGCGGCGCCGATGCCCGAGGTGATGTGGTCATAGCCCGGTGCGATGTCGGTGACGAGCGGTCCCAGGGTATAGAACGGCGCCTCGCCGCACTCCTTGAGCTGCTTGTCCATGTTCACCTTGATCTTGTGCATGGGCACGTGGCCCGGCCCCTCGATCATGACCTGGCAGCCCTTGTCCCAGGCGACCTTGGTGAGCTCGCCCAGCGTCTCGAGCTCGGCGAATTGCGCCGCGTCGTTGGCGTCGGCATTCGAGCCAGGGCGCAGCCCGTCGCCCAGAGAGAACGACACGTCATACTTGCGCATGATGTCGCAAATGTCACCGAAGTGCTCGTAGAGGAAGCTCTCGCGATGCTCGGTGAGGCACCATTGCGCCATCATCGAGCCGCCGCGGCTCACGATGCCGGTGACCCGGCTGGCGGTCAGCGGAACATGGGCAAGCCGCACGCCGGCATGGATGGTGAAATAGTCGACACCTTGCTCGCACTGCTCGATCAGCGTGTCACGGAACACCTCCCACGAGAGCTTGGTCGGATCGCCGCCGACCTTCTCCAGCGCCTGGTAGATCGGCACTGTGCCGATCGGCACCGGCGAATTGCGCACGATCCATTCGCGCGTGTCGTGGATATTCCGGCCAGTGGAGAGATCCATCACCGTGTCGGCGCCCCAGCGGATCGCCCACACCATCTTCTCGACCTCCTCCTCCATCGAGGACGAGACCGCCGAGTTGCCGATGTTGGCGTTGATCTTCACCAGGAAGTTGCGGCCGATGATCATCGGCTCGAGCTCGACATGGTTGATGTTGGCCGGAATGATGGCGCGGCCGGCCGCCACCTCGGCGCGCACGAACTCGGGCGTGATGAACTCGGGCAACGCCGCACCGAAGCTTTCGCCGTCGGCCAGCCGCTCCTTGGCCAGCTCATGGGCGCGCTTGCGGCCGAGATTCTCGCGCGCGGCGATATAGATCATCTCCTTGGTGATCACCCCCCGCCGCGCCCATTCGAGCTGGGTGATCGGCTGACCGTCGAGGCCGCGCAGCGGCCGCGGCGTATGTGCGAAAGGCTGCAGCGCCGAGACCTTCACATTGCCGTTGTCGATCGACTGGACCGGGCGGCCCGCATATTCCTCGACGCCGCCGCGCGCCAGCACCCAGCCGCGACGCGTGCGGGCGAGCCCCTTGGTCACATCGATGGCAACGGTAGGGTCGGTGTAGGGGCCGGTGGTGTCATAGACCCGCACCTTGGGTTCGGCAGGCTCCGAAAGAGTGATCTCGCGCAGGGGAACGCTGAGCTCGGGCGCTTCTTCCGGCGTTACATAGATCTTCTGCGAGGCCGGCAGCGGCCCGGTCGTTACTTTGGGGGTGGCGATGATGTTGTCCATAACAAGGATCTCCCATGACAAAACGACAGAAGGAGATCCGGTGCGTCCTGCAAAGGAAAGCATCCTGTCCCTTCGCCGGCATGACCCGGATCAGGTTCAAAGGGTCACCGCGCTGCTTGCGATCGCGAGGATCGAGGCCGTCGGTATCTCAGCCCCCTGCCGGGGCCCCCCTTGGACGAGCCGCATCCTAGACCGAACCGCGCGGGGAGAAAACCCGGTCGAGGTCGCCACCCGGAACGCCACTTGCCGCCGGGCACGACGACCATATATCAGAGTTCGAATATTATGATGGAGTGCCAGATGTCCAATCCGCGCGTCACCTACCAGGATTTCGCCAAGACAGCGCCGGCCGCCCAGGCGGCGCTGCTGGCCATGGGCAAGGCTGTGGAGGAGGCCGGGCTGGACAAGCAGCTCGTCGAACTCGCGAAGCTGCGCGTGTCGCAGATCAACAACTGCGCCTTCTGCCTGCAGATACATCTCAATGTCGCGCGGCGGATCGGGGTGCCGCAGGAGAAGCTCGACCTGGTCGCCACCTGGGAGGAAGCGGGCATCTTCACGGTCCGCGAATGCGCGGCGCTGACGTGGGCCGAGCAGTTGGCGCATCTCCCCGGCCACTCGATCTCCGACGCCGCCTACGCGGCGGCCCGCGCTCATTTCAGCGAGGACGAGCTGCTGTGGCTGAGCGTCGCCATCGCCAATATCAACGCCTGGAACCGGCTCGGCGCGGCCTTTCGCTTCGCACCGCCGCTTGCCAAGCAGGCGGCGGCGGCCTGACGGTCAGACGAGCTTCAGCCTCAGGGTGAAGGCCGCCCCGCCTTCGGGCCGGTTCTCGACGGTGACGCTGCCGTCATGCGCTTCGGCCACACGGCTGACAATGGCGAGCCCCAGCCCGCGGCTGTCGGCCCTGGCGCGGTCGCGGCGCCAGAAGCGGCGGAAGATCGATTCGCGATCCGCCTCCGGAACACCTGGCCCGTCGTCGAGGACGCGCACAGTGCCTTCCTTGCCGACCTCGACCTCGATCGAGACGCCCGGCGGCGTGTGGCGGATGGCATTCTCCGCCAGATTGCGGACGGCACGAAACAGCGCCTCGGCCTGGCCGCGCACCCACACCGGGCCGACATCGCCGGTGAGCGCAATGGTCTTGGACATCTCGACGGCGAGCGGCGCCATCGACGCGACGGCATCGGCGCAGACCGCATGGAGGTCGGCCCTGGCGTCGGTGCCGACAATGAACGCCTCGAGTTCCGCGATGTCGAGCACCTGGTTGACCGTGCGCGTCATATTGACGAGATCGGTACGCAGAGTGTCACGTGCCGGTCCCGGATCGAGCGAATCGACGCGCGCACGCACGATCGCAAGCGGCGTGCGCAGCTCGTGGGCCATGTCGGCCGTGAACTCGCGCTGCGCGCGAAGCCCGCGTTCGAGCCGGTCGAGCGCCTCATTCACCGCGTGGACCAGCGGCACGATCTCCTTGGGCATGTCCTGTTCGGACAGGCGCAGATCGGTCCGCTGCGGCCCGATTGCCGCCGCCGTCATGGAGGCCGTGCGGACCGGCGCCAGCGCCCGCCGAAAGATCAGGATATCGATCAGGAGCAGGACCAGCAGGATCGGAAAGGTGATCCAGGCAACGCGCGGAAAGAACGATTTGACGACATCGTCGATGATCACATCGCGGTGCGCCAGGTCCTGCGCAATCTGGATCGAATAGAGCTTCTCGCCGATCGGCCGTATGACCGTGACGCCGAACAGGGTCGAGCCGGTGTTGCTGCGCCGGGTCGTCCACTCGCTGACGGATCTCTCGTTCGGCGTGAACAGCGCCTTGCCGTCGGTGCGGGACGTGAAGAGTACGTGATCCTGCGCATCGAGGACTGCGAAGGCATAGAGACCGTAATCGGAGGAGTAGAGCGGCCGCATGTCAGGCGGAATGTCCAGGGCGAGGGTGCCGTCGGCTTGCGGGTGCAGGAAGCTGCGGATGGTCAGCGCCTCGCTGCGCAGTGCGTCGCGCAACAGGCCGTTGGCCGCCTGGTTCAACAGCCAATACAGCGCCAGCGGCATCAGGATCGAGGTGGCGGCCAACGCCAGAACATGCAGCGCGACAATGCGCGTGATGATCGAACGGAAGCGGATCATCGACGGGGTATCGGCTGGGAGACGCCCGCAGACATCGGCGCGCCTACGATTTTTCCTCGACCATCAGATAGCCGACGCCGCGCACGGTGTGGATCTTCACCGTGGCGCCGGCATCGCTCAGCATCTTGCGCAGGCGATGGACGTAGACCTCGACGGCATTCGACCCGACTTCGCCGGAGAGGCCGAACAGATGGTCCTCCAGCAGGCGCTTGGGCGCGACATTGCCGCCGCGGCGCAGGAAGATCTCGAGCACGGCGGTCTCGCGCGCGGGAAAGGCATGCGCCAGTCCGCCGACGGACACCTGGCGCCCTTCGGTATCGAGCGACACGTTGCCGAAGGTCAGCTTGCGGCCGAGGAGAGTGCCCGGCCGACGCAACAAGGCCTGCAGCCGTGCCACCAGTTCTTCCATGGCAAAGGGTTTGGCCAGGTAGTCATCGGCGCCCTCACGCAAACCGGTGACACGGTCGGTCACGCCGTCGCGCGCCGTCAGCACGAGGACCGGCGTGGCGTCTCCCTTGCGCCTCATCTCGCGCAGCAAGGCAAGCCCATCCTCGTCGGGCAAGCCGAGGTCGAGCACGATAGCGGCGTATTTCATCGCCACAAGCGCAAGTCGCGCGTCGCCGACGGTGCCGACCGAGTCGGCCGCCAGGCCGCCTTGCGACAAGCCCTTGACCAGGAGCGACACGAGCTCCGGATTGTCCTCGACGAGAAGCACTCTCATTGGCGTGCGATCGTCCTGCTGCCTTTGCGGCGCCACTTTAGCACGCGCTTCGCAAAGCTGTCCGTCAGGTAGAAGTAATACAAGCAGGTTAGACCTCGCTTTCACCGTTCCTTTTTCGATTGCGCCGGAACGCATTCCCAATGTCGATCATCGCTCCGCCGAAAGGTCCAGAGGCCAGGCGCCACCGCCTTTGGCTCGCAGGAGGCGGCGTTGTCGCGCTCGTGGTGGCCGCGATCGGCTTCTGGGCATTCGACAGCGGCTCGGGCAACGCCGTCAGCCGCACCGACAAGGTGGCGCAGGACGCCGACGGCGCCTTTGCGCCAAGCGAGACGCAATGGGCCGGCCTCAAGCTCACGACGGTCCGCCAGGTCGCATTTCGCGACGAACGTGTGACCGACGGCAAGATCGCCATCAACGAGGACACGACCACGCCGGTCTTCTCGCCTTATTCCGGGCGGGTGACGCGCCTGATCGCCAAGCCGGGCGACCATGTCGAGCGCGGCCAGCCGCTGTTCGCCATCGAGGCCACCGAGTTCGTACAGGGCCAGAACGATCTGGTCACCGCAGTTGCCGGAGTCGATAAGGCGAAGTCGAAGCTCGAGCTTGCCAAGGCCACCGAGAAACGCCAGCGCGAGCTGCTGGCGATCAAGGGCGGCGCATTGAAGGATCTCGAGCAGGCGCAGTCCGATCTGGTGAACGCCCAGGGCGACATGCGATCGGCCGAGATCACGCTGGCAGCGGCGCGAAACCGGCTGCGCATCCTCGGCCGGTCGGACGAGGAGATCGCGCGCCTGGAGAAGGTCGACAGCATCGGCGCCGAGGCCATCGTGTCCGCACCCATCGAGGGAACCGTCATCCAGCGCAAGGTCGGCCTCGGGCAGTACATCAACACCGGCGCGACCGATCCGGTCTTCACGGTGGGCGATCTCGGCACGGTGTGGCTGATCGCCAACGTCCGTGAATCGGACGCGCCCCTGATGAAGGTCGGCGCGGCGGTCGAGGTCTCGGTACTGGCCTATCCGGGCCGCATCTTCAACGCCAAGCTCTCCTACGTGGCGCCGGCGCTCGACCCCAATACGCGCCGCCTGCCGGTGCGCGCGGTGATCCAGAATCCCGGCCGCGCGCTCCTGCCCGAGATGTTCGCAACCTTCCGCATCGTCGCCGGCCAGAACCGGCTGATGCCGGCGGTGCCGCAGGATGCGGTGATCTACGAAGGCTCCCAGGCCCGCGTCTGGGTGGCCCGGCCCGGCGAGAAGAAGGTGGTGAGCCGTTCGGTCGAAGTGGGCGGCACCGAGAACGGCCTGGTCGAGGTACGCAAGGGGTTGTCGGTCGGCGAATCGGTGGTGACGAGCGGCACGCTGTTCATCGATCGCGCCGCAGCTCGCGACTGATCGCCCAAAGCCGAGACCGTCATGAAAGCCGTCATTGCCGCCGCCCTCAAGCAGCGCGTCCTCGTCATCATCCTGGCGGGCGTGCTGATGGTGGGTGGTTTGTTCGCCTACGGACAGCTCAATATCGAGGCCTATCCCGACCCGGTGCCGCCGCTGGTCGACATCATCACCCAGAATCCCGGCCAATCGTCGGAGGAGATCGAGCGCTATATCACGATCCCGATCGAAATCCAGATGGCGGGGATCCCCTACGTCAAGGCGATCCGGACCATCTCGCTGTTCGGTCTGTCGGACGTGAAGGTGCAATTCACCTACGACCTCACCTACGAGCAGGCGGCGCAGTATGTCATCAACCGGTTGAGCCAGCTCCCGCCGCTGCCCAACGGCGTGCAGCCGCAGCTTTCGCCCACCAGCCCGATCGGCGAGATCTACCGCTATCGCGTGGTCGGGCCGCCAGGCTACACGGTGACCGATCTCAAGACCATCCAGGACTGGATCCTACAGCGCCGCTTCAAGGCGATCCCCGGTGTCATCGACGTCACGGGCTGGGGCGGCAAGACCAAGACCTACGACATCACGGTCGATCTCGCCCGGCTGCAAGCCTACGGCCTCACCTTGAAACAGGTCCTCGATGGGCTGAACAACGCCAACATCAATGTCGGCGCCAATACGGTGAACATCGGCTCGCAGTCGGCGATCGTCCGCTCGGTCGGGCAGATCCGTTCGATGGACGATATCCGCAAGACCATGCTGGCGGCTCCCAACGGCGCGCCGGTGCTCGTGTCCGACGTGGCGACGGTGACGGTCGGCAACGAACCCCGACTCGGCATCGCCGGACAAAACGACGACGACGACATCGTGCAGGGCATCGTCCTGATGCGGCGCGGCGCGCAGACGCTGCCGACCCTGCAGGGCGTGCTGGCCGAGGTCGCGAAGATCAACAGCTCGGGCATCCTGCCCCCCGGGGTGCGCATCGAGCGGATCTATGACCGCAGCCGCCTGGTGGACGTGACGACGCACACCGTCCTGCACAACACGGCGGTGGGCGTCTTGCTCATCTTCCTGATCCAGTGGCTGTTCCTCGGCAATCTGCGCAGCGCGCTGATCGTTTCGGCCACCATCCCGTTCGCACTCCTGTTCGCGGTGACGATCCTGGTGCTGAGCGGCGAGTCGGCGAACCTGCTGTCCATGGGCGCGATCGATTTCGGCATCATCGTCGATGCCACGGTGATCATGGTCGAGAACGTCTTTCGCCATCTCTCGCAGGCGCATGCCGCCGCACCCCGGGCCGCGGCGCCGAACGGCCTCACCGGCAAGCTCGCCGTGATCTTCGCGGCATCGACAGAAGTCACCCACGCGATCTTCTTCGCCGCCACCATCATCATCGCAGGCTTCATGCCGCTCTTCACCCTGTCGGGAGTGGAGGGCCACATCTTCGGGCCGATGGCGCGGACCTATGCCTATGCCCTGTCCGGCGGCCTGCTCGCGACCTTCACCGTGTCGCCGGCTCTTTCGGCGCTGATCCTGCCCGAGACGGTGGCCCATGCCGAGACGCGGGCGGTGCGGGCGCTGACCCGCTTCTATGCCGGCGTCCGCACGGTGGTACTCGACCGGCCGCGCACGACGATCTTTGCCGGGCTCGGCGTCGGCGCGCTCGCTGTTCTGGCGGCGAGCACGATCGGTCTCGAATTCCTGCCCAAGCTCGAGGAAGGCAACATGTGGATCCGCGCCACCATGCCGACCTCGATTTCGCTCGAGACCGGCAACGACTACGCCAACCGCATGCGCAAGCTGATCGCAAGCTTTCCCGAAGCCCAGACGGTGATCTCCCAGCATGGCCGGCCCGACGACGGCACCGATTCCACCGGTTTCTTCAATGTCGAGTTCTTCGTGCCACTGAAGCCCATGGATCAGTGGCGCAAGGGCATCGACAAGGAAGAGCTGATCGCCGAGATGAACGATGCGCTGGAGAAGGCCTTTCCCGGTGTCGAGTTCAATTTCTCGCAATACATCCAGGACAATGTCGAGGAAGCGGCCTCGGGCGTGAAGGGCGAGAACTCGGTCAAGATCTTCGGCAACGACCTCGAGACGCTCGCCAAGGTGGCCGACCAGGTCAAGGACGCGATGGCCACCGTGCCCGGCATCGCCGATCTCTCCGTCTTCGCTTCGCTGGGCCAGCCCACGATCCGTATCGATATCGACCGCAGCAAGGCCGCCCGCTACGGCCTTGCCCCGGGCGATATCAACGCCACCGTCCAGGCGGCGGTCGGCGGCCAGGCCGCAGGCGATCTCTACGAGAACGGCAGCGACCGCCATTTCCCCATGATCGTCCGCCTCGCGCCCCGCTACCGCCAGAGCCTGGAGGCGATCCGGAGCATTCCGATCGGCGTGCAGGGACCCAATGGCGTCACCCAGGTGCCCTTGTCGGAAGTCGCGACCGTCCGGCTCGTCTCGGGTGCCTACTATATCTATCGCGAGCAGCAGCAACGCTACGTTCCGGTCAAGTTCAGCGTGCGCGGCCGCGACCTCGGCAGCACGGTGCTCGAGGCGCAGGAGCGCGTCGCGGAGAAAGTGAAGATCCCCAGCGGCTATCGCGTGGAATGGGTCGGCGAGTTCGGCAACCTCAAGGCCGCCCTGCACCGGCTGGCGATCGCCGTGCCGATCGCCATCGCGCTGATCCTGCTGCTGCTGTACGTGAGCTTCGGCAACCTGCGCGACACGTTGCTGGCGGGCAGCGCCATTCCGATGGCGCTCACCGGCGGCCTGCTGTCGCTCTTCGTCTTCGGCATGCCGTTCAGCATCTCCGCCGCCATCGGCTTCGTCGCCCTGTTCGGCATCGCGGCGATGAACGGCATCATGGTGCTGTCCTGCTACAACCGCCTGATCGATTCGGGGCTCGAGCGCGCCAACGCGCTGCGGCAGACCTGCGAGCAGCAGATGCGGCCAGTGCTGATGACCTGCGTTGCCGCCTGCGTCGGCCTCCTGCCCGCCGCCTTCTCGACCGCGATCGGCAGCCAGGTCCAGCGACCCCTCGCGGTTGTGGTGGTCGGTGGCACGCTGGTGGCGCCTTTCCTGTTCCTCACCGTCCTGCCGGCGGCGATCGGCCTCTTCTCGCGTCGTCGACCCGTGATCGACGTGCCGGCGCCTTCCGTCGCGGAGACGCCGTGATGCGGCCGGTCGCGCTTCTTCTTGCCGGGTCTGCGGCCTGCGTCGCGCTCTCGGGCTGCATGGTGGGACCCGACTTCAAGCGCCCTCCGCCACCCAAGACCGAGGCCTATCTGTCCTCGGATCCGCCGACCGATCTTGTCGCCGGCGGCATCCGCGGCGGCGAGGCGCAGACCCTGGTGCGCGGCATGGATATTCCCGGCCAGTGGTGGAAGGTGTTCCAATCCACGCCACTCAATGGCCTGATCGAAAGCGCGCTCAACGCCAACCCGGACGTGCAGGCGGCGGTGGCCGGCCTCAAGGTGGCGCAAGAGAATGCCCGCGCCCAGCGCGCCACGCTCTTTCCCACGCTCCAGGCGAACTTCGGTGCGTCGCAAAACGAGACGCCCGGCAGCCTTTCGCCGGCGACCGCCTCGGGGGCGTCCGTCTACGGGCTGTTCACGATGGGCCTCAGCCTCACCTATGCGCTCGATCTCTGGGGCGGCAACCGTCGCCAGATCGAATCGCTCGATGCACTCGCCGAGGCGCAGTGCTTCCAGCTCGAAGGCGCCTATCTATCGCTCGCGTCGAACGTTGTGGCTGCAGCGGTGCTGGAGGCTTCGCTGCGCGCCCAGATCGACGCCACCCAGCGCATCATCGCCGCGCAGCAGACGACGCTCGGCATCCTGCGCGGACAGGCCAATCTCGGCGCCATTCCCGGCGGCGATGTCGCGACCCAGCAAGCCGCCCTCGCCCAGGCGGAAGCGACCCTGCCGCCGTTGCAGAAGGCCTTGGCGCAGCAGCGCGACCTTATCGCCACACTGACCGGCCACCTGCCGAGCGACGATATCGCCGCGCGCTTCCACCTCGACGATCTCACCCTGCCGCACGACCTGCCGGTCAGCCTGCCCTCCCAGCTCGTCGAGCAGCGCCCCGATGTGCGTGCCGCCGAGGCCAATCTCCATTCGGCCAGCGCCCTGGTCGGGGTCGCCATCTCCAATCAATTGCCGCAGATCACGCTCGCCGCCAGCGTGAACACGCAGTCGCTCAGCACCGACACCCTGTTCGGACCCGGCCTCACCGGCATCATGGCCGGCGCGAGCGTCCTGCAGACCATCCTGGACGGTGGCGCGCTGGCGGCAAAGAAGCGTGCTGCCCAGGCGGCTCTCCAGCAGGCCGATGCGCAGTATCGCTCGGTAGTGCTCACCGCCTTCCGCAATGTCGCCGATACGCTGCGGGCGCTGCAATACGATGCGATCACGCTCAAGGCTGCCGTCGATGCCGAGCGGGCCGCGGCCACCAGCCTCGACATCGCACAGCGCCGTCTGGCGCTCGGCGACACGACCTACGTGACGGTCCTGCTGGCCCAGCTCACCTATCAGCAGACGCTGCTCAGCCGCGTCCAGGCACAGGCGGCACGCTTCACCGACACGGCCGCCCTGTTCCAGGCGCTGGGCGGCGGCTGGTGGAACCGCACGCCGCCCGGTCCCGAGGAGCAGGCCCGCCGCTTGCGGTGCCGGCCGCCGAGGCCACACACGCAGAACGATCTGCATACGGCCGCCAACGCCGGTTAGGCCGGCCTTCCGGTGCAAGACGGCTTGACCCATCGCAGAGGCGTCGTGAAAAGAGGCCGATGCCCTCTTCGGACGACTTCATCGATCTTGGCGACCGGACGCTGCGTGTGCGCCGGCTCGCGCCGCAACGCGACGACGGCCTCGACCGCACGACGCTGGTCTTCCTGCACGAGGGGTTGGGCTGCATCGAGATGTGGCGCGATTTTCCGCAGAAGCTTTGCGATGCCACGATGTGCCCCGGGCTCATCTACGACCGCACCGCCTACGGCAAGTCCAGTCCCTGGCCGGCCGATCCGGGTTTGCGTTACATGGAGATCGAGGCCGACATCGTGCTGCCCAAGCTCCTGGCCGCGGCCGGGATCGAGGATTGCGTACTGGTGGGCCACAGCGATGGCGGCACGATCGCGCTCAACTATGCCGCCGCCGATCCCGAGCCGTTGCGCGCCGTCGCCACTCTCGCCGCCCATGCGATCAACGAACCGATCTGCGTCGAGCGGATCGCCGAGGCACAGGCGGCCTTCGCCTCGGGCGATCTGCGCCCGCGGCTCGCGAAGTATCACGGCGACAACGTCGATCGTGCCTTCCATCTCTGGGCCGATGCCTGGGCCACCCCCGGCTTCGAGCCCATGGACGCCGACGGCCGCCTGCCCGGCGTGCAGGTACCGGTACAGGCCATCCAGGGCGAGGACGACGAGTACGGCACCGAGCTGCAGCTCGGCATCATTGCCGGCAAGGTCGGCGGCTACTGCGAGACGCGGCTGGTGCCCGGGTGCGGCCACAGCCCGCACCTGCAGCAGCCCGCCTATGTCCTCAGTGAAATGAGCCGATTCATCGCCCCGCTGGCGCTGGTTGGCTGAGCCCAAGCGCAGGCTTCCCTGCAAAATGCGACGATGATGCCTTCATCCTCGAGGGACAGGGAGGTCGACTTCGGGTCTTTGGGGCCGGTCGGCAGATCCACCGTCGCACTGCGCTTCTTCCACTTGGCGACGGTCTTTTGATTGATGCTGTAGCGCCTGGCCAGCGCTCTCAGGCTCTCTTGACTATGTTGTATCGCTCGACGGATCGCCTCTGTCGTTGTGGCGCAGCCGTGCAGAACCTGGCCCATAGCGCATCCTTCCATTCCCTGGAAAACAATGCTCCATCAAACCCTGGGATCAAACAGCTAGATGTCTGCGAAGACTTCCAGCAGATTTCCATCTGGATCGCGGAAGAACAGCGTCCGGTGTCCAAAGGACTGGTCCGTGGGCGGTAAAAGCAGATTGATGCCCTGCCGCACGAGGTCGTCGGTGCATTGAGATCGGAGCATCTGCGGCAGTCCGGCTTGGCATGGCCAAAGCCAGGGTGTTGTCGCCCACCCGATATTCGATCCAACCCGATGAAAGCTCTCGGATCAGGGAAAGCCAAGGATGTCTTGGTAGAAGCGACGCATCGCCGTCATATCGCGCACGAAGATGACCGTGTAGTCGATTGCCCGAATCGCTCGAAAAGCTGAGCCGTAGGGTGGCTTCCGGCTAGAGATGCTTCAGCTCGCTGGTCGCGGCCCAATTGAGCTCCGACGCCGTCGGGCAGCGTGCCTGGGTGAGCTGAAACCGCTCCCGCGCATGCTGGCGATCGCCGCGGCGCAGCGCCTCCATGCCGATGAAAAACGCGGCCGGACACTTGCCGTTGGTGCGCTTGGCCTGCCCGTCCGATTCGGCCACGACCTCAAGCTGGCCGGGCGTCAACCGCCCGAGCAGGAAGCTCGCGATTGGCCCCGGCCACGAGGAGAGATCCTCGCGACCGAGCTCGCTGGCCAACGCAGCGCGCGCGTCCCGCCGCGTATGAACCTGGGCGGCATAGCGCCACAGCAGCGCCGGCAGACGCTCGGCCAGCGTCCTGCGTCCGACCAGCGAGCCGTTGAAATCGTCGGCGGCCTGAGAGAAGTCGCCGAGATTGAAGTCGGCATGGCCGCGATAGTAGAACGCAGCGCGCCGCTCGGCCTCGTTCGACGACGCGGCGAGCGCCGAGTCGAGCAGGCCCCGCGCGCGTGAGAAATCGGCGATTTGCATGTTGACCTGGGCTTGCGCAACCGTGAGCCAGGGATCTCCGGGCTTGCGCTGCAGGCCGTATTCGAGCGTCCGCAGCGCCGCAGCGCGATCGCCGCCGCCGGCCAGTTCGGGTTGGGTGCTGGACAGCACGACCTGCCACACCGAGGGCAGCAGCTTGCCCATCTCGGCCACGTCCTTCTGGCTGTCGGCCTCACGGCCGACACGGCTCAACTGGAAAGCGCGGATGCTGAGATAGACCGTGCGATCCATCGGCGACAGCTGCCGAGCCGACAGGATCTTGTCGAGCACGTCGATCTGCGTGCTGCGGGTCGGAGCATCGGACAGCCGGCTGAACCCGCGCGCGGAGGGATCCCAGGCGCGATCGCTGTTGTCTTGGGCGGCGCTATCGCCCGCAGCTGCGACGAGGACGATCAAAGCGCCCAGAATGCCGCGCGTTTTCCAAGCCATGGATCAATCTCGCACACTGTCAGGCAACCCGCATCCGCCGATTGCCTGGGCCCTTCCATGCCCTTATTTTGCGACCGAATTTTGCCCGAACCGATCGCAGGAGTACCGCCATGGCCGCCCATCCCGACAGCTTCAAGGCCCGGAAATCGCTGAAGGTAGGGGCCAGGAGCTACACCTATTACAGCCTGAAGGCCGTCGAGAAGGAGGTCGGCGATCTTTCCCGCCTGCCGTTCTCCCTGCGCATCCTGATGGAAAACCTCGTCCGGAACGAGGACGGGAGCACGGTCAAGAAGGCTGATATTGCGGCCTTTGCCGACTGGCTGAAGGCCGGCGGCAAATCGAAGAAGGAGATCAATTTCCGCCCGGCGCGCGTGCTGATGCAGGATTTCACCGGCGTGCCGGCGGTGGTCGACCTCGCCGCCATGCGCGACGCCATGGGCAAGCTGGGCGGCGACGCCAAGAAGATCAACCCGCTGGTGCCGGTCGATCTGGTGATCGACCATTCGGTGATCGTCGACGAGTTCGGCAACAACTCCGCCTTCAAGGCCAATGTCGCGCTCGAGTACGAGCGCAATCTCGAGCGCTACCAGTTCCTGCGCTGGGGCCAGATGGCGTTCGACAATTTCCGCGTCGTGCCGCCGGGCACAGGCATCTGCCACCAGGTCAATCTCGAGTTCCTGGCGCAGGTCGTGTTCCAGCAGAAGAGCGGCAAGGAGACGATCCTCTATCCCGACACGCTGGTCGGCACCGACAGCCACACCACGATGGTGAACGGTCTCGCGGTGCTGGGCTGGGGTGTCGGCGGCATCGAGGCTGAGGCCGGCATGCTGGGCCAGCCGTTGCCGATGGTCCTGCCCGAGGTCGTGGGCTTCAGGCTCACCGGGAAGCTCAAGGAAGGAGCGACCGCGACCGATCTCGTGCTCACGGTCACGCAGATGCTGCGCAAGAAGGGCGTGGTCAACAAGTTCGTCGAGTTCTACGGCGAGGGCCTCGAGGAACTGCCGCTCGCCAACCGCGCGACCATCGCCAACATGGCGCCGGAATATGGCGCGACCTGCGGCTTCTTCCCGATCGACGAGATCACGATCGCCTATCTCAAGACCACCAATCGCGGCGCGGCCGCCAAGCTGGTCGAAGCCTACGCGAAGAAGCAGGGGCTGTGGCGCTCGCGGAAGTCGCCGGAACCGGTCTTCAGCGACACGCTCATGCTCGATCTCGGCGATGTGGAGCCGAGCCTTGCCGGTCCCAAGCGGCCACAGGATCGCGTGCCGCTCTCCCAGGCGAGCCAGCAGTTCATGGCCAACATGGAGAAGGAATTCGACCGCCGCGACGACGGCAAGCGCATCGCCTGCGAGGGCGCCGACTACGATCTCGGCCACGGCGACGTCGTGCTGGCCGCCATCACCTCCTGCACCAACACCTCGAACCCCTATGTCATGCTGGGCGCAGGCCTGGTCGCACGCAACGCCGTGAAGCACGGGCTCAAGGTGAAGCCCTGGGTGAAGACCTCGCTGGCGCCGGGCTCGCAGGTCGTGACCGAGTATTTCGAGGCGTCGGGCCTGCAGAAGGATCTGAACAAGATCGGCTTCAACCTGGTGGGCTACGGCTGCACCTCGTGCATCGGCAACTCCGGCCCATTGCCCGATCCGGTGACCAAGGCGATCGGCGACGGCGATCTCGTGGTGTGCTCGGTGCTGTCCGGCAACCGCAACTTCGAAGGCCGCGTCAACCCGCTGACCCGAGCCAACTACCTCGCCTCGCCGATGCTGGTGGTGGTCTATGCGCTGGCCGGCTCGATGAAGATCGACATCACCAAGGATGCGATCGGCATCGGCAAGGGCGGCAAGCCGGTTTACCTCAAGGACCTCTGGCCCTCCAATGCCGAAGTCGAGAAGACGGTCAGCAAGTACGTCACGGCCAAGGCCTTCAAGAAGCGCTACGCCGACGTGTTCAAGGGCGACAAGTTCTGGCGTGGCATCAAGACCAAGCCTAGCCTCACCTATAACTGGGACGACAACTCGACCTACGTGCGCAATCCGCCCTACTTCGAGGGCATGGGCAAGACGCCGGGGGCAGTGGGCAACATCAGCGGTGCGCGGCCGCTCGGCCAGTTCGGCGATTCTATCACGACCGACCACATCTCGCCCGCGGGCTCCATCAAGAAGGACAGTCCGGCCGGCAAGTATCTGGAAGAGCATGGCGTCGCGCCCAAGGACTTCAACCAGTACGGCACGCGGCGCGGCAACCATGAGGTGATGATGCGCGGCACCTTCGCCAACATCCGCCTCAAGAACGAGATGGTGCCGGGCATCGAAGGCGGTTTCACCCACGACTACCGCTCCGACGAGCCCGTGCCGATCTATGATGCGGCGATGCGCTACAAGAAGGAGCACACGCCGCAGATCCTGATCGCCGGCAAGGAATACGGCACCGGCTCCTCGCGCGACTGGGCGGCCAAGGGTGTGAACCTCCTGGGCGTGAAGGCCGTGGTGTGCGAGACCTTCGAACGCATCCATCGCTCGAACCTCGTCGGCATGGGCGTACTGCCGCTGCAGTTCAAGGACGGCATGACGCGCAAGACGCTGAACCTCACCGGTCACGAGAGCTTCGACATCGGCGGCATCGAAGGCGGCCTGCGGCCCGGCATGGACGTGCCGCTCACCATCCATCGCCGCGACGGCAGCTCGGAGACGGTGACAGTCACCTGCCGTATCGATACCGCCGAGGAGATCGAGTACTTCAAGAACGGCGGCGTGCTGCACTACGTGCTGCGCAATCTCGCGCAGGCGGCCTGAGGCCGCCTCGGCTCGGGGAAAGGCGCGTCATGGCGACAGGGCTGGCCGGCCACTTCGTCGCCATGGCGCGCAACAATGCCTGGGCCAACCACCGGCTGCTCACGGCCTGCACGGCATTGACGCCGCAGGAATTCGCCGCCCCGCGCCAAAGCTTCTTCCCGTCGCTGCGCGCGACGCTGAACCACATCCTGTGGGTCGATGTCTATTACATCGACGCACTCGAGCGCGACCCGGCGGTCCTCCGCCGCTACGACGATCCGCCTCCCGATTTTGCCGACGCCGTATCGCTCCACGACGCCCAGCGCGCGAGCGACCGCCGTCTGCTCGCCTTCTGCGAACGCCAGACCGAGGCCACGCTTGGCGAAGGCCTGGTGCTGCCGCGGCCCAATCGCACCCCGCCGCCCTCCAGTGTCGCCTCGATCCTGGAGCATCTCTTCCAGCACCAGATCCATCATCGCGGCCAGGCCCATGCGATGCTTTCGGGAACGCACGTGAAGCCGCCGCAACTCGACGAGTTCTTCCTGGCTGGCGAAGAGCATCTGCGGCGCGACGAGCTGCGGGTGCTGGGCCTGCCCGAGACCTGATGCGACGGTCGTCCTTCGCCGGCGCCGCCATCGAGGTGGGCGATCTTGCCCGGTCCATCGCCTTTCATCGCCTGTGGCTGCCGACGCTCGGCTTCCAGCGCGTCTGGGAAGGGCCGACGAGCGTGCTGTGGGCCCGCGGTTACGACCAGCTGGTGATGCGCCAGGCCAAGGAGGGTGTCTCCTATGGGCCAGGCGCGCTATCGCTTGCCGTGTCGGCCGAGAGCCGCACCCAGGTCGATCAGGTGTTCGCCGATCTGCGGGCCGCGGGTGCAGCTGTGGAGCAGCCGCCGGCCGAGCGCGAGGACTTCGCGCCCGGATGTTATGCGATGCGTTTTCGCGATCCTGACGGCGTGCCGATGGAGGTCGTTTACCGCTGGCAGGAGCTGCCGGCGCTGCCCGACGGCGAACCGGTCAGCATTCCCGGCGTCGGCGTCACGCTCGGCGGCTACTTCTTCAAGCCGCAGACCGGTCAGCCGCCTTACCCTGCGCTCGTGCTGCTGCACGGCTTCGCCGGCAATGCCCACAATCTTGCCGGACTCGCCCGCCGCGCCACCGCCAACGGCTATGCGGCGCTCGCCCTCTCGCTGCGTGGCTGGCTGGGTTCGGAGGGCGACAACGACCAGGGCCTGCGCCAGCCGCTCGACGTGCTGGCGGCGATCGACTGGCTCGCCCGCCGGCCGCTGGTCGATCGTACGCGCATCGGCCTCGTCGGCGCCTCGATGGGCGGCCAGGTGGCGTTGCTCGCCGCCGCGCACAAGCCACCCATCGCCGCTGTCGCCTCCTATTTCGCACCCACCGATCTCGCCCGCTGGCGCGAGGCCAATCCCTTCATCCGCGACTATCTCGACGATCTCTGCGGCCTGGAAGGCTTGCCGATCCGCTCGCCGCTCCTGCGCGTGGCCCAGATCGACGTGCCGGTGCTACTGATCCATGGCGATCGCGACGAGAACGTGCCGGTGGACCAGACGCATGCCATGGCCCGCTCGCTCAGCGAACATGGCAAGGAGGTCGAGACCTTCATTGTCGAAGGCGCCACGCACTATTTCGACGACAAGGAATATGGCATTGCCTTGCGCAAGCTGTTCGAGTTCCTGCGTCGCCATCTCAACCGGAGCTAGCCGTTCATGCGCGTGTCAGAAGCCGTCAAATCCCGCCGCTCCATGCGGGTCTTCAAGCCGGAGCCCGTGTCGAAGGCCGACGTCGAATGGATCATCACCACCGCCAATCGCGCCGCCTCGAACGGCAACCTTCAGCCCTGGAAGCTCTACGTGACGATGGGCGAGGCGCGCCGGCGCCTGTCGGCGGCCATCCTCAAGGCGATGGATGCCGGCGACCTGGGGCCCGGGGCCGAATACGACGTCTATCCCAGGCAGTTCGCGCCGGTCTACGACCAGCGCCGCAAGCTGGTCGGCAAGCAGCTCTATACCTTGCTCGGCGTGCCGCGCGGCGATGCCGCCGGCATGCAGAAGCAGTTCCGCAAGAACTACGAATTCTTCGATGCGCCTGTCGGCATGATCCTCTGCGTCGAGCGCGGCATGGGCAACGGCCAGTGGATCGACTGCGGCATCTTCCTCGATCAGCTGATGCTGCTTGCGCGCGAGAAGGGGCTGCATACCTGCCCGCAGGCGGCCTTCAGCCGTTTCCAGCACGTCGTGCGGCGCGAGCTGCGCATCCCCGACGAGCAGACGGTGATCTGCGGCCTCGCGCTGGGCTACGCCGACCCCGACGCCGTGCCCAACAACCTCGTCACCGAACGCGCACCGATCGAGGACTTCACGACCTGGTTCACGGAATGAAATCGCAACAGGTCAATCTGCGGATTGCTGCTGCCTTCTGCACTGCAATTGGCCTCTGGGACACACTTTATCTCCTGTCCCACCTGGTCAAGCCACGAATGACCGCGCCGTTTCCAGACTTCCTAGTCTTCTATGCCGCGCTCGATGCCTGGACCGAGGGCAAGTTGGCGCTCGTCTATAACATCGATGCCTTCACTCAATTTCAGAATGTTATTTACGCGGACCTTTTGACCAGGGTGGCGAATTTTCGACCGTTCCTTTATCCCCCGACCTGGCTCCTTATGCTGCTGCCGCTCGCTTGGCTCTCTGTCGCCAAGGCCTACGCCGTGTTCATGGCGACGACTGTCGCAGCCGCGACATGGCTCGAGGGCCGGCGCCACTGGCGTGGCTGGCTTGCTATACTAGTCTCTCCGGCCGCTGCCTGGACAGTGCTGGCCGGCCAGAACACCTTCCTCAGCATCGCGCTCTTCTATGGTGGCCTGCACCTCCTCGAACGTGCGCCGGCTTCCGCAGGCATCCTGTTCGGGTTGCTGGCTTACAAACCGCAACTTTGGGTACTCGTGCCGCTCGCCCTGATCGCGGCTCGGAAATGGCGGGCATTCGCCTGGATGACTGCCACGGTGATCGTGCTGGCGCTTGCAAGCGCCAGTGTGTTCGGCATCGCGTTCTGGCATGGCTTCTTCGCTCTGGTGCGCGAAGCCGGAAAGGCACAGGTCGCGAACGAAATGTACGAACACGTTTTCATGCTCATGACAACGCTGTTCAACGCGGCACGCATTGTTGGCTTGTCGACAAGCGCCGCGAGCGCAATTCAGCTCGCAGGCTCCGCTCTCGCCGTCGCCGCTGTGTGGATCGCATTCAGCCGCCACCTTCCCGGTGCACCACGTGCCGCGGTTCTGGCGACGGCGACGATGCTCGTCTCGCCCTATTCCTTGAACTACGACTTGTTGCTTCTGATGCCGGCCATCGCTGCCTTGTTCCGCATCGGTGTCGTGGCAGGTTTCTATCCGGCCGAACGGACCATCTATTTCATCCTATGGTTGATGCCCACCATCATCCTAGTACTGAACCAGATCTCGCTGCCAATCGCCCCGCTCGTTATCCTGTCGTTCGGCGGCATAGCGTGGCTGCGCCTGGAGACCATGTCCAAGGCAAGCTCCCTGATGCGGTTCACTGCATGAAATCACCGTGTGTGGAGCAACGCGTCGCTGTCGCTTTCTGCGGAGTGATCGGCCTCTACGACACGCTTTACGTCCTGTCGCTGTTCCTGCACGGCCCACAGATCGGGCCCCGGGTGGACGTGCTGTTTCCCGACTTCCTGGTCTTCCATGCTGCGCTGCGTGCCTGGATCGAGGGCAAGTTGGCGATCGTCTATGACATCAAGGCCTTCACCCACTTTCAGAACGCAATCTATGCCGATCGCTTCGAAGGCGAGGTGGGCTTCCGACCATTTTTCTATCCGCCGGTCTGGCTATTCATGTTGCTGCCGCTCGCGGGGATCGCTGTCGGCAAGGCATACGGCGTATTCATGACCGCCACAGTCGCGGCTGCGACATGGCTGGAAGGTCGTCGCGACTGGTGGGGCTGGCTTGCCATCGTGACGTCGCCTGCTGCCGTAGGAACGGTGTTGGCAGGCCAGAACTCTTTCTTCAGCGTCGCGTTATTTTATGGTGGCCTCCGTGCACTCGACCGCTCGCCGGCGCTGGCCGGCATCCTCCTGGGACTGCTCGCCTACAAGCCACAGCTCTGGATCCTGGTACCGATCGCACTGATCGCCGCGCGGCGGTTGCGGGCATTCGCCTGGGCGATTGGAGCAGTGCTTGTCCTGTCGCTCGCGAGCCTGGGCCTACTCGGCCTCGACTTCTGGCGTGCCTTCTTCAATACGACGCGTGAGGCAGGGTCAGCGCACGTGATCGACGAGATGGTCACGCACATGTACATGCAAATGACCACGTTATTCGCTGCCGTTCGCATTGTCGGTTTGTCGACTGCCTTGGCGAGCATGATCCAGTTCGTGGGCTCGGCGGGCGCAATCGTCGCTGTTTGGCTTGCATTTCGCCGCTATGACTCGAGTGACGCGCGCACTGCCGTATTGGTGACGGCGACTTTCCTGATGTCACCCTACACTCTGAACTACGATCTGCTGCTCCTCATGCCAGTTGTCATGGCCCTATTCCGGCGTGGCGCAACTGAGGCATTCTATCCCGCGGAGCGGCTAATCTATCTCGCGCTGTGGTTAATGCCGACCTTCGGCCTGATTCTGAACCGGCACGGCCTGCCAATCGCCCCGCTCGTCATCCTGTCGTTCGGCGGCATAGCGTGGCTGCGCCTCAGGGCCATGCCCAAAGTCGAATTGCCGCAGGCCGCGATGGCGCGGTAAAAACCGCGATAATCCGCTGGCAAGGTCTTCGGGAGGATTCAATGAGCGAAGAGGTGATTGCCGTCAGCCCCGATTGGGCGAAGCGCGCCTATGTCGATGACGCCAAGTACAAGGAAATGTACGAGGCCTCGATCAAGGATCCCGCCAAATTCTGGGGCGAGCACGGCAAGCGGCTCGACTGGATCAAGCCCTACAGCCCGGGCGCGGTGCGAGATGTCGACTATACCGGCAACGTCCGCATCCGCTGGTACTATGACGGCGTGCTGAACGTCGCAGCCAACTGCGTCGATCGACATCTGGCCAAGCGCGCCGATCAGGTGGCGATCATCTGGGAAGGCGACGATCCCGCCAAATCGAAGAAGATCACCTATCGCGAGCTCCACGCCGAAGTGAACCGCATGGCCAACGCGTTGAAGGAGCTTGGCGCAAAGAAAGGCGATCGCGTCACCATCTATCTGCCGATGATCCCGGAAGCCGCCTACGCGATGCTGGCTTGCGCGCGGATCGGCGCCATCCACTCGGTCGTGTTCGGCGGCTTCTCGCCCGACAGCCTCGCCAACCGCATCCAGGATTGCGACAGCCCGATCGTCATCACCGCCGACGAAGGGTTGCGCGGCGGCCGGCCGATCCCGCTCAAGGCCAATTGCGACGAGGCGCTGAAGAAGTGCCCGAAGGTGAAGAAGGTACTGGTGGTAAAGCACACGTCGGGCAAGATCGGCTGGGACGCCGGGCGCGACGTGTGGTGGCACGAGCTCAGAGACAAGGTGCCGGCGGAGTGCGCGCCCGAGCCGATGGGCGCCGAGGATCCACTGTTCATCCTCTACACCTCAGGCTCGACCGGCAAGCCCAAGGGTGTGCTGCACACCACAGCCGGCTATCTCGTCTTCTGCGCCATCACCCACCAGTACGTCTTCGACTATCACGACGGCGACATCTACTGGTGCACCGCCGATGTCGGCTGGGTGACGGGCCACAGCTACATCCTCTATGGACCGCTCGCCAATGGCGCGACCACGCTGATGTTCGAGGGCGTGCCCAACTATCCCGATTCGAGCCGCTTCTGGCAGGTGGTCGACAAGCACCAGGTGAACATCTTCTACACCGCTCCGACCGCGATCCGCGCCCTGATGCGCGAGGGCGAGGCTCCGGTGAAGAAGGCAAGCCGCAAGAGTCTCAGGCTGCTGGGCTCGGTCGGCGAGCCGATCAATCCCGAAGCCTGGCTCTGGTACCATCGCGTGGTCGGCGACGGCCGCTGCCCGATCGTCGACACCTGGTGGCAGACCGAGACCGGCGGCATCCTGATCACGCCGCTGCCGGGCGCAACCAAGCTCAAGCCGGGTTCGGCGACGCGGCCGTTCTTCGGCATCTCGCCGGTCATGGTCGATGCCGCGGGCGACGAGCTGCAAGGGCCGGCCAGCGGCAATCTCTGCCTGATCAATTCCTGGCCGGGCCAGATGCGCACGGTGTACGGCGATCATCAGCGCTTCATCGACACCTACTTCAAGGCCTATCCCGGCAAGTACTTCACCGGCGACGGCGCGCGGCGCGACGAGGATGGCTACTACTGGATCACCGGCCGCGTGGACGACGTGATCAACGTCTCCGGCCATCGCATCGGCACTGCCGAGGTGGAGAGCGCGCTGGTGGCCAACACCAAAGTGGCCGAGGCGGCCGTAGTGGGCTACCCGCACGACATCAAGGGCCAGGGCATCTATGCCTACGTGACGCTGAAGGTAGGCCAGGCGCCGTCAGACGAGCTGCGCAAGGAACTCTCCGGCTGGGTCCGCAAGGAGATTGGCCCGATCGCGACGCCCGACGTCATCCAATGGGCACCGGGCCTTCCCAAGACACGCTCGGGCAAGATCATGCGCCGAATCCTGCGCAAGATCGCCGAGAACGACGTTGGCAATCTCGGCGACACCTCCACGCTCGCCGATCCCACGGTCGTCGACGATCTCGTCAAGAACCGCGCCCAATAGGAAGAGCACCGAGCGACCGATGGCCAAGCCCACGATCCAGCAACTCGCCGCGGACCTGGCCGCCGGCCGCACCACCTCTGTCGCGCTCACCGAGCAAGCCCTCGCCCGCATCGAGGATCCCAAAGGCGTGGGCAAGCGCGTCTTCATCAAAGTCTACAGGGCCGCGGCGCTGGCGGCGGCCCAGGCGAGCGACGCGCAGCGCAAGGCGGGCCTTGTGCCCTCGCTGCTGGCCGGGCTTCCGGTCTCGGTCAAGAACCTCTGCGACGTGGCAGGCGAGACCACGCTGTCCGGGTCCATCGCGCTCGACGACGCACCGCCTGCCAGGCAGGACGCACCGGTCGTTGCGCGCCTTCGGGCGGCCGGCGCCGTGATCGTCGGCAGCACCAACATGAGCGAGTTCGCCTTTTCGGGTGTCGGCTTCAATCCGCATTACGGCACGCCGGGCAACCCGGCCGACCGGACGCGTGTGCCGGGCGGCTCCTCGTCCGGCGCGGCCGTTTCGATTGCCGACGGCATGGCGGTGGCTGCGCTCGGCACCGATACGGGCGGTTCAGTGCGCATCCCGTCGGCGGTGTGTGGCCTGGTCGGTTTCAAGCCTACGGCGCGGCGCGTGCCGATCGACGGAGTCGTGCCGCTCTCGACCTCGCTCGATTCAATCGGCCCACTTGCCCGTTCGGTCGAATGCTGCGCCATTGTCGATTCGGTGTTTGCAGGAGAGCCGATCGTTGTGCCGGAGGCAGCGCCACTGGCCGGTCTGCGCTTCGGCATTCCCAGGCAGTTCGTCATGGAGGAGCTCGACGACACGGTCACCAAGGCCTTCGAGCGGGCCTGCAAGGCGCTGGCCGCCAAGGGCGCCCGCATCGAGCGGATCGACCTGCCGCAACTCGACGAGCTGCCCGGAATCAACGCCAAAGGCGGCTTCGCCGCTGCCGAAGCCTATGCCTGGCACCGCAAGCTGATCGCCCGGCGTGGCAAGGACTATGACCAGATCATCCATCCGCGCATCATGCGCGGCAGCGAGATGGGAGCGGCGGACTACATCGAGCTGCTGCAGGCGCGCGCAGACCTGCAGAAGCGCGTCGCTTCGGTGACCTCGAACTACGACGCCGTGATCATGCCGACCTGCGCTATCGTGGCGCCGACGCTCAAGGAGGTCTCGACCGCCGACGGCTTCACCAAGAGCAACATGCTGCTGCTGCGCAACACGGCGGTCGGCAACTTCCTCGACCGCTGCGCCATTAGCCTGCCCTGCCACGCTGCGGGCGAGTTGCCGGTCGGCTTCATGCTGATGGGCGAGACCATGGCCGACAAGCGACTGCTCGCGATCGCCCGGTCCGCCGAGCCGGTTGTAAGAGGCTGAGCGGAACGCCCGTTCCGCCCCCGCTTATTGGTAGCGCGGGTCGTCCGGACGGCGCATCTTCCAGACGTTCTCGGTCGTGGTGTATTCGCTGTAGCCGAGGCGTGCCACGGGCCGAAAGGCCATCACGTCGACGCGGCCATCCTTCACGATGCTGTCGTCGATATGCACGCCCACCACCTGGCCGAACACGACCGATCCGCGTTGCGCCTCTCGACCTTTCTCGACCGGAAGCTCGAGCGTCTTCCAGTACGTGCATTCGAGCGCGACCGGTGATTCGGCCACGCGCGGCGGCTTCACGTACCTGCACGGCGCGGGCGTCAGGCCGGCGAGCTTCATCTCGTCGACGTCTCGCGCCACCATCGCCGTCGTGACATTCATCTTCTCGGCGAGATGGCCCGCCACCATGTTGACCACGAACTCGCCCGTCTCCTCGGCGTTCATGCGGCTATGCTTGGTCGGATTGTCGCCGTAAGTGCCGGTGATGGCGTAGTAGACCATCGGCGGGAATTCGCTGACGCCGTTGTAGAAGCTGTAGGGCGCGAGATTGACGCGGCCCTGTCCATCGACGGTCGAGATCCAGCCGATCGGCCGCGGTACGATCAACGCCTTCAGCGGATCGACGGCGAAGCCATGGTCACGTCTCGCGGCATCGTAGAACATCCCGGTATCTCCCCCTCGCTTCAGGCGTCGAAGCGCACCCGCGCCGCGGCACGGGCTTCGTCGAACGCCGCCTCGAGCGCGGCATTCAGCCCACGACAGGATCGCACCACCGCCTCAGCCCAGTGGACATAGTCGCGAAGGCGCGCCTCTGTCCATCCCGCCGGCGGACTGTTGACCAGGCCACGCAGGTTAGAGGTCTTGTCGGCGATCTTCAGCAACTTGGCGCGCCGCGACTTGACGGGCGTCGTCTCGACCTGCAGACGCTTGCGCTCCTCCTTCGGCAGGCTCTTGTCGTCGGTCACTTCGGCCACCAGCGCCGCGACATCGGCGCCGAACCGCTCCTGCAAATCCTCGACCGTGGCATCGGTGTCCTCGATCGTATCGTGCAGCAGCCCGCCCATCACCAGCACGAGATCGGATCCTTCCGTCGTTTCGGCCAACAGCGCCGCGACTTCCGTGAGATGGTTGACATAGGGCTCGGCGCGCTCGCCCTTGCGGCGCTGGCCGACATGCTGGCGCGCGGCATAGTCCGCCGCCCGGGTCAGCCACACGAGATCATCCGTCACTTTTTCGTGCTCCACATTTGTTCCTTGCGCCAAGCGTGCGACCAGCCGTCCGGCTTGTCGAGTCGGCGACACTCGATCATGTTCCGGTCATGTCCCGTACCATGAAAGCCGTACTCGGCGTCTGGATCCTGGTGCTGGTCGGCGCCGCCGGCTGGATCGGCTGGGACGCCTGGCACGGCAACCAACCGACGATCGGCGGGCCGTTCTCGCTGATCGACCAGAACGGCCGGACCGTCACGGACGCCGACCTCAAGGGCAAGCCGACATTGATCTATTTCGGCTACACCTACTGCCCCGACGTCTGCCCGACATCGCTGCTCCTGATGGAAACAGCGGCCGAGAAACTCGGCGCCGATGGACCGAAGAAGGTCAACCTGGTCTTCATCACCATCGATCCCGAGCGTGACACGCAGAAGCTGATGAAGGGCTATGTCACGAATTTCGGCCCGACCATCGAAGGTTTGACCGGCACGCCTGAGCAGATCGCGGCCGTCGCCAAGGCCTATCGCGTCTATTACCAGAAAGTCCCTGGCAAAGATGGCGGGCCCTACCTGATGGACCATTCCTCGATCGTCTACCTGCTCGACCGGCGCGGACGCTTCGTCACGCATTTCACCGACCAGAGCAAGGCCGAGACGATCGCGTCCGCAGTCGAACGTCTGCTCTAGTCTCGGGACGATCGGCCCGCCCGGGACGTGTCTCTCCTCAGAGCACCATCGCCCCAGTCGCAAACGCGATCACCAGGAAGATCGCAAAGAGCACGATGAAGATGAAGAACAGCACTTTGGCGATGCCTGCGGCGGCCGCGGAGACGCCGCTGAAGCCGAAGAACCCTGCGACGATGGAGATGAGGAAAAAAATCAGGGCCCATTTGAGCATCGTCGGAATCTCCGCCACGGGTTGAAAGAGTTGCGTGCCCGAACCAACGCGCCCTGCCCGACGGACGTTCCTCCTTCTGTCGAATTACGCCGCCGGATCGCCTGCATAACTATTGGCACGCCACAGCATAAATGCTGCATTGCCACAAATTAGGTGCGGCGCGGCAGGTGCATCCGCCTTATATATTCTGAATACGGTCCACGCCGGATCAGCCCTTCGGGGGCTTTCGCCATCTTAAGAGGTCCGGCGGGCACGCGACCGCACGGGTCGGCGTCTGAGAAGAAAGCGAATAGAGTCAACATGCTAGACACTAATATGATCTATTACGCCTATGAACTGAACCGACGCCTCGCCCAGCCCGTAAGGCTCTGGGCGAACGCTGTCGGTCACGCCTATTCAAGCCCCTACAATCCTTGGTCCGAGACCTGGTTCGCCAGGTCGGTCACGGCGGGCGCGGAAATCGTCTCCCGGTTGACGCGGGATTACGGCAAGCCCTCCTTCGGGCTCGCGACCACCCGGGTTGGCGGCGAGACCGTCCCGGTCAACGAAGAGATTCTGGTCCGCAAGCCGTTCTGCCAACTCGTGCGCTTCCGCCGCGACACGGCGCGGCGCGATCCGAAGGTGCTTCTGGTGGCACCGATGAGCGGGCATTTCGCGACCCTGCTGCGCGGCACGGTCGAGGCGCTCCTGCCCGAGCACGATGTGCACATCACCGACTGGGCCGATGCCCGCGAGGTCCCGCTCACCCAGGGGAATTTCGACCTCGACGACTATATCGACTACATCATCGATTTTTGCCGCTATCTCGGGCCGGACGTGCATGTGATCGCGGTCTGCCAGCCGTCGGTGCCGGTGGTCGCAGCCGCCTCGCTGATGGCGCAGGCCAAGGACCCGCGCCAACCGCGCTCGCTCACCCTGATGGGCGGACCGATCGACACGCGCATCAGCCCGACCGTGCCCAACGACCTGGCGATGCGCAATTCGATGATGTGGTTTCGGCAGAACGTCATCGCGACGGTGCCGTATAACTATCCGGGAGCGATGCGGCGCGTCTATCCGGGCTTCGTGCAGCTCACGAGCTTCATTTCCATGAACCTCGATCGACACATCAATGCGCATATGCGCCAGTTCGAGCACCTCATCAAAGGCGCTGACGACAGCGCCGAGGGCCATCGCGCCTTCTACAACGAATATCTCGCCGTAATGGATCTCACGGCCGAGTTCTACCTGCAGACCATCCAGATCGTCTTCAAGGAGCACCAGCTGCCCCGCGGCGTCTGGACGAGTCGCGGCCGCAAAATCGACCCGTCGGCAATCGAGACCGCGCTGATGACGGTCGAGGGCGAGCTCGACGACATCTCGGGCCTCGGCCAGACCAAAGCCGCCCATGCGCTGATGCCCAACATCCCCGGCGCACGGCACGTCCACTGGGAACAGCCGCGCGTCGGACATTACGGCATCTTCAACGGCCGCAAGTGGCGTGAGCAGATCCTGCCGCGCGTGCGCGACTTCATCCGCGACAACGACGGACAGCCGTAAGCTTCGAGACATTCCGGTGGCGGCCGGCAGCGTGCCTGCAGCAACCGCTCCTCTTGCTCGCCGTTGTTCCTCCGTCCCGAGATATGGAGGAACGACATGTCCAGGTTTTGCCATCGTGGCCTGATGGGCGGTTTGACCATCATGCTTGGAGCTGGCGTGCTTGGAGCCGGCGTTCTGGCCGGTACGGCCTATGGCCAAGAGGTGATCTACGTACCAACAGCGCCGCCACCGCCGCGCGTGGAGACGGTGCCGCCTCCGCCTCCCGGGCGCGTCGAGACATGGCAGCCGGGATACTGGCACTGGAATGGTGCTGAATATGTCTGGACGGGCGGTCACTATATCGGCGCACCGCGCCGTGGTGCGGTCTGGATTCCTGGCCGTTGGGAGCAACATCCGCGCGGCTGGATCTATATACAGGGTCATTGGGGATGACGCCTGCCGGCTGGCGGCTGGCCAACCGGTCTTGAGGGGGGGATGCGATGGACCTCGAGCAGCAAGGGATCAACGCCGCCAACGTCGTGGTGGCGTTGATCGCGAACTACGGCCTGCGGGTCATCGGCGCCATCGCCATCCTGATCGGTGGCTGGATTGCCGCTCGTCTCGTTCACACGGCCATCGTGCGGGCCTGCCTGGACTCTCCGCGCATCGATCGGACCATCGCCTTCTTCCTCGCCAGCGGCGCGCGCTACGCTGTCCTGATCTTCACCGTGGTGGCGATGCTGGCGAGCTTTGGCATAGCCACGACCAGCATCGTCGCCGTCCTCGGCGCCACCGGCCTTGCGATCGGCCTCGCCTTGCAGGGAACGCTGAGCAACCTCGCGGCCGGACTCATGATCGTCCTTTTCCGGCCGTTCCACGTCGGCGATCGCATCGAGGCAGGGGACGTCACCGGCACCGTTCGGGAGATCAATCTGTTCTATAGCGAGGTCGATACGGATGCCAATATCCGGGTCGTCGTCCCCAACAGCATGCTGTGGGGCCAGACCGTCAGTATCCCCTCGCGCAACGACACCGAACGTCTCGAGTTCCGGTTCACCCGTCCTCTCTCCGACGAGATCGGCATCGCGATCGACCGCGTAAAGGATATTGTCGGTCGCGATCCTCGGATCACGAACCTGGCGCAGATCGGCGTCGATGCGGTGACCGATGCGAACTACGTGCTCGTAGTGCGGTTCTGGGTGGCGCGGGCCGATGTGACGAATGTGCTGTTCGATTTCAACCGGACGATCAAGGAAGAGTTCCAGCGCCATCCGCCGGTCGCCGAGCAGGCCCGAGCCGCGGATTAGCACGCTTTCGGACCGTGCGCTCACCGGCCGAAATTCCGGACGACCTCAAGGAAGGCGGCGCCGTAGCGTTCGAGCTTGCTGTCGCCGATGCCGTGGATCTCTCGCATCGCGCTTGGGCTGGCTGGCCGGTGAGTGACCAGCTCGATCAGGGTGCGATCGGAGAAGATGACATAGGCTGGCACTTTCTGGGCCTGGGCGAGCTTCGATCGAAGCGTCTTGAGCGCGCCGAGGAGCGCCTCGTCGGCGTCGCCGACGACAGCCATGGGTGCAGCGGCCGACCGGCCGCGGCGTGACGCCTTGGGTACGGCGAGATCCTTGCGCAACTCGATTCGTGTCTCGCCCTTCAGCACGCGCCAGCCTTCTTCGGTCACCGACCAGCGGCCGTGCTCCATCAGATCCTGGGCGATCAGGCCGAGGGCGGAGAGCTGACGGAAGAGCGAGCGCCATTCGACGGCGCGCCGGTCAGTGCCGACGCCGAAGGTCGGCAGTTGTTCGTGCTGGAATCTCAGCACATTGTCGGTGCGGTCGCCGCACAGGATGGCGATCAGATGTTCCATGCCGAACCGCTCGCCGGTGCGAACAATGGCCGACATGATCTTCTGTGCCTCGATGGTGCCGTCGAAGCGCTCGACGCCGTCCTGGCAGAGATCGCAGTTGCCGCACGGCTCCGACAGCTCGCCGAAATAGGCGAGCAGCGTCTGGCGGCGGCAGCGCGGCGCCTCGGCCAGCGCCAGCAAGGCGTTGAGGCGCTGGCGCTCGGTGCGCTTGCGCTCGTCGGACGACTCCCCCTGCTCGATCTGCAGGCGGCGCAGGCGCATGTCGTCGAGGCCGTACAGGGTGAGCGTGTCGGCGGCGAGTCCATCGCGGCCGGCGCGACCGATTTCCTGATAGTAGGCTTCGACATTCGCCGGCAGGTCGGCATGGCACACAAAGCGGACGTCGGGCTTGTCGATACCCATGCCGAAGGCGACAGTCGCCGTCATCACTACGCCGTCGCGCTGCTGGAACGAGTCCTGATGCCGATCGCGCACCGCCTTGTCGAGCCCGGCATGATAGGGCAACGCATCGATGCCGCCGGCCCTGAGCGTCTCCGCCAGTTCCTCGACCTTGCGTCGCGAGGCGCAGTAGACAATGCCGCTTTCGCCGGGATGCGTCCGGGCGAACGCCAGCACCTGCCGCGAGGAGCGGTCCTTGGGCTTGAAGGCCAGCCGCAGATTCGGGCGGTCGAAGCTTCTGACGAACACGCGCGGCGGGACGGCGAACAGCTTGTCGATAATGTCGCCGCGGGTCGGAGCATCGGCCGTCGCAGTGAGGGCAATGGTCTGCAGCCTGCCGCCGATCTGGCGCGCGAGGCTTCCCAGCGCCAGATATTCGGGGCGGAAATCGTGTCCCCATTGCGAGACGCAATGGGCCTCGTCGATCGCCATCAGCGCGACGTTCGCCTCGGCGAGCATCTCGACCGTATCGGGCCGCGCCAGGCGTTCGGGCGCGAGATAGAGCAGCCGGAGTTCGCGACGACGCAGCAGGCCGAGCACCCGCGCATTCTGATCCGGCTCGTTGCTCGAATTCAGGCTGCCTGCGGCGACACCGGCGGCGGCAAGCGCACCGACCTGGTCGCGCATGAGCGCGATCAGCGGCGAGACCACCACCGTGAGGCCGGGGCGGGCGATCGCCGGCAATTGATAGCAGAGCGATTTGCCGGAGCCCGTCGGCATGACGGCCAGCACATTCTCGCCGTCGAGCACGGCCCGCACGATTTCTTCCTGGCCCGGGCGGAAGGCGTTGAAGCCGAAGACGGAATGCAGCAGGCCATGTGCAGTCGAAAGCGGATCGGACATCGGATTTTCGAGGCCGCAGACTATCGCCGGGACCGTCCGCCTGCACTGTGGATGAACACCGAGCGTGTTTTCGCCGCATTCGATTCACGAGGAGTTCGCAGCAATGTGAGGATGTGAGGCAACGTGTCGTCGGTATCGCGCACCCGACTGATGCGCGCGCATCACAGCCGGACGCTGCCTTTTCTCCTTCAAGCTGATGCCCTTCGAGCGCCGCTTTTCGGCGGCTCACTCCACGCACCCACCGACGACCCCTTTCTCCCTCAACTGTCTTGTGGAGTGTGTCATGAGTTTACGAACCTCGATCGCTATCGCCGCCGTGGCGGCCGCCGCGATCGCTGCGCCGCTGGCCGCCGAAGCGCAGCCCGCCAATCCCTATTGGGAGGGCTTCTATGCCGGTCTCAATGCCGGTGGACTGTGGAACCAGTCATCGTCCGCCATCAACGAGAACAACACCATCGGCGGCTTCACCGGAACCGGCAGCGGCTTCGTCGGCGGCGCCCAGGCTGGCTACAACTACCTGATGGGGCCCCTGCTGCTGGGCGGCGAAATCGACTTCCAAGGCTCGACACAGACCACGAACGTGACGGGCGGCGCCGGCCCTTCGTCCATCAGCGCCCAGGAAGCCGTGCCATGGTTCGCGACCTTCCGCGCGCGCGTGGGCTACCCGGTCGGCTCGGTGATGCCCTACGTCACCGGCGGCGCCGTGTGGGGCCACCAGACGCTGAACGGCTTTGACAGCGCCAGCGGTTCGTTCAACGCTGCCAACAACTTCTGGACCTATACGGTCGGCGGCGGCGTCGAAGGCCACATCGACAGCCGGTGGAGCGCCAAGCTCGAGTATCTCTATCTCGGCACGCCCGACACGTCGCTCTCGACCCCGTACACCACCGCAGTCACCGCCGGTAGCGGCGTGGGCAACCTGGTCCGCGTTGGCCTGAACTACAAGTTCTACTGATCGAAACGCCTTCCGCGGCAAAATCATGGCGGAACCCGCGTGCTCCCCGGCCGTTTGTACGAGAACGGATCGGAGAGCACGCGGTGCTTTTGGGACTCGCCCTCCTGCTGGCGACTGCGAGTGTCGCCGTCTTCCCACGCTGGCGTTATAGCCGGCGGTGGGGCTATGCGCCTTGTGCCGTCGCAGCCGTCCTTCTCGTGACCGTAGCTGCCGTTGCGGCGTCTGGACGGACGATTGACAAGGTGGACATTCGGATCAGCCGGGCGCAAGCCGCGCCGGCAGCCCCCTTGCACAACAAGACAATCGAGAATGCGCGCGAGCGGCTCATGTGGTCGGGCGAGCCCAGCATCGCCGCAGTATCGGCCTATACCCGCTTCGACTAGACGCGGTCGCCGTGTAGGCAATCGACGCAGGAATTGCCGGTATTGGGCTATTCCGTTTCGACTGGATGTTTGATCCCGGAGTTTGATGGCGCATTGTTTCCAGGCAATGGAGGATGCCCTATGGGACAGGTTCTCCATGGCTACACCACCACGACAGAAGCGGGTCAGTGGCGTGCCGCCTGGCCGCCGTCGAGGGTCATGACGACGCCACTGATATAGCTCGCGCGGTCCGACGCCAGGAACACGGCCAGGTCGGCCACCTCGTCCGGTTCGGCAGGGCGGCCGAAGGGCATGTGGGTGGTGAGTTCCTTCCAGCGCTCGGGATCGCCGAATTTCGTCTGCGCCTGGTCGCGCAGCAACGTCGTCATGCGGTCGGTCCGCGTCGCCGGCGGATTGATCGCCACCACACGCACGCCCTGATCGACACTCCTGGAGCCGACGGCACGCGTGAAGGCCATCAGACCCGCATTGGCCATGGTGCCCGCGACGTAGTCGTAGTTGTACGCTTCGCCGGCAAGCCCGATCACGTTCACGATCACGCCCTTCCTGCGCGCATACATCTTGTCCAGCATGGCGCGCGTGGCGTTGATGTAACCGAAGACCTTGAGCTCCCAGGCCTCGCGCCATTTGGGCTCGGTCATGCCAAAGATGTCGCCGCGCGGGATGGCGCCGGCGTTGTTCACCAGAATGTCGGCATGTCCCACCGCCTCGACCACGCCACGTACGGTGTCGCCCTTCGAGAAATCCGCCGGATGGATCTCGACCGGCACGTTATGCCTGGCGCGGATCGCCTCGCGCGCCTTCTCGAGCGACTCTTTCGATCGCGACGCAATGTGCACGGCGCAGCCTTCGGCGGCGAAGGCCGTGGCGCAGGCAAAGCCGATGCCGCGGCTGCCGCCGGTGACCAGGACGGTCTTGCCGGAGAGTTTCAGGTCCATATGGCGTTCCTCGCGCTAAAGCCGGTAGACGCTGTCGATCCGCGCCTGGCCGTCATCGGTCTTCACCCGGCCGTCCTTCACCATCTGGATCAGGTGCGCGAGCATGGAGCGGCCGGCCGCGGCGTGGAGATGGAGCGGCGTGTCGGCATAGTTCTTGGCCACCATCTGCGGGATGGTCTGTGGACCCTCCTTCAATCGCGCCATGATCTGCGCCTCGCGTCCCAGGCGATGCTCGATATAGGCCTCGACGAACGGCCGCGGATTGCGGATCTCCGCGCCATGGGTCGGAATGTAGAGCGCCTCCCCGCGCGGCAGGAGCTTGCGCAGGCTCGTGAAATAGTCGGCCATGTTGCCGTCGGGCGGCGAAATCACCGCCGTCGACCAGCCCATCACGTGATCGCCCGACAGCAGCACGTTGTCCTCGCGAAGGGCAAAGCAGAGATGATTGGAGATGTGGCCGGGCGTGTGGATCGCCTCGACGTTCCAACCATCGCCCTGCACGACGTCTCCGTCGTTGAGCTTGATGTCGGGCGCAAAGGAGAGGTCGCCCGCCTCCTCGGCATGCTCGCCGGCCGGCGGCCGCGGATGCGGGCCGTAGGAATAGACCTTGGCGCCGGTCGCCTTGGCGAGCGCCGGCGTCGCCGGGACGTGATCCATATGGGTGTGGGTGACGAAGATGTGGGTCACCGTCTCACCGCGCACCGCGCGCAGCACGGCGTCGACATGGTCCTGCTGGTCCGGTCCGGGGTCGACGACACCGACCTTGCCGTGGCCGATAATGTAGGTGCCGGTGCCCTTGAAGGTGAAGGGATTGGGATTGCGGGCGACCACGCGGCGGACGCGCGGCGTCACTTCCATCGCCGTGCCGTAGTCGAACTTGAAGTCCTTGATGAAGGGGATGCCGGGCATTGAGGGCCTTTCACTTTTCGGGCGGAGGCGGCGTCAGCTTGTAGAGTGCGTTGCGGACGTCGGAGCTCACATAGATGGCGCCCGACTTGGCGACTGCGACCCCGGTCGGCACCAGGGCGGGCGGTCCGCCGGGATAGGTTGGCAGGCCGATATCGAGATTGGAGGCGATCACGGTCTTGGCGCCTGACGCCGGATCGATCGCCACGATGCGCTTCTGGCCGACCTCGGCGACATAGAGTTTGTTGTCCGGCCCGACATCGATCCCTTCCGGCGCCGACAAGCCGTCGGCCACCACCTTGCGTGCCCCCGAGGCCAGGTCGATCTGGGTCACCGCGCCCGCCGAGATCTCCGTGATGTAGACTACGTTGTTCTGGCCCTGCGCCATCGCGACCGGTGCGCGCAGATCCTTGGCGAAGGTGCTGCGCGTCTTGCCGTCGGGGCTCACCTTGACCAGGTTGCCGCTGCCCAGCTCGGCGACGTAGAGCGTGCCGTCGTTGCCCTCGATCGCATCGACCGGCTGGGCGAAGTCGCCGAACGTGGCCACGAGCTTGCCGCTCTTGCGGTCGACCTTCTGCACGGTGCCCGAGAACCAGCTCGACAGCAGCACGTTGCGCGGCCCCACGGAAATGCCGATCGGATAGGAATGGGTGTCGCCGTGTACGCGCAGCACGTCGCTCACTGCGCCGGTCGCGCCGTCGACTGTGCGGTAGCTGAACACATCGGCGACATGCACCGTCTCCTTGCTGCCCTCGCTGACAACGGCGATGTCGGCGGGGACCGCAAGCTTGCCTTCGACGATCGTCTTCGCTGCGCCGGTCTGCTTGTCGACAAGATAGATCGCATTGTCCGTCATCGAGCTCACGAACAGCCGACCGCGGGAATCGAACGCGAGATTGTCGAGACCCGGCTTCAACGTCGCCACCAGCTTCTTGGCCTTGCTGGTGAGGCTCACGCTCCAGATATTCCCCGTGCCGGTGTCGGCGACGAAAAGGTTGTCGCGATTCTGCGGATCGATGTTGGCGGCGGCGGGCGTGGTGAAGCCGGAGGCGATGACCTCGACCGCACCGGTCTCGATATTGATCTTCACGGCCTGGCCCTTGAACCACAGCGGCCCGTAGAGGAAGCCATCGTCGCGGCGGATCTCGAAGCCGTTCAGCCCGCCCAGCTTCTCGGCGACCCGCCGCAAGTCCTTGACGCCGAGCGACTTGAAGTCCGGCTTGTCGATGTTCTTGAGGTCGATCTCGTAGAGCGCGTCGCCCAGGAACACCTCCGAGACGAACAGCCGACCGTCCTTGGTGAAGCCGATGCCGTTCGGCCCCGAAAGGCCGTTGGCGACCTCGATGATCTTGCCGTTGGGACGGCGGACATAGACCTTGCCCATGAGGAAGGCCGTCCAGGCCATCGTGCCGTCGTCGGCAAAGGCGATGTCGTCGGCCATGCCGGCCGGCGGCTCGACCACACGGTCGACTTCGCCGGAATCGACCTGCACATGATAAAGTGTCTGGCCGATCACGGAGCCGGCAAGAAGCTGGTCGTCCTTGTTGAAGGCAAGGCCGTGCACGCCGTGGAACGACGAGCCCGGCACGAGGAATTGCTGATTGTATTCCCGGGGCGGAGCGGCGGCGGGCGGCGACGCCTGCTGCGCCAGTGCCGATCCGGCAACGATGAGCGCAAGCATCGCCGACGTCACAAACCCGCCCAATCCCATACGCTTCCTCCGACCCTTCTCGCGGCGGCGCGGACTTTAGACCGCTCCCAGCGGATCGGCTACTGTGCCGCGACATGCGAACCCTGCTTGCGTTTTGCCTTTGCCTGCTAGCCGCGACGTCCGGTCATGCGGTCGCACAGGAGAAGGTTCATTTCGCCTCGCTCGATGGCGACACGACTTCGCCGGCCACGCAGCTCGACGGATATCTCTTCCACCCCCGCGCAACAACGGACGCCGTTCCTGCCGTCGTCTTTCTGCATGGATGCGGCGGCCTGATTTCCAGCATCAGCCACAGGATCGTGTCGCGCGAGCGGGACTGGGCCGACAAGCTCAACGGAATGGGCATCGCCGTACTGATGGTCGACAGCCTCACGCCGCGCGGCTCAGGCCAGATCTGTTCGCCCTCGAGCTTCAAGCCGGGGCTCTACAAGCGTCGTCCGGCGGACGCCTATGGCGCGTTGGCCTATTTGCAGAGCCTGCCGTCGATCCGGGGCGATCGGATCGGACTTCTCGGCTGGTCGAATGGCGGAGGCGCGACCTTGTTCGCCGTCGACAGGACCAACCCGCTACGGCGGACGCTTGCCGGCCCGGACTTCGCGGCGGCCATCGCCTTCTATCCCGGCTCGTGCAGCGAGCAACGGCTCGGCGCCGATTGGGCCAGTGCGATTCCGCTCCTGATCCTGGTCGGCGAACGCGATGTCTGGACGCCCGCCACACCATGCCTGCAGGTTGCAGAGCGCGCCACCGCCCGGGGCGCGCCGGTCGATTTCCATGCCTATCCCGGCGCCTATCACGATTTCGACTGGCCCGGAGCGAAACGCCGCGAACTCAAGGCCTACACCACCCGCGCCGGCGTGGTGCCGATCACCGGCGAGGATCCGGCCGCCCATGCTGATGCCGTGCAGCGGGTCGAGGCCTTCTTCTCCCGCCACCTCCTGCATTGACTTGAGGCCACGAGCCATCGAAAGCTCTTCCTGGCAGCGACTTCCAGTTTCGCAGGAGGAAAGTCATGGCGGGTCCGCTCTCGGGATTGACGATCGTGGAACTGGCCGGGATCGGCCCCGGCCCGATGTGCTCCATGATGCTGGGTGACATGGGCGCCGATGTGATCCGCATCGATCGCACCAAGAGCCACGTCATGGATCGCCTCGCCGATCCCAAATATGCCGTGCACAATCGCAGCCGCCGCTCGATCTCGATCGACCTCCAGAAGAAGGAAGGCATCGAGGTGGCGCTGCGCCTGATCGACAAGGCCGACGGAGTCACCGAGCCGTTCCGTCCCGGCGTCGCCGAGCGGCTGGGCGTCGGACCGGATGTCTGCCTCAAGCGCAATCCCCGACTGGTCTATGGCCGCATGACCGGCTGGGGCCAGGAGGGCCCGCTCGCCAAGGCGGCCGGCCATGACATCAACTACATCGCGCTCACCGGCGCGCTGCATGCGATCGGGCCCCAGGAGAAGCCGATACCGCCGCTCAACCTGGTGGGCGATTTCGGCGGCGGCGGCATGCTGCTGGCCTTCGGCATGGTGTGCGGCCTTCTCGAGGCACAACGTTCGGGCAAGGGCCAAGTGGTCGACGCGGCGATGGTCGACGGCGCGGCGTTGTTGCTGGGCGGCATCTACGGCATGGCGGGCGCGGGCCTATGGAACGACAACGAGCGCGGCTCCAACTTGCTCGACGGCGGTTCGCACTTTTACGGCACCTACGAAACCAAGGACGGCAAGTTCGTCTCGGTGGGCTCGATCGAACCTCAGTTCTACGACCTGCTGCTCGAGAAGACGGGCCTGAAGGGCGAGTCGCTGCCGGCGCAGATGGATCGCAACGCGTGGGCGCAGCTCAAGAGCCGGCTGGCGCAGATCTTCAAGACCAAGACGCGCGACGAATGGTGCGCGATCATGGAAGGCAGCGACATCTGCTTCGCGCCCGTGCTCACCATGAAGGAAGCCTCGCAGCATCCGCATGCCAAGGCGCGGAACGCCTATGTCGACGTCTCGGGCTTCCCGCAGCCCGCCGCGGCGCCGCGTTTCTCACGCACCAAGGAAGGCGTGAAGGGCCCGGCCGCCCGGCGCGGGCAGCACACCGATGAGGTGCTGGGCGAGCGCGGCTTCTCGACCAAGGAGATCGGCGAACTGAAAGCGGCGGGAATCGTCGGCGCCCAATGATCGTGTCATCCCGAGCAAAGCGAGGGATTCTTCCCGTTTCGCAAGGGTCCCTCGCCCTGCGGGCTCGGGACAGGTGATCCGCGCCTTCGAACTCGCCATCCAGCAATTGGGCGATCCGCGGCTGCGGAGCGTCATCTGGCAGTCGCTGCTGCTCTCGCTCCTGTTGCAGGCGGCGATCGTGGGCGTCGCCTGGTGGGCGTTGCAATCGTTCGTCACCTTCCAATGGGACTGGGTCAACAGCGCGGTCCACTGGCTGGGCGGCGCGGCGGTCCTGGTGCTGGCGCTGATGCTGTTTCCGGCGAGCTTCGGCGTCGTGATCTCGGTCTTCATCGAGCGCATCGCCGACATCGTGGAAAGCGCGCACTATCCCAGGCTCGGCAAGGCGCGCGGCATTCCGGTCTGGACGGCGATCTGGACCGGCCTGGTGTTCCTGGTCGCGGTGATCTTCCTCAACCTCGTGCTGCTGGTCCCCTACCTCGTCGCGCTGCTGTTCTTCGGCACCGGCGCAATCCTGTTCTATGCGCTGAACGGCTGGCTGACCGGACGTCTTTACTACGAGCAGGTGGCGCTGCGGCGCATGGATCCGGCCGAGGTCAAGGCCTGGCGGCGCGCCAACGCCGGCATCCTGTGGGGCACCGGGATCGTCATCGTCTTCCTGGGCACCATCCCGATCGTGAACCTGATCGTGCCGGTCGTCGGCACGGCGGCGATGGTGCATGTGGCACAAACGCTCACGCCACCTCCGGCGCCGGGCCGACCCTTCAATCCACCGGCCGGGTCACGGTAAGATGAGGTTCATGAAACTTGCCTTCTGGCCTCTGGCCGCTGCTGCCCTTTCCTTGGGTGGCTGCGTCACGGAACCGACCCCGCAATATTCTCTATCCAGCAACGATCTGGGCACGTTCCGATCGGCCAACGCCGGGCGGCCGATCCCGGTGAGCCAGATCAAGGGCATGGACATCCAGCAGCTTCGCGCGACCTTTGGCCTGCCGGCGCTCGATCGCAAGGACGCCGCCACGCGCGTCCTGCGTTACCAGTCCGATGCCTGCAGCCTGTTCGTCTATCTGTCGAACGACCGGGCCGACTACGCCGACGCCTACGACCTCAAGCTGCGCCGGCTGATGAACACCGACGAATGTGCGGGCTCGGTGGCGGCGCAACGCCGGACGTCCTGAGTGCAAGCCCGTCGCCGGCGCACGGTTCACTCCGCTGGCGTGAGGGACTGACGGGCTTGCATGAGCAGGCCGGAGAACCAGCCGACGCCGATGCCCGAGACGAAGCCTCCGACCGCCGCCGACAGACAGATCCAGAGCGGCTGGTGGGCCAGAGCCGGCGCCACGCCGAACAGCACGCCCAGCGCATAGCGCACGGCGAAGATCGAAACGCCGAAGATCAAGGCGAACCATCCGCCGGCGATTTCCAGCCGCCCGTCGGGACGGCGGCGGACCGGTCGGCGGCATCCAATGGCATGTCCCAGCGGCAGTGCCAGCACAAACGCTGCGCTCCAGCCGGCCAACGCGAGGCCGGGATGCAGAGCCTGCGCGACGCCCGACAGCGACAGGGCCAAGCCGACCATCGGCAGAAGCGCCGGACGCCAGATCGGCACAATTCGCGGACGCAGCCCTTGCGGGCCGAGCCAAACGACCAGGGCCATGACGAACCACACCCAGAGCGGCGTATGGGCGACGATCTCGAAAAGTGACGGCATGATGACACCCGGGAGGGGGTTGATCGGGCCGCCAACGTCGATGATGGACGGCGCGAGATCCATTGCCCTTGCGTGGATTCGCTGGCCTTTTTCGCCAGCTGCCGGCAATCATCGTTCACGATGCGTCAAACGACGTTCCTGCGGACCCTGCCCTACCAGCTGCGCTGGATCGCGGGCATCGTCGTGGTATTCGCCGTGGCCGGTCCTTTCGGCAGCTACGCCGATATGCGGCTCCCCACCCGGGTCGGCTACTTCGGCGCCGTCTGCATACTGTTCTGGCTGCAGGTGGTGGGACTCAACGCCCTGTTTCGCCGCATCGAGATAATCAACCGCCGGCCGCCGCTGGTCGGCCGCATCCTTGTCGGCATCCTGGTCTCCATCCCCGGCACCATCGAGATCATCGCGCTCTATTCATGGATGGTGCGACCGATCCCGCTGTTCGTGGCTTGGGAGATCTTTCCCCAGGCAGCGTTCATGACCGTGATCCTATCGATCGTGATCGGTCTGTTCGTCGACCGATACCGTCACGCCGAGGCCGATAGCGAACGCGCACGTGTGGCGACCGCCTCGGCACCGGAGACAGTAGGCGGCGCCTCCGATTTCTTTCGTCGCATTCCGCCTGCACTGGGACGCGACCTGCTGGCGCTCGAAATGGAGGATCATTACCTGCGCATCCATACCACGCTCGGCAGCGACCTCATCCTTCTGCGCCTGCGCGACGCCATCGCCGAGTTGGGCCCGGCCGGCAGGTCCATCGCTCATGGTGGGTTGCCGAGGGCGCTGTCGCATCGGTGGAACGCAACCCCGGCAAGCCTGTGCTGACGTTGCGCAACGGCTTAAAGGTGCCGGTGAGTAAGACCTTCCGCGATCAGGTGAAAGAGGTGGGCTGGCTTGGTTGATACGCCGATCCGGATCGGCATCCTGGGCGCCGGGGCCATGGGCACGACGCATGCGGCAGCCTATGCCGGCCTGCCCGACGTGTCTGTCGTCGGCGTCTTCGCCCGCGACCCGGCGCGCGCCCGCGCTGCGGCGGCTCTCTGCAAGGCTGAGCCTTTCACCGACGCCGAGGCGCTGATCCGACATTCGGGCATCGACGCCATCGATGTCTGTCTACCGAGCGCGATCCATGGCGACTTCGTGGTCGCCGCGTTGAATGCCGGCAAGCATGTCTTCTGCGAAACGCCGCTGGCGCTGCAATTGGACGAGGCGCGGCGGATGCGCGATGCGGCGCGGCGGGGCGACCGCCTGCTGCAAGTCGGACTTCTCATGCGCGCGTTAGGCGCCTACCGGCACATCAAGGACGTGGCGGCGTCAGGTGTGCATGGAAAGCTGCTGAGCGTCACGACCTGGCGGCTCGGCTCCTACCTCCACCCCGATGCGCCCGACCACAAGGCGCACTACAGCGAACCCTCGATCGAGCTCATGACGTTCGACTTCGACTTCCTCCAGTGGTTGATGGGCCCACCCAACCGCCTGTCGGCGAGCGCGGTGCGAACAGATCAACGTGCGCCCGGAGAAATCTCGGCCCTGCTGAGCTACGACGATGGCCGACACGCCACCGTTCTCGCCAGCGGCTTGATGCCGCCGGGCTTTGCCTTCACCGCCGGCTTCCGCGCGTTGTTCGACCGTGCAACCTTTGAGCATCAGGCCGTCTTCGACAGGATTCCACCCACCACCGGCTTCACCATTGTCGAGGGGAAGGACCCGGCGCGGTCGATACCGTTGCCGGGACAGAACCCCTACGAGGTCGAGCTGCAGCGCTTCGTGGATTGCATCCGCGGCCGCGCCGACCCAGGCCTGTGCGATGCAGATCGTGCGATCGAGGCGCTGGTGCTTTCGACAGCAACGCGGCGCTCCCTTGAACAGGCGCGCTCGGTCGAGATCGTTTAGCCAAGGCTTTTTCAGCAACAGTGGAATCGACTCACCCTCACCCCGAGGCCGTACGAAGCACGGCGTCTCGAAGGGTGGAGCAAACACCGTATATCTTGTCATCCTTCGAGCCGGTCGCTGCGCGGCTCCTCGGGACGAGGCGATTCTCTAGCGGCCGCCGCGATCCTCGCGCCAGAGATCGAGGCGCTCCTGCACCGGGCGGTCGGAGAAGGAGAAGAGCACGGCGTCGCTCCTGGCCTTGTGCACGACCCTGGCCCAGCTCGGCACGACGAAATGGTCGCGCTTCTTCCAGGCGAAGGTCCTGTCGCCGATCGTGCTCTCGCCCTCGCCCTCGACGACCGAGAACACGGTGCCGTCGGTGCTGCGGTAGGGCTGGGCCGCAAAGCCCTTGGGCAGGAGCTGCATGAAGGTGCCCATGGTGGCGATCGGCGCGCCGCCGCTGGCCGGATTGACGTAGCGTAGCTTGTAGCCGTGGCAGGCATCAGGAGGGCCGGCCTTGGCGAGGCCCGCCAGCGCCTCGCGCGTGCGCGCATAGGGATAGTTGAAGATCGGCGAGGTCTGCCGTTGCGGCGTCCAGTCGACAGGCAAGAGGCCGCTGGCGAACCTGGCGTCCGACGTGCCGACCGGCGCCGTCACCGCCTGCTCGTCCTCGGCGCCGTTCTCGGCAAAGCCGGCGTTGAACATCGCCACCAGCGGGATGTCGAGTCCGTCGAGCCAGACCATCGGCTTCTGCGAGTCGTTGCCGTGGTCGTGCCAGGTCCAGGTCGGCGTGATGACGAAATCGCCCTCGCGCATGATGGTGCGTTCGCCGTCGACGGCGGTGTAGGCGCCCTCGCCCTCGACGATGAAGCGCAGCGCCGACTGGGTGTGGCGATGGCTGGGCGCGATCTCGCCCGGCAGGATGAGCTGCAGGCCGGCATAGAGCGTGGGCGTGATGCACGAGCTGCCCGGCATCGCCGGGTTCTCCAGGATCAGCACGCGCCGCACCGCTTCCTTGGCGGTGATCAGCGTGCCCGATTCCATCAGGAACGGCCGGACCTTGTCGTAGTCCCACGCCGCGGGCACGTACTTGGGGGCAGGCTGCGGCGGCACGAGCTGGTGCAGCGACTCCCAGAGCGGCGCCATCGAGAGGCCGCCGATGCGGTCATAGAAGTCGCGGCGGGCGTTGTTGCGCGTGGAGCGACCGTCCATGGAGCACCTATTCGGCGGCGGCGCGCAACGGCAGACCCAGCCGCGCGGCGGCGCGCGCCCGGCAGGCCGCGGCAAAGGCATCGAACAGCTTCATCGACACGGGATTCTGCAGCGCGCGATGCTCGGGATGCCACTGCAGCGCCAGCGCGAAGGCCGGCGCATCGGGCAGGCTGAAGGCCTCCACCTGGCCGTCGTCGGCGACGGCTTCGAGCCGCGCGCAGGGCGCCAGCCGGTCGACCCCCTGGGCATGCAGCGAATTCACCGTCACCCGCCGCTCGCCCAGCAGGCGCTGCAGCAGGCCGCCTTCGACGATCTCGACGTCATGGGCGGGGGCATAGTTCACATCGATGTCGGGCGACTTCGGCGAGCGATGGTCGCGGCGCCCCTCGACCTCATGCACGAGCTGGTGCAGCGATCCGCCCATCGCCACGTTCACCTCCTGGGCGCCGCGGCAGATCGCGAACAGCGGCACGGCATGGTCGACGGCCCGACGGATCAGGGGCAGCGTCGTGGCGTCGCGCGCCGCGTCGTGCGCGGTCCCGTCGCGGCTCGGCTCGCCGCCATAATGGTGCGGTTCGACATTGGACGGGCTGCCGGTCAGCAGGACGCCGTCGAGCATGTCGAGGAGGCGGTCGAGCGCCTCGGTCATGGCCCGATCCTCGGCGAATTCCTGCCCGAAGGCAGGGATCAGAACCGGCAGGCCGCCAACCGCGCGAATGGCCGCCTGCACGTACTTGTCGCCCACGCTGTGGACCCAGCCGCCCCGGCCATTCTCCTTCAGACAGGCAGTAATTCCCACAAGCGGACGCAATCTCGAGCCGTTCATCCTGTACCACGTCGAAAACAGGGATATTTATCATCGCGCCCGCCCGTCGGCTTGGCAATTGCCTGCCGGCTGACACTGCCTGCGCCTTGTGCAGCGCAGCCTTGCATGGTACCGCCCGCCAGCCCCACCAGTGAGACAATTTCGAGCGAAAGCAACAGGATGACCGACACTCCGACGCCGCCCCCCGGCCCCGATGCCGCCCCCCAGCTGCAGGCCAGCCCCCTCACCCTGCACGGGCAATACATCAAGGATCTCAGCTTCGAGAACCCGCGCGCGCCGCAAAGCCTGATCGAGCAGAAACAGCCGCAGCTCTCGCTCAACGTCAACGTGGCGACCCGCCAGTTCGAGGCCAAGACCTTCGAGGTGACGCTGACCCTGGAGGCCAGCGCCCATACCCCGGAGAAGGAGCCCCTGTTCGTGCTCGAGCTGGTCTATGCCGGCACGGTCAGCCTGGGCGAGGTGCCGCAGGAGGCGGTCGGGCCGCTGCTGCTGATCGAGACACCGCGGCTGCTGTTCCCGTTCGCCCGCGCCATCGTCGCCAATGTCACGCGCGAGGCCGGCTTCCCGCCGCTCAACATCGCGCCGGTCGACTTCGTGGCGCTCTATCGCCAGCAGGTCGAGGCCACTGGCGGCCAGGTGCCCGGCATTCCCGGCGGCCCTGTCGGTCACGCCTAGCGCAAGGTCCGCTGAAGTTGAGAGGGCTGTGCCTCCCCAGCGCGGAAGCCGCGATGGGGAGGTGCCCGCAAAGCAGGTGGAAGGTCGGGGATATCAGCTTCGATGCCGATGACCCCCCGACCCTTCGGATCACATCCCCGGCGTCGCTGGGAAAGCGTAATTCACCGCCCTCTAGGTTTTGGAGGCGTCGGCTGTTGCGGACACCGGTTGCGGCGACGTCGCCTGCACCGGGCCAGCGCCGATAGGCGCCCCGATGGGAGCGCAGCGCTGTTCGGCCAGCGTGCCGAGATACTGCTGGCGGGCATTGAGGGCCTGGGCCTCCTTGCCGCTCGCGTTCTGAAAATCCATCGCGAACCACAGCACCGGAATGAACACGCCGGCAACGCCGGCCGCCACGTTCTGCGCGACCTTCCCGCCATCCTCCTTGCCGAGCTCGGTGAGCTTGTCGGCATTGGCCCTCGATTCGGCCTGGATGGCGGTGCAATCCATGTAACGGTCCTGCGGCTGGACCACGGCGACAGGGTTGGGCGCACGGCCGGCACACGCCCCAAGACTCAAGACACCACTCAACACGACGCCCGCCGACAAAGCTTTTCCTAAAAGCATAATGGTTTCCCCCACGAACAACTTGAATGTTGGGCAACCATAACGCGCAATCCTTCTCTCACTCTGTGTGCGAGCAAGGTCAAACGCGTGGCGGATCGGTGGCCAACGGGCCTCGGTTGGGGCCGCTCACTTGAATAGGGTGCGTTCGTTTTCTCTTGCCACGCCGCTTCCCAACTTCCGCATATCCTGGGGATGCGAACACAAGAGCTGGGGCGACTGATCGAAGGGCTGAACGGTGGTCTCCGCCATCACCGGCGACCGCTACAAGAACAGCGAGACGCGGCGCGGCTACAACCGGTGGTCGATTTCACCCGGAAGGTCGACTGCGCGGTGCTGGGCATCACGCATCTCGCTAAGAACTCGAGCGGCCGCGACCCGCTCGATCGCGTCGCCGGCAGCCTCGCCTTCGGCGCCGTGCCGCGGCTCGTGATGTCGACGGTGAAGCCGCCCGACTCCAGGGCACCGCGCCGCCTCCTGCGCACCAAAGCGAACAACGGCCGCGACGACGGCGGCTTCGAATACACGCTTCGCTAGGCGCCCGTGCCGGGGCATGTCTTCACCATCGAATGGCGTACGGTCTTTGACGGCCTTGCGATCCTTGAAGAAAGATCCCTCGGCGTTGCATCGGGATGACACAGGTCGGGACGCGGATACACATTAGCCGCTTCATCCACCCTGGTCGTCCGGTGAGCGGCCGGAGTCCGGCAGCTTCATCTCCTCAAGCCGCCCGTGGCGGTGACTCCGGTAATGCGGTGGCGAAGGCGTCGAGCTACGCTGCGGCCACCCGTTGCCGCGCGCGTCGCGTCCAAAGGAGAGCTCGAGATCATGACGCTCGAATTGAAGCCTTTGCATCCGGTGTTCGCCGCCGAGGCGAGCGGACTCGATCTCACCCGGCCGATCACGCGGGCCGACGCCTGCGCGATCAACGCGGCGATGAACAGGTACGCCGTCCTGGTGTGGCGCGGCCAGCCGCTGACGGCGGAGCAGCAGATCCGGTTCGCGACCACCTTCGGTCCGCTCGATATCGGGCTGAAGCGGGTGTTCAAGCGGCCCGAGCGGCTGGAGGACGAACGGCTGATCGACATCTCCAATGTCGGCATGGACGGCGCGGTCCAGAAGCCCGATTCGCCCAAGAACCTCTCCAACTTCGCCAACCAGCTCTGGCACAGCGACAGCTCGTTCATGAATCCGCGCGCCGCCTATTCGATGCTGCACGCGCTGGTGCTCCCGAGCTGGGGCGGCGAGACCCAGTTCGCCGATCTGCGCGCGGCCTACGATGCGCTGGATGCCCGGACTCGCGCGATCGTCGAACCTCTCAGCGCCGAGCACTATGCGCTGCACACCCGCATCCTGCTGGGCGACGACGCCTACACCGACGAGCAGAAGAAGCTGATGCCGCCGGCGGTGTGGCCGATCGTCGACACCCATCCCGGCTCTGGCCGCAAGGTGCTGTTCGTCGGCGTCCATGCCCGCCAGATCATCGGCATGAGCACTGCCGAGTCGCGGCTGCTGATGTCCGACCTGATCGAGCATGCAACCGAGCGCGAGCGCGTCTATACGCACCGATGGGAGGTCGGAGACCTCGTGATCTGGGACAACCGCGCCACGCTTCATCGCGGCCGCCGCTTCGACCTCGGCGAACGCCGCGAACTGCGCCGCACCACGATCAACGATACGCCGGAAGCGATGCTCGCGGTGGCGTAGACGCGGGAGGCGGCCCTTGGAAGAGCGCCGCTGAAATGGTTCCAGTGGTCGGTCGCCAAAGACCGTCAACATCGAACGGGTGGCGATCTTTGGCGGCGCTGGCGGCCTTTGATCGGCATCGCGAACACCCCTTGGTGTCTCCGCCGGATGGCACGGAGTCGGGATGTGTGCCAGTCCTCGACGACCATCCGGATGTGCTGCCGCCTTCCCCACGCCTGAGCTGCGGCAGGCCCGGGTCGGAGCCCATCACGGGCAATCGAATTCCACGACACGCGCTCCCGACCAGGTCAGGTCATCGGCGTCGACCGCGATTCGGCCAGGTTCGTTTTCGGCAGCAGCACCCCCTTCACCCGCCAAACGGCCATGGCGGCGAAGACCATCAGCGGCGGCACGAGGGGGAGGCTGTAACGCACGTTGGCCGTGCCGACAAACTGCAGCGCGGCAAGAATGAGCGGAGCGAGAGCAATGAAGTAGGTCCGTCTCCAGTTCTGGCGGGACAGATAGAGGCCGCAAGCGGACAACAGGACAAAGACCGCGCTCAATCCCGCGAACAGGCTTTTGACCATCGCCGTGGGCAGCGGAATCGCGGACATGAAGGTCGTCCCGTGATCCAGGAAGTTGCGGGGAAATTCCTTCACCCGACTCCAGACGTAGCGGCCGGGGTCGGCTTCTATCCGCGCCAGCGCAGCGGCGCCGAAGCGGCGCTCGGCAAGCTCGATCGTGGGGGAGCTCGCCAGGATCGCCTGGGAATCCTTGTCGTCGAACCAGACAGGAAACGGATTTCCACTGCCATAGGGAACGTACACGGTGGAATAGAACAGCAGGCTTCCCCATCCATAGGTCGCGACCGGAATGAAGGCATGCTGGGTTACGGCATTCCGGATCGTCCACGGGACGATGACCAGCATGGCCGCCAACGCGATCCGGAGATGAACCGCTCGGTTGAACTTGCTCATCAGCCCGGCACAACCGACCAGTGGCACCAGAACCAAGGTGATCGGGCGCACCAGCGTCGCCGCGCCGAGCAACAGCCCGGACAGAAGCCCCCGCTTCTCGCCCCAAAGCCACAGGCAGCCTGCGAAGAGAGCGGTGAACAGCGTCTCCGACAGGGCAATCAAGGCAAGCGCCGAGCTGGTCGGCGCCAGCGCCATGCCCAGCCCGGCAACAACCGCCACCCCGGCCCCGGCCACGTTCAGAGCGAGGGCGTAGACAAGCCAGGCGACCAACGCACCGAGCACGGCCTGAGCCAGGCGGAGGGCCAGGAACGGCGGCTCATCGCCCCACCAAAGGCTCGCGATGAGGAGCGGGTAAAGCGGAGGTCGTGCGGCGGTGGGAACGAACGGCCCGGGCGCGTTCAGTTCACCGTGTTGTCCCCATCCGTGCGGAGCGCCGAAGGAGAAACTTCCATGGAGGCGAAGATTCTGGCCAAGCGCGACGTATTCGCTTTCGTCGACGCCCTCGGCGGCGGGAAGCGAAAGCCAGAGCATCATCAAAAGACGAAAGCCCAGTGCAAGCGCGAATATCGCGGCACCGACCTTTCCGGGATTGGCGGCACGGAGACGCACCATCAACTGCCGCCGCCAGCTTCCCACTTGATGTACGCCGATGCCGGACAGAACGCTGCACGCACAGGACATTGGCGGTGTGGCGCTCGCGTGCCGATCGGTTTCACAATTTCCCCGTGTTCATTGGAGGCCATGGCGTGCTCCAGCCCCCACAATTTATCGTAAACAATGCCACCGTTCTTCTCCCATGAGTGGAGTGTCTTTCCGGCGGGAACATTGGAAACGGCCAGCTCTCGGACCTTGGCGGCCTTTGGGAGGGCGGCGCTGAAACGGGCGTTTCTCAGCGGTCCTTCATCAAAGGCCGCACGCGTCGAACGGGTGGCGGTCTTTGACGGCCTTTGATCATCATCGCAAAGGATCTCCCGGCGTCGCCTCGGGGGATCGGTCGCGCGAACGAACGCACTTTGATGCGCATGGTGCGAAGGCCCAGGCAGGCTTGCGAATCATTCTCAATAACGCTAAGGCCATGGGATCGTCCAACGGAGCCCCATGGCCGACAACCGCAGTCTGCTGTCCAGCTTCGCCGAACATCGGGCGGCCCTGCTGCGCTTCCTGCAGCGGCGGCTCGGCAATGCAGCGCTGGCCGAGGATCTGACGCAGGAAACGTGGCTGCGGGCGGCCAACGCCCAGGGCACGGCCGCCGCGATCGACAATCCCCGCGGCTATCTGTTCTCGATCGCCTCCAACCTCGCCCTCGACCATCAGCGTCACGTCGGCCATCGCGTCGAACTGCAGGCTGCGGCCGAGGTCGTCGAGGCGGTGGCCGACCGCCAGCCGTCGCCGGAGAACGTCGCCCTCTATCGCAGCGAATTCGCGCGTCTCTTGCGGGTGGTCGACCGGCTCTCGCCGCGCTGTCGCGAGGTCTTCATCCTGGGCAAGTTCGAGGGGCTGAGCCTGGCCGAGGTCGGCCAACGCCTCGGCATCAGCCGCAATACGGTGGTGACCCATATGGTCCATGCACTGGCAGCCATCGAGCGGGAGATGGCGCCGGACAAATAGTCGTTACCGATTCACGCCGGGTCGCCTCTGGCGCGTCTAACGGATAAGGAAGACACGATCGGCGGACCGACCGCCGCGGAGCATCATGTCGGATCAAGTCCGGGACCCGTTGATCGAGGAGGCCTTGCGCTGGCTGGTTGTGCTGCGCGATCCGTCCGCCAAAGAGGCCGACCGCCGTGCCTTCGATCTGTGGCGGAGTGCCGATCCGGCACACGAGGCGGCGTGGCGGCGGGCGCAGGAGACCTGGAGGCACGCCGACATCCTGGCCCCGGCGTTGCAAGGTCAGGCGTCATCGCCGGTCCGGCGCTCCTGGAACCGGCGTCGCTGGCTGCAGGCCGCGACCGTGGGCACTGTCGCGATTCCCGTTGGCACATTGCTCCTTCGCTCCGATCTTCTGGCCGATTTCCGCACCGCAGCCGGCGAGCGCCGCACGATCGGTCTCGAAGACGGCTCGACCGTTGAACTGGCGGGCGCCAGCGCCCTGTCGGTTTCCTTCAATGCCAAGAGCCGCCTCCTCCGGCTGGTGGCGGGCGAAGCTTTTTTCAACGTGGTACCCGAAGCGCGGCCCTTCCTGGTCGAGGCCGGCGCCGGCCGCGTCAGGGCTCTTGGCACGGCCTTCGATATCAAGCTCGCCGAAACGGCGGTGATTGTGGCGGTGTCGATGCATCGCGTCTCCATCTCTATCGGCGGAATCCCGGGCATGATCGTCGAGCAGGGACAGGTCGTGCATTACACCGCGGCGCGGATCGAACCGGCGCAGGCGGCCAACTTGCGCAAGGTCGAAGCCTGGCGGCACGACCGCCTGATCTTCGAGGATGCGCCGCTTGGCGAGGTGATCGCCGATCTCGAGCGCTGCCGTGGCGGCCGCATCGTCCTCACCGATGCACGGCTGCGCGCTATGCCGGTGACGGCTGTGTTCGACGTCCGGCAGACCGACGCCGCGCTGGCCACCATCGCCCGGACGCTGCCCGTCCGCGTGCATCGGTTCACCGATTTCCTGATCGTCCTGTCACCCAGGGATTGAGGCCCCACCGGCCGCAAAGAAATTCGCAACCGGCCTCATGCTCTTTCCGCCCTGATCCGTCCTAGGATCGAAAGGGATCAAGCATGGGTTCGGTGGAGAGAGTCGCCCACGTGGCGTGTGTGGGAGCTGCGGCCATTTGCTTTGCGATGGCAGCTCCGTTTGTCGCCCGGGCAGATACGGTGTCCGATTCGGCGCCGGCCGGGATGGCGACGCAAGTCTTCGACATCGGGCCGCAGCCGCTGGCGTCGGCGCTGCTGCGCTTCAGCGAAGCGACGGGCATCCAGCTCTTCTTCGACGCCACCCTGGCGCGCAATGTCTCCTCGCCCGGTGCGCGCGGGACGCTCTCGCCTCAGGATGCGCTGACCCGGCTGCTGGCGGGGACCGGCCTCAGCTATCGCTTCACCAACGCGACCACTGTCACTCTGCAAAAGGCCACGGCCGCCGCCGGCCAGCCGGCGGATGCCGTCCAGCTCGCCCCGGTGGTGGTGCAGGGCGCGCGTCCGGAGACGGCGACCGGCCCGGTCAAGGGCTTTGTCGCCCACCAGAGCGCCACGGCGACCAAGACCGACACGCCGCTTCTCGAAACGCCACAGGCCATCTCGGTCATCAGCCGAGATCAGATCAGAGCGCAGAACGCACAGACGCTGAACGAGGCGGTGCACTATTCGCCCGGCGTTGCCAGCAATAGCGTCGCCGTCGACTCCCGCTTTGACGCCATCAGGGTGCGCGGCTTTGCAACGCCGATATACCTCGACGGCATGTTGTTGCCCACCGATCCGTCGCGCTTCGCCCAGATGCGCGTCGATCCGTTCGGCCTCGAACGCGCCGAGATCCTGCGCGGCCCCTCGTCAGCGCTTTATGGCCAGCTTCCTCCCGGCGGCATGATCAACCTCGTGAGCCTGCGGCCGACGCCTGAGCCCGTGCACACGGTAGAATTCCAGGGCAACAGCTTCGGCCGGCTGCAGGCCGGCGTCGATGTCGGCGGGCCGCTCACCGAGGACGGCCAGTTCCTTTATCGCCTGACCGGTCTCGTCCATCGCGGCGGCACCCAGATCGACCATGCCGATGACAACCGCAACATGATCCAGCCAGCCATCACCTGGCGTCCCGATTCGGATACGACTTTGACGTTGCTGGGCCAGTTCCAGAACGACTGGGCGGGCATCGGCACCCAGTTCCTGCCGGCCCAGGGAACATTACTGTTCAACCCCAACGGCGTGCTGCCCACGAGCGCGTTCGTCGGCGAGCCGAACTACAACTCCTTCCACCGTACCCAGTTCTGGGCGGGGTACCAGTTCGAGCATCGCTTCAACGACGCGGTAACGGTCCGTCAGAACCTGCGATACGCATCGGTCGACACCCGGCTCGAATCGCTGGCCGGCGCGGGGTTGCAGCCCAACCTCTTCACGCTCAACCGCCTCGTCTATCTCGTGCCCCAGACGGCGCGCAACTTCACCATGGACAACCAGGCGCAGGTGAAGTTCGCCACCGGCCCCCTCTCGCACAAGATGCTGCTCGGCTTCGACTACGTCTACTCCGGCGTCAATACGCAGCAGGGTCTTGGGCCGGCACCGCCGCTGCAGAACATATTCAACCCGGTCTACGGCCAGCCGGTGACGGTGCCCAACATCACCGTCAGCACCTTGCAGAAGCAAAACCAGTACGGCCTCTATCTGCAGGACCAGATCGCGCTCGACCGCTGGCGACTGACATTGAGCGGCCGACACGACTGGGTCGACACGACGACAGAGGACTACATGGCCCACACGGTGAGCGGTCAGGCCGCCACCGCATTCTCCGGCCGCGTCGGTCTGAACTACGTCTTCGATATCGGCCTTTCGCCTTACGTGTCCTATTCCAGCTCGTTCCAGCCAACAATCGGCACGACCTTCAGCGGCACCCCGTTCCAGCCGACACGCGGCCAGCAGTACGAGGTCGGATTGAAGTACCAGCCGCCGGACCTCAACGTCTCGGCCAACCTCGCGGCCTTCCGGCTGGTCCAGCAGAACGCGCTCACCAGCGATTCGGGGCATCCGGGGTTCACCGTGCAATCGGGCGAGGTGACGGCGCAGGGCATCGAGTTCGACGCAGCGGCGACGCTGGCGCGCGGCTTCAACATCATCGGCTCCTACAGCTTCCTCGACGCCAAGGTGACGCAGAGCAACGGCACCGATCTCGGCATGCAGGTGACGGGTGTGCCGCAGCATCAGGGATCGTTGTGGTCGAACTTCGTCGTCCAGGAAGGACGACTGCGCGGCCTCGGCTTCGGCGCCGGCTTTCGCTACATCGGCTTGAGCTACGGCGATGCGGCGAACACCCTGATGCTCCCGGGCTACGTCCTGGTCGATGCCATGATGAGCTACGAACTGGGCGAGCTCAATCCGAAGCTCGAGGGTGCCAAAGTCGCGCTCAACGCCTCGAACCTGATGGATACGCGATATGTCGCCCTCTGCACCAGCGGGGCCGCCTGCTTCTACGGGGCGAGTCGTCAGGTGACCCTCACGCTTCGCTATAGCTGGTAGCAAGCGATGTCGGCGAAGGCGCTCAAGGCATGGTATCGCGTCCACAAGTGGACGAGCCTCGTCTGCACGCTGTTCCTGTTGCTGCTCTGCCTCACCGGCCTGCCGCTGATCTTCGAAGACGAGATCAATGTCTTGATGGGCGCGACCGTGGAACCGAGCGAGGCGGCGCCTGGCACGCCGGATATCAGCATCGATCGCTTCATCGAGGATGCCCGCCGGCGCCTGCCCGGCGATGTGGTCATGTACGTCTCCCGCGATCGCGATACACCGGCCTGGTTCGTCGGCATGGGCAAGACCGCGAGCGCGCGGGAGCCGACGGCAATTTTCAAGTACGATGCGCACACCGGTGCGATGATCCACGACATCCCGCAGCGCCAGGGCCTCATGTTCACGATCCGAGCGCTGCATGTCGACCTGTTCGCGGGCTTGCCCGGCACACTGTTCATCGGCGCGGTCGGCCTCTGCTTCCTGGCGTCGATGGCGTCGGGGATCGTTCTGTATGCGCCCTTCATGCGCAAACTCGCCTTCGGCACCGTGCGGGCCGCGAAGGCGCCGCGCGCCCGCTGGCTCGACCTGCACAACCTGCTCGGCATCGCCGCCGCCGCCTGGCTCCTGGTCGTGGCCGTCACCGGCACCATCAACACGCTGACGCTGCCCCTGCTCGGACTGTGGCAGGGTACGGAGCTGGCCGAGATGACGAAGGCATGGCGTGGGCAACCCGCGCCGTCGACCTACAGCTCCGCCGAGCGCGCCGCCGAAACCGCCCGGCAGGCCGTGCCTGATATGGACGTGGCCTTCGTCGGCTTTCCCGGCGGCCTCTTTTCCACGCCGCATCACTACATGGTGTTCATGCGCGGCGACACGGCCCTGACCTCGCGCCTCCTGAAGCCGGTGATGATCGATGCCGAGACCGGCGCGCTGACCGACAGCCGGACCCTGCCGTGGTACCTGACGGCGATCCTGCTCGCCCAGCCGCTCCACTTCGGCGACTACGGCGGCCTGCCGCTCAAGATCATCTGGGCCCTGTTCGATCTCGTCGCGATCGGCGTGCTGGGCAGCGGTCTCTACCTCTGGCTGGCGCGGCGGCGCACGCCGATCGAATCGCGCATCGCCGAGATCGAGCGCCTGGCCTCATGACCGTCGCGCGTCTCTGGAAATGGCCGCTGGTCCTGGCGGCTCTCACACTCTTCGGCCTGCTGGCGGCGCTGCTGGGTCAGGATGCTGTCTGGTGGATCGCATCGTGGGTGACGCTCGCCGCGCCACTGGCTGTCATCGTGCTCTGCATCCTGCGATCTTGATCGATCCCGGGATCAATCAATCTTTCTCCGGGATGATCGAGGGCGCCACCGGCTGATCGGCACTGGGCCTTGCGGGCTCCGCCGGCGGCGTGGGCGGCGGCGGAGGTTCCTTGGGCAGGAAGGCGGCGACCGCGGCCGCCGTCGCCCGGGGGTCCTCTTCCATGGGCGCATGGCCGAGCTTGGAGAAGATCGCAAGCCTGGCACCCTTGATGTCGTTCTGAAAGCGATAGGCCTGGCTCACCGGAAGCTGGCGGTCCTTGGCGCCCCAGATGATGAGAGTGGGCACATCGAGATGCCGGAGCGTCGTCGGATCGAGCGGATCCTGCGTGCGCAGGCGTTGCAGCGTCGCCGGGCGATTGCCGGGAAAGCGCTGCAGGTCGTCGTAGCGCTGCAGCCGCGCGGGCGTCACCATCGCTGGATCGGCGTAGGTCTCCAGGAGCGCACGCCGCACCATCGAGTCGGGCTTGAAGTAGATGCCGATGTCGCTCAGCAGCCCGAGATGGGCGAGCTGCACGGAGAGTGCCGTTCCACTGCCGCTGGCAAAGCCCGCCGAGTCGACCAGGATCAGATGGGTCACGCGCTCGGGCCGCGCGGCGGCAAAGCTCCAGGCCACGGCCCCGCCCATCGACTGGCCAGCGATGGCGAAACGGTCGAGGCGCAATGCATCGGCCAGCACCTCGATGAAGTCGGCATAGGCGTCGATCGTGTACTCGCCCCGCGGCCAGGGCCCGGTCAGTCCATGACCCGGCAGGTCGACCGAGATCAGCCGCAGCCGGTTCCTGAGCTGATGCACCCAGCCCTCCCAGACCTGCAGCGAGCCAAGCGACCCATGGATCATCAGCAGCGGCATGCCGTTGGGGTTGCCCTCATCGCGCACATGGGCGCGCACGCCGCCGACATCGATGAACTGCGACTGCGCATTGGCATAGCGCGCGACCAGCAGATCGCGGGGCAGGTCGGGCCGATAGGCCCACAGCATCACACCCGCGAGCGCGCCCAGCGCGAACACGAGATAGAGCGCCCAGGGTCGCGACGGCCGTTCAGGGCGGCGGCGGCGATTTGGCATGGTCGGGAGGCAGTGTGGATTCATGGCCGGCCAGCCGGTCGGCAAGCTTGTCGAGCTCGCGCACCCTGAGTTCCGGCACCGGCCGCGGATCGACGATCTTCTCCTCGATCATGCGGGCCAGCAGGTCGCGGTTGAGGTCGTTGCTGACGACGATCCGGTCGGCGAGCTGCGAGACGAACACGAACAGCTCGAAGTCGAGCCCGGTCGGCGTCACCCGCACGAAGCGCACGATCGGCGCCGGCACGCGCAGCACCCGCGGATGGCCGAGCGCGGTCTCGCGCAGGATCGCCTCCATCTTCGCGACATCGGTGGCGAGCCCGACCGTGAGCTGGATCTCGATGCGGCTCGAGGTGTCGGCATAGGTCCGGTTGATCACCGGGTTCTGCAGGAACAGGCTGTTGGGCACGATCACATGCGTGCGCTGGAAGGTCTCGATCTCGGTGGCGCGGATGTTGATGCGACGCACGAAGCCCTCGTGGCCATTCACCGATACCCAGTCGCCGGCTTTCACCGGCCGCTCCAGAAGCATGATCACGCCGGAGATGACGTTGTTGGCGATGTTCTGCAGGCCAAGGCCGATCCCCACCGACAACGCACCCAACACGATCGCGAGGTTGGTGAAGTCGATGCCGAGCGCGGTGATGCCGATCAGGAGCGCGATGAACACGCCGGCATAGTTCAGGCCGGCATCGATCGTCTGGCGCAGCGGCAGGGGCGCGTCGACGGTCGGCATCACACGATCGCGCACGATGCTGCGCACCAGTCGCAGCAGCAGCATGGAGAGCCCGAAGGCCAGGATCGCCATGCCGATATTTTCCAGCGAGATATGCACCCCGCCGATCCGCACGCCATGCAGCAACTGCCCGAAGCCGTTCAGGATGGCGTCGATGTCGACGCTCCAGGCGATGGGGATGCCGATGCCGAGCAGCACCACCAGAACGATGTCGATCAGCAGCAGTACGATGTTCTGGCCGCGCAGCGTGGCGTCGGCGGGCAGGCCGAAGCGCCGGCGCACCCAGCGGCCGGTCGCTGTCTCGGGCGCCGCGGCGGCATCGAGCAGGTCGCCGCTCAGGCGGTGGATCAGCAGCGCCACCGCCAGCAGCAGGCACGTCGCGGCCAACGCCAAATGGATATGCGCGGCCAGCGTCGCGTAGCCCAGCAAGGCAAAGACGATCGACGACAATACCGCCGCCGAGAGCGCGAGCCGCGCCACCGACCACCACGTACCGCCCACGGACGGCGGCTGCTCCGACCCTTCCGCGCGGGCTGCCTGCCACGCCCGATCGGCCATGGCGGGCAGCGTCAGCACGGCGACCGTCGTCGCCAGCACCAGCGCCCCTACCGCCCGGAGTGACAAACGGTCTCCGCCCTGGGTCAGGGCGAGGAACACGAAATCGACGATGAGGCCGATCGCCATCAACCGCCGCAGCGCGGTCGACAGAAGCTCGGCACTCGAGTCGGTGAACGGCAGAACCCGCCACGCCGTGCGACGCGGCGTAAGAGAGGTCGCGGTGAGTCCGATCACCAGCAGAAACAGGATCACCCGGTTGACCAGCTCCGGCAGCAGGCGATCGATCGGCATGGGGGGATGGCTGGCGGCCAGCAGCTTGCCGATCAGCCAGACCGCCAGGATCGGCACCAGGACGAGGCCGACGCCGTCGATGGCGGCGGCAATGGTGCGATCGCGCTGCCCCGGTTCGGCAGCCTCGCCGCGGCCGAAGCGGCGACGCAGCCAGCGGCCGATCCACCACAGGGCAATGGTGGCGAGGGCCCAGAGCGCCAGCGGCGAGAGCTCCTCGCTCCCCGACCGGAAGGACGACAGCCCCTCCCGACTCCAGCTTGCCATCGCCCCCGAGAGCGTCCGAACGGACGATATGAATTCCGGTCCGAACTGGTGCCAGACTTCGGGCGAGAGCGGCGAGAGGCCGCGATGCAGCAGCGTCTGCAGGACGATCTGCCCGCGCAGCTTGGTCATGCGATCGAGAAGCTGGTCGGCGCGGGCGATGATCACCTCGCATTGCTTGACCCTGCTTTCGCTGACGGCGGCCTGCTCGGTCAGCCGGTCGCGTTCGGCCTTGACCGCATCCGTGTCGGGCGGCTGGTCGGTGCCGCTCTGGGGCTCCAGCGGAGCCAGCAACTTCTTGGTGTCGGCGAGGTCGTTGCGCGCCAGCGCCGCCGCCGCGGCAGCAGCGGACCGGACGTCGGTGGTCTGCTCGCGCAGGGCATCGATCTCGCTCGCCTGGATGTCGCCCTGGTCGGCACGGTAGCTGATCCGGTCGAGCTGCCGGGTCCACAGGCTGACCAGTTGCGAGAAGGGGCGCTGGGGCTGCGTTCCGGTCTGGGCAAACGCCGCTGTGCCGATGCACAGCAGCAGCAACGAAAAAGCCAGACAAAGAGCGCCCCGCATGACCTTTTCCCTAGCACGGGTATCGGAGGGAAGTCCCCTGAATGAAGCCTTTGAAGGAAGGCGGTCGCCGCCGCTGCAGCGATTCGGGAACGAACATTGACAGTGCGGGCACGACGCGGAACCTTGAGGGTGGAAAACGTCGATCTCAGGAAGGAAATAAGGCAATGGCCGAGCAAGGCAGCGTAAGTGGCGTCGGCGAAGTCCGGATAAAACCTGATCGGCTGCATGCCTTTACAATGGCGATCTGCCGGGCCGACGGCAGCTCGGCCGAGGAGGCAAAGCTGGTTGCAGACCATCTGGTCCTTGCCAACCTGTTCGGCCACGACAGCCACGGCGTCGGCATGATGCCGGCCTATATCCAGAATACGACCACCGGCCGCTGCGTCCGTAACCATCATGCAAAGATTATCCGCGATAATGGCGCGGTTATTGTGATCGATGGTGGGGCGGGCTATGGCCAAGTCATCGCCAAGGAAGCGATGGACATCGGCATCGAGCGGGCGAAAAAACACGGCGTTTGCGTCGTCGGCCTCACCAATTCCCATCATATCGGGCGTATCGGCCATTGGGCGGAGCAGTGCGCGCGCGCCGGACTGGTCAGTACCCATTGGGTCAACGTGCACGGCCACAAGTCGCTGGTGGCGCCGTTCGGCGGTGCCGAGCCGCGCTTCACCACCAACCCTTATTGCACGGCGATCCCACGCAAGGGCCGGGAGCCGATCGTGCTCGACTTCGCGACCAGCCAGGTGGCGATGGGCAAGGTGCGCGTGGCCAACAACAAGAAAGTGCAGATGGATCCGGGCCTGCTGATCGACGCGGACGGCAAGGCCACCACCGATCCCGGCGTCATGTACAATCCGCCCTTCGGCGCCATCCTGCCGTTCGGCCTGCACAAGGGCGGCGGGCTGGCCGTGATCTGCGATCTGCTGGCCGGCGCAGTGACCGGCGGCCGCACCCACAGCCCGCGCACCATCAAGAAGGATGGCCACGACATCATCAACAACATGCTGTCGATCATCATCGATCCAGATGCAATGGGCGGCACCGCAGTCTTCGAGGACGAAGTCGAGACCTTCATCCAGTGGGTGAAGTCGGCCAAGCCACAGCCCGGCGTCGCCGAGGTGCTGGTGCCGGGCGAACCCGAGAGAGCCCGCCGGCTCGACCGCGAAAAGCACGGCGTGCCGATCGACGGTACGACGTGGCAGCAGCTTATCGACGTCGCGCGCAAGGTGCGGCTGAACGATACAGACATCCCGCACGTCGCTTCGACCTGAAGCGGCACGGAGAAGAGGGACCGATCATGGCCAAGATGAAGCTCTACTACTCGCCTGCCTCGCCCTATGCCCGCAAGGTTCGGGTGGTGGCCATCGAGACCGGCCTCGACAAGAAGATCGACATGGTGAACGTGGCGCTCTCGCCCGTGGCGCCCAACGCCGACGTCGACAAGCACAATCCGATCGGCAAGATCCCTGTGCTTTCGGTGAAGGGCATCGATCTCTTCGACTCGCCCGTGATCTGCGAGTACCTCGACAGCCACCACAAGGGCCGCAAGCTCTTTCCGCGCAAGGGCCGTGAGCGCTGGGTGGCGCTGCGCCAGCAGGCAATGGGGGACGGTCTGCTCGATGCCGCCCTGCTTGCGCGCTATGAGGGCTTCCTGCGGCCGGAGGAGAAGCGCTGGCCCGACTGGAACAAGGGCCAGATGAAGAAGATCGAGGGAGTGCTGGGCCAGCTCGAAGCCGAGACCAAGGCGCTGAAGGGCAAGCCCACCATCGGCACCATCTCCGTTGCCTGCGCGCTGGGGTATCTCGACTTCCGCTTTTCGAACTTCGATTGGCGCGCCAAGCATCCCAAGCTCGCCAAGTGGTTCGCCTCGGCCGCCAAGACGCCGTCGATCAAGGCGACGGTGCCGCCACCCGGTTGATCTCGATGGCAGAGACGGCCGACGAGATCATCGCCCGCCTTGGCCTGCAGCCGCACCCCGAGGGCGGCCATTATCGCGAGACGTTCCGTGCCGCCGATCAGCCGCGCGGCGCTGGCACGGCAATCTACTTCCTGCTGAAGGCAGGCGAACGCTCGCACTGGCATCGCGTCGACGCCGACGAAATCTGGCACCACTATGCCGGTGCGCCGCTCGAACTGTCGCTGAGCGAGGACGGACATGAGGTCCACCGTCTGCGGTTGGGCAACGACCTCGCGATCGGCGAGCGGCCGCAGGCGATCGTACCGCGCCACACCTGGCAGGCGGCGCGCTCGCTCGGCCGATGGACTCTCGTCGGCTGTACCGTGGCGCCGGCTTTCGACTTCAAGGGCTTCGAGCTGGCGCCGCCGGGCTGGGAGCCGACCCGGGGGTCAGCGCTTCCATAGATCGCGCGAGGCGAGCACGGCGCCGACCGTGACCAGCAGCGCCGCCGCCAGCAGGGCGCTCGTCGGCTGCGCCAGTCCGCATGCGATCAGCAATGCGGTCGACAGGATCGGCGCGGCATAGCTCAAGGCGCCGAGGGCGCGGATGTCGCCGCGCTTCACGGCGTGGTCCCAGAGATAGAAGGCCGTGCCCGCGGGGCCGAGGCCAAGTGCGGCGACGGCGAGCCAGGCCACGGGCATCGCCGGCCAGACGGTTCGCTCGAACAAGAGGTGGCAAAGCAGCGAGAGCAGCGAAGCGGCGGCACAGAACGCAGCGATCGCATCGGTCGGCGTCTCGCCAAAGCGGCGCGACAGCACGGAATAGAGCGACCAGGCGAACGCGCAGCCGAGCGCCAGCAGATAGCCCGCGAGATAGGGGCCAGCGAAGCTGGCACCGCGCCCGAGCGCAAGCAACGCGACACCGGTGAACCCGAGAACGGCGCCCAGGATGTGCGGCCAGCCCAGCCGCTCGCCGGCGAGCGGCGCCGACAACAGCACGATCAGGAGCGGCCAGAGATAGTTGACCAGGTTCGCTTCGGCCGGCGGCGCCAGTTGCAGTGCCGCGAAATAAAGTGCGTGGTAGCCGAACAGGCCACCCACTCCCAGCAACCAGACGCGCCCCGGCCAATGCAGCAGCGCCTGCCAGTCCACGCCACGCCGCCGAGCGCGGACAATCCCGAGTGTCGCGCCGATGGCGAAGGTCATGGCCACCATCTGGAAGGGTGGGACGGGGCCTGCCAAAACCGTGAGCGTGGCAAGCGCGCCCCACAGCGCGATGGCGCCGAGCCCGGCGGCCATGGCGCGACCGCGCTCGGTGGCGACAATAGTCATGGCTCGCGCATAGAGAAGGGCGAAGCACCTGTCGAGCGGCCGTTGGGGCCGGCGGATGCATGGACCAACTTTCATGGTTACGATGCCATGACACGGGAAATGGCATGATCTTTCGTCCAACGAATCCGGTGAGCCACCGACTCGCACGCCTGGCCTTTGCGCTGGCGTGCCTGTCGGCGCCTGTCGTGGCGATCGCGGGCCCGCTGCATCGCTATCTCGGAGTGGATCGCGATCTTGCGCTCGACGTCTTCCGTTTCGGCTTCTACATCGCGACGGCGGCAATTGCGCTGAGCCTCGCCACCATCATGCCGACGCGACCGGGCGATCGCCGGCGCGGCTTTGTCGCCGCGGTTCTGGCGCTTGTGATCGGCATCGCCACGGCTTGGGCGCCGCTGTCCTGGCTGATGCACGCCTACCGCGCACCCGACCTCACCGACATCACGACCGACACCGAGGACCCGCCCAAGCTGGTCGTCACCCTGCAGATGCGGCAGGGCGCCACCAACAGCGCCAACTATCCCGGCCATGCGGCTGCCGAGCTACAGCACACGATCTATCCCGAGCTGACGCCGATCCGCATCGCCGTGCCGCCGGCCGAAGCCTTCCGGCGCGTCGAACGCGTGGCGACGGCCATGGGATGGCAGGTGGTCGCGCGCGTGCCGTCCGATGGTCGCCTGGAAGCGGTCGCGACCAGCCCCTGGTTCGGCTTCCATGACGATATCGCCGTCCGCATCAGGCGCGACGGCGCATCGGCCAGCCGGGTCGACATCCGCTCCAAGAGCCGCACCGGGACGTCCGATCTCGGCGTCAATGCCGAGCGCATCCGCACCTTCGCAAGGCTTCTGCTGGCAGAACAGTGACTATCGCTTCCCCTTGTCTACCGCCCCGTTGATCGGCAAGGAGAACTGGAAGGTGGTGCCTGTGCTGTTGCTCTCGGCCAGCACGATCTCGCCGCCATGGGCGCGCACCAGGTCGCGGGCGATGGCGAGGCCGAGGCCGGCGCCACCCGCACGCCCACCCGTCGTGAACGGCCGGAAGAGCTGGGCGGCGACGTCGGGCGGCACACCGCAGCCATTGTCCGCCACATCGACCAGCAGGTTGTCCCCGCACGGCCGGGCCGAGACGCTTACCGTCGTCGCTCCGGCATCGAAGGCGTTGCGGCCGAGATTGACCAGCACGCGATAGAGCAGGTCGCGGTCGGCCCGCACCCGGTGCTCTCCGTTCAGCGCGTTCGTCCAGTTGCGCAGCAGGTTGGGGTCGGCCTCTTCGCCCTGCTCCTGCAGCGCGACGCCGACCTCGTCGACGAGATCGGCAAGATCGAAATCGGCCAGCCGCGGGGTCGGCCGGTCGCGCACATATTCGATCGCCTCGCTTGCCAGCCGTGTGGCGCGATCGATTGTGCTCAGAATGGTCGGGGCGAGCTTGCGCGTGCGCTCATCGCCGCTGCGGGCCAGGCGATCCGACAGGAGCCGCGCCGTCGACAGCATGTTGCGCAGATCGTGGTTGATCTTGTTGGACGCCGCGCCCACTTCGGCCAGCCGCGATTTCTGGCGCAGCGAAGCGCGCAGCTCGCGCTGCAGGTTGCGGAACTCGCGGTCGACCACGCCGATCTCGTCGTCGCGCCCGGTCGGCGGCCGCTCGCTGTCTGCATCTTCCGGCGCACGCCGGAAAGCGGTCATGTCCTCCGACAGCCCTTGCAACGGCCGGATCACCAGCCAGCGCAGCGCCAGGTAGAGCAGAGAGGTGGTACACAGGGCGACGATCAGCGACAGGATCAGCATGCGGCCGGCATAGCCGTACATGGCGATACGCATCGGCAGCTCGTCGACCACGATCCAGACCATGGCATGCGGCAGGCGCATCGATTCGCCGCCGACGCGGATGTAATAGGCGCCGTCCCGCGTCATCGCCGCCAACGCGTCCCAGATCAGGCCGAGCGCGCCGCGATCCATCAGGTTGAAGGCCGGCATGTCGGGCCGCGGCGGGATGTTGAGCAGCGCGCGCTTCGGCTTCTTGGGCTCGACAAGCACCACCGCATCGACGCGGGCGTTGTTGAGAAGCGTGCGCTTCACGTCCTCCGTGACCATATTGTCCGGCGTCGCATCGAGCGCCAGCGCCGCCAGCGTGCCGCTTTCGATCAACTGCTCCAGATAGACCATGCGATAGCGGGCGATCGAAGGCAGGAACAGCAGCATCTCGGCCGCCATCATCGCCGCCACGACCAGGCCCATGATCCGCCACGAGAGCCCGAAGCTCGGCAACAACGAGCGGCTCCGCCGTGCGGAGCGTGCCTGGACGGTGATGTCGGCAGCCATGACGGCCGGATTTTATCGAAGAGCGCCGGCCTGGCCTAGCCGGCCTGTCGGATCCTTTGGCATCCGGCGCGCACGAAAGAAGGCCCTCCGGCCAACCGGAGGGCCTGTTCCACGCGCCATCCGCACGCAGAGGCTGAGACCGCTAGAGGGTCTTGCCGCCCGCGGCAGTGCAGTCGGCGCCGGTCTTCATCTCCGTGAAGCCCTGACCCTTGCAGGCGTTCTGGCCCTTGCACGCGTTTGTCGTGCTCTTGCACGCACTCTGGCCCTTGCAGGCGTTAGTGCCGTGGCACTTCACCGCCTCGGCATGGGCGGCGGTGGCGAAGCCGCCGGCAGCGAAGATCGAGATCGCGGTGGCGATCAAGGCCTGCTTGGTCATGATGGGTCTCCCTGCTCTGAAACATGCCCTGTACCGGGCACGATCACTCTACAAATCCTCGCGGCCTCGCCACCAATCAAGGTTCGGCGACGACGGACATACGGCTGGTCAACTTCCAGTGAAGGATGTTATTTTGTAGCGGTCGATCCAGAATCGTGGTTGGCTGCCGCAGTGGCACGCCTGAAGGCCTTCGATGAGGATCGCGCAATCGACGCCGCCGTCGATTGCTTCTGGGCGCGTGGCTACGAGGCCACGTCGGTCCGCGATCTCGCCGAGGCGATGGGGATCGGCGGCGCGAGCCTGTACAACGCCTATGGCGACAAGCGCGAGCTGTTCGCACTGTCGCTGGAGCGCTATGCCAATCGCTCGATGCGAGAGCGTATCGCCCGGATCGAGGCGCACCATGCTCCACCGCAGGCGATCGTCGCCTTCCTTGGCGAGATCGTCGATCGCTCGGTCAAGGATCCCGACTGCAAGGGCTGCCTCCTGGTGAATTCCGCGCTCGACGTCGCTTCACGCGACGCCGAACTCGGCAAGGTCGTGGCGGCCTACCTTGCCGAGATCCGCGCCTTCTTCCGACGCGCCCTCGGGGCCGCGCAGCGCGCCGGCGATATCGACCGCGCGCTCGATATTGACGTCGTCTCCGCCCATCTCCTGGGCGTGGTGCTCGCCATCCGTGTGCTCGCGCGCACTGGCGCCCGGCGGGCGCTGCTGGAAAGCGTGGCCCAACCGGCGCTCGATTTGATCAGGCCGCCCAGGCAAAGGCGGCAGAGGAGACGCCGGTGATAGATCATCTGAACATCGACGATTTAAAGGCGCTGCCTGACGATGGTCCGGTCACGATGCTGAACCTGATGCGCTTTCGCGAACGCTCGCTCGATGGCAACGGCAGCGGCTGGGACGCCTACCTGCGCTACAGCGCGCTGGCCATCAAGCAGATCAAGGCGCGCGGCGGCACGATCGTCTGGACGGGCGACGCCCAGGCGATCGCCCTCGGCCGACCCGACGCACATCGCTGGGACTACGTCGCGCTGGTGCGATATCCCAACCGCGCGGCCTTCCTCGACATGATGACTTCGGCCGACTACGCGCACGCCAATGCCGAACGCGAGAACGGCTGCGCCGATCACGCGATCATCGCCGTGCGCGAGACTTACAACGGCCTCGGCAAGGCCAGGTGAATGAGAGGTCATGGTATGGTGAAGCGTCTCAGTGACATGCCGGAAGCGGAAGCGAACCATCTTCGGCGCATCGACTGCCCGACCTACGACGATACGCCATTGCTTGCCGGTCCGCCGCTGGCCGCGAGGCGCGTGGCGATCATCTCGACGGCGGGCCTGCATCGGCGTGGCGACCGGCCGTTCCAGCCCGGCGACGGCAGCTACCGCGTGATCCCGGCCGAAACGCCGGCCCGCGACCTGGTGATGAGCCACATCTCGGTCAATTTCGACCGCACCGGCTTTCAGCAGGATTCCAACGTTGTCTTTCCGATCGACCGCCTGCGCGAACTGGTGGCCGACGGCACGGTGGGATCGATGGCGTCGGTGCACTATTCCTTCATGGGTGCCTTCCCGCCCGACGCGGCCAGGCCGCATGCCCAGCATCTCGCCGGCCTCCTGAAGGCCGATAAAGTCGACGCCGCCCTGCTCGTCCCGGTTTGACCCGCCTGCACGCGCGCCGTGGGCGCGCTCGGTCACTTCCTGGAGCGCGAGGGCCTGGCGACCGCCGGCATCAGCCTGGTGCGCGAGCATACGGAGAAGGTGCGGCCGCCCCGCGCGCTTTGGGTGACGTTCGAGCTGGGCCGACCGCTCGGCCGGCCGGACGATCCGCCGTTCCAGCGGCGCGTGGTGAAGGCGGTGCTCGATCTGCTCGCGCGCACCGACGGTCCGCTGATCGCCGATTACCCCGAGCATGTGACGGAGGACACGGACTTCACCGGCTGGGCCTGCCCGGTCAACCTCGCGCCGACGCACATCGATTCCCTCGGCGCGGAGATCGAGCGACTGGCGACCTGGCACGATCGCGCCGTGGCCGCGCAAGGCCGAACGACGATCGGCATCTCCGGCCTCGACATGCCGGCGGCCGGTGCGATGGTGAACGGTGCGCTGGCCGGATCGCTGCCCCCGGCGCAAGCGCTCAAGGAGGCGATCGACGATCTCAAGGCCTATTACCTCGAAGCTGCTTCGGCCTTTCCCGATTCGGGCACGGCGAGCATGCGCAAGGAATGGTTCTGGAGCGAGACCCGCCTGGGGGCGGCGTTACTGGCGCTGCAGCCCAAGCTCGCCGCCAGCGACGATCCGCAGCACAAGATCCTCGGCAATCTCACCCTGATCCCGGCGACCGAGCGGCACCGCCTCACGGTCACGCGCTAGGGTCGCGGCGCGGGATCGGTCGCGGCAAAGCTTGACCGTGTGGCGATTGACGACCACCACGCGGCAAGGCGCGGAAAGTCGGGCAGCAGGGCTGCCCCTTCGGGTGCCTGCACGAAATAGGCGATCATCGCGCCAAGGTGCAGGTCAGCGAGCGAGAGCGCCGATCCGGTGAGGAAGGCGTCGCCGCTCGCAAGCTTTTCCAGCGCGCCGAGCACCTTCGGTGCGCTGCCGATGCCCTTGGCGATCTCGGCCTCATCGGCCGGCTGGCCAAGCCGCGGCCGGATCACGCGATGGGCGAAGACCTGGCGCACCAGAGGCCAGTAGGCATAGGCGTCCACCACGCCGATCACCTGGTCCATGCGCGCCAGTGCCTTGGGCTGCGAGGGCTGGAGCGGCGGCAACCCCGGAAAGGCGCGGTCGACGTAACGGGTGATGGCGGCGGTCTCGTAGAGCGCAAAGCCGTCATGGACCAGGACGGGCACGCGGCCGAAGGGATGGAGCTCAAGATAGGCAGCCGGCAGATCGGGCGCGAAGGGGTTCACCTCGACCCGCTCGCAGGCGACCCCCTTCTCGGCCAGGGCGAGGCGGGCGATGCGCAGATAGACGCTCAAATGGTAGCCGTGCAGAACGACACTCATGGGCCATCTTATGGGCCGTCCTCACCCGCCTCAAAGTCGCCCGTCTCCAATCACCCGCCCGGCGTTGACTCGGGCCCGAGGCCCGCTTATTACCCACGCCCACAGAATTTCGCCCCCGTCGCCGTGCGCGGGGGCTTGTGTTTGAAGGAGTTGCGTCATGAAACGCACCTATCAGCCGAGCAAGCTGATCCGTAAGCGGCGGCACGGCTTCCGGTCCCGGATGGCAACGGTGGGCGGCCGCAAGGTCATCGCCAACCGCCGCAGGACGGGCCGCAAGCGGCTGTCGGCCTAGCGTCAGGCTTTCTCCCTTGGCCCCGGCGCGCCCCGGGCGTCTCCCCAATCGCAGGGATTTTCTGCGCGTCCAGGCCGGGCGGCGATGCGCCATGTCCGGCTTTGTGCTTCAGGTCGCACCGGCGCCCGAGGCTCTGGCGCTCCCGGTGGCGCGGGTCGGTTTCACCGTGAGCCGCAAGGTCGGCAATGCCGTCGCGCGCAATCGCGTGCGTCGCCGGTTGCGCGAGATTGCCCGCCAGGTAATCCCCGCGCAGGGCCGCCGCGACCTCGACTATGTTCTTGTCGGCCGGCAGGCCGCGTTGCGGCGCGACTTCGCTGAGCTCCGGAGGGAGCTGATCGAGGCGCTGAAGCGTCTGAAGGCGCTGGCTCCCGAAAAGCCCGTCGCGACGCCATGACCTGTTCCGGATGGCTTGCGTCTCCTTCTCCGAATCGCCAGTTTCCCGGCGACATGATGTCCCTGTTCCTGCGGGCGGCGATCCGTCTCTACCAGCTGACGCTCGCCTACTTCTTTGTCGGCGCCTGCCGCTACGAGCCCTCTTGCTCGGCCTATGCCGCCGAGGCGCTGACGGTGCACGGCGCCCTCGTGGGAAGCTGGCTCGCCACGCGCCGGCTTTGCCGTTGCCATCCCTGGGGCCCCGGCGGATACGACCCTGTGCCGCCACGCCGGACCGCCCTTTCCTGCCACACCGCTGAGCGCTCCTGAAGTTTCAAATGGACCAGAAGAATTTCATCGTCGCGATCGTGCTCTCGGTGCTGATCATCGTCGGCTGGCAGTATGCCTTCCCGCCCAAACACACACCGCCGCAGCAACAGACAACGCAGCAATCGACGCCATCGGCTGGATCGTCCACCACCAGCCCCTCGGCGCCGACAGCCGCGCCGGGTTCGGCGCCGGCGGCGGCCGAGCCGTTCGTGCCGCGCGAGCAGGCGCTCGAGAAGAACCCGCGCGTCGCCTTCAACACGCCCGAATTGATCGGCTCGATCAGCCTCCGGGGCGGACGCGTCGACGATGTACAGCTTGCCAAGCAGCGCGAGACACTCGATCCCAACAGCCCACCCGTGCCTGTCCTGTCGCCGATCGGCAGCGAGCATCCCTACTATGCCGAGTTCGGCTGGTCGGCTTCCGATTCGTCGATCAAGCTGCCCGGGCCGGACACGCTCTGGACCGCCGACAAGACGACGCTCGCGCCCGGCGCGCCGGTGCGGCTCACCTGGGACAACGGCCAGAACCTCGTCTTTGCGATCACCTACTCGATCGACGACCACTTCCTGTTCAACGTGAAGCAGAGCGTCGAGAACAAATCGGACAAACCGGTGACGCTCTTTCCGTGGGGCCTGGTGGTGCGTTACGGCCAGCCGCCGCCCGAGGGCACCTACGTGCTGCATGAAGGCCCGTACGGTGTGTTCAACGGCAGCCTGAAGGAGTTCAGCTACAAGGACTTCAAGGGCGACAAGCAGGAGAAGATCAGCACCACCGGCGGCTGGGTCGGCATCACCGACAAGTACTGGATGGCGACGTTGATCCCCGACCAGAAGGTCAAGGTCGACGTGACGCTGAAGGAGACCGGCACCGAGCCCAACATCAAGTACCAGGTCGACTATGTGGCGCCGGGGCTTTCCGTCGCGCCGGGCGCAACGGGCGACAGCGACTCGCACTTGTTCGCCGGCGCCAAGATCGTGCGCGTGGTCGATGCCTACCGTGACAAGTACGGCTTCGAGCGCTTCGACCTCACGATCGACTGGGGCTGGTTCTGGTTCTTCACCAAGCCGCTGTTCTGGCTGCTCGAATGGCTGTACCGCCAGTTCGGCAATTTCGGCCTCGCCATCCTGACGCTGACCGTGATCGTGAAGGCGGCGTTCTTCCCGCTCGCCAACAAGTCCTATGCCGCGATGAGCAAGATGAAGCGGCTTCAGCCCGAGATGGAGAAGCTGAAGCAGCGCTACGGCGAGGACAAACAGCGCATGAACCAGGAGCTGATGCAGCTCTATCGACGAGAAAAGGTGAACCCGGCGGCCGGTTGCTTGCCCATCGTCGTGCAGATCCCGGTGTTCTTCGCGCTCTACAAGGTGCTCTACACCACGATCGAGATGCGCCACCAGCCGTTCTTCGGCTGGATCCACGACCTCAGCGCGCCCGATCCACTGACCATCCTGACGGGCTTCGGCCTGTTCCACTGGCAGGTGCCGGCGGCCCTGCACTTCTTCAATATCGGGCTGTGGCCGATCATCATGGGCGTGACCATGTACCTGCAGCAGCAGCTCAATCCGGCGCCGACGGATCCGATGCAGCAGCGCGTGTTCCAGTTCCTGCCCATCATATTCACCTTCATGATGGCGCCGTTCCAGGCCGGGCTGGTGATCTACTGGGCCTGGAGCAACACGCTGTCGATCACCCAGCAATACTTCATCATGCGTCGTCACGGCGCCCCCATCGGCCGCAAGGCCGCCACACCCGTCACGGCGGCGCCGACGCCCGCACCGAGCCCACCTCGCGGCGGCAGCGGCAAGAAGGGCGGCAAGAACGCGTCCAAGAAGGGCTGATGGACGAATCGCAGGCGCGCGCGCGCTCGGCTGAGGAGATCGAGGCGGCGCGCAAGCTCTTCGCCGGCCCGTGCGATTTCGTAGCCGGCGCCGCGTCTTTCGAGTCGCTTATTCCCGTCAGTCTGCCGGAGATCGCTTTCGCCGGCCGCTCGAATGTCGGCAAATCGAGCCTGGTGAACGCGCTCACCGGCCGCCGCACGCTGGCCCGCACCTCGTCGAGTCCCGGACACACACGGCAGATCAACTTCTTCGATCTTGCCGGGCGCCTGCTGCTGGTCGACCTGCCCGGCTACGGCTTCGCCCAGGTCTCGAAGTCGATGAAAGAGACCTGGCAGGATCTCGCCTCGGCCTATCTGCGTGGCCGCCCGACGTTGAAGCGCGTCTGCCTGCTGATCGATTCCCGGCACGGCGTGAAGGACACCGACCGCGAGACCATGAAGAATCTGGACGCCGCCGCCGTGTCCTATCAGCTGGTGCTGACCAAGACAGACTATCTCAAGCTGGCCGAGATCCCCCGTGCCATTGCCGCCGCCGAGGCGGTCGCCCGCAAGCACGGCGCCGCCCATCCGCGCGTGCTGCCGACCAGCAGCGAGACCGGCTTCGGCTTGCCGGACCTGCGCGCGGAGATCCTGGCTGTCGCCGCAGGCCAGTCATAGGAGCGCGCCACTCCGGTGGCGCATCTTTCGGATCGAGAGCTTCCAGTTCGCTCATGAGCATGCAAGGTGAGCGCGGTCCATATGAACATGAGCGTCACTGGAGTGGCGCGCTTCCCCGGAGGGCCAGTCCCTACGCCGCGTCGTGGAAGATGATACCGAGTGTGAAGCGTTGGCCGCGACGCACGCTCGACACGCCATGACGCATCGCTGTCCGATGCCAGCCGCGACTTCCTCTGGCCGGACGCTGGTTGACGGCAAAGATCACGGCATCGCCCTGGCCAAGCGGTACCACCTCGCCGCGTGACTGTTGGCGCGGCCGCTGCTCGACCAGCATGAATTCGCCGCCCTCGAATTCGCGTCCCGGCTCGCTCAGCAGGATCGTCGCCTGCAGGGGGAACACGAGTTCGCCATAGAGGTCTCGGTGCAGGCAGTTGTAGTCGCCTGCGCCGTAGCGCAGCAGCAGCGGCGTCGGCCGCTTTTGCCCGCCGGCATGGCATTCGCCGAGCCATGGCTCGAGCGTCGGCGGGAAGCGCTTCTTGATTCCCAGCACGTCGTTCCAACGGTTCGCAACAGTCGCCAGCGCCGGATAGAGCGCCTGACGCAGCCGCTGCACGGGGTCGGGCAACGGATAGGCGAAGTACTGATAGTCTCCCTGGCCATAGCCATGCCGCTGCATGACGACGTGGCTGCGGAAACGCTCCTGGGCCGGCCACAGTGCGGCCAGCTCCTGGCACTCGCGAGGGGTGAGGAGGGCATGCGCCACGACATGGCCGCGCTCGGCGAGGGTGTCGGTGTCGATCATATTACATTCCCACAATCATCTTGACGCCGGGCGGCCGCTTCTTCTATCCGCCGGCCGCCTGATATACGATGCTGCCTTGGCCCTCTCCCGCGCGGGAGAGGGCTTTTGCCAACCAGGGGTTTCAAGCGACATGGCCGAGGCGGTTCAGACCGACAAGGAACAGAAGCGGCTCATCCGCATGGCGGAGACCATCTCCAAGGCCCTGCCCTACATGCGCCGCCACAACGACGCGACCTTCGTCGTGAAGTATGGCGGCCATGCCATGACCGATCCCAAGCTGGGCGATCTGTTCGCTCGCGACATCGTGTTGATGAAGCAGGTCGGCATGAACCCCGTCGTGGTCCATGGCGGCGGCCCGCAGATCAACAAGATGCTGGAACGGGTCGGCATCAAGAGCGAGTTCGTGAACGGGCTCCGCATCACCGATGCTCCGACCATGGAGATCGTCGAGATGGTGCTGGCAGGCTCCATCAACAAGGCGATCGTGGCCGACATCAACGAATGCGGCGGCATCGCCGTGGGCATCTGCGGCAAGGACGGCAACCTGATCCTGGCCAAGAAGGTCTCGGAGATGCGCGACCCCAAGACCGGAGAGATGCTGAAGGTCGACCTCAAGCAGGTCGGCGAGCCCGCCTTGATCAACGTCATGGTGCTGGAGCAGCTGCGGCGCGCCGACGTCATTCCGGTGGTGGCACCGATCGGCTTCGGCGTGAACGACGAACTCACCTACAATATCAATGCCGACACCACGGCCGGCGCCATCGCAGGCGCCATGAAGGCAAAGCGCCTCCTGTTCCTGACCGACGTGCCGGGCGTGCTCGACAGGAACGGCCAGCTCATCCCGGAAATGACGGTGGAGCAGGCGCGGGCGCTGATCGCCGACGGCACCATCTCCGGCGGCATGATCCCCAAGGTCGAGAATTGCATCGACGCGGTGAACCGCGGCGTCGAGGCCGCCACCATCATGGACGGCCGCGTGCCGCACTGCCTGCTGCTGGAGATCTTCACTGAAGCCGGCGTCGGCACCATGGTCAGGCGCACCTGACCGACCTGCGGGCGGTCTTGCAGTCGGCCTTGAAACGCCTGATTTCCTTGCATATTTAACGTCCATGGCTCTCAGGACGATCCTCACCGCGCCCGATCCGCGCCTCAAGAAGAAGTCACTGCCGGTGACTGATGTGGACGCGGACGTGCGCCAGCTTATGGATGACATGCTGGAGACGATGTACGACGCGCCCGGCATCGGCCTCGCCGCGCCGCAGGTGGGCGACCTCCGGCGCGTCGTCGTCCTGCACATCGACCGCGAAGATACCAAGGTCGGCCCGCTCTTCATGGCCAACCCCGAGATCGTTGCGGCGTCGGATGAGGACGCGACCTACGAGGAGGGCTGCCTGTCGGTGCCGGAGCACTATTCGGACGTGGTCCGGCCGGCGCGAGTGACCGTGCGCTATCTCGACCGCGACGGCCAGCAGCAGGAGCTCGCCTGCGAGGGCCTGCTCGCCACCTGCGTACAGCACGAGATCGACCATCTCGACGGCATCCTGTTCATCGACCACATCTCCGCGCTCAAGCGCAACATGATCCTGCGCAAGCTCCTGAAGGCGCGGAAGGAGAAGGAGCGCGACGCGGCCGACGGCAAGCCTGAAGCCAAGGCCAAGGAACACGCCCCGGCGATCTGATTCTTCGGGACAGCGAGCGCCTGCCCTAAGCGTAGCCGAAGGGTCTCGCGCGCATCATGAGCATGAGCGAGCCAGAGACTCGCGGCCCGGAAGAGCGGGTTACTGCGCCGCGATCTTCGCGGCAGCGTCCGGCGCGAAATCACGCTCCATCTCGCGCCGCAGCTTCACCGCCGTCAGGGTCTCGTCCATCGCCACGTCGGCGTAAGTCAGCGACTGGCCGGCCTTGATCGGCTTCAGGAGCTTCACGTTGTGGGCAAGACCGAGCGGCAGGCTGCCGAGGCCGGTCGATTTCCCCGCCGGGAACAGCTTGCCGTAGACCGTGTAGCCGCCCTCCCCGTCCAGCATCTCGCCCGGCTTGAGGTCGCGCTTGGCGGTGGCGATCACGTCGGCATGGAAGCCGATGGGGCAGCCGGTCGGTTCCTTGCGCAAGCCGACCGAGGCGACCGACATGCCGACCTCGAGGCCGATCAGATGCCAGCGCTTGTACATCACCGAGTAGCGGCCGCTGGGATCGGTGCAGAGCATGTACTCTTCGAAGCAGTTCTTCTGGTATTCGGTCGATGCCTCGAACACGACCCACACACCCTTGCGGATCTCGTAGGGGATCGCCCGGCCGTCCTTCTCCAGCGACGAGGCGACCTCGACCTGGCCCTTGTGATGCAGGTGTCCGCCCTCGGAGACCGGGCGCATGACGAACGGCAGGTCCTCGACCGAGCAGGGCGGGAAGGCGAGCCCGTCCGGCGCCGGCGTGAGGCCGGTGGCGTTCGATACGGCGGTGCTCTCGATCGCAGGCTTGGAGCCGTCGAGGAAGGAGTTGAACATCTTGGGGTTCAGCCCGCCGCGCTTGGCCTGCTCCTCGTTCAGCCCCCAGTATTTCCACACCGTCTCGGGCGTCGATTGAGCATAGTGCGGCAGCCACTTGTGGCCGCGGCCCGCCGCGGTCACGGAGAATCCCGAGGTGCGCGCCCAATCGACAAGCTCGCAGATCAACGCCGGCTGGTCGCCATAGGCGAGGCTGTAGACCACGCCCGCCGCCGCCGCGCGCTTGGCCAGAAGCGGGCCGCAGAAGGCGTCGGCTTCGACGGTGACCATGACCACGCTCTTGCCGTTGCGGAACGCTTCGAGTGCATGCTCGACCGCGGCGATCGGATCGCCGGTCGCCTCGACGATGATGTCGATCTCGGGGTTGCTCACCAGCGCGCGCCAGTCGTCGGTGAGGTGCGTGTTGCCGTGCTTGCGCGCCTCGGCGAAGGAGATCGCCGAGGTGACGTCGGGTTTCCAGCCGAGCCGCGCGAGATTTTCCCTGGCGCGCGTGGGCGAAAGATCGGCGATGCCGACCAGATGGATGCCCGGCGTGGTCGGGATCTGGCTGAGATACATGGCGCCGAATTTGCCGGCGCCGATCAGGCCGATGCGCAACGGCTGTCCGTTGGCGGCGCGCTCCAGCAGCATGCGATGCAGGTTCATGACGGTCTCCAGTGATTCCGGTTATTCCGCGGCAGCCTTGCGTTGCGCGGCGCGCAGTACGGCATCGTCCGTCCAGGCGTCGATCGGCGTGAAGTCGCGATGCGCGATGTAGGCCGGCCGCTTGAAGCGGCGGATGGCGTTGGAGACCGCGTTGTAGGTGACATAGATGATCTGGCGGTCCCACGGCGACATGTTGGGCGGGCTGCCATGCACCAGCGTGCCGTGGAAGAAGATCGCCGAGCCCGGCCCCCCCTTGGGGGCGACGATGCCGCCCTGCTTCACCAGCTTGGCGATGGTGTCGTTGTCGATCACCCACAGCGGATAGGAGGTGGTGGTGAGGTCGTGCTTGGCCTCGATCGCGCCCTTCTTGTGGCTCTTGGGAATGAACCACAGGGGGCCATTGAACTCGTTCACATCGTCGACGAACACCGCGAGGTTCATCGCCCGCGGCTCGGGCATGTCATCGTCGGCCTTCCAGGTGCCGTAGTCCTGGTGCCACTGCCAGACATCGCCGTCGAAGGCGGCCTTGCCGTTGATCTTGAACTGGTGGATGTAGGTCTTGTCGCCGAGAAGCTGCTCGGCGGGCTCGACGAAGCGCGGATGGTGGATCAGGGCCTCGAACACCGGATCGTAGGTGTGGACGGCGAAGGCGGTGCGGACCACATCGCCCGTCTTCTCGCGCACATTCTCCTCACGGCGCAGTTGGAAGATACGCGGGATCTCCGCTTTCAGGATCGTCGTCTCCTCGGGCGAGAAGTAGTTGGGGAAGAAGAGGTAGCCTTCGTCGTCAAAGCGCTTGAGCTGGTCGGGCGTGAGCTTCATGGCGTTCCTCCTGTCGTCTTCGGATGGCAGCCGTCAGGCGGCTCTTGAAATCACAGCTTTCAATCGGCTTGTCAGGACACCGGCCGTCTGCTCGGCGTGCTTGCGGCAGAGCGCCTCGGCGCGGCTTGCGTCGCCCGCCTCCAGGGTGCGCAAAATCGCCTCGTGCTCGTCCCAGACGCTGACGCGCAGGTCCTCCTCGCTCAGCACGGCGGCCATGACGCGGCGCAGATGCTGCCAGTGCGGCTGGGTGGTCTCGGCGATCACCGGATTGCCCGAGGCTTCGTAGATGAAGAGATGGAAGTCGATGTCGGCCTCGATCGCCGACGGGATGTATCCGCTTGCGATCGCCCGACGCCCGACATCGAGCAGGAGCCGTCCGCGATAGGCAAGATCGCGCGTGTAGCGCGCCGCCGCCAGCCGGGCCGCCACCGCATCGAGCGCGGCGCGGACGATGTAGAGGTTGTTTGCCTGGTCGACGTCGAGCGGCGCCACGCACACGCCCTTGCGGCCGGCATCGATCAGGAACCCTTCGCGGCGCAACAGCATCATGGCCTGCAGCACCGGCTGGCGGGAGACACCGAACTTGTTGGCCAGCTCCTCCTGGGTGATGCGGGCGCTTGCCTTCAATTCGCCGGAACAGATGGCTTCGAGGACGGCGTCGTGGATGCGTTCGCTGAGATCGGGTTCGGGATCGAAGGGCTTCATGATGCTTTCTGTATACAGAACACAGAACGCCGGGAGTCAATGTCTAAGCGCCGAGATTACGCAAGCGGGCGATCCGGTCGGCGATGTCCGGGTGGGTGGCCAGGAACGCCGGGGTGCGGGAGGTCATGGCCTGGACCGGATTGACGATGAAGAGGTGCTGGGTCGCCCGGCTGACTCCGGGGAAGGGCGCCGCGGCCTCGCCCAGTTTGGTCAGGGCGGAGATCAGGCCGTTGGGATTGCGCGTGAACTGCACGGACGTCGCGTCGGCGAGGTATTCGCGCTGCCGCGATACGGCCATCTGGACGGCCTTGGCGGCGATCGGGGCCAGGATCGCCACCACGATGAGGAGGACGATCAGCAGGCCTGCGCCGGAGCTGCCTTTGCCGCCGTCGTCGCGGCGCCGGCTGGACGGGCCGCCCCACTGCATCGTCCGCAGGATCACGTCGCTCACCAGCGCGATCAGGCCCACGGTCACACCCACCACCACCATGTAGCGGGTGTCGAGATTGGCGAGATGGGCCATCTCGTGGGCGACCACGCCTTGCAACTCGTCGCGGTTCATCTTGTCGAGCAGGCCGCGCGTCACGGCGATGGTGCCGTGGCCGGGGCGTGTGCCGGTAGCGAAGGCGTTCGGCACCTCGGTCTCCAGGATCATGACCTTGGGCATGGGCACACCCGCGGCAAGCGACATCTCCTCGACGACGTTGTAGAGCTGTGGCGCATCCTGCTTTTCGATCGGCTTGGCGTCGGCCATCGCCAGCACCATGCGATCGCCGAAGGCAAGGGAGACCAGGCTCCAGACGACGCTGGCCGCTGCCATCAGGCCCGCGCCCACAAGGCCGAAGCGGCTCATCAGCGACACCTCGTTGGTCGCTTCACCCTGCAGCAGCCAGCCGACGACGTAGCCTGTCACGGCAGCCAGGACCGTGAGCAACGCGAGCAACAGCACCGTGTTGCGCCGGTTGACCGCCTGCGCCGCGACGAAGTCGGTCGTGGCCGCCATGGTCAGCGCAGCGCGACCTTCGGCACCTCGCGTTCGGTCTCGGGCATGGAGAAGAGGTCGATGGGGCCGAAGCCCAGCGAGGCGGCGGCCAGCACGGCGGGAAAGCTCTGCCTGCGGTTGTTATAGGCGTTGACCGAGTCGTTGTAGAACTGGCGCGCAAAGGCGATCTTGTTCTCGGTGCTGGCGAGCTCCTCCTGGAGCTGTTTCACGTTCTCGTTGGCCTTGAGCTGCGGATAGCTCTCGACCAGGCCGAGCAGGCCGCGCGTCGCCTGGCTCAGGGCCGCCTCCGCGGGTCCCGCCTGCGCCGGTCCCGACGCGGCGGCGGCGGCATTGCGCGCCTGGATCACCTTGGTAAGCGTCTCCTGCTCGTAGCCCATGGCGTCCTTCACCACTTGCACGAGGTTGGGGATGAGATCGTGCCGGCGCTTCAGCTGGACGTCGATCTGGCTCCACGCCGTCTGCGCCTGGTTTCGCCCGCCGACGAGGCCGTTGTAGATCATGATCAACCATAGGGCGATCAGGACAATGATGCCGATGACGATCCAAGAGCTCATGCCGGGGTCTCCTCCCTTGCCGCTGCGGCCAGTTTAGTCATGATCGTCGCCCAGGAGGAATATGCATGGACGCGCAAGCGCTGCTGAAGGAGTTCTGCGCCGCCGTCGAACGGCGCGACGGCAAGGCCTTTGCCGGCTTGTTCACCGAGGACGGCGTCTATCATGACGTCTTCTATGGCGCCTTCGAGGGGCACGCGAAGATCGCCGAGATGATCGACGACTGGTTCCACAGGACCGCGCGCGATTTCCGCTGGGAGATGTTCCGGCCGGTGAGCGACGGCCGCATGCTTTATGCCTATTACACCTTCAGCTACGTCTCGACCCTGCCTGAAGCCAAGGGCAAGCGTGTGGGCTTCGATGGCGTGTCGATGATGACGCTCCGCGACGGCAGGATCGCCGAATATCGCGAGGTGGCGAATGCCGGCGTCGGGCTGCTCGAGATCGGCTTCGCACCCGAGCGCGTCGCCAAGATCCTCCTGAAGGAAGCCGCCCGCTCCAAGGCACGCCCGGAGTGGGTGCGCCACCGGAGCTGATCAGTCCCGCAGCAGCTCGTTGATCGAGGTCTTCGAGCGCGTGCGCTCGTCGACCGTCTTCACGATCACGGCGCAATAGGTCGAGGGCCGGTCCGGGCCGCCGCCGATATTGCCGGGCACGACCACCGAGTAGGGCGGCACCTTGCCGACATGGATCTGGCCGGTGGCGCGATCGACGACCTTGGTGGTGGCCGAAATGAAAACGCCCATCGACAGCACCGCGCCGGTTCCCACGATCACGCCCTCGACCACCTCGGAGCGCGCGCCGATGAAGCAGTTGTCCTCGATGATCACCGGATTGGCCTGCAATGGCTCCAGCACGCCGCCGATACCGACACCGCCCGAGAGATGGCAGTTCTTGCCGATCTGGGCGCACGAGCCGACGGTGGCCCAGGTGTCGACCATCGTGCCGCTGTCCACATAGGCGCCGAGATTGACGAAGGAGGGCATCAGCACGACCGACGGCGCGATGTAGGAGCCACGGCGCACCACCGAGCCTGGCACGGCGCGGAAGCCCGCCTTGGCGAAGCGCGCGGCATCCCACCCCGTGGTCTTGAGCGGCACCTTGTCGAACCACGGCGCGGCGCCCAGGCCCGGGAAGGCGGCGCCACCATCCATCGGGACCGAATCGTAGAGGCGGAAGGAGAGCAACACGGCTTTCTTCAGCCACTGGTTCACCATCCATTCCCCGCCTATCTTCTCTGCGGTGCGGAAGGTGCCGTCGTCGAGGCCCGCGATGGCAGCCTCGACGGCATCGCGCACGGCGCCCTTGGTGGCGCTGTTGATGCTGTCGCGCGTCTCCCATGCCGCGTCGATGGTGCTTTGAAGCTCTCTGCTCATGATCCCCTCGGAAAGGCCGCCGGACCATAGCCGGGGCAGACGGGGAGTCAATGCAGGCGCTATGGTGCGGCGATGGCGTACAAGATTCCCGAATCGGTGCTGGTCATCGTTCATACGTCGGCACTCGAGGTACTGCTGATGGAGCGCGCGGCCCAGCCGGGCTTCTGGCAATCGGTCACCGGCGCGCGCGAGGCCGATGATCCCGACCTCGCGGCAACAGCGCGGCGCGAGGTACGCGAGGAGACCGGCCTCTCGTTCGGCACCCTGACCGACTGGCGACTCACCAACCGCTACGAGATCTGGCCGCAATGGCGCAGTCGATATGCGCCCGAGGTCACCCACAACGTCGAGCATGTGTTCGGCTTCCAGATCGAGCAGCGGATGGTGGCGACCCTCGATCCGGCCGAGCACACCGCGCAGCTCTGGCTGCCGTGGCAGGAGGCGATGGAGAAAACTTTCTCACCCACGAATCGCGACGCCATCTGGCAGCTTCCGCGACGTGTTCGCGCGCAGACGGGTACCGTATGAGTGCGGTCCCTGCGGAGGCGTCGAAGCTGGGGAAATTCAGCTGGGCCTTGTTCGACTGGGCCAACCAGCCGTTCTTCACCGTCGTCACGACGTTTATCTTCGCGCCTTACTTCGCCAACGTGGTGATCGGCGATGCGGTCCAGGGCCAGACGGTCTGGGCCTTCACCCAGTCCACGGCGGGCATCTTCATCGCCGTGCTCAGCCCCTTTCTCGGCGCCATGGCCGACGCCGGCGGACGGCGAAAGCCCTACGTCTTCGCCTTCCAGCTCCTGCTGGTGGCCGGATGTGCCGCCCTGTGGTGGGCCTATCCCGGCCGTCCCGATCTTGCCCAGCCGATCGCCTGGGCGGTCATCGCGGCCACCGTCGGCGCGGAAATGTCGATCGTGTTCAACAACGCGCAATTGCCAAACATCGTGCGGCCCGAGCGCATGGGCCGGCTGAGCGGCTTCGGCTGGGGGCTGGGCTATGTCGGTGGGCTGATCGCGCTGTTCATGGTCCTGGCCGTGAGCCAGCCGGCGATGTTCGGCCTGGCGCCGACCAACGACCGGCCACTGTTCGGTCTCGACGCGGCGAGCCACGCGCTCGAGCGCCTCACCGGTCCGGCCTCGGCGCTGTGGCTGATCGTGTTCGTGCTGCCGATGTTCCTGTTCACGCCGGACCATCCCAAGCCCTATCCCGTGTCGATGCTCGCGGCGGCCCGCCAGGGCGGTGCGGCATTGGTCGCGACGGTGCGGCGGCTGCGCCACTATCGCAACGCGCTCGCCTTCCTGATCGCCTTCATGCTCTACAACGATGGCCTCGCCGCCATCATCGCCTTCGGCGGCGTCTACGCCTCGGCGACGTTCGGGTGGACGACCACGACGCTCGGCATCTTCGGCATCATCCTCACGGTGTTTGCCATCCCGGGTGCTTTCCTGGGCGGCCGGCTCGACGATTGGCTGGGCAGCAAGCGCACGGTGCAGCTTGCAACACTGGGCGTGATCCTGGCCACGACCGGCATCGTCGGCATCACCGCCGATCGCATCCTCTTCTTCCTGCCGGTCGACGCCATCGCTCCGGATCGCGGCCTGTTCGGCTCGCCGCAAGAGATGGCCTTCATGGGCTTTGCCCTGCTGCTGGGCTTCTGCATGGGGCCGATGCAGGCTGCCAGCCGTACCCTGATCGGCCGTCTGGCGCCGGCCGGCATGAGCGGCGAGTTCTATGGACTGTTCGCCCTGTCGGGCCGCGCCACGGCCTGGATGGCGCCGTTCGCCATCGGTGTCGTGACATCGGCGACGCACTCCAACCGCCTGGGCGTGGCGTGCGTGCTGGTGTTCCTGGTGCTAGGCTTCGTGCTGCTCTGGCCCGTCCGCGAGACACGGACCGAAGCCATCGCCGAAGTTTGACGGAGGATGCCATGATCACCGCCATCGTGAATTTCAAACTGCCGGATGACATCGATGCCAAGAAGGCAGCAGACCTGTTCAAGGGCTCGGCGCCGAAGTACCGCGACATGAAGGGCCTGGTGCGCAAATATTATCTGTACGACGCCGAGAACCGGATCGGTGGCGGTGTCTATCTCTGGAAGAGCAAGGCCGACGCCGAAGCGGTCTACACGCCGCAATGGCAGGCCTACATCGCCGAGCGCTACGGCACGCCGCCGGACATCCGCTACTTCGAGACATCGGTCGTGGTCGACAACGAGATGGCCAAGATCCTGGCGGACGCGGCGTAACGGTCTCGCCCGGTCAAAGCGCGACGGTTTTTGCCCTGAATTTGCAGAGGTCGTTCACCACGCAGCGCGGGCATTCGGGCTTGCGCGCCTTGCAGGTATAGCGGCCGTGCAGGATCAGCCAGTGATGGGCATGGAGGCGGAATTCCGCCGGCACGCGCTTCAGCAGCTTGAGCTCCACCTCGAGCGGGGTCTTGCCCGGCGCCAGCCCGGTGCGGTTGCCGACGCGGAAGATGTGCGTGTCGACGGCAATGGTCGCCTCGCCGAAGGCCACGTTCATCACCACGTTCGCTGTCTTTCGACCGACCCCCGGCAACTCCTGTAACGCTTCGTGGCTGCCTGGCACCTCGCCGCCGTGCTTTTCGACCAGCAACCGGCTGAGCGCGATCACGTTCTTGGCTTTGGTACGATAGAGTCCGATAGACTTGATGTAGCCGATCAGCTTGCGCTCGCCGAGCGCCACCATCTCGGCCGGGGTCTTGACCGTCTCGAACAGCGGCTTGGTGGCGCGGTTGACGCCGGCATCGGTCGCCTGGGCCGACAGGACGACCGCAACCAGCAACTGGTAGACGGTGTCGTATTCGAGCTCGGTCTCGGGCTCCGGCATCGACTGGCGCAAACGGGTGAAGAAAAGCTGGATTTCCGCAGGTGTCATCAAGGCCATGACAGGACGCTAGCCGAGGCATTAGGGTGACGCCATGGCCGACTCCTCTCCGGCGATCCACTTCTCCACATCGCTCCGACCCCATCGCAGCCTGCCTGCCGAGGGCTTCAAATGGCTGATCCGCGGCGTCGTGGCCGCGAACCTGGTGATCGGTTTGCCGCTCTACCTGCTGGGGGCCTGGCCGGTCGTGGGTTTCATGGGCCTCGACGTGTTGCTGCTCTGGTGGCTGTTCCAGCGCAACTACCGCGATGCAAGGCGCCGCGAGACTTTGGTGCTGACCGACCGTGAGCTGATCGTTGATCGCGTCTCCCCGGACGGCGAGCGCGAGGAACATCGCCTCGACGCCTACTGGCTCAAGATCGAGCAAGGCGAGCGGCTGGTCGTCACCTCGCGCGGCAATCGGGTCGTCATCGGCCGCTTCCTGGCGCCCGCCGTGCGACATGAGGTCGGCGAGCAGCTCAAGGCCGCCCTCGTCCGCCTGCGCTCGCCGCGCTACGAGCATCCCTGGGACAGGGAAGACGGCGCCTAAAGCCCCAGCACGTCCTTCATGCCGTAGAGGCCGGGCTTCTTGCCCTTCAGCCACAACGCGCCGCGGACGGCGCCTGAAGCGTAGGTCTCGCGACTGAAGGCGCGGTGGCTGAGTTCCAGCCGCTCACCGGACGCGGCGAACATCACCGTGTGCACGCCCACTTCCTCGCCGCCGCGCAGCGTGGCGAAGCCGATCTCGCCGGCCGGACGCGCACCGGTATGGCCGTCGCGGGTCTTGCGCCACACCTCCTCCAGCTTGACCTTGCGGCCCGCCGCAGCGGAGCGGCCGAGCGCCAGCGCGGTGCCCGAAGGCGCGTCGATCTTGTGCCGATGGTGCATCTCCAGCACCTCGATGTCGTAAGAAGGATCGAGCAGCGACGCGGTCTTCTCCACCAGCGCCATCAGGACGTTGATGCCCAGCGACATGTTGGCGGCCCACAGGATCGGCACCCGCTTGGCGCACTCCTGGATTGCCGCAGTCTGGTCGGGGTCGAGGCCGGTCGTGCCGATCACCACCGACACGCCCTTGTCGGCCGCGATCCGGGTGTGGGCGACCGTCGCCGCCGGCACGGTGAAGTCGATCACGACATCGGCCGCGCCGATCGCGGCGGCGCTGTCGGCCGTGATCTTCACGCCGTTTGCCTCGACGCCCGCGACCTCGCCGGCGTCGCGACCGAGCGCCTTGCTGCCGGCGGCCTCGCTGGCCCCGGCCAGGCTGCAACCTTCGGTCCGGGCGATCTGGCGGATCAGCATCTGGCCCATGCGCCCTGCGGCGCCAACGATCGCGATCTTCATTTGTCTGGTCCTGTCCGATGTGTCGGCCGACAATACACGACATTCCAGAAGGAGCGGGAGACGCTCTTCATGGCGGTCGAAAAGTCCCGCGACCAGGACGGCAGGGCCGCGTACCGCAAGCTGCGCGACCCGGGTTGCGGCGTGCCGGACGGGCTCACGTTCGTCGCAAGCTGCGTGTCGGCCGATCTCGGTCGCTGGTTCCAGCTCATGGAGACCGAGGACGTCACGCTGTTCCAACGATGGATCGCCGATTGGCAGGACGTCGTCGGGTTCGAGGTCGTGCCTTTGAGAGAAGGCAAAACGACACACGAGGCGTTGGCGCCGTTGCTGTGATGCAGCGGCGCGGCGCTACTCCTTGCGATGGCGGTGGCAGCCGGCGACGTGATCGTCGACCATGCCCGAGGCCTGCATGAAGGCATAACAGATGGTCGATCCCACGAACTTGAAGCCCGCCTTCTGCAAGGCCTTCGACATGGCGTCGCTTTCGGCCGAGCGGGCCGGGACGTCCTTCAGGCTCCGCGGACGGTTCTTCTTCGGCTTGCCGCCGACGAAGCTCCACAGGAATTTCGAGAACGAGCCTTCGCGTTCAACGAGCGCCAGGTAGGCCTTCGCGTTGCTGACGCTCGCCTCGATCTTGCCCTTGTGGCGGATGATGCCGGGGTCGGCCAAGAGCTTGGCGAGCTTGGCCGGCGTATAGCGCGCGATCCTGGCGGGATCGAAGCCGTCATAGACCTTGCGATAGTGCTCGCGCTTGCGCAGCACCGTGATCCACGACAGGCCGGCCTGGCACCCTTCGAGCGTCAGGAGCTCGAACAGGGCGCGGTCGTCCTTGAGCGGCCTGCCCCATTCGGTATCGTGGTACGTCTCGTAAATCGGATCGGCTGTCGCCCAGCCGCAGCGCGCCTTGCCGTCGGTACCTGCAATCGTGTCGTGCTTCCACGCCATGGGTGGACCCTACCCAAGCGGCGCGACAGACGCCACACTCGGCGCCAACTGGAGGAACGACCCATGACCAAGGATCTTACCGACCTCAGGGTCTGCATTTTCGACGTGTTCGGTACTGTCGTGGATTGGCGCGGCAGCCTGATCGAGGACCTGCCCAAGCTCGGCCGCAAGCACGGTCTCGACACCGACTGGACGAGCTTTGCCGTCGACTGGCGCGGCCTTTACCAGCCGCAGATGACGCGGGTGCGCAAGGGCGAGATCCCGTGGACCAACATCGACGAGCTGCACAAGGAAGCGTTCGAGATGCTCTTGGAGAAGCGGGGACTGAAGCATCCCGGCGAGGAGGCCGCCTGGGAGTTCACCCGCCTCTGGCACCAGCTCCGGCCCTGGCCCGATTCGGTCGAGGGCATCGGCATGATGAAGAAGAAGTACGTCGTGGCCACGCTCAGCAACGGCAACGTCGCGCTCCTGATCAATATGGCCAAGAACGGCGGCATCCCGTGGGACCATTGCTTCTCGGGCGAGACCTTCCACCACTTCAAGCCCGACCCCGAGTCCTATCTCGGCGTGGTCAGGACCATGTATCTGAAGCCGCACCAGGTGATGCTGGTGGCAGCCCACAACGGCGACCTGCGCGCGGCGCAGAAATGCGGCCTGGCGACCGGTTTCGTGCATCGGCCAACCGAGCACGGCCCCAACCAGAAGACCGACCTCGGCCCGGACGGAAACTGGGACGCCATCGGCAACTCGATCGTCGAGGTCGCGAAAAAGATCGGGTGTTGAATGGCGGCCCTGACGCCGGCCGATCCCGCAATCAGCGGCGGCGTCCCAGCGCGCATGGGGCTGGCCCGCTTAGGGCCGGCGTGCATGTGGCCGGTGTCCTTGGGGCTGGTGTCCTTGGGGCTGGCGCACATGTGGAAAGACTCAGCTTGTAGCGACGGAGTCTCTGCGTACAAGGTGCTTCACTTCGTCTGCAAAACGAACAAGGGAACGCATCGAATGCTGTCTTCGCCCTATTGCTCGATTGGCCTTCTGTCGGTTCTTCTGCTGTGGGCTGCACCGCAAGCAGCCGCACAGCAAATGGTGAGTGTGTCGAGCAATAACGTGAACCTGCGCTCCGGGCCCGGGGAGCAGTACCAGGCGGACTGGATTCTGGGTGAGGGCTATCCGCTCAAGGTCATCGAGCGGCGCGGCGACTGGCTCAAGGTCAGTGATTTTGAGAACGACAGCGGATGGATCTATCGGTCGCTGACCGGCAGCACGCCCTATCACATCGTGAAGGTCAAGGTCGCGAACCTGCGCAGTCAGCCGTCGACGCGCAGTCAAATCCTCGCCAAGCTCGACTATGGCGATGTGCTTCGAACGCTCGAACGCAAGAACAACTGGGTCAAGGTGCGGCGCGAAGGTGGATTGCGAGGATGGGTCGCGCGGCGATTGCTCTGGGGCTGGTAGCCTTCGCTTGGGCGCCGCCGCTGCCGGCGGCGCGCACCATCAGCCTCCGAACATCTCTTTCACCTTGCTGAAGAAGCCTTCCGCTTCGGGGCTCGTCTTGCCGGCTTTCTCGAACTCCTTGAGGAGCTCTTTCTGCCGAGGCGTGAGATTGGTCGGCGTCTCGACCGTGATCTCGATATACATGTCGCCGCGCTGCGTGGTGCGCACCACCGGCATGCCCTTGCCGCGCAGGCGGAACTGGTGGCCGCTCTGGGCGCCGGCCGGAATGTTGATGCGCGCCATCTTACTGTCGAGCGTCGGCACCTCAATGCTGCTGCCCAGCGTCGCCTGGACCATGGAGATCGGCACGCGGCAATGAATGTCGGCGCCCTCGCGCTCGAACAGTGCATTGCGCCGTACCGTCAGGAAGACGTAGAGGTCTCCGGCCGGGCCGCCGCGCGTGCCGGCTTCGCCTTCGCCGGACAGCCGAATGCGCGTGCCGTCCTCGACGCCGGCAGGGATATTGACCTTGAGTGTCTTCTCGCGCCGCACGCGACCTTGGCCGGCGCAGGCGCGACACGGCTTGTCGATCACCTGCCCAACGCCGTGGCAGACATGACACGTCCGCTCGACAGTGAAAAAGCCCTGCTGGGCGCGCAGCTTCCCGCGGCCATGGCAGGTCTGGCATTGATGGGGCCTGGAGCCGGGCTCCGCACCGCTGCCATGACAGGTTTCGCACGTCACCGAGCTTGGCACGCGCACCGTCGCCTCGGTGCCCGAGTAAGCCTGCTCCAGCGTGATGTCGAGATTGAAGCGCAGGTCCTGGCCGCGCATGTCGGCGCGGGGCCCGCCCGGCCGGCCGCGGCCGGCGTTGAACATCTCGTCGAAGATGTCGCCGAAGACCGAACCGAAATCGAAGCCCTGGCCCTGGAAGCCGCCGCCGGGGGCACCGGGAGCGCCGCCTTCGAAAGCAGCCGGGCCATAGCGATCGTAAGCCGCGCGCTTGTCGGGATCCTTCAGAATGTCGTAGGCGTGGTTGACGTCCTTGAACTTCCGTTCGGCTTCCTTGCTGCTCGGATTGCGATCCGGGTGATACTGCATGGCGAGCTTGCGGAATGCCTTTTTGATGTCGTCGGCACTCGCGGTCCGGCCGACACCCAGCAGCTCATAGTAGTCTTGCGACATGACGCGTTACGCTGCCCCCGTTCGTCGCTTTCACCGATAAAGTTCGGCCTCCCGCCGGGCGGGAGGCCGCATTTCTACCCCGAAATCCGGCTCACCCCGAGCCGGTTTTCTTGTTCTTGTCCGTGACATCCTCGAACTCGGCGTCGACGACCTTCTCACTCTGGCCATCGTTCGCCGTGCCCCCGCCAGCCGCATCGGCTGTGCCCGAGGCTCCCGCGCCGCCCTCGGCCTGCTGGGCCTTGTACATCGCCTCGCCGAGCTTCATCGCCGCCTGGGCAAGGGTGTTGGTCTTGCCCTTGATGTCCTCGACGTCTTCGCCCGCGAGCGCGGTCTTCAAGCCTTCCAGCGCGCCCTCGATCTCGGTCTTCTCGGTGGGGCTCACCTTGTCGCCGTACTCCTTCAGGTGCTTGTCCGTGGAATGGACCAGCGCTTCGCCCTGGTTGCGGGCGTCGATCAGCTCGCGCTTCTTCTTGTCTTCCTCGGCGTGCAGCTCGGCGTCCTTGACCATCTTCTGGATGTCGGCCTCGCTCAAGCCGCCCGACGCCTGGATGCGGATCTGCTGCTCCTTGTTGGTGGCCTTGTCCTTGGCCGAGACCTGCACGATGCCGTTTGCGTCGATGTCGAAGGTGACCTCGACCTGCGGCACGCCCCGCGGTGCGGGCGGAATGCCGATCAGATCGAACTGGCCCAGGAGCTTGTTCTGGGACGCGATCTCGCGCTCACCCTGGAACACGCGGATGGTGACCGCGGTCTGGTTGTCGTCGGCCGTCGAGAAGGTCTGGCTCTTCTTGGTCGGAATGGTCGTGTTGCGCTCGATCAGCCGCGTGAACACACCGCCCAGCGTCTCGATGCCGAGCGACAGCGGCGTGACGTCGAGCAGCAGGACGTCCTTCACCTCGCCCTTCAGCACGGCCGCCTGGACCGCCGCACCCACCGCAACGACTTCGTCGGGATTGACGTTGCGGGCCGGCTCCTTGCCGAAGAACTGCTTCACCGTCTCGATGACCTTGGGCATGCGGGTCATGCCGCCGACCAGGATCACCTCGTCGATCTGGCCAGCCTGCAGGCCGGCATCCTTGAGCGCGGCACGGCACGGCTCGAGCGTGCGTTGCACCAGGTCGTCGACCAAAGCCTCGAGCTTGGCGCGCGAGAGCTTGATCACGAGGTGCTTGGGGCCGGTTGCGTCGGCGGTGATGAAGGGCAGATTGATCTCGGTCTCCTTGGTGTTGGAGAGCTCGATCTTGGCCTTTTCGGCCGCTTCCTTCAGACGCTGCAGGGCGAGCCTGTCGTTGCGCAGGTCGATGCCCTGCTCCTTTTTGAACTCGTCCGCGAGGTAGCCGATGATGCGCTGGTCGAAGTCCTCACCACCGAGGAAGGTGTCGCCATTGGTGGCCTTCACCTCGAAGACGCCGTCGCCGATCTCGAGAATCGAGACGTCGAAGGTGCCGCCGCCCAGATCGTAGACCGCGATCGTGCCGTTCTTGCGCTTGTCCATGCCGTAGGCAAGGGCTGCCGCCGTCGGCTCGTTGATGATGCGCAGGACCTCGAGGCCGGCGATGCGGCCGGCATCCTTGGTCGCCTGGCGCTGGGCATCGTTGAAGTAGGCCGGGACGGTGATGACCGCCTGCTCGACCTTTTCGCCGAGATAGGCCTCGGCGGTCTCCTTCATCTTGCCCAAGATGAACGCCGAAATCTGGCTCGGGCTGTATTGCTGGCCGTTGACCGCGACCCAGGCGTCGCCACTCGCTGCCTTCTCGATCTTGAAGGGCACCAGTGACATCTCCTTGGCCACCATCGGATCGTCGAAGCGACGGCCGATCAAACGCTTGACCGAATAGAGCGTCTTCAGCGGATTGGTGACGGCCTGACGCTTGGCCGACTGGCCGACCAGGCGCTCACCCGAGTCGGTGAACGCGACCATGGACGGCGTGGTCCGGGCGCCTTCTGAATTCTCAATGACCTTGGTGTCGCCGCCTTCCATGACCGCGACGCACGAATTGGTCGTACCGAGGTCGATACCGATGACTTTCGCCATGTTCCCACTCTCTTGCTCGGCGGATCGCTCCGGCCCCGAGAGGGCGCCGGTCGGATCCCCGTAGATTGTTACCTGCCGGTAAAGCCCGGGTCAGGACAGGGGCTATATAGGTCCTATAGGCCTGCCTGCAATGGTTTGGCAGTCTGAAAAGCGGCGAAAATGGCAGCGGCGCTGGGGCAAAAGCGCGACCAATTGGCAAAACCCCGATTTTCCGAGCTTCTCCCGAGGCAGGATGTATTCCGCCTCGGTTCGATGTATCCCCCCGCCTCAGTTCTCGGTGTCGGCCGCGCTCGAACGCGCCGGGCCGCCCTTGGAGACGCCCACCATCGCCGCGCGCAGCAGCCGACCCGCGATCAGATAGCCTGGAATCAGCTCCTGCACGACCGTTCCCGACGGCACTGACGGATCCTCGATCTCCATCATCGCCTGGTGAAGATCGGCATTGAACGGCTTGCCGAGTGCCGCGATGCGGGTCACACCGTGGCGCTCCAGCACCGTCTGCAGTTCGCGCTCGGTCGCCTGCACGCCGGCAACAATGTTGCGCAGAGCGGGATCGAGCATCCTCAGATCGTCGGGCAGGGCCGACAGGGCGCGGCCGAGATTGTCGGCAACCGACAGCACGTCCTTGGCGAAGCGCTCGATACCGAACTTGCGCTCCTTCTCGACGTCCTGCTGGGCGCGCCGGCGCACATTCTGCGCCTCCGCAATGGCGCGCAAATGCTTGTCCTGCAGCTCGGCATTCTCGGCCTGGAGCTGCTCGAGCCTCCGCTCCAACTCGCTTCGCTGGGTCTGGATGTCGAGGTCGTCGGCGCTCTCGACCGGCATCTCAGCCGGGGCGCCGCCCGCGGTTGGATCGCTGGCCATGTGTTAATCCCTAGTTTGAGTGGTTTCTTTGGGCGGCCTTCACTTAGGGATCATGCCGCGTGCGGTCAACCCGTCCGTACCCAGGACATGGCTTCATCACACCGCCGCCAGCGGCACGTTCAGCCGAGTCCCGTGCACGATGACGCCACCCCTGTCTCCGACCGCGATCGAACCGTAGCGCTGGGCATAGACCGCCGGCAGCGGCCGCGCGCCCGAGGCGGCAAGCCAGAGCCGCAACAGGTGCCTTCGCTGCTCCGGGTCGGGCCAATCCACGAACGAGGTGCGGTCGTGCAGCAGCGTATGGTTATGCACGAGCTGCACGTCGCCCGGCCTGAATTCCATGAACAGGTGCAGCGCTGGATCGTTGGCCAGCGCATCGAAGAGGTCGAGCGCTTCGATCTGCCTGGGCCCAAGGCGGGGCGCGTCCGGGAAGCGCTGGGCCGAATCGATGTACTGGCGCTGGTAGATGGCGCTCAGATGTCCCTGGTGCCAGTTGAAGACAGGAATCTCGAAATAGGGTTTCTGGCCGTCCGGAACCTCGCCCCGGCGGTCGGTGGCGATCGGTTCGAACAGGAGCTTCAGGAGATCGGGCCGGCGGCGGCGCATCTCGTTGAAGATCGTGGTCGAGCTGACCAGCGCGGACAGGCCGCCCGACTTCGCCGTCCGGAGGCACAGCAGGCCGACGATGTCGCACGAGTCGGTGTGATAGGTCTGGCGTTCGTGGGTCTGGTAGATGCGGACGTTCGGGTCCTTCACGTCCAGCCCGAGGTCGCGGACGTGGCCCAGCACGTGGCCCTTGCCGTTCTGCGAGCGCGCGCTGCCCAGATGAGCGCCAAGGCCATAGAAAGCGGTCGCCGCCTCACGCATGGTCCAGCGCTCGACGGGCAGGCCGCGCAGCAACAGGAAGCCGCGGCCGTTCAGCACCTCGTCCGCGACCCGCGCCTTGAGCCTGCCGGCGAGCGTCGGCAGCGGAAAATCACGCGCCGTGATTGCGGCGATGTCGGCTTCGCGCCCGGCAAGCGCCTTGGCGGCCGCTTCGATCTCGGCGACGTCCGTCGGCGATAGCGGCATCAGCCAGTCGGCACGCTTTGCGATATCCGGACCGTACCAGGCGGCGGCGCCGGTCTGCTCGGGCGGCAGGCCGATGGCAAGAGCGGTCATGCTGCGTCCGTCAGGCTGTTTCCCAGGGGAAGCGCGGCGCAAAGAGCTCGTCGTCCGAAAGCGACAGACGGAAGCTCTCGGTGGCGTTCACCAGGGCAGCACGGATGCCGGGTTCGAGCGCGCTGTGCCCGGCATCGGCCACGATCACGTACCGGGCTTCTGGCCAGCGGCGGGCCAGCATGTCGGCCGTGATCGGTGGGCAGACGATATCGTAGCGGCCCTGCACGATCGTACAGGGCAGATGGCGCACACGGCCAAGTTCGGCCCACGGCCAGCCTTCGGGAAGGAAGGTGCCATGGGCGAAGTAGTGCGCTTCGATGCGCGAGAGGGCGAGAGCGAAGCCGCCATGGTCGGATTCGAACGGCGCGCGGGTCGTCGGATAGAGCGTCGAGCACGCAGCCTCGTAGCGGCTCCAAGCGCGGGCGGCCGGGCGATGGAGGTCGGGATTGCGGTCGACCAGACGGCGGTAGTAGTTGCCCAGAAGGTCGCCGCGCTCCTGCTCCGGCAGATGTTCGGCGAAGTCGCGCCAAGCCTCCGGGAAGATCGTCCGCATGCCGTGGAGGAACCAATCGATCTCCGGACGGGCGCCAAGGAAGATGCCCCGCAGGATGAACCCTGTCGTGCGATCGGGATGGGCGAGGCCATAAGCCAGCGCCAGCGTGCTGCCCCAGGAGCCACCGAACAGCAGCCATCGCGGGATGCCGAGATGGACTCGCAGCTTTTCCATGTCCGCCACGAGGTGGGCCGTGGTGTTGTCGTGCAGATCGCCCAGCGGCATGGACCGGCCGCAGCCGCGCTGGTCGAACACCACAATGCGGTAGAACTGCGGGTCGAAGAAGCGGCGATGGACCGGAGCCGAACCGGCGCCGGGACCGCCGTGCAGGAAGACGACCGGAACTCCTTCCGGATTGCCGCTCTGCTCCCAGTACATCGTATGCCGACCGTCGAGCGCCAGCATGCCGCTGGCGTACGGCGAGATCTCTGGAAAGAGGTCGGAGCGAAGCGGTGTCTCGGAACGCGGCATGCTTATGTCCCACCGCATCACTGCCATAGAGCAGGCTTATGTTCCAGCCTTGCCGCATTGCGGGCAGGACCGCCGAACGGGTAAATTGGTGCGGGCGCCGAGGAGGAACAGTGGTTTTTCGCAGGTTTTTGGCGCTGTTCGCGCTGCTTTTCGCCGCCAGCGCTTGTTCGACCGGCAACAATCCGCCGCAGACCTCTTCCGATCGCGGAGCTGACACGCTACCGCCGCAGATCGAGCGCGAGGTCGGCCCGATCTACACCTCGCGGACGCTGCAGGCTTTCGTCGACCGTGTCGGCCAGAGGGTGGCACGCAGGTCGAGCCTGCCCGGGCCGTTCCACTTTTTCGTGCTCGACGACCCGGTGCCCAATGCCCATGCCGTCTCGTCCGGCTACGTGTTCGTGACGCGCGGCCTGTTGGCGCTGATCGACGACGAGGCCGAACTTGCCGCCGCCTTCGGGCACGAGCTGGGCCATATCGAGAAGAAGCATGCCGCCAAGCGCGAGCGCGTGCGGCGTGACGTGACCGATGCCGCGGTCAATGCCGCGGTCGCCAGCGGCTCGATGACGGTCGGCAAATCAGTGGCGCGCGCCGGGCTGTTGGCGCTGCGGCGCTATTCCCGCGACCAGGAGCTCGAGGCCGACCGGCTGGGGGTGAGTTACATCGTGCACGCCGGCTATCGCGGCAACGCAATGACCACGCTGATCGAAAAATTGCAGCTTCAGGCGCGACTGGAAGACGAGTTGATGGGGCCGATGCCGGACAGCGACGATCGCGGCGCGCTTTCGACCCATCCCGGCCCCGAGCAGCGCTTGATGGCGCTGCGGGCGATCGATCCGGCGCGCCGTCCCGGCGCATCCGGCCGCGAGGCCTATCTCGCTGCAGTCGACGGCATGTCGGTCGACGATTCGCCGGAAGAGGGTTTCGTGCGTGGGCCGTCGTTCCTGCATCCGACGATGCGGCTTGGCTTCACGGCCTTGCCCGATTTCCGGCTGTTCAATGCCCATGACGGCGTGCTGGGCGTGGGCCGCGATCGTTCGTTGCTGTATTTCTCCTGCACGGCCGAGGATGTGCCGGGCCGCCTCGACGTCTGGATGCGCAACGAACTGAAGCCGACTCCGACCAATATCCAGTCGACCGAGATCGGCGGCGCGGAGGCTGCGATCGGCTCCAAGCCGCGCGGATCCGATACCAGTCTGGCACAGATCCGGTACGTGCTCGTCCGCCGCGGCGCCGGCATCTGCTACTTCAATCTGCTGAGCGACGGCCCCGACCGCGACCGGCGCATCGAAGCCATGATGGCTGCGGCCCGCAGCTTCCATAGCCTGTCGGATGCGCAAGTGGCCGCCCTCGAGCCCTACCGTATCCGGGTGATATCGCCGGCAGGCAGCACGCCCGCATTGCTTGCCGCCCAGATGCCGTATCGCGACCATCAGATGGAGCGGCTGCTGACGCTGAACGGCGTGTCGAGCCCTGCGGAGCTGATGCAGCTCGCGCAGATCAAGATCGTCCGGCCCTGAAACCGGCCCTGGATCGGCCATGAAAAAGGCGGCGCCGATGCGCCGCCTTCCCTATCCCGGTGGGTGGTGCCTGTTACGCGACCTTCTGCAGGACGCTGTTGAGCTTCTGCGTCGCCAGGTCCTTGTCGATGCGCTCGACAGCAGCCAGCTCGCGGGCCAGGCGATCGAGCGCGGCCTCGTAGATCTGGCGTTCGCTGTAGGACTGGTCGGGCTGGCCGGCATTGCGATGCAGGTCGCGCACGACTTCCGCGATCGACACCGGATCACCAGAGTTGATCTTGGCCTCGTATTCCTGGGCGCGCCGGTTCCACATCGCGCGGCTCACGCGGCTACGGCCCTTCAGCGTCACCAGGGCATTTTCCATGATCTTGCGGGAGCTCAGCTTGCGCAGGCCGGAGATCTTGGCCTTCGCCACCGGCACGCGCAGCATCATGCGCTCCTGCTCGAACGAGATCACGAACAGGTCGAGCTTGTAACCGGCGATTTCCTTCGCCTCGATATCGATCACACGACCCACGCCGTGGGTCGGGTAGACGACGAAATCGCCCTTCTCGAAAGCAAATTCCTTCACCTTAGCCGTCGGCTTCTTCGGCTTGGCCATGTCTATTCCCTTCACTACCTTCGCGCCCCGTGTTGGCGATACCGGGACCTACCGCATACGCTCCCCTGCGTACCCGGGCCGATATCGGTAAGTTGCTTTCGGATACCGATACGGCGACCGAGCCAGCGGCAAGGTCCATTCCGGACCGCTTCCAGCTCGGTTGTTATACCAGAGATCAGGTCAGGAGTCGCGCTTTATGTTGCATTTTCGCAACGGTTCGCCCATGCGGAGGCTGCATGGCTCCCGCATAAAGAGCAGGAAGGGAGATTCAGACGATCTGGAATCGCCTAGCGCGCCGCCGGCTTGTCACTGAAATACTTGTCGAATTTGCCTTTTTCTTCCCTGAAGGCATCGGCATCGGCCGGGGCATCGCCCTTGCGGGTAATATTGGGCCACTGCGTCGAGTAAGTCCTGTTAAGCTCCAGCCATCGCTCCATGTCCTTTTCGGTATCCGGAACGATGGCCGCCGGCGGGCATTCGGGTTCACAGACGCCGCAATCGATGCATTCATCCGGATTGATGACCAGCATGTTGTCGCCCTCGTAGAAGCAATCAACGGGGCAAACCTCGACGCAATCCATGTACTTGCACTTGATGCAAGCTTCGGTAACCACATAGGTCATCAACAGGCTCCTGACACGAGCGCGCGGGTGCTTAACGCGCTGCAGCGGCGCGCGCAAGGCTCCTGATCATCCAGCGTCGATTTCATCATACAACGCTTGTGCTTCGGGTGCGGGGCCGCGACGTTCCCCAAGGGCGCGAATCCGGACGACCCGCACCCGCGATCCAAGTGCGAAGGTGAGCACCATGCCGGGCGTCACGATGCTGTGGGGCTTGTCGGTCACCCGTCCATCGACGCGGCAGCGCGATTTCTCGACATAGCGCGCGGCCAAGGATCGTGTCTTGAAGAAACGGGCGTGCCAGAGCCACTTGTCGAGCCTCATAGCACCGGTCGCGATCGCGACGGCTATTTCTTTCCGCCGAGCTTCAGCTCAAGCAGCTTGGCAAACGGCGAGTCGGCCGCAGCGTCGCCCTTCTTCTCGGTCGTGGCGTAAAGTCGCAGCGCCGGTCCGCCGGTGTCGCGTCGCGGCGGGCGCGGCCCACGTGGACGGTCGTCGCGGCGGTCATCCCGTGGCCCCCCCTTGTTCCCACCCTTGTCATGGTCGGGCCGTGGGCCCTGGGGCTTGGCCATATCGCGGCGGGGACCGTCGCGGCGCGGCGGGCTGTCGGCGAAGAACTGACGCTCGTTGGGACGCTCCGGACGCTCGCGGCGACGCTGGTCGCGATATTCGCGCTGCTGCTGACGCTGCCGTTCGCGCTGCTCCTCACGCTCGCGCACGAAGCGCGGCTTGACCGAGAAGCTGTGCAGGCCGCCCTCCTCGGCGGGGGGCATGACGCGATAGCCCAGCGCCCGCAGCACATCGGCCATTTCGGGTTCCGAGCAGCCGACCAGCGACATCATCTGCGGCGCCGCCCGGAAATGGCCCGGCGGCAGCAGATCAGGGTCGGCCTTCTTCGGCGCCTCGGCCACGGCAGGCTCGGACTGCGCTTCCTCGGCGGGAGCGTGATCCGATCCAACCGGGTCGCTGGCGCCGCTCGTTTCCGGCGAAACCTCTGACGCGACAGGTTCGGTCGCGGCCCGGGAGTCGGCCGGAGCGGCCTCGGCCGATCCCTCGGACTCCACGGTCTCGGCGTGCATCTCCTGCGCCGGTTCGGGCGCGGGCGGCGTCTGGGCCGGCGCCGCTTCAGGCACCGCCTCGCCGAACGCCGCGGCAACGATTGCCCACTCGGTGATCTCGTCGGCCGACGGCTTGGTATCGCGTGCTGCTGGCGGCGGTGCGGCGTCCGCCGCCTTCTTCTCGTGTTGCGCACGCCGCGCCATCTCGCGGCTTTCGCGCACGGCCTGGCGCGCCATCGCGGCCAGCCGCTCGACCATATCGGCGCGAATGGCGTGGCTGCCGAGCGGCAGATAGCCGATGGCGGCATAGAAATTCCGCTCGGCGTCGCGCGGCAGATCTATCGAGGTCCGGCCTTCGACCGGCAGCGGCGGGATCGTGTCGCGGCTGTGCGCCACCATCCAGAGTCCGGCGCGCAGCCGGATCGGCACCGGCTTCAGCATGCTGGGGAAGTAGAGCGAGTAGACTCCGACGCGCACGCCCAGGCGCGCCAGTGTCTTGCGGTCCTCCTCGGTGAGCTCTGCAAGCTGCTGCTCGATCGGACGGCGCGGCAGCACGCCGAGATTCTCGCAGAGCTGGAAGACGATGCCGCGCGCGCCCGCCGGCAGCTCGGTGGTCGCGCGGGCATCCATCAATTCGCTGAGCCCGAGCCGGATGCGGGTCTCGACCCAGGTGGCCGCGCGCTTGCGTACCTCCTCGCGCGCCGGACCATCGAGCAGGTCCGATGGCATGGCTTCGACCTTGGGCGCCAGCACGTCGCCGCTCGGCAGCAGGCGCGCGACCGGCCCGCCGCCCCAGCACACGCGCAGTTGCGAATCGAACACCAGCTCGCCGTCCGGCGACGATGTGAACGCCTGCAGGCGCGCCGGCAGGTTCTCACGCAATGCGCGCAGCGCGGCGGTCAGGACAGCCTTCTGGTCCGTCTGGCCTTCGGTCGTGTCGGGAACGAAGCGGAAGCCCTCGATGCGTCCGAGATGCTCGCCCTCGACAATGACCTCGCCTGCATCGGCGACCGACGTCGTCATTTCACCCTCATCGCGCAATCTTCGTACAAGCAATGCCGCCCGTCTATCGACAAACCTTTGCGTCAAGCGCTGGTGTAGCACGTCGGAAAGTCTGTCCTCGATCGCACGTGCGCGCTCCTGCCAGTGGGCCGCCCGCTGGATCCAGTCGGCGCGGTGGGAGATATAGGTCCAGGTGCGTACATGTGCGATGCGCGCCATCAGCGTGTCGATGTCGCCGTCATAGCGCTCCAGTCGCTTGACATGACTGTCGATCCAGTCTTCGGGCAAACGCTCGCCGCCTTGCGTCAGATGCTGGAAGAGCTCGCCCAGCAGATGCGTATGCTCCTCCGTCATGGTCTTGCGGAAGTCGGGGACCTGGCACACGTCCCACAGCAGTTCGACGCGCCTCGGCGCGTGCAGGCGCGGCAGGAATTCCGACCGCTGGGCAAGCGTCTGCAGGGCGAGCTGATCGTCCTGCTCGCGCACGCGCTGCAGGGCGGCGTGCGGCGGCAATTGGTTCAGCGAGGCGAGCAGGGACGACACCGAGCGGAAATCGAGTGCCGAATTTCGCCATTGCACATCCCGCAGCGGGTCGAAGCGGTGATTCTCGATCGCCTCGACCGTTTCCGGCTCCAGTCCGCCGACATCGATCGTCGTGCCGAATGTGCCGTCATTCATATGCCGGCCGGCGCGGCCGGCGATCTGCGCCAGCTCGACATTGTGCAGCGGGCGCAGCGTGCGGCCGTCATATTTGCGCAACGATGCGAACCAGACATGGTTCACGTCCATGTTGAGGCCCATGCCGATCGCATCGGTGGCGACCAGATACTCGACCTCGCCCGACTGGAACATCTCGACCTGGGCGTTGCGTGTGCGCGGGCTCAGGGCGCCCATCACGATCGCCGTGCCGCCGCGCTGGCGGCGGATCAGTTCGGCGATCGCATAGACCTCGTTGGCGGAGAAGCCGACCACGGCGGAGCGGCGCGGCAGACGCGTCGCCTTCTTGGGACCGACATAGCTCAGCTTGGAAAAGCGCGGCCGGGCGACGACGTCGATGTCCGGCAACAGGCGGTTCAGGACCGGACGGATCGTGTCGGCGCCCAGCAACATGGTTTCGTTCATGCCGCGCGCGTGCAACAGCCGGTCGGTGAAGAAGTGCCCGCGCTCGGGATCGGCGGCCATCTGGATCTCGTCGACGGCGAGGAACGAGACCGCGCGGTCGACCGGCATCGATTCGACAGTGCAGACGAAATAGCGCGCGCCGGGCGGGGTGATCTTCTCCTCGCCGGTGATCAGCGCGACCTGATGCGCGCCCTTGATCTTCACGATACGATCATAATTCTCGCGCGCCAGCAGGCGCAGCGGAAAGCCGATCATGCCCGAGTCGTGCCCAAGCATGCGTTCGATCGCGAGATAGGTCTTGCCGGTGTTGGTGGGACCGAGAACAGCGGTCAGGCGTCCGGCGACGCTGCTAAGCGACATGGAGCCACCATCGCGCGCGCCTGCGGCCGAAGCAAGACCGCAAGCAGGGCCGGATCAGCCGGTCGCCAGCGGCTCGAGCTTGTTGCAGCCGAGGATCGGACCCTGATCGGTGCTCTGCACCAGCACCGCCAGCCCCTGGTTGGAGGCGAAGCGATCGGCAGGCACGGTCCACTGCTTGGCCGACCCGTCCCAGTTGCCCAGCACCTGGAAGCGACGCACGACATTGAAGTTCTCGATCATGCGGCCGTCATTTTCGCCCGAGTGCACCGGCGTGCTGTGCCGACGATCATAGACGGCGAAGACGATGTCGGCCGGACCGTTCTCGAGCTTGAAGGGCGCGAGCGTGATGGTCAGGGCGCCGCCCGGCGGCAAGACCAGTTGCGGCGTCGCGCGCCCGGTGGAACGGCGCTGAACCTTCGCCAGGAGCGTCTCGATCGCGTTGCCGGTGATGCCGGGGTCGTGGGCGATGCCGTCGAACACCATCTCGGGCGTGTAGACATAGCGCTGCTTGAGCACGCTGGCATAGGTGCGCTGTCGCGCCGTCGCGGCCGCCGTCGCGAAGCGGTCCTTCCAGCCGATATAGTCCCAGTAATCGACATGATAGGAAAGCGCCACGATATCGGCGCGGCGCGCCAGCGAGCCCAGCAGACGGTCGGCCGGCGGACATGAGCTGCAGCCTTGTGAGGTGAACAGTTCGACGGCCCATGGCCCGGTCGATGTTTCGCGTGCCACGGCGGAGTCCTGGCCGCCGGCGAGCAGGGCAGCCCCGACGAGGGACGCCCCGCCCGCCAGAACGACGCGGCGGCCGGGCAGAGAACAGATGGACATGTCGCCGAACATGAGCACGCCCGCACGCACGAGCCAATCAACAAACGGTTAGGGCAACGGGCCGTGAGCCCGACAAATGTTCAGGAGCTGCTGGACTCCCGGTAGGTAATATTATAACAAAACAGAAGATGCCCACGCCCGTCTCCCCCGGCACAGCCTTGCTTGCCATGAATGCCGCGAGCCGCATCGCGATGGCGCTGGTGGTTTGCGCCGTGCTGTGGCTCTGCGTGTGGGCCATCGCATGAGGCGAGTATGAGCGCCGCGCTCCGCCTTGTTGACGTGACCGTGAGCTACGATCGTCATCCGGCGGTACATCACATTTCCGTCGACGTTCCCGCGGGCGAGATGACGGCCATCGTCGGGCCCAACGGCGCCGGCAAGAGCACCCTGCTCAAGGCGCTGCTGGGCCTTGCCCCCCGTGTCGAAGGCCGCATCGAATGCACCGCGCGGCGCATCGCCTATCTGCCGCAGCAGGCCGAGATCGACCGCAGCTTCCCGATTTCGGTGTTCGATACCGTGCTGCTCGGCCGTTGGAGCCGGTTCGGCGGGTTCGGTGCCGCAGGGCCGGCCGACATCCACGATGCGCAGCATGCGATCGAGGCGGTTGGCCTCGCAGGCTTCGAACGACGGCCGATCGACACGCTCTCGGTCGGACAGTTCCAGCGCGTGCTGTTCGCACGGCTCCTGCTGCAGGACGCCGATCTCGTGCTTCTGGACGAGCCGTTCGCGGCCATCGACGCCAAGACCGTTGGCGACCTCATGGAGGTCATCAGGCGCTGGCACGCCGAGAAGCGCACCGTGATCGCCGTTCTGCACGATCTCGACCAGGTTCGGCGCGACTTCGCCAACAGCCTGCTGCTGGCGCGCGAACTGGTCGATGCCGGCCCGACGGCGCGCGTGCTCTCGGCCGAGAACCTCCTGCGGGCCCGGGCAATGGCCGAGGCCTGGGACGAGCACGCCGGCGCCTGCGAACTGCCGGTGCGGCTGAGCGCATGATCGCGCGCCCATGCTTTATGACACGCTGATCGGGCCTTTCGCCGATTTCGGCTTCATGCGTCGTGCGCTTGTCGCGAGCCTTGCGCTGTCGATGGGCGGAGCGTCGATCGGCGTGTTCCTGATCCTGCGGCGCATGACCCTGATGGGCGATGCGCTCGCCCATGCGCTGCTGCCGGGCGCCGCTCTCGGCTTTCTGCTGGGCGGGCTGTCGCTGCCGGCGATGAGCCTCGGCGGTTTCGTGGCCGGCATCTGCACGGCGATGGCATCGGGCGCCATCGCCCGATTCACCCGGATGCGCGAGGATGCAAGCTTCGGCGCGGCCTATCTCACCTCGCTGGCGCTCGGCGTGATGATCGTCTCCTTTCGCGGCTCGGCGATCGATCTCATGAACATCCTGTTCGGCGCCATCCTGGCCGTCGACAACACCGCGCTCTGCCTGATCGCCGGCGCGGCGACGCTCACGCTGGTCGGGCTGGCCGCCATCTATCGGCCGCTGGTGGTGGAATGCTTCAACCCCGGCTTCCTGGCGGCGATGGGCGTGCGTGGCGCGGTCTATCACTATCTCTTCCTGGCGCTTGCCGTGCTGAACATGGTGGCGGCCTTCCAGGCGCTCGGCACGCTCATGGCACTTGGCCTCATGTTGTTGCCGGCCATCGCCGCCTCGTTCTGGGCCCGCGAGGTCTGGTCGATGACGGCGATCGCCGCCCCCATGGCGTTTCTCTCGGCGGCGATCGGGCTCCTGGTCTCGTTCCATGCCGGCCTGCCCTCCGGTCCGGTGATCGTGCTGGTCGCGAGCCTGTTCTTCCTGGGCTCGCTGTTGCTGGGCTCGCGCGCCTCGGTGCGCGCAAGGTTGTCGCACCCGGCCCATCTTCGCGGCTAGTCTCGCCTCATGTCGTTGGACAGTACTGTCGCGGCCGCGCTGGCCGCCTTCGCGATCGGCGTCGCCTTCGGGGCGCTGGCGCGTTGGTCCGGTTTCTGCCTGCGCGGTGCGGTCGAGGATGCACTCACCCTGCCGCAGGCGCCCCGGCTGCGCAGCTTCCTGCTCGCCATGGCAGTGGCCGTCGCGGCCACCCAGGCGCTGGTGCTGGCCGGCCATCTCGATCTTTCGAAAGCCGTCATCCTGCCCAAGAGCCTGTTCTGGGGCGGCGCCCTGCTGGGCGGCGCCTTGTTCGGCGTCGGCATGGTGCTGACCGGCGGTTGCGGCACGCGGCTCCTGGTGATGGCGGCGGGCGGCAATCTGAGGTCGGTCGTTTCGTTCATGGTCTTTGCGCTCGTGGCCTATGCCACCATCCGCGGCATCCTGGCGCCGGCGCGCATTTTGCTGATGGCGGAAAGTTCGGTGTCGCTCGATCATCCGGCACTGCCGCTGACGGTCGGTGCGGTCTTTGCGGCGGCGGCCGTCCCGGTTGTCCTCTGGCGGCGGGTGCCGGCGCGCCATCTCGTGGCCGGCGCCCTGATCGGCCTGCTCGTGCCGGCCGGCTATCTCGCGACGACGATGCTGACCGACGACTTCGACCCGATGGCCGCCGAAAGCATCAACGTCACGCGCGCCGGCGGCGATGCGCTGGTCTATCTCCTGATCTGGACCGGCGCGAAGATCAATTTCGGCATCGCCTTCGTGGGTGGCATCCTGGCAGGCGCCGCCGCCGTCGTGGCGGCGCAAGGCGACTTCAGGCTGGTCGGGTTCGACCGGCCGATCGACATGTTGCGCTACGCACTCGGCGCATCGCTGATGGGTGTGGGCGGTGTGCTGGCGCTGGGCTGCACCATCGGCAATGGCCTGACGGGAGTGGCGTCACTTGCGCCGACCTCGTTCATCGCCGTGCCGGCCATGGTGCTCGCGACGGCCGCGACCATGAAATGGCGTTGGAGGAAACAGACATGACCACTTCACCGGTCCCGGGCGTCACGCTCAAGACGGTCACGGCGAACAACATCCACATGCGTTATGCCGAGATCGGCCGCGGCCCGCTGGTGCTGTTCTGCCATGGCTGGCCGGAGAGCTGGTATTCCTGGCGGCATCAATTGACCGGCGTCAGCGCCGCGGGCTTTCGCTGCGTGGCGCCCGACATGCGCGGCTATGGCGGGACCGAGGCGCCCGAACCGATCGACCAGTACACGCTGCTGCAGCTCGTGGGCGACATGGCCGAGCTCGCCAAGGCGCTGGGCGAAAGCACGGCGACGATCGTCGGGCATGACTGGGGCGCGCCGGTCGCCTGGCATGCGGCCCTCTGGCGGCCCGATCTTTTCCCGGCGGTGTGCGCGATGAGCGTGCCCTATGCGCCGCCGGGCTATGTCGACATCCTGACTGCGCTCGACAAGCTCGGCATCCACGACTTCTACCTGCAGTATTTCCAGAAACCCGGCGTCGCCGAAGCCGAGCTGCAAAAGGATATCCAGAGCGCGCTGCGCCGAATCTACTACACAGCGAGCGGCGACCATGCCGAGAAGGGCAAGGGCTTCGCCCGGCTCACGACCGGCACTCTGCTCGGCAACACGGTCGATCCGCTGGCACTGCCGGCGTGGCTGCGGGCACAGGATCTCGACTACTACGTACAGGAATTCTCGCGCACCGGCTTTCGCGGCGGGCTGAACTGGTATCGCAACCTGCGGCGCAACTGGGAGCTGGCAGCGCCCTGGCGCGGTCAGCCGATCCGCCAGCCCTCGCTCTTCATCGCCGGCAGCCGTGACGGCGTGCTGAAGTTTCCTGCCGCGCAAAGCCAGCTCGACGCCTACCCCACGACGCTGCCCGGCCTGCGCGGCAGCCACATCCTCGACGGCGCCGGCCACTGGGTGCAGCAGGAACGGCCGGACGAGGTGAACCGGCTGCTGGTCGAGTTCCTGAAGGGATTGTAGCCAGGGCGCGCCATTGTCGTGGCGTGATCTTCCGCGGCTCAACAAGCCGCGCAATTGAGCGCGGAGGCTCCTCCGCACGACTCGCGCGCCGGCGCTACTTCTTCTCCTCGAACTTCAGCGCAGCGCCGTTCATGCAATAGCGCTGGCCGGTCGGCCGCGGACCGTCCGGGAAGACATGGCCGAGATGGCCGCCGCATTTGGCGCAATGCGCCTCAACACGGGTCATGAAATGGCTCTTGTCGACCGAAGTGCCGATGACATCGGGCAGCGGCGCCCAGAAGGACGGCCAGCCCGAGCCGCTTTCATATTTGGTCGCTGAATCGAACAGCGGCTCGCCGCAGCCGGCGCAACGGAAGATGCCGGTGCGCTTCTCGTCGTTCAGCGGGCTGGAGAAGGGACGCTCGGTGCCGTGCTCGCGCAGCACGTGATGCTGCAACGGATCGAGATCCTTGCGCCATTCGGCATTGCTTTTGTCGACGGGGGGCTTGCTGTCCATGATGTCCTCCGATGTCGTGCCACCGATGTGGCGATGATCCGACCTCAGACAAGTCCGCGCAACTCGGCTGTCGCCACCGAGAGCATGGCGAGATCGAGCTGGCCGGCGGCGCCGAGTTCCTCCCTCAGCCGGTCGACGCGCTCCAGTGCCAATTTGCGACTCTCGCTCCAGCGCGCCAGCACCGCCTCGGGATCGCCGGCACCTTGTGGACCGGCCGCACGCAGGGCCGAGCCCAACAGGTCGGCATGCAACGCGGCGAGATCGTCCAGCATGGCGAGGGCGGCCTGGGATGGCCACTGCCCTTCGCGCGGCAACTTTTGTGCGCCATTGCCCAGCGCCGCCAGCGACAGGCGCTCGCCCAACCGGAAGTAGAGACGCGCCGCTTCCTCGATGCTGCACCCGTTGGCGCGCGCGGCCTGCACGAGATCGCCCGCTGCGGCGAGCGTGTCGAGGGCGGCGGCCCGGCGAGCGACCGACGGTGGTGCGCCGAGCGCCTCGAAGGCCGCGGCACGTTCATTCAGCGCGGCATTTTCCGCCGGACCGATCAGCGCCTCCGGCAGATCGCCCAGGGCCGCAACGGCCGAGCCCAGCAGGTCGGTCGCGGCCATGGTGTCGAGCGGCTGCGGCAGGCGACGCAAGGTCCACTGCACGGTCCGGGTCAGGAAACGCTGCGAGGCCACCAGCATGCGGGTCTGTGCCTCGGCCTTCAGCGCCTCGTCGAGCGCTTCGACCTCGGTCCAGAGATCGCGCAGCTTCCAGGCGTCACGCACGACGGCGAAGGCGCGGGCGATGGCGTCGCCGGTCGCGCCCGTACGCTGCGCGACGCTGCGCACGAAGGCCGGGCCGCAGCGGTTGACCAGGGAGTTCACCACCTGCAGCGTCACGATCTCGCGCCGCAGCCGGTGGTCGCGGATAACGTCGGCGAAGCGCTGCTGCAGCGTCGTCGGAAAATAGCGCAGGAGCTCGCCGACCAGCAGCGGATCGTCCGGCAGGTCGGAGTCGAGGATCTGGTCGGTGAGGTCGATCTTGGCGTAGGCCAGCAGGACGCAAAGCTCGGGTCGCGTGAGATACTGCCGGCTCTGCGCGCGAGCCCGCATCGCCGTCGTGTCGGGCAGGGATTCGACGGTGCGGTCGAGCCGGCCCTGCCGCTCCAGCGGACGTTCCACGGCGTGCATGAAGCGCTCGAGCCGGTCGTGATCCTCGCCGGACTGCGCCACCGCGACGCTGATCGCCTGGCTCTGCTGGTAATTGTTGCGCAATACCAGCGTGGCGATCTCCTCGGTCATGCCGAACAGCAGCGCATCGCGGTCGGCGGCGGCGAGTTCGCCGCGCTCGATCGCGGCGCCTGTCGCGATCTTGATGTTCACCTCGTGATCGGACGTATCGACGCCGGCGGAATTGTCGAGCGCGTCGGTGTTGATCCTGCGGCCGGCGAGGGCAGCCTCGATGCGGCCGCGCTGCGTCACGCCGAGATTGGCGCCCTCGCCCACCACCTGCACCCGCAGATCAGCGCCATTGACGCGCAGCGCATCGTTGGCGCGGTCCCCCGCATCGGCGTTGCTCTCGTCCGATGCCTTCACGTAGGTGCCGATACCGCCGAAATAGAGAAGATCGACCGGAGCCTTCAAGATGGCGCGCATCAGGTCGACCGGCGCCATCGTCGGCTGGTCGATGCCCAGCGCCGCCTGCGCTTCCTCCGACAGCACGATCGACTTGGCGTTCCGGTCGTAGATGCCGCCGCCCTGCGACAGCAGCGCCTTGTCGTAGTCCATCCAGGACGAGCGCGGCAACTCGAACAGGCGCTTGCGCTCCGACCAGCTCACGGCTGGATCGGGCGCGGGATCGATGAAGATGTGGCGGTGGTCGAAGGCCGCGATCAGTCTGGTTTGCTGCGACAGCAGCATGCCGTTGCCGAACACGTCGCCCGACATGTCGCCCACGCCCACGACGGTGAACGGTGTGCGCTGGATGTCGATACCGAGTTCGCGGAAATGCCGCTTCACCGATTCCCATGCGCCACGGGCGGTGATGCCCATCTTCTTGTGGTCGTAGCCCGCCGAACCGCCCGACGCGAAGGCGTCGTCGAGCCAGAAGCCGTAGTCGCGCGCCAGCGCGTTGGCGATGTCGGAGAAGGTGGCCGTGCCCTTGTCGGCGGCGACCACGAGATAGGGGTCGTTGCCGTCGTGCCGGACGACGTCGGCCGGCGGCACGATCGCGCCACCGACATAGTTGTCGGTCAGATCGAGCAGGCCGCGGATCAGCGTCCGGTAGCACGCGACGCCTTCGGCCTGGATCTGCTCGCGCGTGCCGCCCGCCGGCGGCCGCTTCACGTAGAAGCCGCCCTTGGAGCCCGTCGGCACGATCACCGCGTTCTTCACCACCTGGGTCTTCATCAAGCCCAGGATCTCGGTGCGGAAGTCCTCACGCCGATCGGACCAGCGGATACCGCCGCGCGCCACGCGGCCGCCGCGCAGATGGATGCCCTCCATGCGCGGGCTGTAGACGAAGATCTCGACCATCGGTCGCGGCGCCGGCAGATCGTCGATGGCGCGGCTGTCGATCTTGATGGAGATCCAGTCCTTCAGAGCCCCCGACGCGTCCTTCTGCCAGAAGTTGGTGCGCAGGCTGCAATGCACGGCATTGAGGAAGCGCCGCAGGATGCGATCCTCGTCGAGCGTGGTCACATAGTCGAGCGCTGCCGAGAGTGCCGTTTCGATCGCTTCCAGGCGGCCCCTGCGGGCATCGGCATCGGGCTCGCCCAACGCCGGATCGAACCGGGCAAGGAAGAGATCGACCATGCCGCGCGCGATCGCGGGATAGGCGATCAGCGCGCGTTCCATGTAGTTCTGGCTGAAGGGGATGCCGGCCTGTCGCAGATACTTGGCATAGGCGCGCAGCAGCGCGACTTCGCGCCAGGCGAGGCCCGCGCGCAGCACCAGCCGGTTCAGCCCGTCATTCTCCAGCGCCCCCGACCAGAGCTGGTCGAGCGTCTCGGCGAAACGCGGGCCCACCGCGGCGAGATCGACCGGCGAAGCGTCGGCCGTCTCGACGCTCAGCACCTGCAGGGCGACGCGCTCGGCCCCCCCGCCGGCGCGCAGCAGGAACGGCGCTTCGCTCAATACCCTGAGGCCGAGATTCTCGGCGAGCGGCAGGACGTCCGAAAGCGCGATCGGCTCCTTGGGATGGAAGAGCCGCAGGGTGAAGCGGTGCGGCGGCAGGCCCGGCTCGCGGCTGAGACGCACGCCGAAGGGCGCCCCGTCGAGGGCCGCCTGCAAGGGCCCGAGATCGGCCACCGCCTGGTCGGCATCGAAGCTGTCGCGATAGACCGTGGGGAAATAATCACGCCAACGGCGCGCCGCGGCCCGCCCTTCGGCCTCGCCGAGGCTCGCCTGCAGCGCCATGCGCAACCGGTCGCTCCACGAGGTGGCGGCATCGGCCAGCGCCTGTTCGAGGGCGGCGAGATCGGGGGTCGGCGCATCGGGCCGTTCGAGCTTCAGCGTGTAGAGCGCGCGGGCGAGGGTCGATTCGGCGCTGCTGAGGCCGGCGACCGACGTCACCTTGCCCTGCCAGGCCTCTTCGAGGAGATGGCCGAAGCGGTCGCCCAGGACGGCATCGAAACGCTCCCGTGGCGCGAACACCAGGCAGGTCGCGAAGCGGCCGACCGGGTCGCGGCGCGTGAACAGGGCGACGCGTCGGCGCTCCTGCAGTTGCAGGATGCCGAGGGCGTGGTTGTAGAGCGTCTCCTCGTCGATCTGGAACAGCTCGTCGCGCGGATAGGTGTCGAGGATCGCCAGCAGCGCCTTGCCGTCATGGCTGTTGGGATCGAGGCCGGCGCGGCGCACGACGCCGTCGACCCGGCCGCGCAGCAGCGGCACCTCGCGCACCGCGGCGTGGTAGGCGGTCGAGGTGAACAGGCCCACCAGCCGGCGCTCGCCGGTGATGCGGCCGTCGGCGTCGTGGGTCTTCACGATGACGCAATCCATCGGGCCGCTGCGATGGACCAGCGACGGCCGATCGGTCTTGACGATCATGAGCGGCTGCGGACCGCGGGCGAAACGCGACATCGACTCGCCGCCGCCCAGGCCGCTTTCGAACAGGCGCACCTCGTCGCGGCGCAGGATGCCGAGGGCCGAGCCCGGCACCAGATCGTAGCGAATGCCGCCCGGATGGCCGGGATCGTCGACATAGCGATAGCGGCGGTGGCCCAGGAACGTGAAGTGGTTCGACTCCAGCCAGCACAGGAACTCTTCCTGCTCGGCGAGCTCCGTGCCGTGGCCTGCCATCAGGTCCTCGAGCGCATCGAGGCAGGCCTGGCGCATCGGCCGCCAATCGTCGACGGCCATCCGCACCTCGCCCAGCACACGGCTGAGGGCCGCGGCGAGCTCGTCGAGCTGCGCGCGGTCGGCCTGGCGATCGATCTCGATGTGCATCATCGATTCCGGCCGCGCCCGCTGTCCCGCCTCGCCGGTCACCTCGACCAGGTCGCCGTCGAGATCGCGCCGGGCCGCCATCACCGGGTGGGCCAGCAGGTGAACGGCAATCTCGCGGCGATCGAATTCGTTGGCGATGGAATCGACCAGGAACGGCATGTCGTCGTTCACGATCTGCACGATGGTGTGCCGGCTTTCGAAGCCGTGGTCGGCCAGCACGGGATTGAAGACGCGGACCTTGGCGACGCCGGGCAGGCGCCGCCGGGCAAACGCCAGCAGGCAGGCCGCTGCCGCCGCCCGTTGCTCGACAGGCGCCGCCGCCAGGTCCCGATCGGCCACGCGCTGATAGAGCCGGTGGGCGAACTGCGCCGTCTCCTCGCTGCCGGAGGTCGCCGCAGCGGCCGTGCAGATGGCCTCAAGCTCGTGAATCCGCGGTGCGAATGCTGTCGCCATTGCTCGATCCCATCTTGCAGCGTCGGCGGAATGGTACGCCGCTCTGTGACAATCTGACGACGAAGAGTTGGTGATCGCGGAAGTGACTGTCGCGTGGGCCCTTTCGGCGGGTGCGCCGATCATGGCCGGCCGATTCGCTGCGGTTTCTGTTTGAGGGCCAAAGAATCCGCGGGAAAGCGCGTTTTGTTCTCGTCGTATGCTGCAATTGCGAAGGGCCGGACAGTCATCATGGATTAAATTTTTAGAGTCAATTTTTCTATTAAAAAACAAATAGATAAGTGCAGATTCTTCAGATTCACAATCGGCGTATAAATTTGCCGATGACAGCTCCCCCTCCCTGCGTACTATCAAGGGATAGTGGGGGCCGGGAAACGGGTCCCTAAATGTAGGTGTCTTCCACAATCTGTTTTATCCACAGATGTGGACAAGAAGAAAACGGGGACCGCAAGTGTTTGATGTCGTTCAAGTTCGAAGCGGTGCGCGCGTTGTTACCGACTCCTCTCGGGACGCCCGCCTGACGGTCTTCGGTAAGGCCACTCTCACCGACCGGTACTTGCTCCCGGGCGAAAGCTACCAGGACATGTTCGCCCGGGTCGCCTCGGCCTATGCCGACGACGATGCGCACGCCCAGCGCCTCTACGACTACATCAGCAACCTCTGGTTCATGCCGGCGACGCCCGTGCTCAGCAACGGCGGCACGCAGCGTGGCCTGCCCATCTCCTGCTTCCTGAACGAGGCGACCGACTCGCTCGAAGGCATCGTCGGCCTGTGGAACGAAAACGTCTGGCTGGCGGCGCGCGGCGGCGGCATCGGTTCCTATTGGGGCAATCTGCGCTCGATCGGCGAGAAGGTCGGCATGAACGGCAAGACCTCCGGCGTCGTGCCCTTCATCCGGGTGATGGATTCGCTGACGCTCGCCATCTCCCAGGGCTCGCTGCGACGCGGCTCGGCGGCAGTCTATCTGCCGGTCAGCCATCCCGAGATCGAGGAGTTCATCGAGATCCGCCGGCCGACCGGCGGCGATCCAAACCGCAAGGCGCTGAACCTCCACCACGGCCTCCTGATCTCCGACGCCTTCATGCGCGCGGTCGAGAACGACGAGGAATGGGCGCTCACCAGCCCCAAGGATGGCGCGGTCCAGCGCAAGATCTCGGCGCGGCATCTCTGGATACGCATCCTGACGGCCCGCATCGAGACCGGCGAGCCGTACCTGGTTTTCGTCGATCACGTGAACAAGGCGCGGCCCGAGCACCACAAGCTCGCCGGTCTCGAGGTCAAGACCTCCAACCTCTGCAGCGAGATTACCCTGCCGACCGGCATCGACCGTGACGGCAAGCAGCGCACCGCCGTGTGCTGCCTCTCGTCGCTCAATCTCGAGACCTATCTCGAGTGGCACGAGCATCCGACCTTCATCGAGGACGTGATGCGCTTCCTCGACAACGTATTGCAGAGCTTCATCGACAAGGCCGGCAGCGACTTCGCCCGCGCCACCTACGCGGCCATGCGCGAGCGCTCAGTGGGCCTGGGCGTCATGGGCTTCCACTCCTTCCTGCAGCAGAACAACATCCCGATCGAGGCGGTGATGGCGAAGGTGTGGAACAAGAAGATGTTCAAGCACATCCGCAGCCAGTGCGACCTCGCCTCCAAGATGCTCGCCAAGGAACGCGGCGCGTGCCCGGACGCGGCCGACTTCGGCATCGAGGAGCGCTTCTCGCATAAGCTCGCGATCGCGCCTACGGCCTCGATCTCGATCATCTGCGGCGGCGCCTCGCCCGGCATCGAGCCGTCGGCCGCCAACGTCTACAACCACAAGACCCTCTCGGGCTCGTTCGTGGTACGCAACCCGTATCTCGAGAAGGTGCTGGCCGAGAAGGGCAGGAACGACGAGGACACCTGGACCTCGATCACCACCACCCAGGGCTCGGTGCAGCATCTCGACTGCCTCGACGACCACGAGAAGGCGGTGTTCAAGACCGCGTTCGAGATCGACCAGCGCTGGCTCGTCGAGCACGCGGCCGACCGCGCGCCCTTCATCTGCCAGAGCCAGTCGCTCAACCTCTTCCTGCCGGCCGACGTGCACAAGCGCGACCTGCATCAGATCCACCTGATGGCCTGGAAGCGCGGCGTGAAGAGCCTCTATTACTGCCGCTCGCTGTCCATCCAGCGCGCCGAGACCGTGTCCAACGACGCGGTCGTGGCGCCGATCGGCGATCAAGCCCTTTCATCCAGCAGCCTCGACGCCCCCACGCCTCGGCCGACCGGCACGCCGCCGGTCGGCGAGGCCAACAACTACGAGGAATGCCTGAGCTGCCAGTAGCGCACTGGTCGAGTTTTCGGTCCGTGTCATCCCGAGCGTAGCGAGGGATATTCCGTGGCGTTCGATCAAGGATCCCTCGCTACGCTCGGGATGATGCGGCCTTCCTGTTTGTCCGTTTCCGTTCAGATTGATGTGAGCGCACCATGTCCCTGCTCGACGCCAAGCCGATCTACAAGCCGTTCCACTATCCCTGGGCCTACGATGCCTGGCTGACCCAGCAGCGCATCCATTGGCTGCCGGAAGAGGTGCCGCTGGCCGACGACGTCAAGGACTGGCGCAACAAGCTGTCCGACAGCGAGCGGCATCTGCTGACGCAGATCTTCCGCTTCTTCACCCAGGCCGATGTCGAGGTGAACAACTGCTACATGCGGGCCTATTCGCGGGTCTTCAAGCCGACCGAAGTGCAGATGATGCTGGCCGCCTTCTCGGCCATGGAGACGGTCCATATCGCCGCCTACAGCCATCTCCTCGACACGATCGGCATGCCGGAGACGGAGTATTCGGCCTTCCTTCATGTGAAGGAGATGAAGGACAAATACGATTACATGCAGGGCTTCACGGTCGATTCCAAGGCCGGCATCGCCAAGACGCTCGCCGTGTTCGGCGGCTTCACCGAGGGCCTGCAGCTCTTCGCCTCGTTCGCGATGCTGATGAACTTCCCGCGCTTCAACAAGATGAAGGGCATGGGCCAGATCATCTCGTGGTCGGTGCGCGACGAGACCCTGCACTGCAATTCGATCATCCGGCTGTTCCGCACCTTCATCCAGGAGAACCCGGAGCTCTGGACCGAGGAGCTGCAGCGCGAGCTCTATATCGCCTGCTCGACCATCGTCGACCATGAGGACGCCTTCATCGATCTCTCCTTCGCGCTCGACGGCATCGAGGGCATGACCGCGACCGATGTGAAGCGCTACATCCGCTTCATCGCCGACCGACGCCTCACCCAGCTCGGCCTGCAGCCCATCTACCGCAAGGATGCGAAGAATCCGCTGCCATGGATGGACCAGATGCTGAACGCCATCGAGCACACCAACTTCTTCGAGAACCGCGCCACGGAATACTCGAAGGCGTCGACGCGCGGCACCTGGGACGAAGCGTTCGGCTAGAACGCTTCACGCCCAGCCGCCGGCGTGCGGCAGGACGTGGCCGGTGATGAAGCCGGCACCGTCGGAGCAGAGGAAGCAGACCGTGGCGCCGAGTTCGGCGCCCTTGCCCAGCCGGCCGAGCGGGATCTGCGCCGTCATCTTGGCCATCGCCTCCTTGTTGGCGAGGAGGGCCGGCGGGAAATATTCGGGGTTCTCGACGTAGTTCGAGCCGACCGCATTCACGGTGATGCCGTCGCGTCCCAGTTCCTTCGCCAGCGAGGCCACGAGGCCGTTGGCGGCGGCGCGCGCCGAGGTGTAGGGCGCGTAGTTGGCGATGCCGCGCAAGGGCGCCGCCGAGGAGACGAACACGATTCGGCCCGATCTGCGCTTGCGCATCGCCGGCGCCACGAGCTGGACGAGGCGGAACGGCGCCACCGCCATCGCCTCGAAGGCGGCGCGGTAATCCTCGAGCCGCGCTTCGGCAAGCGGCGCGCGCAATGCCGGATAGGCGTCGTTGTTCACCAGCGCGTCGATATGACCATGCCGCTTCACCGCCAGCTCGACCATGGTTGCGGGATCGACGGCGGAAAGGGCATGCGCGCCCGGGAACTGGCTCTCATATTTGCGGCGCGCGCTCGGCGCCTCGAAGGAGGGATCGTGTGCCAGCACCGTCGCGCCCTGCGCCAGCGCGACTTCCGTGGTGCCGTGGCCTGCGAATTTCTCGACATTGGTGATCAGCATCACCCGGTCTTTCAGCAGCATGGCGATTCCTCTAGGTTGCGCCCCATGATCGAGCCCGATCCTAGCGCGCCAGCCTCCGCCGGGGAGGCCCCGACCGACGTTCCGCCGGCCGGCTCGCCTGCAGGCGAAGCGGCGGGCGATGAGGCGGCCGGGGGCGTCGCGTCGTTCGGCTATCGCGACGTGCCCAGGGCCGAGAAGGCCGGCCTGGTGCGCGGCGTGTTCGAGAGCGTGGCGCCGCGATACGACCTGATGAACGACCTGATGTCAGGCGGCGTGCACCGTCTCTGGAAGAACGCGCTGGTCGATGTCGTGAACCCGCGGCCGGGCGAGAAGCTGCTCGACGTGGCCGGCGGCACCGGCGACATCGCGTTCCGGCTCGCCAGGCGCGTGGCGGAAAGGGGCGGGGAGGGCGCGGCCGCCGATGTCACCATCTGCGACATCAATTCAGCCATGCTGGGCGTGGGCCGCGACCGCGCCATCGATCGCGGCCTGCTGCGCGGGCTCGCCTGGACGACCGGCGATGCCGAGCATCTGCCGTTTCCCGATCGCTCCTTCGACGCCTATACGATCGCGTTCGGGCTGCGCAACGTCACAGACATCGATCAGGCGCTGCGCGAAGCGTATCGCGTGCTGAAGCCCGGCGGACGCTACTACTGCCTGGAGTTCAGCAAGGTCACCTCGGCACCGATCGGCCGCGTCTATGACGCTTATTCGGAGCGGGCGCTGCCGTTCTTCGGCCGGATGGTGGCGCGCGATGCCGAGTCCTACCGCTATCTCCACGAGAGCATCCGCCGCTTTCCCCCGCAGCACGAGCTTGCCGCGCGGCTCGGACGCGCAGGCTTCGCGCGCGTCGCCTGGCGCAACATGACACTGGGCGTCGTCGCCCTGCATTCGGGCTGGCGAATCTGAAATGTTCCGGGCCCTGCGCAACGGCTGGCGTCTCCTGCGGATGGCAGTCACCTTCGCCCGCCACGATGCGCTGCTTCCGCTCGAGGCCCTGGGAATCGCGCCGGCGCTGATCGCCTGGGCGCGCCTGTTCGCCAACCGCCGCCAGACGCGCCGGCCCGGCGAGCGGCTGGCGGCGGCGCTGCAGGAGCTGGGGCCGTCCTTCATCAAGCTGGGGCAGGCGCTGTCGACCCGCGCGGATCTCTTGAGCGAGGAAGTGGCGGCCGATCTCGCCCGCCTGCAGGATCACCTGCCGCCGTTCTCCGGCGACGAGGCGCGCCGCACCATCGAGAGCGAGCTCGGCCGGCCGGTCAAGGAGCTGTTCCAGCGCTTCGACGATCAGCCGGTCGCGGCCGCCTCGATCGCGCAGGTCCATTTCGCCGTGACCTCCGACGGCCGCGAGGTCGCAGTGAAGGTGCTGCGGCCCGGCATCGAGCAAGCCTTCGCGCGCGACCTCGACCTCTTCTACTGGATGGCCGAGCTGGTCGAGCGCACCCAGCCGCGCTTTCGCCGCCTGAAGCCGGTCGAATCGGTCAAGGCCTTCGCCGACGTGGTGCGGGTCGAGATGGACCTGCGCATGGAGGCGGCGGCGGCGCAGGAGCTGGGCGAGAATTTCCGCGACGATCCGAACTACCGCACGCCCGACATCGACTGGGATCGCACCGCGCAGCGCGTCATGACGCTGGAGCGTGTCGACGGCACGCCGATCGGCGATCGCGACGCGATCGTCGCCGCCGGCCACGATCCCGACACGATCATGAAGAGGTGCGCCGAGGCATTTTTCTTCCAGGTGTTCCGCGACGGCTTCTTCCATGCCGACATGCATGGCGGCAACGCCTTCGTCGATCGCAGCGGCTGCATCGTCCCGGTCGATTTCGGCATCATGGGTCGCGTCGATGACGACACGCGCGGCTACCTCGCCGAACTTCTGGTCGCCTTCCTGCGGCGCGACTATCGCGCGGTGGCGGAGGTCCAGTTCCGCGCCGGCTACGTGCCCCAGCACCAGTCGGTCGAGATGTTCGCCCAAGCCTGCCGTTCGATCGGCGAGCCGATCTTCGGCAAGCCGAGCCACGAGATTTCGATCGCCCGGCTGCTCGCCCATCTGTTGCGTGTCACCGAGCAGTTCGAGATGGCGGTGCAGCCGCAGCTCCTGCTGCTGCAGAAGACCATGCTGATGGCCGAGGGCATGGGCACGCGCCTCAATCCCACGGTCAACATCTGGGAGCTGGCGCGGCCCCTGATCGAGGACTGGATGGTGACCCATTTCGGTCCGCGCGCCACCATCAGACGCGCCGCGCAGGATCTCGCGCAAGGGCTGCGCCGCCTGCCGCGCCTGATCGACAACCTCCACCTGGTGGCCGAGCGCGAACGACTCAAGGCCGAGCAGGCCGATATGCTGTCGGCGGCGCCGGTGCGCGGATGGCGGATCGTGCTCGTCGAGGTGGTCGCGGTGGCGGCCCTGGTCCTGGCGGTGGTGGCGCTCATCGAGGGCTGGACCTGATGGACGGCCGATTTTCGCGACGAGCCGCGCCATGCTAGTCTTTGCGGCATGCTGAACGGCAAGCGCATCCTGTTGATCGTCGCGGGCGGCATTGCGGCCTTCAAGTCGCAAGAGATGATTCGCCTGTTGCGCAAGCGCGGCGCCTCGGTGCGCTGCGTTCTGACGGAGGCGGGTGCCAGGTTCGTGACGCCGCTCTCGCTCCAGGCGCTCACCGAGGATCGGGTCTACAGCGACATGTTCTCGCTCACCGACGAGAGCGAGATGGGCCATATCCAGCTCTCGCGCGATGCCGACCTGCTGGTCGTGGCGCCGGCGACGGCAAACCTGCTGGCGCGCATGGCGGCCGGCCTCGCCGACGATCTCGCGTCGACGGTCCTGCTCGCGACCGACAAGCCGGTGCTGGCGGCGCCCGCCATGAACGTCCGCATGTGGACCCATGCCGCGACGACGGCCAATGTCGAGACGCTCAAGAAGCGCGGTGTCGCCTTCGTCGGCCCCAATGACGGCGTGATGGCCTGCAACGAATACGGACCGGGCCGCATGTCCGAGCCGGAGGAAATCGTCGCCGCCATCGAAAGCCTGCTGGCGCAGGACCGGCCGCTCGCCGGCAGGCAGGCCCTGGTGACGTCAGGCCCGACGCGCGAGGCGATCGACCCGGTGCGCTACATCTCCAATCATTCCTCGGGCAAGCAGGGCCATGCGATCGCCGCGGCGCTGGCACGTCTTGGCGCCGAAGTGACGCTGGTGAGCGGGCCGGTCACGGTCGCCGATCCCGCCGGCGTGAAGGTATTGAAGATCGATTCAGCGGACGAGATGCTCGCGGCCTGCCTGCAGGCCGGTGCGGTCGACGTTGCGGTGTGCGCCGCCGCCGTCGCCGACTGGAAAGCAGCCAAGCCCACTTTGGCGAAGATCAAGAAGAAGCCCGGCGCCGCGCCGCCGACGCTGGAATTGGCGCCCAACCCCGACATCCTGGCAACGCTGTCGAAGCCCGGCTCGAAGCGGCCGAAGCTGGTGGTGGGTTTCGCCGCCGAAACCGAGAACCTCGTCGCCAACGCCATCGACAAGCGCAAGCGCAAGGGCTGCGACTGGATCGTCGCCAACGACGTTTCGCCGGCCACGGGCACCTTCGGGGGAGAGCGCAACACCGTGCATCTGGTGAGCGCCGAGGGTGTCGAGGATTGGCCGACGCTGGCCAAGGACGAGGTCGCGGAGCGGCTCGTGGGGCGGATCGCCGATCGTCTGGGCCGGCCGCGGCCGGCGGCGGCTGCAGAGTGACGGAACCACGAATGACGGGTGTCGAGACTGTCGCGATCGAGATCGTCCGCCTGCCGCATGGCCGCGACCTCGCGCTTCCCGATTATGCCACGGCCGCCGCGGCCGGCGCCGACCTGCTGGCCGCCATCGACCGGGACATCGAGCTGCGGCCGCTCGAGCGGCGGATCGTGCCCACCGGCATCGCCATCGCCCTTCCCGCCGGCTTCGAGGCCCAGGTACGGCCGCGCTCCGGGCTGGCGGCGAAGCACGGCATCACCGTCGCCAATGCGCCGGGCACGATCGACGCCGACTATCGCGGCGAGGTCGGGGTGATCCTGGTCAATTTGAGCAACGAGCCGTTCAAGCTGAGCCGTGGCATGAGAATTGCGCAGCTCATCGTGGCGCGGCACGCCCGGGCGGTGTGGACGGAGGTGTCGGCGCTCGACGAGACGGCGAGAGGGGCCGGCGGCTTCGGGTCGACAGGGGTCGGAGCAGAGTCGTCGCGACGAGGCTAGGACGCGGGGGACATCGGAAGAATGCCTCGGCTGAGCAAGAAGACCATGTTTGCGATCGAGGCAGTCCTCGACGTCGCCTGTCATGTCGGCGACCAGCCGGTGCGCAGCGCCGACATCACCGAGCGCCAGCGCATCCCGAAGCGCTATCTCGAGCAAGTGCTGCAGCATCTGGTGCGCGCCGGCATCCTCGCCGGCAAGCGCGGGCCGCGCGGTGGCTATCGCCTGGGCCGGGACAAGGCAGAGATCACCCTGGGCGAGATCGTGCGCGTCGTGCGCACGCTCGAAGCCGAGACCGAGCCCAACGATCCGTCGATCGGCTCGCCGCTGGCGCATGAGGTCGTGTGGCCGATGTGGGAGAAGCTGCGCGACGAGATGATGATGCAGCTCGACATCGTCACCATCGACCAACTCTGCCGGCACGCGAAGGCCAAGGGTCTCGGCGTCGCTCCTGCCAAGCCGCCGCAGCCGCCTCAGGTCGTCGCCTGAAGAATCCTGCGCTATGCTCCGCCGTCTTTTTGAGAATGGAGGAGGAGACGATGGCCAGGGCGACCGCCAAAGCCAGGAAGGGCAAACCCAACCCGCGCAACAAGAAGCTCTACGACGCCGGCATGAAGGTCCGCAAAGCGGTGCTGGGCGCAAGTTATGTCGACAACTCGATGGCCAACGCCGACGACTTCATGATGTCGTTCCAGGACGTCACCACCGAATACTGCTGGGGCTATGTGTGGACGCGGCCGGGCCTGCCGAAGAAGACCCGCTCGATGCTGAATCTCGCGATGCTGGCGGCGCTGAACCGCGGTCCGGAATTGAAGCTGCACATCGCCGGCGCGCTGGCCAACGGCCTCACCAAGGACGAGATCAAGGAGATATTCCTGCAGGTCGCGATCTATTGCGGCATCCCCGCCAGCCTCGACGCCTTCAAGACCGCACGCGACGTCTTCAAGGAACGCGGCATCTGAGACAATGATCGCCGCTCGGCCGGCGCGACGCGACGCGGCGGCAAGCCTCACCGCGATCTGCCTCAGGTCCAAGGCGCATTGGGAATACGACGCCGAGTCCATGCGCCTCAGCACGCCTGCGGCCGCCGTCGATGAGGTGGCCATCGGGCAAGGGCATGTGCTGGTCGGCTGCAATGCCTCGGGCAGAGCCGTCGGTCTGGTGCGCGCGCAGCCCGACGGCGAAACGGCCACACCGGGATTGATGTTCGTCGATCCGCCGGCCATCGGCACCGGCGTCGGGTGCACGCTGTTCGAGGCCGCCACCGCGCTCGCGCCCCGGCTTGGCGCCACGCGCCCGGTCATCCTGGCTGACCCCAACGCCGCGCCCTTCTCCGAGTGGATGGGCGCGCGTTTCCTGCGAAACGCACCGCCGGACGCTATTCCCGGGCGCACCCCGGCGTTTTACGAATACGACCTCACATCCGGAGATGCCTCATGACCACGCTCGCGCCGCCCGCCACCATCGCCTTCATCGGTCTCGGCATGATGGGACGTCCGATGGCGAACCGCCTGGCGGAGGCCGGCTTCAAGCTGCGCGTGTTCGACCTCTCGCAGAAGGCCGTGTCGGATTTCGTCGGCGCCCATCCCTCGGCGCTGGCGACCGCCTCGGCCAAGGCGGCGGCGCAGGGCGCGGCCGCGCTGATCACCATGCTGCCCGACGGCAAGGCGGTGCGGCAGGCCGTGTTCGACGGCCGCGACGCCGCCGTCGATGGGCTCGATGCGGGGGCGCTGGTCATCGACATGAGCTCGTCCAATCCGGTCGACACCCAGACGCTCGCGCGCGATCTCGCCGGCCGCGGCCTCGCGCTGCTCGACGCCCCCGTGTCGGGTGGCGTGAAGCGCGCGATCGACGGCTCGCTCAGCATCATGGTGGGCGGCGGCGCGGCCGATCTCGAGCGCGCACGGCCGGTCTTCGGCGCCATGGGCAAGACCATCACGCTCTGCGGCCCCGCCGGCGCCGGCCACGCGATGAAGGCGCTCAACAACTACCTCTCGGCCTCCGGGCTCGTCGCCATGTGCGAGGCGCTGGTCGTGGGCGAGGCGTTCGGCCTCGATCCCGGCACCATGGTCGATGTCTTCAACAGCTCCACGGGCAAGAGCAACGCCACCGAGGTGAAGGGCCGGCAGTTCGTGGTCTCGCGCACCTTTGCCGCCGGCTTCACCGCCGGCCTGATGGTCAAGGACCTGCGCACGGCGGCCGACGTGGCAAGCCATCTCAAGCTCAACATGCCCAATCTGAAACAGGCAGTGTCCTATTGGGCCGACGCCAACGGCCGGATCGGCGCCTCGGCCGACCACACCGAGATCTTCCGCTATGCCGAGATGCTGGCGGAGGAGGAGACATGAGCGAGCGCCCCAATTAAGCGGCCAGTCAGGCGCGCGGCCGGTCAGGCGCTCGGCCACCCTTTGACATCCCCCCTGCGCATCCGTATATAGGCGCCACCTCAGGGCCCTTGGCGCCGCCGCCCGGCGGTGATCGACGGGGTCCACCAGAACGACACAGCACTCGTCATTTGAAACTCGGCCATCCGGTCGCGCGAGCGCGTGCGTCATTTCCCAACCATTGAAGACCCATGAATCTAGAAGACCTGAAGAAAAAGAAGCCGCCCGAACTCCTGGCGTTTGCCGAGGAGCAGGGTGTGGAAGGCGCCGCGCAGATGCGTCGCCAGGAACTGATGTTCGCCATCCTGCAGAGGCTCGCCGCCTCCGACCAGGCGATCTTCGGCAGCGGCACCATCGAGGTGCTGCCCGACGGCTTCGGCTACCTGCGCTCGATGGAAGCCAACTACCTGCCCGGCGCCGACGATATCTATGTGAGCCCGACCCAGGTGCGCCGCTTCGGCCTCCGGACCGGCGACACGGTCGAGGGCGAGATCCGCGCGCCCAAGGACGGCGAGCGCTACTTCGCCATGGTGCAGATCAACAAGATCAACTTCGACGATCCCGAGGCGCTGCGCCATCGCATCAACTTCGATTCGCTTACCCCGCTCTATCCCGACGAGAAGCTGAAGCTCGAAATGGAAGGCGCGGGCGTGATGGCGGCGACCATCTCCGAGGAGCAGTCGAGCAGCCGGGCGACCTCGTCGGGCCGCGTCAGCTCCGGCCGCCGCACGACCGGCACGCTCACCAAGAAGGCGACCTCGACGCCGCAGCAGCAGCTCGACATCTCGACCCGCGTGATCGACCTGATCGCGCCGATCGGCAAGGGCCAGCGCGCGCTGATCGTCTCGCCGCCGCGCACCGGCAAGACGGTGCTGATGCAGAACATCGCCCACGCCATCACCGCCAACAATCCGGAGGTCTACCTCATGGTGCTGCTCGTCGACGAGCGGCCCGAGGAAGTGACCGACATGCAGCGCACGGTGAAGGGCGAGGTCGTGAGTTCGACCTTCGACGAGCCGGCGAGCCGGCACGTCGCGGTGGCCGAGATGGTGATCGAGAAGGCCAAGCGCCTGGTCGAGCACAAGAAGGACGTGGTGATCCTGCTCGATTCGATCACCCGCCTCGGCCGCGCCTACAACACCGTGGTGCCGAGCTCCGGCAAGGTGCTGACCGGCGGCGTCGACGCCAACGCCCTGCAGCGGCCCAAGCGCTTCTTCGGCGCCGCGCGCAACATCGAGGAAGGCGGCTCGCTCACCATCATCGCCACGGCGCTGATCGATACCGGCAGCCGCATGGACGAGGTGATCTTCGAGGAGTTCAAGGGCACCGGTAACTCCGAAATCATCCTCGACCGCAAGGTTGCCGACAAGCGCACCTTCCCGGCGATCGACATCACCAAGTCGGGCACCCGCAAGGAAGAGCTGCTGGTGGATCGCGCGACACTCTCCAAGATGTGGGTGCTGCGCCGCATCCTCATGCCGATGGGCGCGGTCGATGCCATCGAGTTCCTGCTCGACAAGCTCAGGACCGCCAAGACCAACGCCGACTTCTTCAGCTCGATGAACCAGTAGGATGGTTCAGGTCCACCCCTTCGCGAAAGCGAAGGGGTGGTGTCGCCGTCATACGACGACAGAGGGTCGAAAGTGCCGACGATGCAGGACCCCATCGTCGCCCGGCCGCTTTCGCCGCCAGGAGCGGCGAAACGGCGGCACTTCTCCTGCCGGATTTCGGCACGGGGAAGAAAGCTGAAGCTATGGCGTTACGCCCCGAGGCCCGCGAGCGTTACGCTCCGAGATCGGCGGCCACGGCGTGGCGCTGCTCGGGACTGACGGCGACCGGGACACCGAACCACGCCTCGAAGCCCATCCGTCCCTGGTGCAGCAGCATGCCGAGTCCGTCGATGCAGCGGTTGCCGCGCGCGCGGGCGGCGGCCAGCAACGGCGTCTCCAGGGGCACATAGACGATGTCGTCGACGGCGGCGGTCACGGGCAGGCGAGCGAGATCGAGATCGAGCGGCGGCTGGCCCTTCATGCCGAGCGAGGTCGTGTTCACGAGCAGCGTGGCGCCGTCGAGCATCGCGGCGCGCTCGTCCCACCGTTCGATCGCGATCTGGCGGCCGTCAGCAGGCGTGAAGGCAAGGCCGAGCTCGACCGCCGCGCTTTGCGTGCGGTTGATCAGGCGCAGCTCGGGGACGCCGGCGTCGACCAGCGAAGCCACCACCGCACGGGCCGCCCCGCCGGCGCCCAGCACGACCACCGGTCCCGCATCCGCCGTCCAGGCCGGCGCGCCGTCCTTCAGCGCGGCGAGGAAGCCGAAGCCGTCGCTGTTGCGGCCTTCCAGCATGCCGTCGGGGTGTTTGATCACGGTGTTCACCGCCCCGATCCGCGCCGCGTCGGGATGGATGCGATCCAGCAGCGGCATGATCTCGATCTTGTGCGGCAGGGTGAGGTTGCAACCGCGCGCGTTGGGCGTGCGCCGCAGGAAGGCGACCAGCGCCTCGAGCGCGGGCGTCCTGGGTTCGACCGGCAGGCGGCCGTAATGGCCGTCGATCCCGTGCTGCTTCAGCCAGAAGCCGTGCAGTGCCGGCGAGCGCGAGTGGTCGACCGGCCAGCCGACGATGGCGGCGAACGGTCGTCCGCGGGCCTCGGCCAGCAGGCGCTCATAGGCGTTCATGGGGCGGCGTTCATGGGACGGGTTCATGCGGCTTTGGCCAGGCCGACGCCATGGCCGGCAAGGAAGGACAGCAAAGGCAGCAGAGGCAGGCCCAGGATGGTGAAATAATCGCCGTCGACACGGCTGAAGAGGTGGGCGCCCAGTCCCTCGAGCTGATAGGCGCCGACCGAGTCCAACACGGCATCGCCGGCCCGCGCCAGATAGGCGTCGAGGAAGGCCTCGTTGAAGGGACGCATGGTGAGCCGCGCCCGCTCGTTCCAGTGCCACAGCCGGGCGCCGCCGCGCGCCACGACGACGCAGGAGAAGAGTTCGTGCGTCTGGCCGCGCAGGGCGAGGAGCTGCTTGCGGGCCGCCTCGATCGAGGATGGCTTGTCGAACAGGCGGCCCTGGCAGGCGAGTGTCGAATCGCCGCCCACCACCATCGCTTCCGGATGCTTCGTCGAGACGCGCAGCGCCTTCATCTCGGCCAGCTTCTCGGCGATCTCCTGCGGCGCCGACCGCTTGGCGAGCAGGCTGCGCTTGACCTCCTCCTCGTCGACGCCCGACGGTTCGCTCTCGAAGTTGAGACCGGCATTGCGGAGAAGCTGGCGGCGGGACGAGCTGGCGGACGCGAGGATGAGCGAAGTGGGCATGGGACCTGGGATTACGCGGGCTCCAGACGGTACAATCCACCGTCATCGCTGTGGGTGACAAGATAGAGGAGCCCGTCCGGGCCCTGGCGCACGTCGCGAATAAAGGGAAGACGGTCGATGAGCAACCGTTCCTCGCCGACATATCGGTCGCCGTCCATGTCGATGCGGAACAGGGCGCTGTCCGACAAGGCGCCGGTGAACAGCGAGCCTTTCCAGCCCGGGAACGCGTCTCCGGTATAGAACGCAAGGCCGCAGGGCGAGATCGAGGGCACCCAGAAGCGGACGGGGTCCGTCATCCCCGGCAGGCTCTTGTGATCGGAGATCTTGGCGCCGCTGTAGTCGATGCCGTGGGTGGCCAGCGGCCAGCCGTAATTGGCGCCGGCGGTCAGAAGGTTCAGTTCGTCACCGCCGCGCGGCCCATGCTCGACCAGCCAGATCCGGCCGGTGACGGGGTGCAGGGCGATGCCCTGCGGGTTGCGATGGCCGTAAGTGAAGATCTCCGGCCGCACGCCGGCGCGGCCGACAAAGGGGTTGTCGGGCGGCACCGAGCCATCGTCCCTGAGGCGCACGACCTTGCCGGCGAGATCGCCCAGCCTCTGCGCGCGCTGCATCTGGAAGCGCTCGCCCGTGGTCACATACATCAGGCCGGCCCGGTCGAAGACGATCCGCGAGCCGAAGTGCAGGCCGCCGGAGCCGCGCGGCAGGGCCTCGAAGATCGGGCGGACCGCCCGCAGGCCGCCGCTTTCGGCCAGCTCGGCGCGCGCCACCACGGTCGCGGCGCCGTCCGGGCCCGCGGCGGAATAGGACAGGTACAGGACGCGGTTCTCGGCGAAGCGGGGGTGCAGGCAGACGTCCAGCAGCCCTCCCTGGACCTGGGCGAAGACCTTGGGCACGCCGCCCACCGCTGCGCGCTCCAGCCGGCCATTGGCGAAGATCCGCAGGCGGCCCGGCCGTTCGGTGATCAGGAGGCGGCCGTCGGGCAGGAAGGCGATCGCCCACGGCTGCTCCAGCTTCCGGCTCAGCGTCACCAGGCGATATGACACCTTGGCGCTGCGGATCACATCCTGTGCGCGCACGATCGCCGGCGCCGCCAGGGTGGCGACGGCGGCGGCGAGGAAGGAACGACGCTGTTGCAATTAACCCTCCTGCCGGCGGGAACTCTCCGGATCTGTGGCTATGGCCCACTGATACATGCCGGACTGGCGCATGAAAGGCCGGTCATTATACTCGGCGCGCCAGAAATCGGGGGCGCTTCGTGTCTGATCGTTATTTGCGTACCGGCATCTTCCTCGCACCGTTCCACGCGCTCGACGAGAATCCGACCCTGGCGCTGGAGCGAGACATGGAGCTGCTCCAGCACCTCGACCGATTGAACTATCACGAAGCCTGGATCGGCGAGCACCACTCCGGCGGTTTCGAGATCATCGCCAGCCCCGAGATGTTCATCGCCGCTGCGGCCGAGCGCACGCGGCATATCCGGTTGGGGACGGGCGTCGTGTCGCTGCCCTACCACAATCCCTTCATGCTGGCCTCGCGCATGACCCAGCTCGACCACATGACGCGCGGCCGCGCCATGTTCGGTGTCGGGCCGGGCGCGCTGGTGCACGACGCCGCCAAGATCGGCATCAAGGCCTCCGAACAGCGCGACCGCATGAACGAGGCGCTCGACGTGATCGTCGAGCTGATGGCCGGCAAATCGGTGACGCGCAAGACCGACTGGTTCGACCTCACCGCCGCGCAGCTCCAGCTGCCGTCCTACAGCCAGCCCGGCATGGAGATGGCGGTGGCCTGCGCCCGCTCGCCGGTCGGCGCGGTCGCGTCCGGCCGTCACGGCATCGGCATGCTATCGATCGGCGGCACGTCGGACGATGCGCTCAAGGCCCATGCCAACAACTGGAAGATCTACACCGACCATGCCCGGCAGGCCGGCAAGACCGCCGACCGGTCGAAATGGCGCATCGTCACCTTCGCCCATGTCGCGGAGACCCGCGAGAAGGCGCGCGAGGACGTGACGTTCGGCCTCGAGCGCTACACCCGGTATTTCACCGACGTGGCGACCTTCCCGATCCTGCCGCCCGGCATCACCGATCCGGTCGACTTCCTTACCAGGGAAGGCATCGCCTGCATCGGCACGCCCGACGATTGCATCAGGCATTTCGAGCGGCTGTGGCAAGGGTCCGACGGCGGCTTCGGCGCGGTGTTGCTGCTGGCCAACAACTGGGCCGACTGGCCGGCGACGCTGCGCTCCTACGAGTTGATGGCGCGCTTCGTCCATCCGCATTTCCAGCGCACGGCCAACGCGCTGCGCCAGACGAGCTACGACATCGCCACTTCCAACCGCGGCACCTACTCGGCGCAGAGCCAGGCGGCGGTGGAAGGCGAGATCGCGAAATACGCCGCCAAGTCCAAGCGTGCGGCGGAGTAGTGCCTGAACCTCAAGAGGAATTTCCAATGTCGAAGTCGATCCTGATCCACGAAAACGGCGGACCGGAGAAAATGCAGCTGGCCGACGTCGATGTCGGCCGTCCCGGCCCCGGCCAGGTGAAGATCCGCCACACCGCGATCGGGCTCAATTTCATCGACATCTACACCCGCAGCGGCCTCTACAAGACGCCGCTGCCCAACGCGGTCGGCCGCGAGGCGGCGGGCGTGATCGTCGAGGTCGGCCCCAGGACCAAGGGCTTCAAGAAGGGCGATCACGTCGCCTATTGCGGCGTGCTCGGCGCCTATTGCGAGGAGCGGCTGATGGGCACCGACCAGCTGGTGCACGTGCCGAAGGGCGTGAGCGACGAACAGGCGGCGGCCATCATGCTGAAGGGCATGACGACGGAGTATCTCGTCGACCAGACGCCCAAGGCGTGGCTCAAGAAGGGTGACATCATCCTGTTCCATGCCGCTGCGGGGGGCGTCGGCCTGCTGTTCGGCCAGTGGGCCAAGGCGCGCGGCTACAAGGTGATCGGCACCACCTCGTCGGCGGAGAAGGCCGCGCTCGCCAGGAAGAACGGCTACAAGTGGGTGATCGACTATACCAAGGCCGATGTCGTGGCCGAGGTGAAGAAGATCACCAAGGGCAAGGGCGTGCCGGTGGTGTTCGACGGCGTCGGCAAGGACACCTGGGACATTTCGCTCGACTGCCTGCAGCCGCGCGGCCTGATGGTGTCGTTCGGCAACGCCTCGGGCGCGGTGCCGCCGGTCGCGCTCGGCATCCTGAACACCAAGGGCTCGCTCTACGTGACGCGGCCCAGCCTCGGCGCCTACACCGCGACCCGCAAGGATCTGGAGGCCTCGGCCAAGTCGCTGTTCAAGATGGTGAAGAGCGGCAAGGTGAAGATCGCGATCGACCAGCGCTATCCGCTGGCCGAAGCGGGTCAGGCCCATATCGATCTCGAAAGCCGCAAGACCACCGGCCAGACGATCCTGGTACCCTGAGGAGCGGAATCACGGGCGGAATCATATGAGCGCCGCTGGAGCCGCGCCCTCCTTCGGGCGCTCAGGGGAGCGCGCCACTGCGCGCGGGGTCTTTCCCCGCGCCGAGGTGGCGCAATCGTCAACCTGATGGGCCAACCCGCATGGTGATCGTCGGCCTGACGGGGTCGATCGGCATGGGCAAGTCGACCGCTTCAACGATGCTGCGGCAGATGGGCGTGCCGGTCTACGACGCCGACGCCGCCGTCCATGCCCTGCAGGCGCCGGGCGGCGCGGCGCTGCCGCCGATCGAGCGGGCCTTTCCCGGCGTGGTGAAGGACGGCGTGCTCGATCGCCAGGCGCTGGGCGCACGCGTGTTCGGCGACCAGGCCGCCCTGCGCCGGCTCGAAGCCATCGTCCATCCGCTGGTCGCGCAACGGCAGCGGGCGTTCCTGAAGCGCGCCGCCCGGCGCGGCGTGCCGCTGGTCGTGCTCGACATCCCGCTGCTGTTCGAGGGCCGCGGCGAGCGCCGCGTCGATGCGACGATGGTGGTGTCGGCGCCGGCCTTCCTGCAGCGCCGCCGCGTGCTGGCCCGGCACGGCATGACCGAGGAGAAGTTCGCCGGCATCCTGCGCCAGCAGGTGCCCGACCGGACCAAGCGCCGCCTCGCCACGGTCGTCATCCCGACCGGTCTCGGCCTCGCGCCGACGCGGCAGGCGCTTGCCCGGGCCGTCGCCGAGCTCAAAGAGCGGCCGGGCCGCTTCTGGCCGCCCAATCCATGGCGGGAGAAATTCACAGGCAAGCTCGCGCGACCCCGTCGCATCTGACCGCACTTGCCGTTATGAACGATCTCACATGCGTGAAATCGTTCTGGATACGGAAACGACGGGCCTCGACCCTCTTGCAGGCCATCGGATCGTCGAAGTGGGCTGCATCGAGCTCTTCAACACGGTGGCGACCGGCAAGACCTTCCACGCCTATTTCAATCCGGAAATGATCATGCCGGCCGGAGCGCAGGACATACACGGCCTCACCGACGAGTTCCTGTCCGACAAGCCGCTGTTCGCCGATCGCGTCGAGGAGCTCCTGGCCTTCATCGGCGACGCCCAGCTTGTGATCCACAACGCCCAGTTCGATATCGGCTTCCTCAACGCCGAGCTGGACCGTGTCGGCAGGCCGAAGCTCGTGAACGCCTATGTCGACACGGTGTCGGTGGCGCGGCGCAAGTTCCCGGGCCAGCGCGTCAGCCTCGATGCCCTCTGCGAGCGCTTCAGCATCGACAATTCGAGCCGCACCAAGCACGGCGCGCTGCTCGACTCGGAGCTGCTGGCCGAGGTCTATCTCGAGCTGAATGGCGGCCGCCAGCGCGACCTCGGCCTGGCGCCGGAGGTTGCCGTGGTGAGCCTGCTGCCGGCGGCCGACGCGACGGTCCGTCCGGCGCGCCCGCATGCCGCCAGTGCCGCCGAGCTCGCCGCCCATGCCGAGTTCCTGAAGAAGCTCAAGGATCCGGTCTGGCTGGCGGCGTAAGCCGGCTCCCTCCGGACTGCGAACCTCCGGCTCGCCGCAGGCGCATGTGAATGCGCCGATTAATGCGCCGAATCGACCCTTGTGTGGGCCGCCGATTCGCAGCGCCTGGCGGGCTCATATCTGGCCATTTGGCCGCTTTGTTCCTGATTGCTCCGATCGGAGTCCGGCCGCCGAACCTGGACCCGAATCAAGGGATCGCCGGCCTTCGGATCGCCAGCCTTCGGATCAACGGACATGATCGACGGACATCAGGACAACGGACGCATCCTGGCCTCGAGCGGCCCTCTTCTTGAGGACTCTCCGATGGCCCGGGCGCACCGATGACCCGGCGCACCACGATTCGCTCACCGAACAGCGGTGGCGTCTCCCGCACCCGCGCCTACATCGGCACGCGAAGACGCCGTAGCGTCGCGAGGACCGCGGCGCGATCGAAGCGGCAGGTCCATTGCGGCCGGCTCGACACCGCGCTACGGGCGCATGTGAAATGCGCTGAGGAGCGGACTGGAGGCCTGCGGTTTCCCTGACTCATGACTCCAGGAGCGCCGTCACCTGTTTGTCGATGAAGGCTGCATCCTCGGGATTGTCGCGCGGGTTGCCGGCGCGATGGCCCCAGATCGAGGGGATCTCGGCCAGCGTCGCGGTCTTGAGATGCGGCAGCTCGGCGCGGTTGTCGTCGGTCTGGAAATAGAGGTCGGTCGCCGACGGCATCAGCAGGACCCTGGCCTTGATGCTGGCCAGCGCCATCGCAAGGTCGCCACGAAACAGGTCGTTGGCCGAGATATCGCTGTTCTGCCAGGTCCAGAGCTGCGCCATCAGGTCGGCGGCCGGGCGGCGCAGGAAGTTGTCTTCCCATCCGCGCACCAGGAAATCCTCGAGATCCTTGAAGCCCAGCCCGCGCCACAGCTCGCGCCGATAGAAGGTCTGGCTGAGCGCCCAGCCGGCATAGATGCGGCCCATGGCGCGCAGGCCCTCCTCCTCGGTCCGGGCCGCACCGACCGCGGCGCGCACGCCCTCGAGGAAGACGAAATTGTGCGGCGCGGTCCTGGCCGAACCGCAATTGACGACGATGCGCTCCACCGCCGCGCCGAACAGCGCCGCCCAGTGATAGGCCTGCTGCGCGCCCATCGACCAGCCATAGACCAGCTTCACGCGCTCGACGCCGAACAGCTCGACCATCAGCCGGCGCTGCTGCAGGACGTTGTCGTAGGTCGTGACCTGCGGAAAGTTCGGCGTGTTCGACGGCGACGAGGAGAGGCCGTTGGTGAACATGTTGGGAATGACGATGAAATAGCGGCTGGGATCGAGCGCATGCTCGGGGCTCACCAGCCATTCGATATCGGTGTGCTGCGCCGAGTAGCTGGTCGGATAGACGATGACGTTGTCGCGCCCGGGCGAGAGCGTGCCGAAGGTCTTGTAGGCGATGCGCGCACCCTTGAGCGTGCCGCCGCGCTGCAGGCTCACGTCGCCACAGTCGAACACGCCTTCGCTGGTCTTCATGGACCTCTCACCGCTGGGGGCACGCCACTCCGGTGGCGCGATCTTTTCGAGATGCAGACGAAGACGCACGGCTGGACGCGGAGGTTACTCCGCGCAAGTCGCGCGCTCGGATCGTTACTTCATCGGCTCCCAGAGCGATTCGCGATAGCCGCGCTCGACGCGCGCCTCGCCCGCCGCCTTGTCGGCTTCGCTCATGCCGAGCTGGTCGCCGATGACGCGGGCGATCGAGGGGAAGGCGTTCTTGGGCTGGGCGTAGTCGCCGGTCCAGAGCCGGGAGCGCAGCAGCGCCTTGGCGCAATGCAGATAGGCCTGGCGCACCGAGACGACGATGGCGCATTTCGGCGCCTTGCCCTGCACCGCCATCGAAGCCAGCAGCTCGGGATCGACCGAGAGCTTCGCGATGCCGGCAAGCCGCACCGTCTCGTTGATGCCGGGCAGCAGGAAGATCAGCGCGATCTCGGAATTGACCATAAGATTCTTCAGCGTATCGAGCCGGTTGTTGCCCGGCCGGTCGGGGATGGCGACGGTGTGCTCGTCCAGCACCTTGAACGATCCCGGCGGGTCGCCGCGCGGCGTCACATCCTCGTGGCCGTCGGCGTCCGAGGTGGCGATGAAGCAGATCGGCGACAGCTCGATATAGCGGCGGATGTGCGGATCGATGCGGCCGATGTCCTTCTTCTCGGCGAGCGCGCTCACTGCCGGATAGGACGCGACCAGGGCCCGGGCCTCTTCGGGGCCGAGCAACGCGGGGCTGAATGAAGGAGAAAGAGCGTCGGGCATGAAGGTTCCCTCGAAAACTGGTCAAAACCGTACCACAGACCGCGGCAAATCCCGCAACTCCCGCCACGGGGCAGCGTTGGGACACGGAGAGCCCGAACGAGGAGAACCCCGAGGAGAGCCCTATGTCGGACTATAACAACCGTGACCCTTACGACCCCTATCGCAATCGATTCGAACCGGCCGACAACGGCCGTGGCCCCTACATCCTGCTCGCGATCCTGGTGGCGATCGGCGTGATCGGCGGCCTGCTCTACTTCAACCACAAGCCAGTGGACCAGAACGAGGCGCAGGCCCCCTCCGCCACCGAATCCCCGACCGCGCCCAAGCCGACCCCATTGCCGAGCCCGCCGGGTTCGGCTCGTCCGGGCGGAGCGACCGCGCCTTCCACAACGAGCCCGGGAACCGATAGCACGGGGTCGCCCGGCGGCAGCCGCTGAGCGCATGCGGGCCGGAAGACAGACCTGAAAAAAGGCCCGGTCGCGGGGTAAAGCGCGGCCGGGCCGAAGAGGCCTTTGTACTGTACGGAGGTTTCCCTAGCACGGCCGGGTGTGGGCAGACCCATGCGTGCCTGCAAAGCAGGAATGCAATCGAGGCCTCATCTCGACGCCGGGCCGGAGCATCATCCCCGAGGACAAGCGAGAGACGAACGCGTTTCACCCGCGTTCGGCCGCCGCGATCTCCAATTACCCCATCGCGTCAGCCAGGGTGGAACGACCCCGATGCCGCAAGGCATCGGGGTTCTTCGTCTGGGCAGTCCGCAGAATCTGTGTCACCCCGAGCATGTGTTACCCCGGGCGCAGCGAGGAACCTTTTCCTTGGCCGCAAAGGTCCCTCGGCCTTTGGCTTGGAGTGACAACCCGACGACCTCGTGACCGTGCGTCGTGGCCGTGCGTCAGGCCGCCGGCATCTTGTCGATGAAGCCCACGATCGTGGCGAGCTTGCCCTCGGGCGTGAGGGTGCCGAAATCCACGCCCTCCACCACCGACGGCCCCGACGCCGGCCCCAGCGACCAGGAGAAGCGCACGGCATCGTTGTGGCAATCGACTTTCGAGGTGCGCTTGAGCACGAAGCCCGGGAAGCGTGCCTGGACGGCGGCCAGCATGGCGTCGATCTCGCCATGCCCGGTGCTCCCCATCAGCGGATCGCGATAGCGACCCGCGTCGGCCCACGCCCGCGCGATCCCCGCCTGCCGGCGCGCCGCATCGGTCTCGTTCCAAGTGGCGACATAACCGTCGATGACGACATCGACTGACTCGCCGGTGGCCCCGACCGCGCCGTTAGCGTTGGCGTTGGCGTTGGCCGACGTAGCGGCGGATGTGCGATCGGACATGACTTCCTCCATGTGCGGGTTGCGATGCACGGGAGGTAAGCGCGGATGCAGGCTAGACGCGATTGTGTAGGAGGTAATGAGGGCAATGCTCGCGTTGGACGTTCGCACAGAATAGAATCAGCGGTCATACGACTTTGATCCGGCTTTACGTTGCTAACACCGATCCTGAGTGGTTCGAGTTTCTCTCGCAGCATCAACCGCTCGACGAAGGGAATCACTGGCAACCGGGCGGACGCCAGCAGTTCACCGCTCTCGTTCCAGGCGAACTTCTTGTTTACAGGCTTAGGCCCCCAATCAATCGTATTGTCGGATTGGAGTCTTTGCCCGAGCGGCACTGTTGCCGATCTCGCCCGCATGGTCCTCGTTCGGCCTTACGTAGGCACACCCTCGCGGTATCCTATTACCCCAGAGCGAGGGTATGGTGAAAAATGAGAAGAATGGCCCAAAACGTCGATGCCATCGGTATCGGAGCCTTCTCACCTCGGTGAGAAATTGGCGAGAAAGCGGTGAGAAAGCGGGTCGTTCACAGGCTCGCCCCCGCCGGAGAAATGCCCACCCTCACTCCGCCTGCTTGATCTTCTCCTCCAGCATCGCGCGGATGGGGGCGTCGGGCGGAAGCAGCGCCAGGAGCTTCTTCCAGCGGCGCGCGGCGTCTGATTTGTCGCCTTGGGCGAAGGAGGCGGCGCCGAGATAGAAGAGCGCGAGCGCGTTGTCGGGGTCGGCCACTTCCAGGCGCTTCAGCACTGACACGGCTTGCGGCGAGGGCGGCGTGCCGGGCTGGATCTGGCGGATCTCCGCCTCGGCCCAGTCGGCGAGTTGTTTCGACTCGAGCGGGCCAAGCGCATCGGCTTTGGCATAGGCCTCGGCCGCCTTTTGCGGCTCGCCCAGCACGCGCCGCGCGTTGGCGAGCCGCAGCCATCCGTCCCGGTCGTCGGGGGATGCGCGCATCTTCTCGTCGAGCCGATCGACCATGCCGCGGATCGCCTGCTGGCGCTCCTGGGGCGACATCTTGGCCATCGCCTCGCGCTCTTCCTCCGTGGGCTGCGGCATGCCCGCCATTGGAGAGGAAGTCGCCATGGGCGGGCGCGTCGCGGCGACGGAGGGCGGCTTGCGGTCGGGATTGATCGAGAGCGGATCGATCTTCGCCTGTTTGGCCACGCGATCGATCTCGGCGCGCAGCATGGGAAGCCATGGCGCGCCCTCGGGCGAGCGCGCCTCGAGGTCGAGCCAGCGCGTGAGCGCTGCCTTGGAATCGCCCGCCTGCGCCTCGTGCAGGCCGAGATAGAAGAGCGCGCGCGGATCGCCCGGCTGCTTTTTCAGTGCGCGCTGGAAGGCGTCGACGGCGGGCTGGGGCACGACGCCCTGGGCCTGCTGCGTCAGGAGCTCGCCCAGCGCCGACAGGGTCTCGGGATCGTCGGGCGCCTGCTTCAGCCGCTCGCGCGCCGACGCGATCTGCTGGTCGAGGCTGGGGCCGGCGTCCCGTGGCGTTCCTGGCGGCGCGCCGGTCGGAGCTTTCGGCTGTGGGATGAACGGCGCGGAGGGCACGCCCGGCTGGCCGATCTGGAGGTAGAGGCCCAGCGCGAAGGCGGGGACCAGCAGGCAGAGCACGGGCGGCAGGAAGCGATGCAGCGCGGCGGCCGGCTTGGGCGCGGGCGTCGAATCCTTGTCGGCCGCCGTGAGGATGCGTCGCTCGATCTCGGTGCGCGCGGCCTCGGCGTCCGGCCCCGAGAGGCTGCCGGCGGCGCGCTCGCGCTCCACCTCGGCCAGCTGGTCGCGATAGATCGCGAGGTCGTTGTCGAGCCGGCTCGTCGCTGTCAGCCGCGTGCGCAACAGCGGGATCAGCAGCACGCCGACCGTGCCCGCGGTCAGGAGCGCGAGAAGGAATTCGAGCATCACCCGCCGTCTCGACCAGGCGCCGAGGGCGCGCGCGGAGAGACCTTGCCTGGCGCAGACGAGGCGCCTCCGCCCCGCTTCGCTTCGGTCGAGGTGACGGGCTGGAGCAGCGCATCCACTCTCGCTCTTTCCGCCTCGCTCAACGGCGCGGGCGTCAGCCCGGCCGCGCGGCGGCGGGCGGCCAGCCACAGGCCAGCGGCGCCCAGCAGCAGCACCAGCGGCGTGCCGAGCCAGAGGACGAGCGTGCGCGTCTTGAAGGGCGGCTTCAGCAGCACATAGTCGCCGTAGCGTGCGACCATGTAGTCGAGCACCTGCCGGTTGGTGTCGCCCGCGACAAGCCGCTCGCGCACGGCGCGGCGGATGTCGCGCGCCACCTCGGCCGGCGAATCGTCGACCGATTCGTTCTGGCACACCACGCAGCGCAGCTCGCGACTGATCTCCCGCGCCCGCGCCTCCAGCGCCGGATCCGACAGCATCTCCGACGGCTCGACGGCGAGGGCGGGAAGAGAGAGCAGCAGACCCAGGAACAAGACACTGAGCGCGCGCGACCAACCGGTGTCGTGCCGAGGCCAAAGACCCAGGAACAGGACACTGAGCGTGCGCAACCAACCGGAATCATGCCGAGGCCAAAGACCCAGGAACAGGACACTGAGCGTGCGCAGCCAACCGGTGTCATGCCGGGGCCAAAAGCCGAGGGACCTTTCCTGCGGCTTGAAGGGTCCCGCGCTGGAGCGCGAATTACACTCACGCGACGTGGGATGACGCGGTGCGTGGATCATGAGCCGCCCGCCCTGAGCAGCGGCAGGATGCGGTCGGTCACATCCTTCTCCAGGATCGGCGCGCGGAAGTGCAGCCGCACGATGCCACGGGCATCGATCAGGAAGGTCTCAGGCACGCCCGACAGGCCCCAGTCGACTGCCATCTTGCCGTCGAGATCGTAGCCCACCGCGACGAAGGGATCGCCCAATCGCTCCAGCCAGGCGCGCGCCTCCTCGGGCTTGTTCTTCCAGGCGACGCCGATGATGGTGATGCCGTCTTTCTTGGCCAGCCGTTCGAGCAATGGCTGCTCGGCGAGGCAGGGCGTGCACCAGCTCGCGAAGAAGTTCACCAGCACTGGCTTGCCGGACTGCAGGAGCGCGTCGGTGAGCGCCGCCTCGCCGGGCCGCAGCGCCGGCGCCTTGAGCGTCGGTGCGGGCCGGCCCACCAGCGCCGAGCCGATCGACGCCGGATCGCGCCCCGAGACCAGCGACCAGCCGAAGAAGCCGGCCAGGATGGCAAGCATCAGGAGCGGCAGGACGTAGAGGAAGCGATTCGATTTCATGGTCTTCCTCTGCCGGACCACGAGCACCTGCCCTGTGCTCCGCCGAAGGGTCCCGCTCGCTCATTCAGCGCATTCATATGCGCGCCCTGAGCGGGCCACAGGCTCGCGGTCCAGAAGAGCGTGATCATTCGGCCGGCTGGGCCACGACACGGCTGCGCCTTGGTGCGCCGATGCGCAGGCGGCGATCGGAGAGCGAGACGAAGCCGCCGAACGCACACAACGCGGCGCCCAGCCAGATCCAGGGTGCGAGCGGATTGTCGTAGAGGCGAATCGTCCAGCCCTTCTGCGCATCGCCCTCACCCAGCGTCGCGTAGACATCGCGCAGGAGGTTGGTCTGGATCGAGGTCTCGGCCACCTCGCGGCGCTGCACCAGGAACATCCGTCGCTCCGGCGTCAGCGTGGCGAAGCGCTTGCCGTCTTTCGTGAGCGTGAGGGTGGCGCGTTCGGCGTCGTAGTTGGGGCCGCGCACCGGCTCGACATTGCTGAGCGTCACTTCCCAGTCGGCGAAGCGCGCACGATCGCCGATCCTGAAGGTGCGGATCAACTCGACGTTCCAGGCCGACGTGGCCACCGAGCCCAGCACCACGAAGCCCAGCGCGGCATGGCTGATCGTCATGCCGATGCTGGCGCGCGGCATCGTCGCAAGCCGGCGCCTTGTCTCGGCCCAGGGGGCGCGGCCGAGCCTGATGCGGTCGACGAATTCGAGCAGGCTGCCCAGGATCAGCCAGACGCCGAAGCCGAAGGCGAGGGCGGCCAATGTCGCGTGCGGATCGATCACCGTCGCGGCCAGGATCATGGCGATCACCGCCACGGCGAAAGCCGTGCGCAAGCGGACCAGTGCAGGCCAGAGCTCGGCGCGCTTCCAGCCCAGGAACGGACCCACGCACATCGCGGCGAAGAGCGCGAAGGAGATCGGCACGAAGGTCATATTGAAGAAGGGCGGACCGACCGAGACCTTGGCGCCGTCGACGAGATCGAGGAACAGGGGATAGAGCGTGCCCAGGAGCACCGTGGCGCAGAGGGTGCAGAGCAGGAGGTTGTTCAGGATCAGCGCGCCCTCGCGGCTGATCGGCTGGAACAGGCCGCCGGGCTGCAGCGTCGGCGCGCGCCAGGCATAGAGCGCGAGCGCGCCGCCGATCACGACCACCAGGAAGGCGAGGATGAACATGCCGCGCGCCGGATCCTGCGCGAAGGCGTGGACCGAGGTGAGCACGCCCGAGCGCACAAGGAAGGTGCCGAGGAGGCTCAGCGAAAAGGCGAGGATCGCGAGCAGCACGGTCCAGCTCTTCAGCGCGTCGCGCTTCTCCACGACGATGGCGGAGTGCAGCAGCGCGGTGCCGGCGAGCCAGGGCATCAGCGAGGCATTCTCGACCGGGTCCCAGAACCAGAAGCCGCCCCAGCCGAGGATGTAATAGGACCACCAGCTGCCGAGCGTGATGCCGAGGGTGAGGAAGCACCACGCCGCCAGCGTCCACGGCCGCACCCAGCGCGCCCAGGCGGCATCGACGCGACCTTCGATCAGCGCGGCGATGGCAAAGGCGAACGTCACCGAGAAGCCGACATAGCCGAGATAGAGGAGCGGCGGATGGAAGGCGAGGCCGGGATCCTGCAGCAGGGGATTCATGCCGTTGCCGTCGGGCGGCGCGGGCGACAGGCGCAGGAAGGGATTCGAAGTGAAGAGGATGAAGGCGAGGAAGCCCACGCCGATCCAGGCCTGCACGCTGAGCACGCGCGCCCGCAAGCCGTCGGGCAGGTTCTCGCCGAACAACGCGACCGCGGCGCCGAACACCGACAGGATCAGCACCCAGAGCATCATGGAGCCTTCGTGATTGCCCCACACGCCGCTCAGCTTGTAGAGCAGCGGCTTGGCCGAATGCGAATTGGCGACCACGGTGGCGACCGAGAAGTCGGAGGTCACGTAGGCTTCGGTGAGCGCGGCGAAGGACAGGACGATCAGGAAGGCTTGCGTGAGCGCCGCCGTGCGGCCGAGCGCCATCAGCCTGATGTCGCCGCGCTGCGCACCCACCAGCGGCAAGGTCGCCTGCACCAGCGCCACCGCCAGCGCCAGGATCAGCGCATAGTGGCCAAGCTCGGGGATCATGCAGCGCCCGCAGCGAACGAAGTGAGTGAAGGTCGCCGGCAGGCGACAGCGGCCGAAGCGAAGCGAAGTCGCGGGAGCCTGCCATGTGGAGACTTGCACGAGGGGCTCATTTCACCGTCTCCTCGCCTTCCTGCCAACGGCCGGACTCCTTCAGCGCCTTGGCCACCTCGGGCGGCATGTATTTCTCGTCGTGCTTGGCCAATACCTCGCGCGCGGTGAAGATGCCGTCACGATCCAGTGAACCTTCCGCGATCACACCCTGCCCCTCGCGGAAAAGGTCGGGCAGGATGCCGCGATAGACGACCTCGACGCTTTGCCGCAGGTCGGTGACGCGAAAGCGCACCTCGGTGCCGTGCTTTTGCACGCTGCCGTTCTCGACCAGCCCGCCGATACGAAAACGGCGATCGGGCGGCACGTGCTTCTCGGCAAGCTGACTGGGTGAATAGAAGAAGACGATGTTGTCCGACAGCGCCGACAGTACCAGCGTCGCGGCCGCTCCCAGCACGCACAGCGAGCCCACCAGCAGCCACAGCCGCCTGCGCTTGGGTGTCATCGCCGTCTCTTCGGCGTCATCGCCGTCTCCCGCGCCGCCAGCGCCCGTCGCACGCTGCGATGCTGGGCGAGCGAAACAAGCACCAGTCCACCGATTGCGATCGCAGCTCCGCCATAGGCGCCCCAGATGAAGGCGCCGTAGCCGCCCATGGCGAAGAAGCTTGAGGCCAACAGGGTCATCGACCGTGGGATAGCCCAACGGCAGAGGCGGCGGAAGCATCGGCCGAGCGGCGCTTTGCCACGATTCGGTTCAAGATGTAGTCGGCAATCAGCGTATGCGCCATGGGATTGGGGTGGCCGTCGTCGCGGCTGACGACATAGCGTATCTGGTGGTCGCGATAATCAGGCACGATGCGCTGCACCGGGTCGACCACGATGCCGGCCGAAGTGAGATCCTTGGCCAGTTCGTCGAGGCGCTTGTCGTCGACCATCGTCCAGAACAGCACATGGAACTCGGCCTTGGGTGCGATCCGCGCCACCTCGTGCGCCGCCTCGACCATGACGGCGGCCGTCAGCTCGGTCTCGGCGCGCGTTCCGAAGCGGTCGATGCCGTAGACCAGCCGTCGCCAGCCCAGGAACCCTTCGTCGAGGTCGGGCAACGGATCGTGCGGCCGAGTATCGAAGTTGCCGTCGCGCACTGCCTTGCCGTCCGCGCCCAGCCGGTAGCGCGGCCCATGCGGATCCCAGGGTGCCAGCCGGCCGGTGACGCGGCCGATATGCTCGACGATGAAGAAATAGATCACGTGCGTGGGCGTGCAGTGCAGGCTCTTCTGGAACCGGCCGGATTGCAGGCCGGCCAGCATCTGATGCGGACCTGAGCCGCCGATACCGAAGTTGTAGACGGCGAGGCGTCCCTTGCCGCGCTCGGCGAGTTTCCAAGCGTAGGTCTCGGTATCCTCCACGCCGATGCCGAAAGTGTTGGAATCGCCGAACAGCACGACGCAGGCGTCTGGATCCGCCGGATTGGCCGGCATGACGCGAAAGCCGTCGGGTCCGATCCCGTAGGTGACGTCATAGACGGTCCTGTCCGGGCCGACGAGGCGCGCGGTCACGCGCTGGTTGGGCTTCAGGAGATAGCCGACGTCGTCGAACAAGTCGTAGCTTGAGAGCTTGGTGATCGCGCCTTCGAGGTGCGTGTCACTGCCCGGCGCCGGTCGAAGGCTGCGATAGAGCGTGAAGCCCAGCAAACCCACCAGCACGGCGGCGAGATTGACACCGAGGAAGAGCCAGCGGCTGCGTCGGTCCATGGTGTCCGCTAACCCTCGTTCTCGGCAATCTCAAGGCGGCGGCGGTCGATCTCGGTCTCGGTTCGAACCAGCACCAGCGCCACGAACAGCAGAGCCAGCGCGCCCATCATCCAGAACAGCGGCCAGAGGAGCGACGGATCGATCGATGGTCCGCCGATGCGCATGATCGAGTCCGGCTGGTGCAGCGTGTTCCACCAATCGACCGAGAACTTGATGATCGGCACGTTGATGGCGCCCACCACTGCGAGGATCGCCGCGGCGCGATCGCCGCGTTCTGGATCGTCATAGGCGCGGTTCAGCGCAATGTGACCGAGATAAAGGAAGAAGAGCAGCAGGAACGAGGTGAGCCGTGCATCCCACACCCAGAAGGTGCCCCACATCGGCCGCCCCCACAGCGAGCCGGTGATCAGGCAGACGGCCGCATAGGTGGCCCCCACCGGCGCCGTGGCCCGCGCCATCAGGGCGGCCAGCGGGTGGCGCCACACCAGGAGCGAGGCGCCGAGCGCCGCCAGCAGCAGGTAGCCCGCCATCGACAACGAGGCAGTCGGCACGTGCAGGAACATGATCCGGACCGTGTCACCCTGCTGATAGTCGGGCGGCGCGATCACCAGTCCCCAGTAAAGGCCGATCGCAAGCGCCAGCGCCGTCACACTCCACAGCGCGGGCAGCACGCGCTGGCTGAAGCGGCGGAAACGCGCCGGATTGGCGAGGAAATGGAGAGCGGCCATCCGCTTCTATCGCCTCACTCGCCGGCCTGGCGCAAGGCCGCAGCAATGGCCCACGGCAAGGTGGCGAGCGACACCAGCGCCAGTGCTCCCAGGATCGTGAGGTGCACCCAAAAACCTTCTCCAGTTGCCGTCGCCTCGATCGCGGAGGCGCCGAAGATCAGGGTGGGCACACAAAGCGGTAACACCAGCAGGGCCAGCAACGCGCCACTGCGTCGCGCCCCCAGGGTAAGCGCGGCCGCGAGCCCGCCGATCAGCGACAACGCGGGCGTGCCGACCAATAGAGTGAGAGCCAGCACCAGAAGGCTTCGGTCGTCGAGGCCGAATGCGGCACCGATCAGCGGCGCCAGCACGGCCAGCGGCAGGCCCGTCACTCCCCAGTGCGCAGCGCATTTGGCAAGCGCCGCCAACTCGAGCGGCCAAGGCGCCAACAGCAGAAGATCGAGCGCACCATCCTCGTAGTCCGCCGCGAACAGGCGATCGAGCGAGAGCATCGAGGCGAAAAGGGCGGCCGCCCACAAGACGCCGGCGGCGATCCGCGCCAGGAGATTGGACTCGGGCCCAATGCCGAGCGGAAACAGCACCGTCGCCACGACGAAGAAGGCCAGTACGACCGCGACATCGCCCGGCCGCCGCCACACCAGCCGCAGATCGCGCAGGAAGAGCGCGGCGAACCCCATCAGATGCCGAGCTCGAAAGTGCGTGCGCCGTCAAGCGGCGCATGGGTCGCGGCGATGGCCAAACCACCCGCGGCACGGTGGCGGGCGAGCACCTCATGCAGGGCTTTCTGCGCCGGGCCATCGAGCGCGTTCAGCGGTTCGTCGAGAAGCCAGAGCGACGCCCGGGATGCCGCGATCCGTGCCAGCGCCACGCGCCGGCGCTGGCCGGCGGAAAGCGTGCGAACGGCACGGTCCTTCAGGGCCGAAAGATCGAAGGCCGAGAGAGCGCTGTCGATGAGATCGAGGTCGGCCGGCTGTCCGCGCAGCCGTTGGGCGATGGCAATATTCTCGGCCGCTGTCAGGTCACCCTTCAGCCCATCCAGATGGCCGAGCCAGGCGAGTCGCGTGCACCAGTTCTCGCGATCGGCGCGAACGTCCTGCCCTTGCCAGCGGATCATCCCGGCCACCGGCGGCACCAGCAACGCCAACGCCCGCAGGAGCGTGGTCTTGCCGCTGCCATTGCGGCCAGTCAGCGCCAGCAGTTCGCCGCCGGCCACCGTGAAGGAGAGACCGTCGAACACCCGCCTGCCGCCGCGGCGGCAGGCCAGGCCCGAAACCTCGAGAAGGGCGGTCGTCATGGGCCGCCGTCGTAGCATGACGGAATGGACAGGCCGGAAAGAAAGAGGCCGTCCTGTCGGGGGAGAGTGACAGGACGGCCGAGCGCCTCCGAAGAGGCTGAACGTGGCTTTGGGGGGACCACGTTCGGGGGAGATACGACCCGAACATGGAAAGCCGTGGTGGCGGTCGCTAGACCCAAATGGGGCGGAAGTGTGATTTTTTAATCACACTTCGCTTTATACGGATATTTCTGATTATTTCCGGAAAATCAATGACTTGCGGAAATCGCTCTGCGCTAGGCGTAGGGATCGGCGGCGTCGCGCATACCGTCGCCCATGAACTGGTAGGCCAGAATCACCAGAATCACGGGCACGACCGGCAGCATCAGCCACCAGTTCACGGCCACCACGTTGATATCGGTCGCCTCGTTCAGGAGCACGCCCCAGGATGTGATGGGAGGTCGCAGCCCCAGTCCGAGGAAGCTGAGCGCCGTCTCGGCCAGGATCATGCTGGGAATCGAGAGCGTCGCCGACGCGATAAGATGGCTCATGAAGCCCGGCAGCAGGTGCCGACCGATGATGCGGGCGGGCTTGGCCCCCATCATCTGCGCGGCGACCGCATAATCTTCCTCGCGCAGGGCCAGGAGCTTGGAGCGGACGGCACGACCAAGGCTCGGCCAGTCGAGCAGCGCCAGGATCAGGGTGATGCCGAAGTAGATCAGCAATGGCGACCAGGTAACGGGCAGCGCCGCCGACAGGGCGAGCCAGAGCGGCAGGTGGGGGAAGCTCTTCAGGATCTCGGTGATGCGCTGGACCACCAGATCGACCCAGCCGCCATAGTAGCCGGCCAGCCCGCCCAGGATCAGCGCCAACGCGAAGGAAAGCACGATGCCGATGATGCCGATGGTGAGCGAGATGCGCGCGGCATAGACGATGCGGCTCAGCATGTCGCGTCCCAGCCGGTCGGTGCCGAGCAGGAAGAAAGAGCCATTCTCCGGCGGGCAGACGAGATGGAACGAGCCGTCGACCAGGCCCCAGAACTTGTATGGCTCGCCGCGGCAGAAGAAGCGCAGCTTTTGCGGCTCGTCATGCTTCGGTGTGTAGACGCGTTGCAGCGTGTCGAGGTCGCGATGCACGGACAAGCCATAGACGTAGGGGCCGATGAACTTGCCGTCATGGAAGAGGTGCACGCCCTGCGGCGGGGCGAAGATGTAGCGGACGTGGCGCGTGTGCAGGTCGTAAGGCGCGATCCATTCGCTGATCAGGATCGAGAAATACATCAGCGCCAGAAAGGCGGCCGACACCACCGCGGGCCGATGGCGGCGGAAGCGCCACCACATCAGCTTCCACTGGCCGGCCATGTAGTACTTTTCCTGCTCGGCCGTGAGCCTGTCGGCGACGTAGGGGTCCCACGGTTCGCGGCTGACGTAATGCGGGGTCGGGCGCTCGGCTGGCGGCGGCCGGGGCACGGTATCGCTCATCGCCGCCTCACTTCTCACCCGCCGCGCCGAAGCGGATGCGCGGATCGAGCGCAGCCAGCAGGAGATCGGAGATCAACATGCCGATCACCGTCAGCACCGCCACGAACAGCAGGAAGGTCGCGGCGAGGTTCACGTCCTGCGTCTTGAGCGCCGTGAGGAGCATCGGGCCCATGGTCGGCAGCGACAGCACCACCGACACGATGACCGACCCCGACACGACCTCGGGCAAGAGATGACCGATATCGGCGACGAACGGATTGAGCGCGTGGCGCAGCGGATACTTGATCAGGAGCTTCATCGGCGAGAGGCCCTTGGCGCGCCCCGTGACCACATATTGTTTCTGCAGCTCGTCGAGAAGATTGGCACGCAGCCGCCGGATCATGCCGGCCGTGCCGGCGGTGCCGATGACGATCGTCGGGATCACGAGATGCTGGGCGACCGAGACGACCTTGGCCCATGAGATCGGCTGCTCGATGAACTCCGGATCCATCAGGCCGCCGATCGAGACGCCGAAATAGACCTTGCCGACATAGAGCAGCACCAGCGCCAGCAGGAAGTTGGGGATCGCCAGCCCCAGGAAGCCGATGAACGAGGCGGCGTAATCGCCGAACTTGTACTGGTGGGTCGCGGCATAGACACCGATCACGAAGGATACGGTCCAGATGAAGAGGATGGTGCAGCTCTCCATGAGCACGGTCAGCGCCAATCGCTCGCCGATCAGGTCGCGCACCGGCACCGTATCCTGGCAGGACAGACCGAAGTCCCAGCGGAACACGCCGCCCAGCCAATGGAAGTAGCGGTACCATACGGAATGGTCGAGGCCGTAGAGGGCGCGCAGCTCGTCCGCCCGGGCCAGCGCGTCGGCATCGCCGCGGGCCAGCAGCTCGTCAATCTGCGAAGTCACGCAGTCGCCCGGCGGCATGTTGATGATCATGTAGACCAGCAGACTGATGATGAAGAGCGTCGGGATCATCAGCAGCAGGCGGCGGGCGACGTAGTGCAGCATGGTCAGGCCACCTCGCTCATCATGCGCACGTGATGGCCGGGCTCGACCTCGACCCAGCGCAACGGTGTTTCGCCCGTGTCGGTGAAGGGCGCCGGCCACTGCTTGGGATCGGAGGCCTTGCCCTCCATCAGGGCCTGCAGATCGAGCCGCTGATCGGGGTCGGGAAACGGCACCGCCGAGACCAGGGCGCGCGTGTAGGGGTGCAGCGGATTGTGGAACAGCACGCCCGCCGGCGCGAGTTCGACCAGCCGGCCGGCGCACATCACGGCGATGCGGTCGGCGATGTAATCGACCACCGCGAGGTTGTGGCTGATGAAGAGATAGGTGAGCCCGAGCTCCTTCTGCAGGTCCTTCAGGAGATTGAGGATCTGCGCCTGGATCGAGACGTCGAGCGCCGAAACCGGCTCGTCGCAGATCACCATGTCCGGCCTCAACGCAAGTGCGCGCGCGATGCCGATGCGCTGGCGCTGGCCGCCGGAGAAGGAATGCGGGTAGCGGCTGAGCTGTCGACGATCGAGCCCGACCAGCTCCATCAGCTCGCCCACCATCTCGCGGCGGTAGGCGTCGTCGCCGACTTTATGGATCACCAACGGCTCGACCAGGATGTCGAAGACCGTCATGCGCGGATTGAGCGAGCCGAACGGATCCTGGAAGATGAACTGCAGCTTGGTGCGGAAGCGGCTGAGCGCCTCGCCCTCCAGGGTCAGCACATTGGTTTTGCGGCCCCAGTCGTCATAGATCACTCGTCCGGCGCCTCCATCGTCATCCGCCGAGATGCCGCGCATCAGCATCTTGCTGAGCGTGGTCTTGCCGCAGCCCGATTCGCCGACCAGCCCCAGGCATTCGCCGCGTTTGACGTCGAAGCTCACATCGTTGACGGCGCGCACCACGCGCGTCGTACCGCCGCCCAGCAGCTGTTCGAGCAGCGAGTCGGCCTTGCGGATCCTGAAGGTCTTGGTGAGATGGCGGACCTTCAGCACCGGCGCCATGGCGTTGAAGGTCGGCAGCGGCTTGGCCTCGGACTTCTGCTGCAGAAGATGGCCAGTCGCCGCCCTGATCTCGCGGATCGGCTGGAGCCGCTCGCCGGGCTTCATGTCGAAGCGAGGCACGGCGTTCAGCAGCGCTTTCAGGTAGGGATGCTGCGGGTCGCGGAAGATGGCGTGCAGGTTGCCCGCCTCGACCACCTTGCCTCGATACATCACCACGACGTCGTCGGCGACATTGGCGACCACGCCGAGATCGTGGGTGATCATCAGGAGCGCCATGCCGAGCTCCTGCTGCAGATCCTTGATCAGGCGCAGGATCTGCGCCTGGATGGTGACATCGAGCGCGGTCGTCGGCTCGTCGGCGATCAGAAGCGCCGGTCGGCACACCAGCGCCATCGCGATCATCGCCCGCTGGCGCAGGCCGCCCGACAGCTCGAAAGGATAGGTCCGGAGCGCGCGCTTGGGATCGGGGAAGCCCACCATGCGCAGCATCGAGATCGTGATCTCGTCGATCTCCGCCCGGCTCAGCTTGCCGCGCGGGCGTCCCCCGTCATGCGCGCCGTGCAACTCGACGGCCTCGCCGATCTGGTCGCCCACCGTATGGAGCGCCGAGAGCGAGGTCATCGGTTCCTGGAAGATGATGGAGATCTCGCCACCGCGGATCCGGCGCATCTCGTGACCGGACACCGGAAGCTTGGCGATGTCGACGACCGGCGATTCGTCGCGCGGATCCTTGAAGAGGATGGCACCTGACGGAATCGAAGCGGAGCGCGGCAGGAGCCCCATGATCGCCTGGCTGCACACAGACTTGCCGGAACCAGACTCGCCCACCAGGGCGACCGTACCACCGGGCGGGATGGAGAAGGACACGTCGTCGACCGCACGCAGAACACCTTCGTGAACGCCGAACTCGATCGTCAGATTCTCGACCCGCAGCAGATCCTTCATTCTGCGTCTTCCTGGCCTGCCACGGTGATCCCCATTGAACGCAGGTTGACCCGGGTGGCGCGGCTCAGCTCGAGCTTTCGGGCTTCTGCCGCCTGTGCCGCCCGTTCGACGATATCGTAAAAGCTTTCGAGTGAGGAATCGACTTTCACCGCCCGTGCGCCGGTCGAGCGCACAACAAGCTGCATCCATCCGTCCGTTCGGTCGCGCTTTGTCGAATAATAGGAAAGCGCCAGGCGATCGAGCCGCGCCCATTCGACCAGGCTGCCGGTCGGACCGTCGGCGGCGAACGTATCGGGACCGAGAACGTATCGGGTCACCTGGCGCAGGGCGGTGCGCGCCAGGAACAACAGGAACAGCACGCAGGCCGCGCCCAACACGAGACCCATCCAGCGATTGACGTCCAGGAAGAGCAACGGCAGGCCGCACAGCAAAGCGCCTGTCACGGCGCGGATATAGTCGGCCCACAGCGTTTGGCGCGGATAGCGCAAAACGACAGAGTTCAAGGCCGCGCCTCCCGTGACTTGAAAAGGCGACTGCCCGCGCGCACCTCCACGCCAGACATCGTTCTCGCTCTCTCCAGCAGCGACCTTAGGAAATCCCATGCGGCTTCGTCCATCACAAGATGATGACTAAGCACACCGACCGGCTCGTTCGACGAATGCCGAGCCGTATCGAGGGCCATCACGAGAGCGGTGAGTGCCGCTGCCTCGCCGACGAAACCACGGTGTCCCTGCCAATCGACGAGGTCGAGGTGCACGTTGACCTGTCGTAGACCCTTGACCGGCTCGGCGCGCGGGCGCGGACCGAAGGTCGAAAGGCCTGCAAAGCCGATCTCGGGCAGGGTCGGCACCAGCGCCGGAGCAATCCGGTTCCAGGGCGGCACCAGGACCGGCAAGGCCCTTCCACCGAACAGCCGTTCGAGGGCGAGCCAGCCGGTGCCAAGTTCGCCCAGCACCATCATGGCCGGCCGATGGGCGCCGAGCTCGCACTTCTTGTCGAGGGGTGGCGCATGATTGACGTGGGCATAGCCGTGCTGCAGCAGGTCGACGCCCGGCTCCTCGGCGAGCCGCGCCGCCAGCGCCTGCGTAGCCAGGGCGGGAACCACGGCCAGAGCCAGCGGCATGCCGGTCTTGCGATGCAGATCCAGCAGACGGTCTAGCGCCACCGTCGCATCAGCAGCATCGTCGTCGCGCCACCACAGTTCGGCCGTCCGACCTGAATCGCGCCAGCGCGCGATCTCCTTGTCGAGGGCGTGCCAGCTCAAGCCACCCTCGCCCGCAGCAGCTCGACCGTCCTCGACGCGCCGCCGACATCACAGCGCGGCAGCTCGCGCAGGGAGGGACCGACCAAAGCCCGTGCGATCCCGGCGGCCAGGCTCGCCGCGGTGAGCGTTTCCGCCTCCACCATTGCCGCAAGCCCCCGCTCGGCCAGCAGGCGCGCGCGGTCCGACTGCTCCGTCTCGCGCGCTGTCGAGAACGGCACGAGCAGGGCACGGTCGGCAAAGCGCAGGATATCGACCACGGTGTTGTAGCCGGCCTGGGAGATCGACAGCGCCGCATTGGCCAGCAGCGTCGGGAAATCGGTCCGCGCTGGCTCGATGACGACGCCATCCTGCTGCCACAGCGCAACGCGTTCTGTTTTGGCGAGGTTGGCCCCGACCAGCAGACGCCAACGACGGTCGGCGAGCACGCTGCGGCCGCGGGCCGCAAGTGCAGCCCTGAGGAGCGGCCCGCCCACCGCCCCACCGCCGACCGACACGATCACCTCGTCCTTGCCGGCACCACTCGTCTTCACGCCATGATCGGGCGGCGCGACGTAGCCGGTATAGACGGCACGCCCCGCCATGCGCTCCCAGCCGGCGAAGCTCGCGCCGAAGTCGACGATCCGGGGATCGGCGTGGATCAGCACCAGATCGAAGGCGGCGAGAATCTCCAGCGTCTCGGCGACGCGCTGCGCCGAAACCGAGCGGCGCACCACGTCGCGCACCGACGAGACGATCAACGGCTTCGACTGCAGCGCGCGCGCCGCGTCGAGAAGCGGCAGCAGCTCGAAGCGCAATTGTGTGCGACCGAAGGGAAACTGCTCGGTGATCACGATCGACGGCGCTTCGGCCCGCAGTACCGACACCAGCTCCTGCACGCGGGCGGCGCGAAACGCCACGCCGAGCGGCGATCCATCGAGCCTGACGAGTTCGCGCAAATTCTCGTCGCGCGCCCGCACGGGCGGCAACTGATGCAGACGTGCGCCTCCGAGATCGAGCGCGAGGGGCGCACCGCCCGAGACCATCAGCACGTCGAACCCGCCCTCGGCCAGCGCCCGCGCCAGGATGGCAGCGCGACGCAGATGACCGATACCCAGGAGATGCTGCACGTAGAAGAAGACGCGCGGGCTCATGCCAGCGCCACGTTGGGCCGGTCGACGGTCACGCTGCCGTCGCAATGAGCGATGAAATAGTGGAGGCTTTGCCAATCGAGCTTCACCGGCTGGCGTCCCGTCATGTCCCAGCCGGTCGCCAGGGCAAGCAGCGCACGGATCGCCGCCTTGTGCGACACGGCAACCACCGCCTCGCCTGCCGCCGCGATCTCGGACGCCCAGTCCAAAAGGCGCGCCATGGTCGCCCGGGGCGATTCGCCGTCCGGCGGCTGGAAATCGAGCCCGCGGCGCTCGGCGTCGAGGAAAACGACGCCGACAGTCTCGCGCAGATCGAGAATGGTCCGGCCCTCCCAGGCACCGAAGCTCATCTCGCGCAGGCGCGGCTCGATCGTGACTGGTGCAGCCGGCTGCAACAGCTCGGCGGTGCGGCGCGCGCGCTGCAACGGGCTGCACAGCCGCTTCCAGCCGCTTGCCGGCGCCGGCAGACGCCAGCGCGCCGCCAGCGCCTCGCCCTCGGCACTGAGGGGAATGTCGGTCATGCCCTGCAGGCGACGGGACTCGTTCCAGGCCGTCGGCGCATGGCGAAGGATAGCGAAGGGCACGCCGGTCATCGCAGCATCCGCAAGGCGGTCTGCAACGCCCTAGCCGCGGCGCGCTCGTCATGATGTTGCGCCACGCGTCGCGACGCGCCGGCGCCAAGCCGTGCCCGCTCGGCTGGGTCGTCCAGCAGGCGACCGACGGCGGCGGCAAAGGCCGCGGCATCGCCGATCGGAGTCAGGATACCGGAGACGCCATCGGCCACGACCGCCGGCACGCCACCGGTACAGCCGGCAACGACCGGCAGGCCGCTCGCCTGGGCCTCGAGAAAAGCCATGCCATAGGCTTCGTTGATTGCCGGCCAAAGGTAAAGATCGGCTGCAGCATAGAGGGCGGGCAACGCGTCATGCGCCACGGCGCCGGCGAAGCGCACCCGCGCTCCCAACGGCGCCATCAGCGCCTCGACCTCGGCTCGGGCCGGGCCGTCGCCGATCAGCACCGCCCGCCAGCGGCGATCCGCCAGCAAGGCGAACGCCTTGGCAAGGACACGATAGGATTCGAGCTTGTCGCGATGGCGCATCATGCCGACGCTCATGAGCAGCGGCGGATCATTGGTCTGCCGCCCCGACGCGGCAGCCTGAAAGGGCGTTGCGTCGATGAAAGGCGGCAGCCGCAACTGATGCGCGCCCGGCCGCAGCCTCATCCTGACGCCGGCAATGTCGCGAGGGTTGAGCGTCAGCACCAGATCGGCCGCGGCGAGGGCGCGTTCGGCGGCTCGATGGCCGAGCCGCGTCGGTCCCTGCGCGCGGCGCGGGGAATGCGACGCCTCCGCAACCAAGTAAGCGAGGCCGAGCGCGCGCGTCACGGTGGGTCCCAGCCAATCGGGCTTGCGATACCAGGAATGGTAGGTGAACCAGAGGTCGAAGCGTTCGGGGTGACGCGGCGGCAAGGCGCGCCAGCGCGCGATCAGCCGGCTCGCCTGGGCGCGGGCGCGACGCTCCAGGCCAAGATGAGCCTCCGGCTCAGGCACGCCCGGCGCAACGCGGCTCTGCGCCGGCATGATCACCCGGTGGCCGAGATGCTCCAGCAGGCGCCGCAAGCCCCTGGCCATTTCGCGATCGCCCGACGCAATTGGACTGTCGGGGGGTTTCAGCGGCGTGTGCAACAGCACGCGCATTCCTACTCCGCGGCGCGGACTTCGGGGATCTCGATCTGCGGCGCGAGGTTGCTGTTGGCCGGCTGGACGAGCGCGCGGGCGATCCAGTCGACACCGGCTTCGTAGGAAAACCGCGTGCGCACGATCTCGTTGGCGCGATTGCCGAAACGCATGCGCAGGTCCGGATCGCGCGCCAACCGTTCGAGCGCCACCGCAAGTTGCTCCGGTGCCGCCGGATCGGCCAGCAGGCCGTTGTCCTGGTCGGAGATGAACTCGCCGATCGCCGCCGAGCGCGTCGAGACAATCGCCATGCGCTGATAGCCCGCCTCCTGCAGGACGTTGGGCATGCCCTCGCGATCGCCGTCGTCTGCGGTCTTGCTGGCCAGCACGAAGATGTCGGCGCGCTGGTAAGCCGCAAACACTTCGGCCTGCGGCCGCGCGCCGTGCCAGAGGCAGCGATCGGCGATGCCGAGCTTCTCGGCCTGATACTCGAAGCTGTCGCCCAGCACGCCGGCGCCGATATGTTCAAAGCGCCAGTTGAGGTCCTTGGGAAGGCGGGCGAGCGCCGCCAGCAGGTCGTCATAGCCTTTCTTCGCCACCCGCCGCCCAACCGACAGGATCACGACAGGATCGTTCGGGTCGCGGCCGTCACGCCGCGAGCGCTCGGCCGGTGGCGTCGGCAGGTTGGCGAGATCGAGGCCGTGATAGACCAGCCGCAGCCGGGTGCGGTCGGCGACGAGTTCCTTCAGCCGCCCGAGCGCGAATTGCGTGCAGGTGATCAGCCAGTCGATATCGCCGAGTTTGGCGCGCAGCTCCCACTCCTGGCTGGTCCAGATGTCCTTGGCATGCGCCGAGGCGCTCCACGGCAGCCCACGCATCAGGGCGGCATAGCGCGTCGCCGAGGCCGGCGTATGGATGAAGTGGGCGTATATGCGCTCGATGCCCTCGGGCATCTCGGCCGCCAGCACCATCGCCTGGCCGAAGCGCCGCACCCGATTGGGCGTGCAGTCACGCACGAGGTCGCGCAGGAAGCGCGCACGCGCGGCACGATAGCCCGGCAGCCGGCGCGCCTTCCACCATGCGCGCAGCACGCGCAGCGGATCGTTCTTGAGATACTCCGGCAGATAGACGATCGGCGCCTTGACCCGGGCATGCACCGGATGGACTGCGGGGTCGGTCGGCAGGCGCAGCGAATAAATCACGAGCTTGAGCCCGCGCGCCTCCAGCCCGGCCATTTCCTGGGCGATGAAGGTCTCCGACAGCCGCGGCCAGCACTTAACGACGACCGCGATGCGCGGATCATTTCCATTCATCATTTAACACCGATGTTCTTCTAGAGCTTGGCGCGCACCGCAGCCCCGTCCGGGCGAATTGCAGGCTCGAGCGAGGTGAATTCCTCGATGGCTGCGGGCCCGCGATGGGGCCGGGCAAGTTGCTTGGAAACGAGCCGCCAGACATTCGGGAGGCCATCGAGCAGGCCAGGCACGATGACATCGCTCGGCAGGCCCTGCTGTGGCAGTTGGCGCAGCGCCGTCGCCATGACATGCGGATCGCGCCCGCGGGCGGCGTCCAGCATCTCGATCAGGCCGAGGTCGCGTGCAGCGCGAGCGCGGATGAACTGCTCGAGACGTGGCCGCGTGCGGGGCACGATGATGGCGCGCTTGTCGAACGACAGGATTTCGCAGAACGTGTTGTAGCCGCCCATCGCCACGACGCCCGCGGCCTGCTTCATCAGGAAACCGAGATTGTTGGTGAAGGTGAGCGTGCGGATATTGTCGAACTTCGCCGCGCGCTCCTTGAACGATTCGCGCGCCGTCGCCGCCATGAACGGACCGAAGACGACCACCGCACCATAGGGAATATGCGGATCGGCTTCATAGGCCGAGAGTACCCAATCGACGAGATCCTCGCCGTCGCCGCCACCGCCCGGCGTCACCAGGATGAAAGGAGCCGTGGCCTCCTCGATCTCGTGCGGCAGGTCGACGTGCAACGGCAGGTCGCGGCGCAGATAGCCGGTATAGACCGTCTTGTGGCGAACCGACGGTGGCAGGTTGAGGCCGGCGAGCGGCTTGTTGACCTGCGGCAGGCCGTAGGCCCAGATCTCGTCGTAGAGGTCGCGCAGGGCCGGCATCACCTTCTTGCGCTGCCATTCGACGGCAAGCTGGGTCGGATCGTCGACCACGTCGCGCAGCCCGAAGACCAGCGGCGTGCCGCGCCCCTTCAGGAGCTCGAGCGTCGGCACGACCTCGCCGCGCAGGCCGAGCGGTTCCTTGTCGACGATGAAGAGGTCGGGCCGGTAGATGTCGGCCGTGTCGCGGATGATGCGGGTGCGGATGGCCAGTGTATGCTCGACCCCGACGCGCAGGTTGGCGGCATCGTATTCCCCGGTGTCGATCTGCTTGACGACCCCGGGGATGCGCACGAAATCGATGCCGGACCGGAACTCGTAGGACCCGATCACCGGCGAGCCGGAGAGGATCAGCACCGAGATCGAGCTGTCGGCGGCGACGATGGCGTTGGCGATGGTACGGCAGCGGCTGACATGGCCGAGGCCGTAGGAATCGTGGCTATAGAGCAGCACGCGTTTTGACCGGTTGCTGGCGGGCATGCGACGCATTCTCCCCATGGTCGTTGCACTTGCGCCGACCGGTGAATTGGCCGGACTATGCCACAAGGCCGGGTGGCCTGCGAACCCCCGCGCCAGTTGCAAAAAAATTAAATGTAATCAACGGCCTGATCGAATATAGGGATGTCGAGGCGGTTGCAGTCCAGGGTCCGATGCATCGCAGTCTGTTCTCTTATATCTGGCGGCATAGCAGGTCCGAGCAGCTCGTCATCCTCAGTCTCGTGGTGGTGGCGCAGGTCTTCTATTTCCTGTCGCTGACCGTTCCGAAGTCGATCGTCAACAACGGCATCTCCGGCAACGCCTTCAAGGAAGCGGCCGAGATACGCATCCTGGCGTTCGACATCCCGCTGCCGGACTTCCTGGGAGGCCATGTCTGGCACGTGTTCGACGGGATCCGCGTCGACCAGCTCCAGTACCTCGTTGTCATGAGTTTCGTCTTCCTGGCGGCCGTGATCGTGAACAGCCAGTTCAAGCGCATCATCAATACCCAGAAGGGCCGCATGGGCGAGCGCATGCTGCGACGCATGCGCTATGAGCTCTACGACCGCATCCTGCGCTTCCCGCAGGCGCACTTCCGCAAGGTCAAGCAGGCCGAGCTCGCGACCATGATCAAGGACGAGGTCGAGCCGCTGGGCGGCTTCATCGGCGACGCCTTCGTGCAGCCGATGTTCCTGGGCGGCCAGGCGCTGACGGCGATTGCCTTCATCATGATGCAGAACCTGATGCTCAGCGCCGTGGTGATCGTATTGCTGGCGGTCCAGATGGTGATCATTCCGCGGCTGCGCCGACCGGTGCTGGCGCTCGGCCGCCAGCGCCAGCTGACCGCGCGCCTGCTCGCCGGCCGCATCGCCGAAACCGCCGACGGGGTGAACGAGATCCACGTCCACGGCACGGCCAACTACGAGCGCGCCGACATCTCCGAGCGGCTGGGTCACATCTTCAAGATCCGCTTCGATCTCTACAACAAGAAGTTCGTCGCCAAATTCTGGAACAACATCCTGTCGCAAGCCACGCCGTTCGCGATCTACCTGATGGGCGGCTACTTCGCGATCGAAGGTCATATGAGCGTCGGTGCCGTGGTGGGCGTTCTGCTGGCCTACAAGGACCTGCCCTCGCCGATCAAGGAGCTGATCGACTGGGATCAGCAGCGGCAGGACGTGCAGATCAAGTACGAGCAGGTGATCGACCAGTTCCAGCCCGAAGGCATGATGCCCGAGAAGCTGCAGGCCCTGCCCGACGGGCCGCCGCCGCCCCTCGGACACGAGATCGTCCTGACCGGCGTCACTGTGTCGGACGACGGTCGCGTGAAGCAGCTCGACGGCGTCACGCTTTCGATCCCGACCGATTCGAGGATGGCGGTGATCGGCACGGCGAGCTCGGGCAAGGATGTGCTGGGCCAGGTGCTGGCCCGCCTCACCCTGCCGACCAGCGGCTCGATCAAGATCGACGGCCAGGACTTCTTCGAGATCCCGGAATCGGTGCTGGGCGCGCGCACCGCCTATGTCGGCCAGGAGACCTACCTCTTCCCCTTGTCGGTGCGCGACAATCTGTTGTTCGGCCTCAAACAACGGCCGACCACACCCGCGCCCTATGACGATGCGACCCGGGCGGCGCGCGAGATCTTCTGGCGCGAGGCCGAGCGGGCCGGCAATCCCGTGCTCGATCCCAATGCCGACTGGATCGACTACAAGCTGGCTGGCGCGACCGGACCTGCGGATCTGCTGCCGCACATAGTCGAGACGCTGAAGCAGGTCGAGTTCGACGAGGAAATCTATTCGTTCGGCCTGCGCGGGGTGATCGACGGCAACCGCCGGCCCGACCTCGCCGAGAAAATCCTCGCCGCCCGCAAGGCGCTGCATGGCCGGCTGCAGGATCCGGCCTATGCCGGGCTGGTCGAGCAGTTCGATCCGGACCGCTACAACAAGAACCTGTCGGTGGCGGAGAACCTGCTGTTCGGCACACCGGTCGGTCGCGGCTTCGACGGCGACACCCTCGCCGCCGATCCCTACGTGCAGTCGGTGCTGAAGGACGCCGGCCTTGACCAAGACCTGTTGCGCATGGGCCTCTCCATCGCCGAGACCATGGTCGAGCTGTTCTCCGGCCTGTCACCCGACAACCCGCTGTTCGAGCAGTACAGCTTCATCTCCGCCGACGAGCTGCCCAATGTCCGGCTGTTGCTGCAACGCCTGGGCGGCAAGGGTGTCCAGGCCGTGCCCGAGGCCGATCGGCTGCGACTGATGACCCTGCCGCTGCGTTATATCGAGGCCAGGCACCGTCTCGGCCTGATCGACGCGGCGATGGAGGAACGTCTGCTGGCGGCTCGGCGCGCCTTCGCCGCCCATCTTCCAGACGCCCTGCGCGGCGCGGTCGAGTTCTACGACTTCGAACATTACAACAGCGCCGCCACGGTCCAGGACAACGTGTTGTTCGGCCGACTGGTTTACGGCCAGGCCCAGGCCGAAACCCGCGTCGTCACCCTGATTTCCGAGGTGCTGGCCGAGCTTGGTTTGCGGGATTCGGTGATCGAAGTCGGGCTGGAGTACAATGTCGGCGTGGCGGGCAAGCGCCTGCCGGCGACGCAGCGACAGAAGCTCGGGATCGCCCGGGCATTGATCAAGCGGCCGCAATTCCTCGTGGTGAACGAGGCGGTAGCGGTATTCGATGGCCGCACCCAGGATCGCATCCGCGATAACATCCTGACGGCGGCAAACGAGGGACGTGGCGTGATGTGGATCGCAAACCGGCCGAATCAGGCGGAATCGTTCGACCACGTGGTGGTGATGCAGGCCGGCAAGGTCGTAGCCCGGGGCACGCCGGCCGAGCTGCAGGCAAAGGGCGGACTCTATTGCGAGTTGATGCAGTCGGCGTAAGGGTGCGGCAGACCGGACATCGGGAGGGTATGATGAACCTCAACGAAGAAGTCGAAATCCTGAAAGGCGTCCCGCTGTTCGGCAAGGTCGAGCCGGCCAAGCTCAAACTGATCGCCTTCACGGGCGAGCGCATGAATTATGCCGCCGGCCAGGAACTGTTCCATCAGGGCGATGTGGGCGACGCGATGTACGTGATCCTGGCGGGCAGCGCCGATGTGCTGCTCGAGACGCCCAATGGCCAGATCCGCGTCGCCGAGCTCAAGAAGAACAGTTTCGTCGGCGACATCGCCATACTGAGCGACGTGCCGCGCACGGCCACCATCAAGGCGCGCGAGCCGCTCACGACGCTCAAGATCTCCAAGGACATGTTCTATCGCCTGGTCGCCGAGTTTCCGCAGATGGCGATCGAGATGATGCGCGAGCTGGCGCACCGCCTGGAGGACACCAACCAGAAACTGCGCGATGCGACGGCCACCAAGGCTGCCTGATCGCCCGTTGCGTTTTCGCTCATGAGCCGTCTCGACAGCTTCATCGCGCGCATGGAGGCGCAGCGCGACTGCCTGAACTTCCTCAAGGACAGGATCGATCGCCTGCGTGGCCCGCTGCTTGAAGTCGGCCTTGGCAACGGCCGCACCTACGACCATCTGCGCACGCTCTTCCCCGGCCGCGACATCTACGTCTTCGAGCGCAAGGTTGCGGCCCATCCCGACTGCATCCCACCCGACCATCGCCTGTTTCTGGGCGAGGCGCAGGACTCGATCCCGCGCGCCGCCCGACAGCTCGGCGCCAGCGCCGCGTTGATCCATACCGATCTCGGCACCGGCGACCGCGCCGCGAACATGGCCATGGGAAAATGGCTCGGGCCAGCACTCGACACGCTCGCGGCGTCCGGCGGCTATGTGCTCGCCAACCAGCCGCTCGAGGTCGCGCGCTGGCAACGCCTCCCCGAACCGCCCGGCGTGCCGAAGGACCGCTATTTCCTTTATCGCGTCCGTTAACCGGCCTTCATCTCGAAGACCCGACCGCAGCGGAAGCGGAGCCCAACTCTGGTGTCGGCCCTTATCTCTGCAGAACGGTCGAGCTCGCCTTCGATTGGCGCCTCGCCGAGGCCGAGGCTGACCTGGGCGCGCCGCCCGGTCGCGGTGCGATGGACGTTCAGCACGACACCGGACAGGCACGCCGCATCCGGGGCGGTCGCCTCGATGTCTCCGGGCCGCACATAGAACCGGCCGGGGCCGCGATAGGGGCCGAGGAGGCAGGTGTCGAACGCCACGCCCTGGAAACTGGGGCGATGGCCGTCGAACCCGACCGGCAGCGAAGTCGTCGCCGACGAAGGACATGACGAACGGGGTGGCCGGATGATCGTAGATGTCGTCGGCGGTACCCACCTGCTCGATCTGGCCATTGTTCAGGATGGCGACGCGGTCGGCGAGTTCAAGCGCCTCTTCCTGGTCGTGCGTCACGGATACCGTGGTATGGCCGGTCCGGTCGTGTAACTCGCGCAGCCAGCGCCGAAGGTCGCGGCGGATCTTGGCGTCGAGGGCGCCGAACGGTTCGTCCAGCAACAGGACCCGCGGATCGACCGCGAGCGCGCGCGCCACCGCGTCCGGCAGCCGTTTCTGCCAATCGGCTGGAATCTTTTTCGTTCGTTCGGCGATCTCGTATGTCTTGAAACGCCTGCGCTGCTGCCTGGTCTCCCCGACCGGCAGTCTTGAGATGCCATGACGTTGGAGGCAGCGATGCAAGGCGCTGCGGCTGAGGTTGGGGATGGTGTCTCTCAGGCAGCCCAGCACATCGTCCAGCGGCCGCAAGGTCTTCTGCCGGAACGCCACCACGATGGCTTCCTCGGCCGGTGTCAGCACCGTGCTCCTGGGCGTCTTGGGGCCCATCGGCGCATCGGCTGTCGTAGTCCGGCTGCGCCATTTCTTCACCGTCTTCGGGTTCAGGTCGTGTCGTGCGGCAAGGGACCGGGTGCTCTCTTGCGACGCTTGGAACTCGGCTCGAACACGCGGCGTCGTGCGGGCGCAGCCGTGAAGAACACTTCCCAAAGCGCATCCTCCTCCTGACGACTCAGGATTGAGGATGCACCATCAGACTCCGGGACTACACACCTAGAGAGTGCCGTTCCTTTCCGTGACAGAACTCTTTTCCATTCTTCCGTGGCTCGCTGACAGACTTTCCTCGCTTAGCGTACGCCGCCGAAAAGCTGGACCAGCACCAGCAGCACCACAGCGCCCAGCACCGAACCGATGAAGCCGGCAGGCTTGCCGACGCGATAGAGGCCGAGCGCCTGGCCGCCATAGGTCGCAATCAGCGAACCGACGATTCCGACGACGATGGTGACGAGAAAGCCGTGCGGATGCGGCCCCGGCGTCACCCATCGCGCGATCAGGCCGACCAGGAAGCCGATCAGCAGGATGCCAATGATCTGCATAGTCCTCTCCCCCTTCAGACATCGAACGTCGCCAGCACCGGCACGTGGTCGGATGCCAGCTTCCAGTCGCGCAGGTCGACGTCGATATGGTGGCTGCGGATCGCGCCCGACAAGGCCGGAGTCGCCAGAATGTGATCGAGCCGCCGGCCGCGGTTGGATTTGCGCCAGTCGTTGTTGCGATAGCTCCACCAGGAATAGAGCTTCTCGCCCTCGGGCACGAAGCGACGCGGCACGTCGATCCAGTCCATGGCCGCCATCATCCTGCCGAAGAGATCGACTTCCACCGGGGTATGCGACACAATCTTGAGAAGCTGCTTGTGGCTCCAGACGTCATGCTCCAGCGGCGCCACGTTGAGGTCGCCGACGGCGATGCGGCGCAGGCCGCGGCGAGCCTGCGGCCGGGGCCGGCGGTCGGCATACCAGCGTGCCATTTCGCGGTAGAAATCGAGCTTGTGCGCAAACTTGCCGTTCGTCTCGGGATCGGGGATGTCGCCCCCCGCCGGAATATAGAGATTGTCGAGCAGGATGGGGTCGCCGCCGGTATCGAGGGCGGCCTCGATGTGCCGGCAATCCTCCTTCCCGCAGCGGTGGTGAATGCTGGTGGCGGTAAACGGAACCTTCGACAGGATCGCCACGCCGTTGTACGACTTCATGCCTTGCACCAGCCTGTGCCGGTAGCCCAGCGCCTCGAAGGCCAAATGAGGAAAGAGGTCATCGGGACACTTGGTCTCCTGCAGGCAGAGCACGTCCGGCTTGCGCAGCTTGAGAAAGCGTTCGACGTTGGCGATGCGCAGGCGCACCGAATTGATGTTCCAGGTGGCGACGGTCAGACTCATCGTCGCCACTATAGTTAGACGATGGAGACGCTGTCATGCAGATGGATGGCGAGGAAAGCAGCAACATCGAGGATCGCCGTGGCGACAGCGGCGGCTTTGGTGGGGGCGGGTTCGGTGGCGGCCTGGGCGGCGGCGGCTTCGGCGGCGGCGGCCTGGGGGGGCCGGGCATTCCGATCGGCGGCGGCCTGTTCAAGGGCGGCTTCGGACTGATCGCCATTGTCGTGATCTGCCTGATCCTGGGCATCAACCCGATCAGCCTGCTGACGGGGCTCGACGGCGGCACGGGAGGCTATGTCGCACCGCCCAGCCAGACGCAGACCCAGACGCGCACGGCGTCGCGGTCGGCCAACGGCGACGATCCGGAAGTGCGCTTCATCGCGCGCGTGCTCAAGAGCACGGAAGACGTGTGGGGCGAGCAATTCCAGGCGATGGGCCGGCAATATCGCCAGCCACGGCTGGTGCTCTATCGCGATGCCACGAGCACGTCCTGCGGCATGGGCCAGTCGGCGATGGGACCGTTTTATTGTCCGCCCGATCAGCGCGTCTATCTCGACCTCAGCTTCTTCGACGAGCTTGCGACCCGCTTCAACTCGCCGGGCTTCTTCCCGCAGGCCTACGTGATTGCGCACGAGATCGGCCATCACGTGCAGAATTTGCTCGGCATCACCGGCAAGGTGGACCAGCTGCGTCAGCGCATGAGCCGGCGCGACGCCAATGCCATGTCGGTGCGGGTCGAACTGCAGGCCGACTGCCTGGCCGGCGTGTGGGCCAACCACGCCAACCGGGAACGCGGTGGCAAGATGATCGACGAGAAGGATGTCGACCAGGCGCTGGCGGCGGCGACGGCGATCGGCGACGATCGGCTGCAGCGGCAGGCGCAAGGCAAGGTCGTGCCCGACAGCTTCACCCACGGCAGCTCGGCGCAGCGCGTGCGCTGGTTCAAGACTGGCCTCGACAGCGGCGACATCAACCGCTGTGACACGTTCCGCGCGCAGCAACTCTAGCGGACAACGCTCAAAGTCGCGCCGGACCGCTCAGCCTCGAACGAGGCTGAGCGCCGCGCGTTTTCCTCTTCCACCGCCCCTCACCTCCGCCTCCTCGAACTCGGCCGATGCAATCGCCCGGTCGAGCGCGGCGCGTAGCTCCTTGGCCGTCTCCAGCGTCAGCTCGACCCCGGCCCGCGCTCCAGGATCGAGGCCGGTGTTGATGAAGTCGAGGGTGATGACGTCGCCCAGCGGGGCATGGCGCGCATGGTCATAGGCCACCACCGCCTGCGACAGCGGGAACCATTCGTCCCCGCGCTTTGCCATGCCTTCCGCGCGGGCGATCTCGATGATGGATGTGCACATCCCGGACCTCCTATTTCGCCAGATGCTTGCCGAAAAAGGCGAACACCTTGCTCCAGCCGTCCATCGCCTGCTCGGGCCGGTAGAGTGGCCGATGCCAATAGAAGAAGCCGTGGCCGGCCCCGTCGTAGCGATGGAACTCGTACGTCTTGCCCTGTTTCTTGAGCTCGGCCTCGTGCTGGTCCACCTGCTCAGGGCTTGGCGCGCGATCGTCATTGCCGAACAGGCCGAGCAGCGGACAGGAGAGATCCTTGGTCATGTCGATCGGTGCAACCGGAGTCTTGGCGTTGAGCTCCTCCTTGCCCATGACCACGCGGCCGCCCCAAAGCTCGACGCAGGCGTCGACGTCCTTCTTCTGGCACGCATAGATGACGGCGTGCCGACCTCCGGAACAGGAGCCGAAAAGGCCAACCTTGCCATTGTGGTTGGGCTGCGCACGCATCCACTGCACGGCAGCCGTGGTGTCGCCGACCATCTGGGCGTCGGCGATGCCACCCTCGGCGCGCACCTTGGCGGCGACATCGTCCGGGTTGCCATCGCTGCCTCCGCCTTCGCGCTCGTAGAGGTTGGCGCAGATCGCGAGATACCCGTGATGCGCAAACCGGCGCGTCGTCTCGATGTAAAATTCGCTCCAGCCGGGAAGATGATGGATGAGCACGACGCCCGGGAAACGGCCCGGGCCGGACGGCTTTGCCACATAGGCAGTGATCGGGGTCCCCTTGTCGCCGTTGATGGTCACGTTCTCGCAGGTCATACCTCGGTAGAATGACATCGATCTCCTCCTCGAGCGTTGACAAGCCTGGGATTGGCGCGGGCGAGTATTCGGCGATCGTGCACGAGACGCAACAAGAGGGAGCGGAGCATCGCGGAGTGAAGCAGGCGTGACACTCAACAGGCTGATCGTCGATACCGACGGCGGCGTCGACGATGCCCAGGCGCTCCTGTTGCTGATCGCTGCCGGCCGTACGCCGAGCGCTATCACCACGGTGTATGGCAACGTGGACCTGGAGACAGCCACCCGGAACGTGCTGGCCGCGCTCGCCATCGCTGGCGCGACCATCCCGGTGCATGCCGGCGCCGCGCAGCCGCTTGTGCACTCCCGGATCGACGCCCGCCATGTCCACGGCGAGGATGGGCTGGGCGGCGCGCCGCGCCCGGCACGGACCGGCGAGCTCGCCGGCTCCGACGCTGTCGGCTTCCTCGCCTCGACGCTCGAAGCGGCGGCAGCGACGGGCGAGCGCGTCGATCTGCTGACGATCGGCCCGCTCACCAACCTCGCACTGGCGCTGCAGCGCGCGCCGGCCATCGCCCGCGGCATCGGCCGGCTGACCATCATGGGCGGCACGCTCCATGGTCGTGGCAACGTCACACCGGCCGCCGAGTTCAACGTCTTCTGCGACCCAGAGGCGGCCGCCATCGTGTTCGGCGTCGCGCTCGACACCACGGTCGTGCCCTGGGAGACGTGCTTGGCGCACAGGCTGAGCGGCGCCGAGATCGACCGGATGTTCGCGCCGGTCCCCGACAGCGAGTACGAGGCGTTCGCGCGGGCCCTGGTGCAGCACGACCGCGACAGGCATATCCGCAGCGGCAAGGGTGACTGCTTCTTTCTGATCGATCCCCTGGCCGCCGCCGTCGTCGTCGAACCGGCCATCGTGACCCGGTCGGAGCGCGCCTCCATCGCGGTCTCGCTCGAGCCTGGCCTCACTCGCGGCATGACGGTGATCGATCCGTCAGGACGCATCGGAACGCCTATGGCCACGCTTGTCGAGCAGGCAGACAGCGACCGCCTCGCCGCACTCTATGCGGCGTCGGTGGCCTACGCGCCGCGGTAGAGCATCGGCGATTGCCTCTCCTCCTGGGAAGAGGCACAGGATTGAAAGGGGCGTTAGACCAGCGTGCAGGTGACGGTGCCGCAGCCGTCGACGAAGCCGGCGAGCGTATCGCCCTTCACCACTGCCGCCACGCCTTCGGGCGTGCCGCTGTAGATCAGGTCGCCGGCAGCCAGCGCCACCAGGCCCGAGAGATAGGCGATCGTCTCGGGAACGCTCCAGATCAGCGCGTTGAGATCCGACTTCTGGCGCGTCTTGCCGTTCACATCGAGCTGGATCGTGCCCTTGGCGGGATGGCCGATCGTGGCGGCGGGATAGATCTCGCCGATCGGCGCCGACTGGTCGAAGCCCTTGCCCATGTCCCACGGACGACCCATGTCCTTGGCCTGGTTCTGCAGGTCGCGACGGGTCATGTCGAGGCCGCAGGCGTAACCGAAGACGTGGTCCAGCGCCTTGTCGACCGGGATGTCGGCACCGCCCGACTTCATGGCCACCACCAGTTCCATCTCGTGGTGCAGGTTCTTGGTCGCTGGCGGATAGGCGACTTTGGCCGGATTCTTCGGGTCGGCGCAGATCACGATGGCGTCGGCCGGCTTGGTGAAGAAGAAGGGCGGCTCACGGTCGGGATCGTGCCCCATCTCGCGGGCGTGGGCGGCGTAATTGCGGCCAACGCAAAAGATGCGCCGGACCGGGAACAGATCCTTGGTGCCGTGGACCGGAACCCCGACCGTTGCCGGCGGCGTCAGAACGTAGGCCATCTCTTTCTCCTTGGAAGGGGTGTCTTTATGAAGGTGGCAGGAGCCCGATTCAATGTCCGATCCTCATGATGTGACCGACCTGCGGCCCAATGCGATGCCCGAAATCCTGGAAGTGCAGGCCGATTCGGCCGATTCGACACTGGGCTGGGCCTCGCTGGGCGCGCGACGCTGGCGTTGCGTGCTGGGCGCGGGCGGCGTGCGCGAGGACAAGGTGGAAGGCGATGCGGCGACGCCGGCCGGCGAGTACCCGCTGCGACGGATCTATTTCCGCAACGACCGGCTGGTGTTGCCCCGGGTCCGCCTGCCGGCGCGACCGATCAACCGGCAGGATGGCTGGTGCGACGACCCGCGCTCGCCCGCCTATAACCGGCTGGTCCACATCCCCAACGACTGGAGCCACGAGAAGATGTGGCGCGAGGACGGGCTCTACGATCTCCTGGTCGTGATCGGCTACAACGACGACCCGCCGGAGGGCGAATGGGGCAGCGCGATCTTCCTCCATATCGCGCGTGACGACCTGAGCCCCACCCGCGGCTGCATCGCCTTCGCCCGCGATGATCTTCTGGAGCTGGTGACGCTCATCGGCCCCAAGACGCGCGTGAACGTGCACTCGCTGCCCAAGGCCGAGACCTCGCCGCGACCGTCGGACGGCGATGACGACATGAAGCAATTCGAGGACTTCGACGAACGCGATTGGTGAGGCCGACGATCCGCCAGGACGTTGCTGTTACGCCTACTCCTCGCGGCACCGGCCTCCTCGAGGCTCCGGCACGTCAGCGATAATTCTGGTGCGCACAAAAATTCTGCTGATCGTCGCCGGTGAGTCGCTATGCACGGCCGCAAGGCTCGCCAGCACCGCGCGGCCGGGCGCGTTGGCGATGCTTTCCATCAGAGGGGAATCGCAGAAGCTCGTAGCCGGCCCGCTTCAAGCCAACAAAAAGGGACGCCCGATTTCTCGGACATCCCACTATCGCGGCGAGGTTAGGCGAAAAGAAACAGTCTGGCAACAGCAGGCGTGTCCCTATAGATGAGATCCCCTTCGCTCCAGAGGGGAACAAAGATGATCGCTTGCGGATTGGATTTCGGGACATCGAACTCGGCGATCGGCGTCGCGCACGACAAGACGGTCGCGCTCGTGCCCGTCGAAGCGAGCAGCACGTTGATGGCGAGCGCGGTGTTCTTCGACTACGAAGCCAAAGGCCGGGTGCTGTACGGAAACGAGGCCATCGCAGCCTATGTCGAACAGACCGAAGGCCGCTTGATGCGTGCGCTCAAGTCGATCCTGGGCTCTCCGCTGATCGACGAGGAAACCAGCCTGGGCGGCCGCAAGGTGCCGCTCACCAATGTCGTCGAAATCTTCGTGCGGCATCTGAAACAAAAGGCCGAGGCCTTCGCCGGACAGGAGATCACGGCCGTCGTGCACGGCCGGCCGGTACGCTTCGTCGACGATGACGACAGGGCAGACGCGCGTGCACAGGACGTGCTCGAGACCGTTGCCAGACGGGTGGGCTTTCGCGACGTCGCGTTCGTGTACGAACCCATTGCCGCCGCCTACCACTACGAACAGACGGTCCGGGACGAAGAGCTGGTATTGATCGCCGATATCGGCGGCGGCACGAGCGACTTCTCCGTCATCCGCGTCGGCCCGCAGCGCCGCAGCCGCGCCGACCGCACCCGAGACGTCCTTGCGACCGCCGGCGTCCGCGTGGGCGGCACCGACTTCGACACCGCCCTCAGCCTCGCGTCGGCGATGCCGCTCCTGGGCCTTGGCACGCGCCTCATCGAAAAGAACCTGCCGATGCCGAGCGCCCTCTATCACGAGCTCGCCACCTGGCCGACCATCAACTTCGCGTACACCTACAAGACCGAGCGAGAGCTCGCCGAACTGGTCGCGCTCGCTTGCGAACCCGAAAAAGTGGAGCGTCTTCTGACCGTGGTGCGCAAACGGCTCGGGCATCGCCTGGCGTCTGCCATCGAGGATGCCAAGATCGCGTTGAGCGACGAGGAGCGCGCGGCCGTGTCCCTGGATTTTCTCGAGACGGGCCTCGCGATCACGCCGATACGCGTCGAATTCGACCACGCCATCGAAGCGAGGATCGACCGTCTCTACAAAGCGGCGCGCGACTGCATCGCCACGGCAGGGCTCGACCCTTCCGCCATCGAGACGATCTTTCTCACCGGTGGGTCGAGCCGTGTGCCGGCCGTGCGCACGGCCATTGCACGAGCGGCGCCGTCGGCCCGTCTTGCCGGCGCTTCGGATCTCCTTTCCGTCGCACTGGGGCTGACTCAGATGGCGGGCGTCATGACATGAGTGTCATGGCCTGCAGACCGGTCGCCGAAAAAGCCTTCCCGTCGGCGTCAGACGAGAGGCAAAGGATGAAGACCCTTCTCGCTGCAGCCTTGTCTCTCCTGCTCGCGCCCCTGGAAACGCTGGGCAACGACGACGCCGACATCGTGAGCTTCAACCTTCGACGGCGAGGACGTCAGCGGCCGGGTCGAGACGCTCGGCGTCTTCACCGCCGCCTTCGCGGGACAATCGGATCCGTGAGTGCGCGGTTGTCGACTACCGGTCTTTCCGTTTCTTGTTCGCGGCTTTCCGCTCACGATCTTCCTTGGCAAGGGAACGGTAGCCTCGCCACGCCAGGACCAATGCCATGAGCATTGCGATTATGCTGAGGATCAAGGTCATCGGTTCGGACACGGCAGAGTTCATCGGATCACCCTACGGTTCATCGGATCACCCCAAGTCTTGCGGCTGGACCGCGCCAACGGCGTTCGTGAAAACGCCACTGACGTGGCGCGCTCCGATCGGCCTTATCCGACCATGCGGCCGATGGTGCGGGCGGTGTAGTCGACCAGCGGAATGATGCGCGCGTAGTTGAGGCGCGTGGGACCGATGACGCCGATCGCCCCCAGGATGCGCTCCTGCGAATCGCGGAACGGCGCCACCACCATCGAGCAGCCGGTATTGGCGAACATCGGATTGTCGGCGCCGATGAAGATCTGCACTCCTGCGGCGCCGTTGGCGAGCTCGAGCAGGCGGGCGAAGCTCTCTCCGCGCTCCAGAGCGTCGAACAGCGCACGTACCCGCTCGAGGTCGGCAATGGCGGTGATATCCTCGAGAAGCCGCGCCTGGCCGCGCACGATCAGAGCGCCGCCCGGCTCGCCGGCCCAGGTCGCAAGCCCCGACTCGATCACGCGCGCGGTCAGATCGTTCAGCTCGGCACGCTTCAGCTTCAGATCCTCGAGGATCAGCCGCCGCGCCTCCTCGAAGGTGTGGCCGCTCAGCCGCGCATTGAGATAGTTGCTGGCTTCCGCGAGCGCCGAGGTGGGCATGCCGATCGGCGTATCGATCAGGCGGTTCTCGACCTGGCCCGACTGCGTCACGGTCACGACCAGCGCGCGGCCGGGGCCGAGATTGACGAACTCGATGTGCTTCAGCGGCTGTTCGGTCTTGGGCGCCATGACGACGCTGGCGCAGCGCGACAGCCCGGACAGGAGGGTGGTTGCCTGATCCAACGCCTCATTGACGCTGCGGCCGACCGCGGCGCAGCGTGCCTCGATGCTCTCGCGCTCCTCCTCGGAAAGATTGCCGACTTCGAGCAGGCCGTTCACGAACAGGCGCAGGCCGGCATCGGTCGGCAGTCGCCCCGCCGAGGTGTGCGGCGCATAGAGCAGGCCGAGATCCTGCAGGTCGGCCATGATGTTGCGGATGGTGGCCGGTGACAACGTCTCGGTGATCTTGCGGGTGAGTGCGCGCGAGCCCACGGGCTCGCCGGTCTCGACATAGCTTTCGACCACGAGACGCAAGACCTCGCGCGCGCGGTCGTTCAGCTCGGCGACCGTGGCCGCCTGGCGCTGGACCGGCGTGGCGTCCCCCAGGACGCCTCCCGGCAATCCGATACGGTGAATGGCCATGCGAAAAATGTAGGTAGGCCAGGCAGGCGGGTCAACGCGGGCCGATCACCGCGCCGGCTCGCGCGGCATGGCGTTTCGGAGTAGAAAACGACCCGTGCTGTTGCGCCGACTTCACTTCGAGCATCCGCGGACCGAGCGATCGATCGCCATCCACGGCCTGTCCTACGTCTGGGCCGGCTTGTTCGGTGCGGCCTATGTGGCATGGCGGGGCTGCGGGAGCGTCCCGCAGGCCATCGCCATAAACCTTGCCTTTGCGGTCGGCGTGGTCGTTCTGGTCGGTGTCACGACCTATATCGCGCCCGCGCAACAGTTCGTTGCCCTGATCGTCGCCCTGCCGGTCGTCCTGCTGTTGCAAGGCGAGTTCATGATCTCGCTCGTGCGTGCCGGCTTTCGCCGACGGGGCTGGATAATCCGCACGGGCGACTGAGAACGGGCGACTGATCGCGGTCGGGATGGCTTGTCGCTTGCACCGGCTTTGGCCATAAGCCTCCTCATTCCCAGGAGACAGTCCATGCGCCCTTCCGGCCGCACACCCGATCAGCTTCGAAAGATTTCCCTCGAACCCGGCTTCTCGCGTCACGCCGAGGGGTCCTGCCTCGTGAAGTTCGGCGACACGCACGTACTGTGCACCGCCTCCGTCGACGACAAGGTGCCGCCGTGGATGCGCAACACGCAGCGCGGCTGGGTCACCGCCGAGTACGGCATGCTGCCGCGCTCGACCCACACCCGCACCGACCGCGAGGCCGCGCGCGGCAAGCAGTCGGGCCGGACCCAGGAGATCCAGCGCCTGATTGGCCGCTCGCTGCGCGCCGTAGTCGATCTCGGCACGATGGGCGAACGCCAGATCAACATCGACTGCGACGTGCTGCAGGCCGACGGCGGCACGCGCACCGCCAGCATCACGGGCTCGTGGGTGGCGCTGCACTTTGCCTTCGAGTGGCTGGTCAAGCAGGGCAAGCTCGCGGCCAATCCCATCACCGGCCAGGTCGCCGCCGTATCGTGCGGGCTGTGGCAGGGCACGCCGGTGCTCGACCTCGACTATGCCGAGGATTCCAAGGCCGAGGCCGATGCCAACTTCGTTCTGACCGGATCGGGCGGCATCGTCGAGGTGCAGGGCACCGCCGAGCAGGAGCCCTTCAGCGAGGCGCAGTTCCACGAACTCATGGCGCTCGCCAAGAAAGGCATCGGCGAGCTCGCCCAGCTGCAGCGGCTGGCGATCGGCAAGTCCTGATGGCGCGCCGGTTCTCGCTGCCCAAGCTGGTCGTGGCCACCCACAACCGGGGCAAGGCCGGCGAGATCCGCGCCATGCTGAAGCCGTTCGGCGTCGAGATCGTGTCGGCGGGCGAGCTCGGCTTGCCGGCACCGGACGAGACCGGCACCTCTTTCGAAGAGAATGCGACGCTGAAAGCGCTCGCGGCGACCCGCGCCAGCAGACTGCCGGTGCTGGCCGATGATTCGGGGCTCAGCGTCCATGCGCTCGACGGCGCGCCCGGCGTCTATACCGCCGACTGGGAGGGACCGGACCGCGACGCCATGGTGGGCATGCGCCGCATCCAGGACGAGCTTGCCAAACGCGCCGTGCCCGACACCGACAGCGCGCGCACGGCGACCTTCCACTGCGTGCTGGCACTGGCCTGGCCCGACGAACATCTCGAGCTGGTGCATGGCACGCTCGACGGCCGCATCGTCTGGCCGCCGCGCGGACAGGGTGGCCATGGCTACGACCCTTGTTTCCAGCCGATCGGCGAGCGCCGCACGACAGCCGAGATGACGGACGAGGAGAAGAACGCCATCAGCCATCGCGGCCGCGCCTTCCGCCTCCTGGTCGAGGCGTGCTTCAAATGAGCTCATGCTCTTCCGAATCGCAAGCCTCCGGCTCGCTACAGGCGCATATGATGCGCCGAATGGGCGAGCGAGATGCTCGCGGTCCGAAGGAACCGCTGGGCGTCTATGTGCATTGGCCGTTCTGCAAGTCGAAGTGCCCGTACTGCGACTTCAACAGCCATGTGCGCGAACGCGTGGAGCAGGCGCGCTGGCGCGGCGCTCTGTTGCGCGAACTGGAGCATGCGGCGCGCGAGACGCCGGGCCGCGAGGTGCAGACGATGTTCTTCGGCGGCGGCACGCCCTCTTTGATGGAGCCGGAGACCGTCGCCGCCCTGATCGCACGCGCCCGCGAGCTATGGGACGTGACCGACGATCTCGAGATCACGCTGGAGGCCAATCCCACGTCGGTCGAGGCCGGGAATTTCGCGGCCCTCGCCGAGGCAGGGATCAACCGCGTCTCGCTCGGCGTGCAGGCGCTCGATGAAGCGGCACTCTCTTTTCTCGGGCGACAGCATTCGGTCGACGAGGCGCTGGCGGCGCTCGAAACCGCACGCCGATACTTTGCCCGCTTCTCCTTCGACCTCATCTATGCCCGTCCGGGCCAGACCGCGCAGGCCTGGGCGGACGAACTCGAGCGTGCGCTCCTGCTCGCGGGCGAACACCTGTCGCTCTATCAGCTCACCATCGAGCGCGGCACGCGTTTCTTCACCGATCACGCGCGCGGCGCCTTTTCTTTGCCGGCCGAGGAAGAGGCCGCGCAGATGTTCGAGCATACGCAGGCGCGGCTCGCCGCAGCGGGGCTGCCTGCCTACGAGATCTCCAACCACGCGCGGCCCGGCGCCGCATGTCGACACAACCTGATCTATTGGCAATATCAGGACTATGTCGGCATCGGGCCGGGTGCGCACGGCCGCTTCGCGGTGGGCGATGCCAAGCGCGCCACGCGACGAACGAGCGGGCCGGAAGCCTGGCTGGACGCGGTCGAGCGTTCGGGCCACGGCACCGCGGAGACCGCCGACGTCGCAGGACGCGATCGCGTGGAGGAGGCGCTGATGATGGGCTTGAGGCTCGCCGACGGCATCGACCGCGCGGCCTTTGCATCGGTTGCCGGTGCCGATCCGGTCGCAACCCTGGGCGAGGCACGACTGGCGCCACTGGTCGAGGCAGGCTTCCTCGAGATCGACTCGGCGCGCTTCAGGGCGACCGCGGCGGGCCGGCAGCGGCTGAACGCACTCCTCGGCCGACTGGTCGCCTGATGCGGCGGATGCTCGTCTTTCTCGCACTGGCGATGACGGCGCTGGCCGGCCCGGCCCTCGCCCAGCCGCACAAGCCTGCGGCCAAGTCCCAGCCGCAGGCGGCGAAGCCCGCACCGAAATCGCCCTATCCGACGCCCGCCTTCAAGATCACGGTGGCGACCTGGGGTAAATATCCGCCCTTCAACTATCTCGACCGCAAGGGCCTGCCGGCGGGCTTCGAGATGGATCTCGCGCAGGAGGCCTGCCAGCGCATGAAGGCCGAGTGCGAGTTCGTGGCCGCCAACTGGAACGATCTGATCCCCGGCCTGATCGACAAGAAGTTCGACATCGTAATGGCCTCGCTCGAGGTGACGCCGGAACGACGGCGGCGGCTCGGCATGTCGCGACGTTACTATCTCTCGCCCGGCGCCTTCATCGCCGCCAAAGGTGCGCCCTATGACGGGCCGCCGGCGTTGCTGCGCAACAAGCGGATCGGCGTGCAGAGGGATTCCATGCATGCCGACTGGCTCGACCGGAACTTCCGCCGCTCGGCGCAGATCAAGCGCTACGCCTCGGTCGAGGACGAACTGCAGGCGCTGGCCAAGGGTGAGGTCGACGCCGTGTTCGGCGACAAGGCGCAGCTTTGGCTGTGGTCGCAGAAGCCCGAAGGCGGGTGCTGCGCGCTGATGGGCCAGGACGTGAAGGATACCCAGACGCTGGGCATCGGCGTCTCGGCCGGCATCCGGCGCGAGGACGTGAAGCTGCGCGAAGCCTTCAACAGGGCCATCGGCGAGATGCTGAGCGACGGCACCTACAAGAAACTCAACGCAAAGTACTTTCCCTTCCCGCTGAACTGACCGGAACGGCTGTGCCTAGTGCAGCGAGCGGACGCGCGAGACGTAGTGGCCGCGCTTCAGTTCCTTGAAGAAGTGCGGCACCTGCGGATGCGACACCGGCTTGCCGCTGTCGTCGGCCAGCAGATTTTGCTCCGAGACATAGGCCACGTAGGTGGTCTGCGCGTTCTCGGCCAGCAAGTGATAGAAAGGCTGGTCGCGGCGCGGCCTGACCTTCTCCGGAATGGAAGCCAGCCACTCCTCGGTGTTCGCGAAGACCGGATCGACATCGAAGATGACGCCTCGGAACGGATAGAGGCGGTGTTTCACCACCTGTCCAATGGCGAACTTCGCCGTCCGCACCGGCGGCTGGGCGATCTCAGCTGGGGCAGGTTGGTTGGCTATTTCCATGATGAAATTATTGCTCCGAACGGGATTTCTGGCAACGCGGCTGTGTCAGTGGATTTAACCGACCCAGTGTAAATTCCTGAGTGGATTCAGCCAGTAAGCGGTTGGCGGGCCGCGATGGCGCGCCCCAAAGGGTCCGGCCATCGCGGTTGACGGCGGCCCCGGCCTGTGGACTCTGGCAAGAGGGTATGTGTCCGAGGAACCAGGGCGTTGGCCGATGGTCTAAAAGTCCGATTCTGGGGCGTGCGGGGATCGATCTCCTGCCCCGGCGCCGAATATGCACGGTACGGCGGGAACACTTCATGTCTGGAGGTCACCGCCGGCGGCCGCCGCCTTATTTTCGATGCCGGCACAGGCATTCGTCCGCTGGGCTTGGAGTTGGCCCGCCACGCGCCCCTGGATATCGATATCTATTTTACCCATACCCATCTCGATCATATTGCCGGCCTCACGTTCTTTTCGCCTCTGTTCGACGAGCGCAACTCGGTGCGCATGTGGGCGGGCCATCTCAAGCCGCCCCATACGTTGAAGATGGTCGTGAAGAGCCTGATGAAGGCGCCGCTTTACCCGGTCTCGCTGGAAGCCTTCCGCGCCTCGGTCAAATTCATCAAGTTCAATGTCGGCGAGCCGCTCTCCTGCGGAGAGGTAAAGATGACGACGACGTCACTCAATCACCCCAACGGCGCGACCGGGTATCGCGTCGACTATGGCGGCAAATCGGTCTGCTATATCACCGACACCGAGCATCGGATCGACCGTCGTGACGCCAACGTCATCAACCTTTGTCGTGGCGCCGACGTGATGATCTACGACTCGAGCTACACCGACGAAGAATATCCACGCTACCTCGGTTGGGGCCATTCGACATGGCAGGAGGGTGTGCGCCTTGCCGATGCAGCCGGGGTGGGCACGCTCGTCATCTTCCACCACGACCCCAGCCACGACGATGCCTTCATGGACGGCGTGGCGCGCGATGCCGCCCGGCAGCGTCCGGGTACCGCGCCGAACGGCCTGCCGCGGGTGATCGTGGCCCATGAGGGCCTGATCATCGCTCCATGAACGACGCCGTGAGCGAGGCGATCAGCCTGCGCGGACGCTGGCGGCGGCTGGCTCTGGGATTACCCACCGTGCTGGGTCTCGGCCCCCGCGGCTGGTTCATCCCGCACCGCTACGCCCACTTGCTGCCGCCGCCCGGCGCCCAGCCGCCCTACCCCGGGATCGAAGCGCTGTTCGAACGTCAGACGCCGGCCTTTGCCACCATGATCGACGGGCTGGACAGTCATGCCGAGGCGCTGGCCGGCCTCGAGCGGCTGCTGGACCAGGCCTGGTTCCCGGCCCTCGACGGCGCCGTCGCCTATAGCCTCGTCCGTACCCGAAAACCGCGGCGCATCGTCGAAGTAGGCTCGGGCCATTCGACGCGCATCCTGGCCCACGCACTGACGGACGGCGCCGAGATCGTGGCGATCGACCCTGCACCGCGCACCGACATCGCCAACCTGCCAGGCGTACGTGTGGAGCCCAGGACGCTGCAGGCGGCGCCCGCCGAACTGTTCGATTCGCTCACCGCCGGTGATGTCTTGTTCATCGATTCCAGCCACATCCTGATGCCGGGCAGTGATGTCGACCTTTTATTGAATCGCGTATTGCCGCGCCTGCCGTCGAAGGTGCTCGTACATGTCCACGACATCTTCCTGCCGTTCGACTATCCGGCCGTCTGGGGCTGGCGGAACTACAACGAGCAGCAGGGCGTCGCGCCGCTGCTGTCGGGCGGCGCCTGTGTGCCGCTGTTCTCCAGCGTCTGGGCGGAGCGGCGAATGGCCGACCGTCTCGCCCGATCGATCGTGGCGCAATTGCCGCGGCGTCGCGAGGCGATGGCCACCAGCCTGTGGCTGGAGACGCGCTGATGTGGCGGACCTTCCGCAGCTGGCTGTTCGACAGCGGCGGGCCGCAGAAGTTGCCCGAGCGGGTGCAGGCCGCGATCCAGCGCCAGCAGGAGCAGAGCGAGATCCTGATCGCCTGGGTGCAGCTGGCGATCGTCGTCCTGCTCGCGGTCGTCTACGAGACCACCACCATGCCGGGCGGCGTGGTCCAGCTGGGCAATCTCGAGACCGCGGTGCTTGCTCTCTACGCCGTCTTCGGCGTCATCCGCCTGGCGCTCGCCTATCGTCGACTGCTCGTGTCGTGGATGCTCTATCTCTCGGTGCTCGCCGACATGGCGCTCCTGATAGCGCTGATCTTCTCCTTCCATCTCAAGTACGCCCAGCCTGCCGCCTTCTATCTGAAGGTCCCCACTCTGCTCTATGTCTTCTTGTTCATTGCTTTGCGTGCACTGCGCTTCGAGGCGCGCTTCGTCGTCTTCACAGGCATCGCAGCGGCCGCGGGATGGGTGCTGCTGGTGCTCTATGTGCTCAGCGGTTACGGCGGACCGGACAATCCGACCACGCACGATTTCGTCGAGTACATGACCTCGAACACGCTCCTGATGCACGCCGAGGTCGACAAGGTGATCGCGATCCTGCTCACGACGGCGGTGCTCGCCCTGGCGATTGCACGCGCCCGGCATCTCCTGATCCGTGCCGTCAGTGAAAGTGCGGCAGTGCGCGACCTCTCGCGCTTCTTCGACCCCGGCGTGGCGGCGCGCATACGCACAGCGGCAATGGCGGTGAAGGCGGGTGAAGGCGAACTGCGCGACGCCACCATCCTCACTGTCGACCTGCGCGGCTTCACGCGGCTCTCGACCGAGCTTGCGCCCGACGACGTAATGAAGCTCCTGCAGGACTATCAGGCGCGCGTCTGTCCGCTGATCGTTCGCCACGGCGGCAGCATCGATAAATTCCTGGGGGACGGCATCCTCGCCTCCTTCGGCGCGGTCGTGCCTTCGACCACCGCTGCCGCCGATGCGCTGTACGCGGCCGACGCCATCGTCGAAGCCGCCGACCGCTGGGCCGCGGAGCGCCGGTCAACGGGTGCGGCGCCCTTGTCGGTCGGACTGGCCGTCGGCTCGGGTCGCGTCGTCTTTGGCGCCGTGGGCGATGGAGAACGGCTCGAATTCACCGTCATCGGCGATGCCGTGAATTTTACCTCGAAGCTGGAGAAGCATAACAAGGACGAGGGGACCCGCGCGCTCACCGATGAGAAAACCTGGCGCCTGGCCAAGAGCCAAGGCTACAGCGCCCCCGGCCGACGCGAAATACGGCACGGCCGGTCGGTCGCCGGGGTACCGGATTCGGTCGATATTGTGGTACTCGCGGCTTAGTGGCGGCGTGGGAGGGCATAGACGGCAGGGCCACGCTGCCTTGCCCTTTCCCCATTCGGAGCCTATGTAATTTGCAATGATTTAGAGACGGGTGATCGGAGCGCCTTCGTGGGCAATAACTACGATATCATTCTGATCGGATTGGTCGCGATCTTCCTGATCCTGCGCCTGCGCTCGGTCCTGGGGAAACGCACTGGCAATGAGCGCCCGCCTGCGACCCGCGATCCGTTTTCACCGCCGTCGCCTTCGGGAGGCACGCCGCGGATCGGCGATGCGCCGGTCGGCAATGACAATGTCGTTTCCCTGCCCGGCGCCAACGCGCCCGCACCGCGGCCGTCGAACGCCACGACCGGCCCCGGTGGCATCCGCGCCACCGTGCTGCCGACCGCCTCGGCCGGCGTCAGCGCCATTCGCGCCGCCGATCCTCATTTTGATCCGCTCGTCTTCGCCGACGGCGCACGCGCCGCCTTCGCGGCGATCGTCGAGGCGTTCGCAAAAGGCGATACGCAGGCTCTGCGCCCCTTGCTCGACGGGCCGACCTTCGCGAGCTTCGAGGGCGCGATCCGGGCCCGCAACGAACGCCATGAAAAAGCCGAGACGACGCTGATCGGATTCGAGGCATCCGACGTCGCCGCCGCGGAACTACAGGGCAGCATTGCACAGGTGACCGTTCGCTTCGTTTCCGAGCAGGTCAACGTCGTGCGCAATGCCGAAGGCCAGATCGCCGACGGCAATCCAAACGAGGTGCAGAAGGTCATCGATCTTTGGACGTTCCGTCGCGACACCAAGTCGAGCGATCCCAACTGGATGCTGGTCAAGACCGAGAGCGAAGGCTGAAGGGGAGGCTTCACCGTATGCGCTGGACTGTCCTGTCCGGCGGCGCAGCTTTGCTGGCCGCTGCCGGTTTGCTCTCGGCATGCGCGGGCAGCGCGTCGACAACGTCTCCGAACAATGTGGCGATGGCACCAATCTCGTTCAACGAGATTCCCGGCTGGTCCAACGACAAACATGCCGAAGCGCTGGCCGCCTTCCGGAAATCCTGCCCCCGCCTCAGCGTGTCGGCCGACACCCGCATCTCGACCGACGGCGGCGAACGGGTCGTGACTGCCGGCGAATGGCGAGAGATCTGCGCGCAGGCGAGCGCCGTGAGGCCGGGAGACGAACGAGGTGCGCGGCAATTCTTCGAGAAGAATTTCCGACCCCTGGTCGTACAGGAACCGGCCAACTTCACCGGTTACTTCGAGCCCGAGCTGCGCGGCAGCCGCGCACCGTCGCGCCTGTTCACCGTCCCGGTCTATCGCCGCCCCCCTGATCTGAGCGACAAGCCTTACTTCACGCGCGCCGAGATCGAGCAGGGGGCGCTGAAGGGCAAAGGGCTGGAGATCGTCTGGGTGCAGGATCCGGTGGCGCTCTACGAGGCGCAGGTCCAGGGCAGTGCGCGCGTTCATCTCGCCGAAGGCGGCACGCTCAACCTCGGCTTCGACGGGTCGAACAACCGCCCCTATACGGCGATCGGCAACGTCCTGGTCGAGATGGGAGTGATGAAGCGCGACGCCGTCACCTGGCCTGCCATCCGCGATTGGCTGAAGCGTCATCCACCACAAGGCCGTGACGTGATGCGTCGCAACGAGCGCTACATCTTCTTCAAGGATACGCGCACCGTCGCCCTCACCGGATCGCAAGGCGTGCCCCTCACAGCGCAGCGCAGCCTCGCGGTCGATCCCGCCTTCACACCCTACGGCACGCCGATCTGGATCGAGACGACGCGGCCGGTCGCCGGCAAGCCCGGGGCGACCGAGCCCTACCGCCGCCTGATGATCGCGCAGGATAGCGGCACTGCGATCAAGGGGCCGGCGCGCGGTGACGTGTTCTTCGGTTCGACCGCGCAAGCAGCCGACTGGGCCGGCCGAATGGTGTCCGGCGGCCGCGCCATCGTCCTGGTGCCAAACAAAGGCTGAGGCCTGGGCGTGTTATTGGGGGGCTGGACGGCCCGCCATTGCCACAGGTAATCCGGACCCTCATTGCAGCCGCGAAACTGTTGTGAACAAGAAGCGTTGCGCACGAATTTTCGCGCTGCCATGGTGGCCGGGTCGCCATGTCAACCTCAGATCGTCCCTCCCCACCCCGCCGCGTCGCGCTGTTTGTCACCTGCCTGGTCGATTTGTTCCGGCCCGCTGTCGGCTTCGCCGCGGTCAAGCTCCTCGAGGACGCCGGCTGTACGGTGGAGGTACCGCCGCTGCAGGTCTGCTGCGGCCAACCGGCCTACAATTCCGGCGATCGCGAAAGCACGCGCGCGATCGCGGCCCAGGTGATCGACGCCTTCGAAGGCTTCGAGGCGGTAGTCGTGCCGTCGGGTTCCTGTGGCGGCATGCTGGCCCACCATTATCCCGGCTTGTTCGACGATGATCCGGCGATGAAGGCGCGAGCCGAGGATCTGGCCCGCCGCAGTCACGAGCTGATGGCGTTCCTGGTCAGTGTGCTCGGCGTCGAGACGGTGACCGCGCGTTATGACGGGACGGTCACCTATCACGATTCCTGCTCGGGCTTGCGCGAGCTCGGCGTCAAGGAGCAGCCGCGACGGCTGCTGACCTCGGTCCAGGGGCTTCGCCTGCGCGAGATGGCGACGCCGGAAGTCTGTTGCGGCTTCGGCGGCACGTTCTGCGTGAAGTATCCCGAGATATCCAACGCCATGGTGAGCGAAAAGACGGCCGATATCGCGGCGACCGAGGCCGACACATTGCTGGCTGGCGACCTCGGCTGCCTGATGAACATGGCGGGCAAACTACAGCGCGAAGGGCGCCAGGTGCGCGTGCGCCATGTCGCCGAAGTGCTGGCCGACATGGGCAACCTGGCGCCGATCGGCGAGCCGGAGGCGAAGCGCTGATGCAATCGACGGCCCACGACTTCAAGGACAATGCCGGCGCGGCGCTCGCCGATCGCAACCTGCAGGAGTCGCTTGCCACGCTGAAGGTCGGGTTCTCCGAGCGGCGGCGCCAGGCGGCTGAACGACTGCCCGAGTTCGAGGCCTTGCGTGACCGTGCGCGCGACATCAAGAATCATGCACTGGCCAATCTCGATTTCTATCTCGAGGAGTTCGAGCGCAAGGTCACGGCGTTGGGCGGCCACGTGCATTGGGCGCCCACTGCCGGCGATGCGCGCCGCATCATCGGCGATTTGTGCAAGAGTGTCGGCGCACGCACGGTCGCCAAGTCGAAATCGATGGTGGCCGAGGAGATTGCGCTCAACGAGCACCTGGAGGCGCTGGACATCGCACCGATCGAGACCGATCTCGGCGAATACATCATCCAGCTCCGCCGCGAGCCACCGAGCCACATCATCGCGCCGGCGGTCCATCTCACCAAGGATCAGGTTGCCGACACCTTCCTGGAGCACCATACGCCGCTCGGCTTCACCAAGCGGCTGACCGAGCGCAACGATCTCGTCGCCGAGGCGCGCCATGTGTTGCGCCAGAAATTCCTCGATGCTGACGTCGGGCTCACCGGCGCGAACTTCCTGGTGGCGGAGACGGGCTCATCGATGCTGGTCACCAACGAGGGCAACGCCGATCTCTCCAACACGCTGCCCAAGATGCACATCGTGCTGGCGAGCATCGAGAAGGTGATCCCGACGCTGGAGGATGCCGCGGTGTTGTTGCGCGTGCTCGCGCGCTCGGCGACCGGACAGGAATCGTCGGCCTACACCACGCTCAACACCGGCCCGCGGCGCGACGGCGATCTCGATGGGCCGTCGGCCTATCACGTCGTCCTGCTCGACAACGGCCGCTCGTCGGTGCTGGGCACCCAGATGCAAGACATGTTGCGTTGCATACGCTGCGGCGCCTGCATGAACCATTGCCCGGTCTATGGAGCGATCGGCGGACACGCCTATGGCTGGGTCTATCCCGGTCCGATCGGGGCAGTGCTGACGCCGCAACTCGTCGGCGTCGAGGAGGCGGGCGACCTGCCCAACGCCTCGACCTTCTGCGGGCGTTGCGAGAGCGTCTGCCCGGTGCGCATTCCCCTCCCCGGCCTGATGCGCCATTGGCGCGAGCGCGAGTTCGAGCGGCATCTGACGCCGCGCGCAGTGCGGCAAGGCCTTGCCTTATGGTCCTGGCTGGTCCGCCGGCCCAAGCTCTATCGTCGGGTGACGCAGGTCGCCAACCGGTTGCTGTCGACGTTCGGCCGTGCCGAGGGACGCTATCATGCGCTGCCGCTGGCCAGCGGCTGGACGCGTTTCCGCGATTTTCCCGCCCCGCCCGCCGGCGGCACCTTTCACGCCCAGTGGGTGCGCCATGGCGGGGCGCGCATCCGGCCATGAGCGACAGAGGCGACCCCGCACGCGAGCAGATCCTGGGCAGCATCCGCCGGTCGCTGCGCCGCGGCGAGCTCGCGGGTGCGGCCCGCGCCGCAGCTGAGGAGCGACTGGCCAGCCCGCCGCGCGGCCCGATCGTTCGACGTGCCAAGCTGCCTCACGCCGAGAAGGTGGCCCTCTTCTGCCAATGGGCCGAAACCCACAATGCGACGGTGGCTCGGATCTCGGGCGCGGACGTGCCGGGCGAGGTCAGCGCCTACCTCGCGCGCAACAACCTTCCCGCGGAGGCGGCGATGGCCCCCTCGCCCCAGCTCGAAAGCTACGACTGGCAGAGCCAGAAGATGCTCGCCCTACGACGCGGCCGCGGCGAGGGCCGCGACCAAGTCTCGATCACCGGCGCCTTCGCCGGTATTGCCGAGACCGGCACCGTGGTGATGGCGTCGGGGCCCGACCATCCGGTATCCCTCAATCTGCTGCCCGATACCCATATCGTCGTGCTGCGCGAGGCCGACATCGTCGGCGGCTACGAGGATGTTTGGGAGAAGCTGCGCGATCGTTACGGCAAGAACGGCATGCCGAGAACGGTGAACACCATTACCGGCCCCTCGCGCACCGGCGACATCGAGCAAACCATCGAACTTGGCGCCCATGGCCCGCGGCGCATGCATATCGTCGTGGTGCGGGATTGACGCGAGCGCCGGCGCCGACCGAGGGTCAGCCGAGGGGTCGCGGCAGCGAATTGCGCGTCGTCGGTAGCAGTGTCGGACAAGAGATCGGCCTGCTTTTCGACCGGCTGGCGCAGCCCGTCGGACGGCGGCGGCTACGTGTTCTGCAAGTCGGTGCCCGCACGTCCGTCTCGGATCGCAATGAAAAAAATTGGCGTACTCTCGTCGGTCAGCGCTTCGGTCGGCAAGCGAGCTTCATCGGCATCGATCTCGTCGCGGGTGGCAATGTCGATCACGTGGCCGATATTTGCAGTTCTTCCCGCACGCTCAAATCGATCCTCGGCGCCGAGCTCTTCGACCTGGTGGTGTGCTGCCATGTCCTGGAACACACCCGTTCGCCTTTGCGGGCGGCACGCAATGTCGAGAGTCTGCTGAGGCCGGGCGGCCTCGCCTTCGTCTCGACGCCCTGGTCGCAGGCCTTCCATGCCGCACCGGACGATTACTGGCGCTTCTCGGTACGCGGGCTCAGCGTGATGTTCACGCGGCTTGAGATTCTGTCGGCCTTTTATAGTGGTGGCGATGTCGGCCTCGACGTGGCTTACCGGGTCGAACGAGAGGGTCAACCGGACCTGGAAGCGCGCGCCGGCGCGGTCGAGCAGGGCCTGTTCCAGATCGTGCTGGACCACAAAGACAATCGCGACATCCTGGCGCGTCAAGCGACCGAGCGCCTGCCCGTGTCGCGGACCTATCTGCCAACGCTCTTCGTGAATGTCGTGGGCCGGCGGCGGCCCTAGAGCAGACATTGTGCGCAAAGAAAAGAGCGGGCTTTCGCCCGCTCTTTCCATTTCGATCCAGTCGTTGGCGACTAGAAGCGGAAGTCCATGCCCAGAAGCGCGGCCCAGGACTGGGCTGCCACTGCATTGGACGGGCCGGCGAGGTTGTTGAAGATCAGGCCGCCCATCATCTTCACGCCCGGTCCGAGGGCATAGTTGGCGCCGACTTCGATCTTCGAGGCCGTAACCGTGCCGAAGTTCGCACCACCAATGTTCGGATTGCCGCTGAAGTAGGCGGCAGTCGACGCCGCTTGCTGGATGGCGCAGGAGCTCGACGTGCCCTGGTTACAGTTCACGATCGAGCCGATACCGTTGCCGTTGTTGTTCCGGGCAATGGCCGCACCGACCGACAGCTGCCACGGGCCGGTTTCATACATCAGGCCGACAGCGAACGAGTTCGTGTCGTTGTTCTGACCCGTGTAATAGTTCGAGCCGAGACCGTTGTTGTCCCAAGTGTACGAACCGCCGAGGGTGAAGCCGAAGGCGCTGAACTGCAAGCCAGCGACGAACTGCTTCCATGACGTCAGATTGGCGCCATTGATCAGGTTGGCAGCGGACTGAACGTAATTGTAGCTCGGCACGAAGCTCATGTACGAGTAGGCGACATAGGCCGCGACCGAGAAATCACCGAACTTGTTCAGGTAGTTCGCGCCGATGGAGAGAGCGTCCTGCCATGAATTGTCGTTGGTCGGGCAGCCGTTCGTCGTGATGGCGTCAGAGAAGCCACAGGCAACCGTTGCCGTGCCCGGTCCCGGTGCAAGGCCCCACTGGGAGCCTGGCTGAACCTGCGGCTGGAGCTTCGGTGCATAGCCAACACCGATCTGCAGGCCCGCGAAGCGCGGCGTGTAGTAGTTGATGCGATTGACGTCCTGATACTGGGCGTCAATGGTCTGTGCCGAAATGCGGAACGCCGCGGCATTGTTGGCGTTGGCGACCGGGTTGGTCCAGCTGAACGACGAGTTGTGCTGGAAGAAGCCGAAGCCCAGCAGCGCCGACGGCGCGCCGTAGTACATGATGTACGCGGCATCGTCTTTGCCACCGAACTCGACGCGGCCCCAGTCACCGAACGCGAACAGGTAAGCTTCGTCGATCTGACGAGGCGACCCAGCCGCACCGGAAACTGAATTGTGACCTTCCAACTCGACGCGGACACCGATCGAGGTGCCGTTGTCCAGCTTGGTCTGGCCGATGAAGTGGATTTCGCCTTCCTGAATGAACTGGAGGCCCTTGTACTGCACACTGCTACCGTTCAGTGCGTACGTGCCTTGCATGGAGCCAGCAAGCGCATAGAACTGATAGTAGCCGCCAACGCCCATCTTGATGGGATCGGCAGCCATGGCAGGGGCGGCCACCAGGCCACCGACGGCCAAGGCGGTCGAGCCTAGCAATAGCTTTTTCATCATTCTCCCTCTCTCATTAGTCAGAGACTGGTACATACCCAAAGGCCTTGTCTGACCGACGGATTGCGTGCTTCGGTCACGCGCTCTCCCGCCAATGCGACCGCCGAATAAAAACACACGGCCAAAACCAGGGTCAAGGAATGGACGCAATCGCACCCGAATCTCTCCGGACCTGTGGCGTCTTTGTCACATTTTGCGCGATACCTGCCTTGTTTTGGACCTAGTCATGAAGGCCCGCTACCCAAATTGCCAGAACTTATTGATCCTCTATTAGGACTTACTTAATCTTGTAAAAAGACCCTGTTGATCGCGTGCTATTCTGCCCCTTGCCGTAGCCAAGGGCCACGCTTATGGTCGCCGCGCTTCTGGGGCAGGAAGCGCGCATCAACAGGTAGAGCATGGCAAATTTCGCCACGGCACGCGGGAGCAGCAGAACTTTGGGTCGATCTTCCTTGTTCATCATATGTACGGCAGGACTCACCCTGTCGCTGGCGGGCTGCGGCGGCAACCCGAACGCCATCAAAGAGCGCGATTATGGCGGCGGCCGAGCTGCCAAGGAGCAGGCGTCCCAAGGCCTCGGCGGCCAGACCCAGGAGACCGGCAGCCTGTTCGGGCCCGGCGGCCTGTTCGGTTCCAAGGCGGAAAAGCGGGACGATCAGAGCACCGGGGTGGCGGTCAATGCCTTCCTGTGGCGCGCCAGCCTCGATACGATCAATTTCATCCCACTGGTGCAGGCTGATCCATTCGGCGGTGTGATCATCACCGACTGGTACACACCCGCCGAGGCGCCCAACGAGCGCATGAAGGTCCAGGTCACCATCCTCGACCGCGCGCTCAGGGCCGACGGCGTGCGCGTCTCGGTGTTCAAGCAGCAGCAGAATCCCAAGGGCGGCGGGTGGGTCGATGCTCAGGTAGACCCGCAAACCAACACCGACATCGAGAACGCGATCCTGACCCGCGCCCGACAGTTGCGCATTGCCCAAGGCGGGAGCTGATCAGGCGGGAACTGTTCGATCGGGAGTTGATCGGGCGGAGCCGATCGACTCCAGACGCATTCACGATGCTTGACGAGAAGGGCCGCAGGGGGCATCCGCTGCGGCCTCTGTCGTTTTTGGAGTGAGCCCGTGTCGTCCGCAGTGCCCCAGGCATCGTCACCGCCGCGCTACAATTTTCGCGAGACCGAGGCCAAATGGCAGAAGGTCTGGGACGAACGGCAGACCTTTCGCGCCGTCATGGATAAGGCGCGGCCAAAGTATTACGTGCTTGAGATGTTCCCCTATCCGTCGGGGCGCATCCATATGGGTCACGTACGCAACTACACCCAGGGCGACGTGATCGCCCGCTACAAACGCGCCAAAGGTTTCAACGTGCTGCACCCCATGGGCTGGGATGCGTTCGGCCTGCCGGCCGAAAACGCAGCGATGGAGAAGAAGGTTCATCCGCGCAAATGGACCTACGACAACATCGCCACCATGAAGGCGCAGCTGAAGTCGATGGGTCTCTCACTCGACTGGAGTCGCGAGCTGGCGACCTGCGATCCCGAGTACTACCGCCATGAACAGAAGATGTTCCTCGATTTCTGGAAGGCGGGGCTCGCCTATCGCAGCGAGGCCTGGGTGAACTGGGATCCGGTCGACAACACCGTGCTCGCCAACGAGCAGGTGATCGAAGGCAAGGGCTGGCGCACCGGCGCCGTCGTCGAGCGGCGCAAGCTCACGCAGTGGAACCTGCGCATGACAGCCTTCACAGAAGAGCTGCTGGAGCGCCTCGACACGCTCGACCGCTGGCCGGAGAAGGTGCGCCTGATGCAGGCCAACTGGATCGGCAAGAGCCGGGGCGCGCGCGTCTTTTTCGCGCTCACCGACCTGTCCGGCGCGGCTCGCGAAAAGCTCGAGATCTTCACCACGCGGCCCGACACGCTTTACGGCGCCTCGTTCATGGCGCTGTCGGTCGACCATCCCGTGGTGGCCGAGCTCGCGCAAACGGATCCCGGCCTGCAGCGCTTCGTTGCCGAATGCCGCAAGACCGGTACCGCCGCGGCCGAACTCGAAACGGCGGAGAAGCAGGGCTACAAGCTGCCGCTGCTCGCCAGGCATCCACTGCTGCCGGGCAGGACGGTGCCGGTCTACGCCGCCAATTTCGTGCTGATGGAATACGGCACCGGCGCGGTCTTCGGCTGCCCAGGCCACGACGAGCGCGACCATGAGTTCGCGACCAAGTACGGGCTGCCGATCCTGCCGGTCGTCATGCCGAAGGACGCCGATCCCAAGACGTTCAGCGTCGCGGACGCAGCCTTCACCGAGGACGGCATCATCATCAACTCCGGTTTCCTGGACGGCCTTTCGGTCGAGGAGGCGAAGACGAAGGTGATCGCGCGGCTGGAGGAGCTGGGCGTCGGCAAGGGCACGATCCAGTATCGCCAGCGCGACTGGCTGGTGTCGCGCCAGCGTTACTGGGGCACACCGATCCCCGCAATCCATTGCGCGAAGTGCGGTGTGGTCCCTGTGCCGGAGAAGGACCTCCCGGTACGCCTGCCGGAGGATGTCACCTTCGACCGGCCGGGCAATCCGCTCGACCATCATCCGACCTGGAAGCACGTCGCCTGCCCGAAGTGCGGTGCCGCGGCGGTGCGAGAGACCGACACGTTCGACACCTTCGTGAATTCGAGCTGGTACTTCGACCGGTTCACCTCGCCGCATCTCAAGAGTGCCCCGTTCGATCGTCAGGAGGACCACTACTGGATGCCGGTCGATCAATATATCGGCGGCATCGAGCATGCGATCCTGCATTTGCTCTATTCGCGCTTCTGGACCCGCGCCATGCGCGAGGTGCAGATGACCGACCGCGACGAGCCGTTCGACGGACTGTTCACCCAGGGCATGGTCTGCCACGAGACCTACCGTGCGAGCGACGGCACGTGGCTGCTGCCGGAGGAAGTCGAGCGCGTCGGCGGCAAGGTCGTACGGCTCTCCGACAAGAGCCTGGTCGAGGTCGGCCGCTCGGAGAAGATGTCGAAGTCGAAGAAGAATGTCGTCGACCCCGATCAGATCATCCGCGACTACGGCGCCGACACTGCGCGCTGGTTCATGCTGTCGGATAGTCCGCCCGAGCGCGATCTCGAATGGACGGAGGCGGGCGTCGCCGGCGCCTGGCGCTTCCAGCAGCGACTCTATCGCATCGCGACCGAGGCACTGCCCGGCCTGCCGGCCATCGGCACGCCCCGGCCTCACTCATTCTCCGAGACCGCGACCAAACTCCGGCGTGCGGCGCACAAGGCGGTGGCCGGCATTTCGGCCGACATCGAGGCCTTCCACTTCAACAAGGCCGTGGCGCGGCTCTACGAACTCGCCAACACGATCGGCGGCAGCGCGCCCAAGGACGCCTCGCATTCATGGGCCCAGCGCGAAGCGCTGGAGATCTTCGCCCGGCTGATCGGGCCGATGACGCCGCATCTTGCCGAGGAGCTGTGGCAGGCTCTGGGCCACAAGACCCTGCTGGCCGAGGAGCCGTGGCCGGTCTCCGAGCCCGCACTGCTGGCCGAGGACACGGTGACGGTCGCTGTCCAATTCAACGGCAAGCTGCGTGCCACGCTGCAGCTGGCAAAGGATGCACAGAAGGAGGCTGCCGAGAGGGCGGCACTCGCAATGCCGGAGATCGAACGGGCGCTCGAAGGTCGGACGCCCAAGCGGGTCGTCGTGGTGCCGAACCGGATCGTCAATGTCGTCGCCTGACGCATGAAGATCGAGCCGCGCCAGGTCGAAGCGTTCCTCAAGAAGCCCGATGCCGCCATTCGGGGCGTCGTCGTCTATGGCAACGACGAGGGGCTCGTCGCAGAGCGCGCGACAGCGCTCGCCAAAATGGCATGCGCCGACCTGAACGATCCGTTCCGGGTGGTCGACATCGCCGGCGATGCCTTGAAAGCCGATCCGGCGCGACTGGCCGATGAATTCTCGGCCCAGTCGCTGATGGGTGGGCGACGGGTGGTCCGCGTCCGGCCGGCCGGCGAGGAATCGGTGGCGGCGCTGGAGAATCTTGTCGCGGCCGGCGCGGGCGATGCGCTGATCGTCCTCGAGGCGGGCAACCTCACGCCGCGCTCGGCGCTGCGCACGCTCGCGGAGACCGAGGCCTGCCTGGCCGCCTTGCCCTGCTATCCCGATTCGGTCGAGGCGCTGGAGGGGTTGGTGGAAAGCGCCGCGCGCGCAGCCGGCCTCGGCGTCGCCGCCGACGCGCTCGACTGGATCGTCGAGCGGCTGGGCGGCGATCGCGGCCAGACCCGCAGCGAGATCGACAAGCTGTTGCTTTACAAGACAGGCGATACCAACACGACGATCACACTCGACGATGCGGTCGCCGTGCTGGGCGACACCGCCGCGGTCGGCATCGACAACGTGATCGCCGCCACCTTCGGCGGCGACGTGGCGGCGCTCGACCGCGCACTCGACCGCGTCTTCGCCGAAGGCGGCAATCCGGTGCAGCTCGTGCGCTCCCTGCAACGCCATGCCGACCAGCTTCACCTGGTCGCCAGCCATGCCAAGGGCGGCAATATCGAGGGCGCCATGTTCAAGGCCCGCGGTTTGCCACGCGGCGGACCGGTGCGACAGCGTTTCGAGCGGCACTTGCACGGCTGGCCGCTGCCGCGGCTCAGCTCCGCCTTGTCGACCATCCTGGCGGCGGAGATCGAGTGCAAGAGCACCGGCCTGCCGGACGAAGCGATCGCGCGTCGTTTGTGCCTGCGCCTCGCCCAATTCGCGAGAGGCACCCGCGAGACGCGCGCGCGTCGATAGGGACGCTACTTGCGGGCGCGCATCGACAAGGGAACGGCGGCCTGATCGGTCAGCACCAGGAAGGTGAAGCTCTCCTCGATATAGAGCCGCACCAATTCGGTTGTGTGTTCAAGATAGCCAATCGAGAAGTCCTGGCCGACGGAAAGCTCGAAGTCGCCACCGCGCAGCGAGATCACCAGGCCGCCCTCGAGGCCGGGCGCCGGCACGATCGCGCCATCGATCAGGCGCTTCACATGGGTGAGCATCGGATAGCCGCCTTCGGTGCGGGCAGCGAGATCCTTGTAGAGCTGCTCGTTGAGCACCACCGAGAACGGGCCCTCGACGCCATCGTCGCGCAGCTTCGTCAACGCGGCGGCAACCGCGCCGGGATAATCGTTGTGACTGGCGCCGAGCGGCACGGCGCTCTCGGCGGCAGCCTGGCAGATGCCGGTGATATGTGCAGCCTCGTAGCCGTGGAAGATCGCACGGTCCTCTGCGATCGCGATCGCCCGCGCCGCCGCCGTGACCGCATCGAGGTCGGGATCCCGGGCGCCGCGGTCGATGGCGTCGAGCTCGGCGCGCGTTATCTCGAAGGGAATGCGCAGCTCGACCAGCGGCTGGATGCGCCGCAGCCGCGCCTGCACCTCCTTGGCACCGGCGGGCGAGGCGATGGGATCGGCCCGGCCCAGCTCGACATCCGATGCGCCCCAGCCGAGCGGTCCCTGGAAGTCGACCACGCGGCGTGCGGCGAGCAGGGCGCGCAAGGTGCGCTTGGCTTCCTTTTCGATCTCGGCCCAGCCGGCCGGCGTGACCGGTGCGCGGTCGCGAAACAGATGGTTCATTGGTTCACCTGTCGCAGGCTGCCGATGCCGAGGCTTCCGTCGCCCGGCGCGGTGTCGGCGGCGGCGCTGCCGCCATGCTCTGCCTCGGTCTCGATGGCGGTAACCGAGCCCTCGGTGAACAGGTAGGTCTTGAGGTGCCGGGCCAGGACCGTATCGCGGCGGCGCAGCCATTCGAGCACCATCGATGCGTGCTCTTTCTCCTCGTCGCGATTGTGCTCGAGGATGGCGCGCAACTCCGGATCGGCAGCAGCCTTGGCGCGCTGGTTGTACCAGTCGACAGCCTCCAGCTCCTCCATCACCGAGACGATGGCGCGATGCGTATCGATGACGTCATCGCCGAGCTTGTCCGGATCCTCATGCAGTGCTTCGCTTGACATGCCGTACGCCCCCTCCTGCGGACGAACGCGCGGTCCGGCCGTCGCCCGCTTTAACGTGAATCAAGCCGCAAAGTTCCTGCGTCGCAACGATGCGGCGTCAGTCCTCCGGCGGCACAAACATATAGCCCGCGCCACGCACTGTACGGATGGAGGTGGGGCGGGCGGGGTCCGATTCGATCTTGCGCCGGATGCGCAGGATGCGGATATCGATGGCGCGGTCGAACGCCTCCATTTCGCGATGACTCGTGGTTTCGAGCAGCCAGTCGCGGCTGAGGGGCCGGTTGGGATTTTCAGCGAAGAGTTTCAGGAGCTCGAACTCGCCCGCGCGCAGCGGGACGTCCTCGCCCGAAAGCGCCGTCATACGCCGCGTCCTGAGATCGAGCAGGCACTTCCCCATACGTATCCGCGCACCGGGAGTCGCCGCCTCGGCACCGCCGGCGCGGCGGAGGACCGCTTTCATGCGCGCCAGCAGCGCGCGCGCCTCGTACGGTTTGGCGATGTAGTCGTCGGCGCCGGTCTCGAGGCCGACCACCTGGTCGACAGTGTCGCTGGCGGCCGTGAGCATGATGATGCCTACGCGCCGGCTGCGTTCGCGCAGGAAGCGCGCCAGCGCAAACCCGTCTTCGCCGCCAGGCAGCCGCAAATCGAGCAGCACCAGCGCGGGAGGATCTTTTTCAACGAGTTTCCGCAGAGCGATCCCAGAGTCGACTCCCGACGGACGGAAGCCGTTCTCACCGAGGAAATCGATAAGGGTTTCACGTTGAAACTGCTCATCCTCCACGATGATGATGTGAGGGCGCGTGTCTTTAGGGCGGATAGCCATGTTTGCCATCCTGCCGCCCGATTCGGCCGACCTCAAGCACCTCAGACGACGCCCCGGGAAGGGGCGCCGTCCGAGCACGAGCGCGGCAAGAATAAATGCCGGCCGTGGGCGTCGGGGGGTATGTGAACCGACGCCGTAAACGTCGGACTCAACGCTTACAGTCGGCCAATACGGCGCCCGTAACGAAGCCCGAATAATTGAGACAGGCCGACACCGGGTCGGCCGGTGCAGCGACCGGTGCGGCAGCCGGTGCTCTGCTGGCAGCGGAGCGCACAATCGGCGATGAATGCGAACCATCATCGCCGGGCTGGCTCCACAGCAGCGAGCCGACGAGGCCGGCGCTGAGCAAGATCAAGGCGAGACTCAGGAAGACGAAGACGTCTTCGACCAAGGGATGCATGAGCAGACGTACGACCATCGTTGCCTCCCTTCTTGATGAGCCATTGGCCCGAGCGACGAGCCATCGACGAAGCGAAGGGTAGGGAGCCGAACGTTTCCCTGTCATTGCGGCGTGGCGCGAATTGGTTTCGCGTGTTGCACAAAGGGTCACGATAGTGAGTCGCCAATGAAACCCACGAAACATTTTTAGCGGTTCGCGTTACGACCGGGAAACAGCACGTATGGACGATATTGATGTGACAATGCCCCTCTCCCCATCGGCTCCGGAAGCTCTGGTCCCGCCTGACGACGCACGCATCGAGCGTGCGATGGTCGAGGGATCGATGGCGGGCAATAGTCTGCGCCTGTTGGCGTTGGCGATCTGGCCGCTTTTCTGGATGATCCGTGGCGGCACCGTTCCGTGGTGGTCGCTGGCCATTCCTGCCGCCATTCATATTTTCTCGATGGCCGGCCTGTTGTGGGTGGCACATGCTTATCGTCGCAACCCCGACAGACATGAAATCAAAAGCTGGCGCCTGCGCCATACCATCCTCGTCGGCCTGACCGGCTTATCCTACGGCGTCGCCGGCCTATTGCTCCTTCCCGAGCCGCCGGCAGAATCGCGCATGCTTGCCGCCGCCATTCTGCTCGTGGTTGCGGCGGTGCCGCCCGGCCGAACCTACGAACCAATCGGCTATGCGCTGCTTGTCTGCCTCGACCTCCTGTCGACCGCGGCGTCGATGGTTTGGGTCGCCGAATCACTCACCGAGCCGACGGCGATCGGCATAGGCGTCTATCTGGTGGCCTTGCTGCTGCAGAACTCTGTGGCGCATCGCCAGCAGCGCCAACAGGTGATGCTGGCGATCGCTCATGAGGACCTCGCCAGACTTCATGCCAGCCGCGAGAAAGAGGCAATGCAGGCTCACGCCGTGTTGCAGGCGATGTTCGACAACATGAGCGACGGCGTCATGCTCTACCAACCGGAGACGCAGTGGGTCTATCAGAACGCCGCTATCGTCGCGTTGCATCAGTTGCCGGATGAGCTGATGGCGACATCGCCCACGCTGGCCGACCTGATGCGGTTCCGCGCCAGGCGCGGCGATTACGGTCCGGTCGACCAGTCGCCGGAGGGCCTGGAAGAGTGGGTGGCAAAGCGTCTCGCGCGCTTCGTGGCGGCCGACCAGCCGCCGCAGCGCCGCAAAACGTTTTCCGGCCGAACCGTGGAAATCACCTATCGACGTCTTCCCGACGGTCGCGTGCTCACCATCCACCGCGACCTCACCGACATTGTCGAACGCGAGGAAAAGCTTCAGCAGGCGCGCGCCGTATTGGAGGCGGTGTTCGACAACATGAGCGACGGCGTGCTGCTTTACGAGCCGGACGGCCGATGGGTTTACCAGAACCCCGCGATGGCGCGGCTTCACAATATGTCGAACGCCTTCATGACAACACTGCCGACCTTCGCCGATATCATCCGTTACCGGGCGATGCGCGGTGATTATGGGCCGGTCGACCGACTGCCTGGCGGCCTCGAGGGATGGATCGCCTCGCGCGTCGAGCGTTTCAAGTCCGGCAACCAGCCGGCCGAGCGGCGGCGCACCGTAAGCGGCCGCACCGTCGAGGTCAGCTATCGACACCTCTCCAACGGCCGTGTGCTCACCGTGCACCGCGATCTTACCGAGATCGTGGAGCAGTCGGAGAAGCTGGAGATGGCGCGCGCCGAGTCGGAGCGCGCCCGCGAGGAAGCGGAGGCGGCGAACCAGGCGAAATCGACCTTTCTCGCCACCATGAGCCACGAGATGCGCACACCGATGAACGGCGTCGTGGGCACGGCCGAGCTCCTGGAGCGCGAGCCGTTGAA
>JAFEBU010000039.1 GCA_018242505.1 Pseudomonadota bacterium
CAATTATATCTATGTTAAACAACATATTATTCTATATTAATAAGATATTAGATTAACTAGAGGTCAGTCGCGATCTCCTCGGCAAGCTTGAGGAGTGACAAGGGGGCGCTGCCTTCCGCCTTGTTGTTGGCGGTAATCCAGACCTTGCGGCCGGCCTTGAAGGCGGCCTGGGCCATACGGGCCAGGATGCGTCGGGTCTCCGGATCCTCGTCCACCAGCTTGTCGAAGGGATCGTAGCGTCGCTTGGCGGCCTGATAGAGAAAGCCTCGGTGCAGGTTCCAGCGAACCACGAGGTCGGCCGGTACCTCGCCATCGAGCGCCCGAAGTGCCACTTCCTGTCGCTCCACCTCCGGCATGCGGTCGTGCAGTCCTACGCAGTACCGCACCCCCGATTCCCGCAACATGCGCATCAGCCTGGGCGTCAGAAGCTCCGCGTTGCGCAATTCCAGGGCGTAAAGCGGGTGGAGCCGACCAAGCTCGTTCGGCAAGGCGGCAAAGAAGGTAGCGAGGCGCTCGATTAACACGGGCGCCTCCTCGATCAGGCCACGCGGCAGCGGCGAGACCTGGAACACCAACGGTCCCGCCTTTGTCCCCAATCCCTCCAGGCACGGCACGACGAATTCCCGTGTGGCGATTGCCGGATCGAGGAAGTGGGGATTGGGCACCCTGCCGCGCCCTTCCTCGTCACGCATCACCGCATCGCAAACCAACGCCGGCGCCTTCACCATAAAGCTGAAGTGATCCGGTACCTGCGCCGCATAGCGGGCGTATTCAATCGTTGTGATAGGGGCGTAAAAGGTCCGGTCGAGACTGACAGTGCGCAGGAGTGGGAGCTGGGCATAGGCGGCGAGCCCCTTCTTGCTGAGCGCCGTCTGTGGATGGAGGCCCTCATAGACCAGCCCGCGCCAGCCGGGGAAGAACCACGACGAGGTGCCAAGGCGGATATCGATGGGCAGCGTCGGCGCCTGCAGCAGCGGTGAATCCCAGGAGGGAAGCACCTCGCCCGGCGCTGGTGTCCGCCGTTTGGGCGGGGGGTGTTCGAACAAGCCGGGTTGGCGGCTCAAATCTCCTCCACCTGCGATACTCCGGGCAGGCTGCCGATAGCATCACGCAGGCCGCCGGCAATAGAATAGCTGCCGGGCAGGATCACTTCGGCTTCGGCCTCATCGGGCATCGGGACAACCAGCGTCACCCGTCCGCGGCCGCGCTTGCCCTCGAGGTGCTTTCGCAAGGTATCGAGCGCCATCGAATCGGAGATCACGATGCGCAGGCCGGCCGCGGCATGCGCCACCGCATCCTCGAGCTTTTCGACCGATTGCGCCATCAGCTTGACCTGTTCTCCATCGAGCCGGCCGTCGGCCGAAACGAGGATCGCCTGCCCCGCCTCGAGAAGCTGACGCTTGCTGCTCAGAACCTCACTGAAGCAGGTGAGCTCGAATGCACCGGACTGATCGGAACATTGCACAAAAGCGAAGCGGTTACCCTTGGCCGATACACGCTCCATGCGATCGATCACCGTCCCGGCTAGCTTGATGCGGCCTGGCGTGCCGCGCATCAGCAGGACCGGCAGATCGGCGGCACGTACGACTCCCAGTCGCTGCAGGCTGCGCTCGTAGGCTGCCAGCGGATGCGACGAGAGATAGAAGCCGATGGCCGAGAACTCCTGCTGAAGTCGCTCCATCGGCGCCCAGTCAGGGACCTTGGGCAGCGACGGACGGCGCTGAGCCGTGTCGTCGCCGAACAGGCTGTTCTGGTTGCTGTCGCGCGACTCATGCGTCGTCTGCGAATGCCGCAGCAACGCCTCGATTGCGCCGAAGGTTTGGGCGCGGTTCTTGTTCAAGGTGTCGAACGCACCCGCTTTCACCAAGCTCTCGACCAGACGCTTGTTCAGCGCCCGCTGGTCCAGCCGCTCGGCAAAGTCGAACAGATCCTTGAATGGACCATTGGCCTCGCGCTCGGCGACCAGCCGCCCCATGGCGTCGCGGCCTACGCCCTTGATCGCCGCCAGCGCGTATCGGATGGCCTTTTTGCCGTCGGCGGTCTGCTCGACCGTGAACTCGGCCGAGGAGCGCGTGACGTCCGGCGGCAGGAGTTCGATGCCGAGCTTGTCGAGGTCACGACGATAGCCGTTCAGCTTCTCGACGTTGCCCATGTCGAGCGTCATCGTCGCGGCGAAGAACTCCACCGGGTAATTGGCTTTGAGATAGGCAGTTTGATAGCAGACGAGCGCATAGGCCGCAGCATGGCTCTTGTTGAAGCCATAGCCGGCAAACTTGTCGACCTGGTCGAAGATCGAAGACGCCCTGTCCTTCTTGACGCCGTTCTTCTCCGCGCCCTCGATGAAGGCTGTGCGCTGGGCATCCATCTCGGATTTGATCTTCTTGCCCATCGCCCGGCGCAGGAGATCGGCACCACCCAGCGTATAGCCGCTCAGCACCTGCGCGATCTGCATCACCTGCTCCTGGTAGATCATGATGCCGTAGGTCTCCTTCAGGATTCCTTCGAGCAGCGAATGCAGGTAGTCCGGCGCCTCCTCGCCGTGCTTGCGTTTGATGTAGCTCGGAATGTTCTCCATCGGTCCCGGACGATAGAGCGCCACGACAGCGATGATGTCCTCGAAGCGGTCGGGTTTCATCTTGCGCAGCACGTCGCGCATGCCGTTGCCTTCGAGCTGGAACACCCCCGAACCATCGCCGCGGGCGAGCAGCTCGAAGGTCTTGCGATCGTCGAGCGGCAGCTTGGGAATATTGATCTTGTCGCGGCCGATCAGGTCGCAGGCCTTCTCGATCACCGTAAGCGTCTTGAGGCCGAGGAAATCGAACTTCACCAGACCCGCCGTCTCGACCCATTTCATGTTGAACTGGGTCGCCGGCAGAGATTCCTTGTTGTCGGTATCACGATAGAGCGGTACCAGCCGGTCGAGCGGCCGGTCGCCGATCACCACACCCGCAGCATGTGTCGAAGCATTGCGGTAGAGTCCTTCGAGCTGCAGCGCCAAATCGACCAGGCGCTTGACCTCCTCGTCGGCCTCATACTGATCCTTGAGAAGCTGCTCGGTTTCCAGCGCCTTGGCGAGCGTGACAGGATGGGCCGGATTGTTCGGCACCAGCTTGCAGATGCGATCGACCTGACCGTACGGCATGCCCAGCACACGACCGACGTCCCGCAGCACTGCCCGCGCCTGCAGCTTGCCGAAGGTGATGATGGCAGCGACCCGGTCATGGCCATATTCGCCGCGCACGTAGCGGATGACCCGATCGCGCTTGTCCTGACAGAAGTCGATATCGAAGTCCGGCATCGACACGCGTTCGGGATTGAGGAAACGCTCGAATAGCAGCCCCCAACGCAGCGGATCGAGATCGGTGATCTTGAGCGACCAGGCGACCAGAGATCCTGCCCCCGAACCGCGTCCGGGCCCGACAGGCACGTCGTTGTCCTTGGCCCACTGGATGAAATCGGCGACGATCAGGAAGTAGCCGGCGAAGCCCATCTTCTCGATCATGTCGAGTTCGTAGG
>JAFEBU010000003.1 GCA_018242505.1 Pseudomonadota bacterium
GCGGCGATGGCCTCGTTGATGGCCGAGCTCGTGGCGGCGGGATCACGCACCACCTTCTCGGCCGCATCGAGCGCCACGACGGCGTCGGCATTGGCCTTGCGGATGCTGGTCACGACGCCCGCGTCAGAGCACAGTGGCGGCGACGCCGGGGTCCCGCAGCGCGGCAGGCTGGTGTACTGGATCGCCAGCGTCTGGGCCCCCACCAGCGAGTTCTTGGACGCCAGCACGACGTTCTGCTGACTGGGAGAGGCCCCTGTGGCACAGGCGCTGAGCACACCCAGCAGGGCAAGGACGGCAAGTCGTTTCATCGGTTCACCTTGGGATCGAGGGGGAGAGGAACGCGGACGCCGAACAGATACCGGGAGGGCCCGTTGAGCGCGCCGGCCGAGGGCGGATAGATGCCTAGCGGCTTCTCGCTCCACGCCGTGGGCGTGACGCAGCTATGGAGGGCCATGGCGAGCACCACGGCCCTCACAGAGCGAAGATGCTGGCGATGTCCGCCGCCAGCTTGGTCACGGTGTCATCGGGCAGCGTGTGGCCTATCGCGGCACATGCGAAGCCGATGAGGACAACCCACGTCTTGGGCTTTCTGGCGATCTGCGCCCCGATGGGCTCACCCCACGCCCAGACCTTCTTAAGAAAAGCGATCATGTCGTCTCCTTCGAGAGAAGGCCCAGCGCCGTGCCGTAGCGTGCGGGCCAGATTTCAGGGTGCGGCAAGCCCGGGCGCCAGTTGCGCTGGTAGTAGGCCCAGCCGGCTTGCACATCGCCGACGGCAGGTAGCGGCGCCGGATCGGTCCACAGCAGGAGCCGGGCCATGCAGGTCGCCAAGGTGTCGTTCCAGGCCATGGCCTCGAACACCGTGCCGGGATCGAAAGGCACATGGAGATAGGTGCAGATCGGACCGAGCTTTTCGGGCGCCACCTGGAACAGCCCAGCCACTCCTCCGCCCTTCTCGAACTGCCAGAAGCTGCGCGCCGGGCCGCCGATCTGGCGACGATGCTCCCAGGCACTCTCCTGTCCGGCGATTGCCATGATCATCAGTCGTGCGCGGTCGTCGGATGGAACGGCGGTGAGATCGGCCAGAAGCTCGAGGGCCGGATCTACGGCTGTGGCGAGGAGTCCTTTGGGGGTCAATGCGCCCCCCATCCCGGCTTGTCGGCTTTCCGATCGAGCTTCTCTTCCACGCGGAGAATCGCCGCCTTGATCTCGTTGATGCTCGCCGCGGTGTTGAGATTCACGTTCTGGATGAGCGCGCGCTGATCGTTGATCTTGTCGAGCAGCATCGTCTCGATGCGCTTGTCCCCTTCGCGGTAGTTTGCCTCGACCTGGGCAATCTTGGTCGCCTGCACCTCGACTCGGCTTGAGAGGCTGATCCACGCCGAGACGCCACCGAAGATCAGCGCCACGATGGTCAGGGCGTTATCCAGGCGGATGCTGGGATCGAACCGCACGCCGCGCTTGTGGGTGTCGTCGGGGGTCACTTCATGCCCCCAACTGAAAATAGAAGCCGGCGGCGCCGATGATGCTATTCGGCTGCCACAGTCCCATGTTCATGTCGGCCGGAGCGGTGTTGAAGATCGTGTAGCCCGCGCCGGCAGTATTGCCGTCGAAGTAGACGCCCTGCCACATCGGCGTCTGCGCGTCGTTCATGTTCGAATAGTTGTTCGGGCTGGAATAGATGAACGCGGCCCAGCCGCCAATGGCGACGGCCGGCCCCGTTGCAGCGCTCGCCGGGATCGAAACATTCGTCGCGCTGAAGTTGCCGTCGAACTGCGCCAGATTGGTCACGCCTCGCGGGGTGCTCCAGGTGCCGCCTGACTTGCGGAAGATCAAGGCGACGGCATCGTTGTTGTCGGCTCCCTTGATCGTGGAGAGGGTCGTCTCGGTGCCGTCCAACTCCTTGTAGAATAGACTCCAGCGCTGGCCATAGCCGAACCCCGATCCGCTGGCTGTCGTGTCGATCGGGGTGAACCCCGATGGCGTGACGTCATCCGGCGGCGTTCCTGCAGTGGCTCCGGCAGTGAACAGCACACAGAGATCACCGGCCTCTCGACCACTGGTCGAGAGGTCTATCGAGCCACCTGTGCCGTAGATGCAATCAACGAAACTGATCGACCGTTGCGGCGTCTCCCCGCTTTGCGGCGCATAGATCACAGGGCTCTCTCGCCCGTCCATTCTGATCATCGCCTCCGGTCGGAAGTAGCGCATCACGTGCTGCTCTCAGATTCCGAAGTAATGGACGTTGAGCGTGGCGCCGGAGGTCTGCTCGATGAATTTTATCTCGGTGAGGTTGCAGGTGCACTGGAACAGCGTGTCTTTCGGTAATGGCATGCCGACAGAACTTGTCGGGTCCGCACCGTCGGCGCGCCAACGCACGGCCTGCGTATCGGCCTGGATAAACGCGAAGGCGGCATCGTCGGGCGGATTGAGTGACTTCGCAGTGCTCAGGTCCGTGATCTGTTCGTACTTCAGGGCTCGAACAGAGCCCGGAACGGTCTCAACCTTGTTTGCCATGTTGCCTCACAATTTTCTGGCCGATTCAAAGAAGGCCTCGAGTTTGGCCTCGGTGTCGTAGCCCATCGCCGTTGCGAGCTGGAGCAACAGCGGGTCGGAGCGAAGGAAGATGGCCGCGCCATACCAAAGCTCCTCCGCCAAGCCGTCTGTTGCGTTTACGGCTGTCCTGGCGGCGGCTAGCTTTCCGTCGGCGTCGAGTTGGCGCTTGAGCTGGGCATTCGTGATCGACGTTGCCGGCCTCGGCGTGAAGAACGCCATGACCTCAACCGCGTCGTCGGCGATCTCTTCCTGCCCATCGTATTGTTGGCAGGCGTAGACGCCCTTGAGCACACCTTGCGCGTCGCGGTCTACAAACATAGGCTTGCTCCATGAGATGCAGATTGTGCGAGGCACCTACTTGTTACCGCTGGTCGCTTCGTTTGCTCGGATGCCACGATGTCAAATATTTCGAATGCAGAAGCTGCGGGAGTCTGCAAACCGAAGCTCCCTATTGGCTCACCAAGGCTTATTCGATCGGTGGCGCCGGTTTTGATACGGGTGCCGTACAGCGCAGCATCAATCTCGCGCTGTCTATGCACGCAATCCTCGATTTGATCGGCTTCGACAAGCGTCTGCCTTGTCTCGATTTCGGCGCTGGCGCAGGTCTCTACGCGCGCATGATGAGGGATCGCGGGTATAACTATTGGGCCAGTGATCCTTACAATTCGATCTACTTCATGGACAGGTTCACAGACGACCGAACGCGTTGGTCCTTGATCAGTGCATTTGAAGTCGCCGAACACATGCCTAACCCACGATGCAATTGGGCCGAGCTTTTTGCCAAGGAGCCAGACCTTCTCTTCTTCACGACAGACCTTTATCGGGGACATGGTGCGGACTGGCCCTACCTCTCCACCGAGACCGGCCAGCATGTTTTTTTCTATACTGAACAGGCTCTCATGTCGCTTGGATCTGCGCGTGGCTATCATCTGGCCGCAGTGGATGCCGTGCGCGTTTTTTCCCGTTCCGTCCTTCCCGATTTGTCCTCGGCAGAAATTTGGCGGAGGGCCATGGAACTCTTTGCCGAACATCAACGCGATCCTTTCAGACACGCCGTGATAGACCTCGAGTCGTTGAAATCAGCTAAGAGCGACACGTAGATCATGCGTCTCTCCCGCGCCGATCAATCCAACCGATGGTCGTCATCGCCAGAGTCACGTTTGAATCGCCAAGGCCCGACACTAGACTCCGAATCTGCGATGACATGTTCGTGCGAATAAAAAGGCGTCCGCGAGCAATAAAGACATTCCCCGAAGCCGAAGCGACATCAGCGGTTTCGGATCCTGTCGCATCTGCTGTCGCAAGATCACTGAAGTAAGCTCGACATCCATTGGATGTCGACAGGTTGGTCAAACTCCAGATGAAACCAGCTAAGACATTGACGCCGGGGGGCACGGATAGAGTTCTGGTTACAGCCGTTGTACCCGGCGCATTGGAGGACACGTCGGAGACGAAATTGTTCCACTGGAACAAGTCGCCGTCCTGAACGAAGGCCATCCAATTTCCCGAGCCATCGGTTTTCATCGAACCGATGCGGCGCTTGTAGGTGTAGTTCGTCGGCAACGCCGGCGAAGAGACCGACGTCGAGATCAGAACGTCCGATCCCCCCGTGTCGCTCCTCTGAATTACGAAGACATGGTACCAGGTGTTGATGGCAACAGTGCCAGTGTCGAGAGCCCCATTCCCCGCACCCGCAGCCCAGGAATTGGTGTTCTTGCTCATCGCAGCAAGGTTCATCGTGACGGCGTTGGTGTCGTCCGAAGCTGAGCCCGCGGCGACACTGAAGCTGGCGGAACTTCCCGCCGTCGACAGGGTGAGACCGGCGAGATAGGAGCGGATCGCGGGCAGCGAAGCCGGCGTGGCCGGCGCGAAAATCGGATCGATCGTCTCGACGATGACATCCGCCGATGTCTTCAGGATCGCTTTGTAGTCGTCGCCGGGACCGAGATAGATCGGCGGGAAGCGACCATCCGCATCAGCCACGACCGGATTGCTGTTGGGCGTCAGCAGGCCCGAATCGGCATAGGTCGCCTGCGGCGTCGTGGTGCCGGTGGTGTAGAAATAGAGCTTCGCCCCGACCATTGGGACGCCATTGCCGTCGATGGCCACATAGAACGGCAGGAACAAGGTGGCGGTCATCGCTCGGCCTCGCTAGGATGGGGCATGCGCCTGACGCAATTCGTCGTATCGGTGGTCGCCGCATACGCCTTCCTGCACTGGCATTCCGAGATCGAAGCTCCGACCGGCCATTCATGGCTTCTCGGCGTGCTCATCGTCGGTGTCGGAGCGGCTTGGCTGTTCACGGTCATCGTGACGCGCCTTTCCGACTTAGTGCGTTACCGCCGCCGGTAGCCTCGCTGAGGCCCTGCCGGGCCACCACACCACGAGCCAGCGCCGGATAGTCGAGCAGCGGAGCGTCCGTGAGTTGGCGCGTGAGGTAGTTTCTGCCCGCAGCGGAATTATAGAAACGCGACGCGAGATAGGGGGTAGCCGTGGCGAACGCCGCCCCGGGAAGACCCAACAAGGGAATGCCGGCCCCCATGCTCGTCCCAGCCGTCAGCAGGTTGGTCCAGAACTGGCGCTCCGGTGTGCCGCTATTGGGAATGCGCGGGCCAAGGAAATCGCCGATGCGGGAAAGCTCATTGAACTGGCCGCGACCACTGGCAAAGCCGGCCTTGTCCCCGGCCTTCACTGCATTGGAGAAAGCACCGAACGGAATGTCCGCAGCCGATCGGGAGGCCTGTGTACCCCCCTGCATCGCCTTGTCGATCGTCATCAGCGCGGCATAGCGCTGCCGTGCCTCCTGCCAGGCCTGTTGCAGTTGCGGGGTCGAGCTGCGCTCCATGGCGCCGTCCAGGGCATCGACAAGGCCGCCCAAGGCTTCCTGCAGGTACGGATTGTTCTGGGACGAGCGGATACGGCGGGTGAGATCGCTTCGGATGCGGAGATAGGTATCGCCCGCGACCTGCGGATTGAGGGTCGACGTGGTGGCCGGAAGATTGCTTCCGGCCTGTCCCGGCGCCGCGGCCTGCATCAGCGGTTCGAGGTCGTCGACATAGGATCTGAACACCGGCGCGACATCGGTTGGCAGGCGTCGGCCATAATCGTGCACGACCTGCCGCACATCACCACCGAACTGTGGGTCGATATTGAGCGTCGTGCGCGAAGCAAGGTCGTCGAAGGTCTGCCCGGCCGTCCGGAAGGCTTGGTCCATGACTTCCGGCGAGGCGCTGTCGGCGTCGACGCCGGCTCGCTGCAGAACGGCGCGGTTGAATTGCCGGCGCTGGGTTTGGTAGGCGCCCTGCATCGGACCGTTGGCGAGCGGAAGTCGTGCTGCGGTTTCCTCGAGGCCGCGGAGATTCGGGCTTCCCGTGATCTGGGCCGGGGTAAGGTCGATGCCCTCGCGCTGTGCTGCGGCGACAAGATTGGCTTCCTGTGGCGACAGCGCATTGCGCACCGGAGCGCGCATGAACCGTGCTGCGCCCATGACGCCCGGGACCGCGATGCCAGCCGCCAACCCGGCCGCAGGGCTGTCGGTGAGGCCTGTGGCGCCGCCCTGCACGGCACCTAGCGCTGTTTGCGCGCCCGGTGACACCGCAAGCGAATTGACGACATTGCGCGTGACGCTGCCCGGGGCGCTGGCAACGGTATCGGCGACGCGGCTGGCCGCCGTCCCGGCACGTCCGACCAAGCCAGCCGGGGCGACCACAGCCAGCGCATTGCCGACGCCTTCGCCCACTCCGCGGGCGATCTTCTCTTCTCGCGTCTCCGGCTCGAACCGCGAGGTACGATCATCGGTCAGCGGCGTGAATGATCCCTGGGAAACCGCATCGCCGACACGGCCCGGCAGGGTCGCAACATAGTCGATGCCCTTTTTCAGGCTCTCCGAGCCACCGATGGGCGTATCCCCAACAGGCACACCGACCTTGCGCATCAGCCACGCCGCCGCGTCCACAGGGGCACCGACGGTGTTGGCGACAGCATCGTTGAAGCCGATGGCCCCCTGTCCGATATCTCGCGCAACGCGCGTCCCGCCGGTCGGCTGCGCAGCGACGCGCCATTCCTCGGGCGAATTGAAGCCCTCTGTTTTCAAGTAGGCGTCGATATCGGCCTCGGGCGCACCTTGCCCGATCATCTTGCCGAGGTTGGCCTTGATGCGGTCGATATCGGCCATCACTCAAGCCCGTATTTCTTCTTGAGGTCGAAGGTACGCTTTCCCTGCTCGCCGGGGCTGAGTTGCGGCGCCGGCAACGGCTTGTAGCCAGGACCCGCATTCTGGATCATGGCGGCGATGGCATCTTCGCGGTTCTTCGCCTTCTGCTCGATCACAGCGTCGCTATCGCCCGGCTGTGGGAAGTACTGCCGGTCGGCCTTGCGGTATTCGTCGGCGGAGATGGCCGCACCCGACTCCCGTCGGAGCTGGGCATTGATGAAGTTGTCGCGGGCCTGCTTGAACTTCTGGTAGGCGTCGGACTGCAGATAGTTGCCACCGGGCACCTCCTCCTTCAGGCGGCTCCAGAAGTTGCCGCCTTCCTTGTCAACGCTCGACAGGACATTCTCCGCGGCGCTCATGCGATAGGCGAAACCCTGCGAGAGGGCCTGTTCGTTGTTCTGCTTCGGCACCATACCGGTCACCGGCGCGACAGTGACGCCCTTGGTTCCGGGTGCCGGCGGCGGCTCGGCGGACGGTGCGCCGTCCGGAGGAGCGATGGGAGAAGCTCCAGACGGCTTCCGCGCCCACGACATATCGGGCGTGATCGTGATGGCCTGCTGTGTTGTCGGATCGATCTGCACGCGCGGCGAAGCGAGATGTGCATAGGCAGCAGCGTACTCAGGCGACGATGAATCGCCTCGCAGGACGATGTTGTAGGCCTGCGCATCCATCCCGGTCCCGGCGAATGGGCCGCCTCCGGTCTGTTGCTGCTTCGGAGCGGCTCGCTGCGGCAACGGCACCCAATCAAGGGAGCCATCCTGTCGCTGGATCAGCACCGTCCCGTCCTTGGTGACAGGAATACCCTTGATGCCCATCATGCGGGCGCCTTGGGGCAGCTGGACGCCGCGCACCTCAGGCGGCAATGCCTGCTGACCAGGAGGAACGGAATCGCCCTGACCGTTCGCGTTAGGCGGTGCAGCGCCAACGGCAAGCTGCGGCGGCTGCGGCATAGCGGACGGAGGTGGCGCGCCCGGAGGTGCCATATTGGGGCCCGGAGGCATGGAGACTGGTGTGCCGGCTACGGCTGTCCCAGGAGGAGGAGTGGCGACCGCGTCGCCGCTCGCCGGCGGCTGACCATTGAACTGCGCGTAGTAGCGGGCGGCGGTGTTGCCGCGGTTGGCAGCCTCGCCCTGGCCGCCGGCCGGCCTCACGAACTGATTGCTGATCAGCGCTGCGGCTTCCTGCGGCGTCTTGGCTTGCGCCAACCGTTGCTTGAAGGACGGATCAATTCCCGAGATCGAATAGGGAATGACGCCATCGACCTCAGCCTGCAGGTACTGCATCTGTGTCTTTGGATCGGATGGATTGAGGCCACGCTGTGCCGCGAATTGCTGCAGCGCCTGGGCACGAGCGCCATTCCATTGGATCAGGCCGATGCTGTCGGAGCCGTCGCGTCCGTCTCCCGGATTGACTGCGCCGGGCTTGAACTCGCTTTCGTGCCTGATATTCGCAGCCCAGCCCGCGGCAACGATCGGACTGTCGCCGGCGGCAATGCGCGAATCCATGACGGTCTTCGCACCCGCTATCTCGTCAGGTGTCGCTTTGGGAGACGCAGCGGATGACGTTGGCCCGAGCGGCGTCGGTCGTTCATCCTGCGACTTGAAGTAATCGGCGATCGGGCGCGCCTTGTTGACGTTGTACTGGACGAAACCCTGTGCCGCCGGCCCCCATTGCTGCGGCCAGTTCGAGGTGTCGATGCCTCGCGCCTTGGCGGCCTGCAGCGCCGTGTTGTAGGCCGCCGCCTGTTGTTCGGGGGGCGCCGTGAGCACGCCCATGCCGGCCTGCGTCGTGAAGTCGGCCGCATCCTTGATCTGCTGCTTCTTCTGCGCGTCGACGCGGCCAAGGATCGCGGCTACGGCACTCCCGGCCTGCGGATTATTGACCGCCAGATTGAGGAGCGCCGTCGAATCGCCCGCGGCGGCGGCGGGCGCGTATTGAAGAGCCTGATCGGCGCGTTGATCGAGCTCGCGTTCCCGATTAGCGCGATTCAGAAAGTAACCGGCTCGCGCACCGGCCGCCAGCGCATTGCCGAAATCAGGCGGCCGATAGGTCGGGAAATCGACCATCAACGCCATCCCGCCAGCGGATTGCTGCGAACTGAGTCGGCCACCATGTAGTCAGGTACCGTCGAGCCAGTGATCGAGGTGTTGCCGTAGCCACCCGCGCCCAATCCCGAACTTCCGCCACCGAACCATCCATTGGTAGCGCCGAGCGTGGCCAGGGAAGCAAGACTGTTGATGCCATTGGCAATACCACTGCCGAGCGCATTGCCTTGCTGGGCGATACCGTTGGCTTGGGCATTGATGCCGGGAATCATCGCCGAATTTTGGCCACTCACAGCCGCTTGGGCACCGGTGAGGCCTTGCCCCGACAGGAATTTCAGGTTGTTCATGTAGTCGCTGACCAGGCCACCGGTCGTGCCAATCGCGGTGTTGGCGTAATTTGCGTAGTTATTGAGCCAGTTCTGATATTCCTGGCTCGCCGACTGTTGGTTGTAGTCCGTTAGCGCCTTCGTTTGGGCGCCGGACAGGCTCATCCCACGAGAAGCGGCACTGTTCGCAAGCGCGTTCTGGCCCTGTGTCAGCCGGAAGTTGTAGCTCGGCGACGCCGTGAAGCTCGTCCCGACGTTGGCGCCGTACTGGTCTAGGTAGGGCTGGAGAAGCTGGTAGCCCGGACCGCCCTTGATGGACGCCAGAGCGTCGGATTGTGCCTTCGCCTGATCGGCCGTCGCATTTGTGGCGTCGTCCGTATATTGATTCCCATCCCACTTCAGGAAGCCGTTGCCCGCCAAGGCATTGAGTCGGGAGGTCGCCGCCGGACCGCTGGTGGCGAAATACGGGCTCAGCAAATTGCGATCCGAGGTGGCGAGATTGTTCGATGCGGTCATGGCGGAGTTACCCGCTGCCGCTGCCGCGTTGCCCGAGATGATCCCGCCGAGGATTGAGCCGATTGGCACCGTATGTCCTATAGCCGCTTGCGGAGAACTGTCTCTGCCGGGCTATAGGCGGCTGCCCGATACAATCGGGCCAGGGCCGCGCCACGCTTCCCTTCACCTTCCTCGGCGACCACGTCGAAGACAGTGGCACCGTAGGATTTCGCCGCGCATTCTAGCGCATGCAGCAACTCGCGGCCAACGCCTTTCCTGTGCGCAGGCTCGACATACCAGAACGCCTCTCGTCCCATCAGGACACGACGGTTCCAGAAGGCAGGTGCCACATCGGCGGCCGCCATGCCGATGACCTGGCCGTTCTTCTCGACGACCAAGAGAAGATTGTGGCGAGCCAGCATGTCGAGCGTGGCTCCGAAATCTAGTGGATCGAACTCGAACTGGCCGGCATGACCGGCTTCCTTGAAGAATGCTTCCCCCATCCGCAGCAGTGCTTCGGCATCGTCCTCTACCGCTGGCCGGATGACATGACTCATGCCAACCCTCCCAGGAAGCGTTCGAAGAACGGAGTAGCCGTACCCGATTTCATGTCGATCAGCGCGACAGAGGCCATTGGCGGTGTAGAGGACAGCGTGGCCAGCATCTTGAGGAAGATCGGCGTTGGCCGTCCCTGTCGGTCGACGAGCACTGCAAAGGGGTTTGGCAATGTGAGATGGAGATCTGAAAGGAATCTCCAGAACACAGGTTCCGCGACGCCTTGGCTGTCGACCAATCGGGTGCCGGCGATCAACGCGCTCACGAGCTGGCTCCGATGGGCTCAAATCGATAGCCGTACACCGCCCGTTTCACGGGATCGCTGATGGCGAATTCATACGTACGCTGACGAAACATGCCGGTGCGCCGCACGATGGCGCGATTGACACGGTTGCCCTGCTTGCCGATTGCGGCCTGATGCTCGTTCGCCCAGGTGTTGCCGCCATCATTGGACCACCGCACCATGACCGCAGGGTCGCTGCCCTGCCCCACGTCAAGGCCGACCCCGAGCTCGCATTCGAGCTCAAGCACAGGATTCGTCGCCCTTTTGCCGTCGTTGTAGAGCGGTGGTGTCCGCGCCGCACTGCGGATCGCATTGCCGAGTTCATCGAACGTATCGAGATCGAGAATGCCGACGCGGCCATCCTTGTAGCCGGCATAGACATTCTGGTTCCAGGAAACGAGGCAACTCACCGCCCATACGGCCGATGTCAGTTCCGTTCCGGACTGTCTGTAGTGCCAAAGCTGCGTCGTCAGATCGTAGCAGAACGTGTAATCCGCACTCGGCAGCGTCAGCACATAGAACGAGTGACCGCCCTGGGCGTAGGTCATCGCGAAGGCGTCGGCGACTCCGTGCGTGGCGGCGGCCTTGCGGATGAATTCTTCGACCGCAAAAGTCGAAACGCGCTTCGGGCTATAGCCATCGGCCAGGTAGACGATAAGATCATCGCCAAGCCAGAGGGGCACACCGGAGAGCGTGGCCACGCTCAGCGCCGCGGCGGCGCCGCGTTCCATCACAGCTCCGCTCACGCGCTGGAACGGAAACGGCGAGAGGCCGGAATCCTGCCATGGCTCGATCGTTTGCGAGCCGAACAGCCAGACCTCGCGGTTGACCGTGATGCACCTCAACAGCGGATCAGGCTTGCTCTCGGCTGAGGCGAACTGAAGGGCATCGATCGTCGCGGAATCGTACTGAGCGGAGATGAACCACTGCCCGGTTCCTTGCGCGACAACCTTCTTGATCGTGCCTCCTGAAGTGTAGGCTGAGTAACTGGTGCTATCGATGCCAATAAGCGAGAAGCTGTCATTATCGATCTTGCGGATGGTGAATTCGCGATTGTTGACCTCTGTCATGCCACTGACGGACTGGATCAAGCCCTGAACGTTGTCATCCAGCCCGTGCGCCGGCGCAGTCACCACTGCAGGATTGGCCTTGGTGATCCCGGTAATCGTGATCGCCGGACCAAAAACAGCGACAGGAGCCTCAGGATCAGTTGTGAATATCGTGTAGCCGTCGAGAGTGTCGATCGAGGCCACACCATTGGCTGGATATGCCGCCGATGTGATCTTGGAGATGGTGGTCCCGACGACGACGAAGCATTCACCCGACGACAGCACCGTAAGCTGGATGCCGTTGTCGGTCATCATGGCGACGCCCGACCCAGGAATCGTGTCCCCGGTACAGATCGTCTTGTTTCCGGATTCGTCCTCCTGGTACAGCGATCCATCGACCAGGACGTACAGATAGCCCAGCGCTTGGCGCGCCGCCCTCACCTTCCCCGCATCGTCTCCGTGCGAGGTAAACGGCTTGATTCCCGGCGTGCCATAAAGCGTGCCGCCAACCGAGGAAAGCGGTCCATCGGCCGCGCGAGGAGCGCGTGCTCCCAACGGCGCCGGCTCGAGATAGAAATTGATCACCCGCGACGGCGACAGGGGCTTGGAGCGGCTCTCCTGCAGACCAAGGGCAACGGGAGCGCGCGCCATCAGCCATCGATCCGGGTGTAATTGAAGCGCCCCAGGGGCCAATACTGCAGGATGGGATCGGTGACGGCCTTCCGCTCCAGATAGTAAGCAGCCTGCAGGGTGCGCTTGGCCCCATCGATATCATTCAGGATCTTTTCGCCGAGGGTTATTCCGACGTCGTCGGCCAGCTCGTTCACCAACATCAGGATAAGGGGCTGCAGGAGCCGATCCGGCATGTTCACGGTATCGGTGTCCTTGAGATCGGTGTGCGCGTAGGCGATTCCCTTCGTCGGGAATGCGGCCATCATGCGATTCATGATCGCCAGCCAATCGACGAACTCCGCAGCCGATGGTGATTCCTCGCCGGCCGTGATCTGCGCGCGCCGCGCAGCGGCCTTTACGACATCCTTTGCCGTCATGCTCGCCATGTCAGGGCACCATCGCCGGCCGAACGCGGAATCGGCCCATACAGACCATCGTCACATTGCCATCAGCATCGGTCATGTGCGCCTCGTGCGCGAAATCACCTTGCGCATATTGCGTGTCGGAGGGATCGACTGCGACGGAGAACAGCCCAGATGCCGGCGTCGTGAGCGTCGCGGTCTTGGTGATCAGCGGATGGACGTTGCAGGGCCAGCGCGGGCCGCGACCCACGTACCAGGCCACCGTCGAGCCGGTGAGATCGACAGGCAGGTTCGAGGCATCCCGCGCGGCAAGCGCCAGCGTCCGGTTCTCTCCGGCGAACACCTCGATATCCTGCATGTTGCTCATTCGTCGACCACGACCTCTTCGCGCTTCTTCTGCGCCGCCTTGGCCTTGGAGCTGCCTTCCAGCACCCAGCCCGGCGGAACATCGCCTTCACAGTCGAAGCGGGCGCGGTTGCCGTTCTCCGCGTTCACATAGAATTTCGGCCATTCCGGCCGGATCGGCTTGTCGGTGTTCATGCTGCTTCCTTGCTCAGTTGCGAGAGAAGATGCTTCCCCCAATTGCCGCGGTAGACCTTGGTCGGGGAGGAATGAGTGAAGTTCATCTCGGCGAAGGCGTGGACATGACCACCGGCCTCCCGTACGAGGCGGCAGAACTCGACGTCTTCCCCCCAATAGGTGTCGTCTCGTACGGCGCAGCGGAAATAGGCGCCGATCAAGTCGAGGCCGGGATGGCGATAACGCGGCACCTCAAGTGCCCCGAACACGGTGCGATTGATGCGCATGAAGCCCGTAGGCGCCATCCAACAGTCAACCAGGCCTTCTTTGTCGGCCCAGACCTCGCCTCCGATGACGCCGACTGGATATTCAGGTTCATCCATCTTCTTGGGGTAAATCCCCGCCACCAGCGGGCGCCTCCGCCGGCAAAGGCGCAGAAGCGATTCCCCCTCGAAGCCAACATCGGCATCGAGGAAGATCAGGTCCGTCGCCGTGCCGTTCAGGAACCGCGCCGCAAGTACGTTGCGGGCGTGGTCGAGATAGCAACAGCCGGCAAGGATATCGACTTCCTCTACCTCGATTCCTGCATCCTTGAGGCGAAGCAGGCCTGCGGCGAGCGAGCGCTGCATTTCCTCGAAAAGAGAGCCCGAGTAAGTCGGCACGGCAATGCGCACGCGTCGGGCCGGCTCTACTCGGGCAGGGATCATTTAGGCGGAGCCTTTGATGAGTCCCAGATTCACCAAGGCCGAGCGCAACTCGATGACGAGCGTATTGCAGGCCGTGGTGGTAGCGCCGGCGGTGATGGCGCTCTGGTTCGTGGACGACGGCTGCACAATCGCCGTCGTGCCGTAGAAGCCGATCTTGTCGGTGGCGCTCTGCCCAAGGACGGTGCCCTCGGACTGACCACCGGATACCTGACGTGATGCCATGTGAGGAGCCTCCTGTTAGGCTGAGCCGGAGAGACGCGTGGCGAAGTGGGACTGGGTCGCCGCCACGCCGTAGAGGACGTCGAAGCGCCAGCCGGAGACGTCGTTGTTGAGGTCGTAGCCCTCGATCAGGCGCATGGTGATGCCCTTGTAGGTCTGCGAGCTCACGGCGACGGCGCCGCGTGGCTTAACGAGCGGTGGCACCGCCAGGGTGACGGCGTCCTTCTGGAACACCAGATTCTGGCGATAGCTGCTGCCTTTGGTGCCCTTGACCGTGATAGCGGCGTCGTCCGCCGGCACAGCCGAGCAGGTCTTGTACGGCCCGGAGGTGATGATCGCCGGGCTGATGGTGAGCGCCGCAGCGCCGGAGCCGTCAGCGGTCGCCGCCGAGATCACGACGAACTGCTTCAGGAAGTCCAGCGCATCGCCGGTCACCGAGTTGACCGCGTAGACATTGTCGATGGTGAAGACGTCGCCCACCGACACCGTGCCCGTGTTCGCCGTGAGCCCATCGACGTTCAGCGTCTGAGACAGGTATTTCGACGTCTTCACCGCCGCGTAGGTGCTGCCCTGGCTACCGCCATTGATGGCAGGGCTCGCGCCCCAGGTACCGACGGTATGAGCCTTCACGTTCTGGCTCATGTAGGTGTCGGTATTGGCGAAGCGACCGAGCTTGCTGTTCTGCAGAGCCGATTTCACCGGAGCATCGGCCGACAGGGCCGTGATGCTTCCGATCGTGCCCCAATAGTCTGCCGGCGACAGGATGCCGTTCCAGTCGCCACGGGGGATTGAGAACTCATCCAGGCGCTGCGGCGCCAGGGCATAGTCGGAAAAGCTGTTCACCGTGTTGCCCGGTGTGCCGACCCAATTCGGGCAGTGCTGATACAGCTCGGCATGCAGATCGAGATCGATCTTGTTGGCGATCTGGATCATCTGCGGCCGCAGATAGCGGTCGGAAAAGTCCTCAACCTTCAGGGTCATGTCGACCGAGTTGAAGTCGAGATCGGCGCCGATCTGGGTTGCCACGGTCAGCGACGTATTGCCTTCGTCCACATCCTGCACCTGGCGAACGGCGCCGGTGCGGACCTGTCCCTTGACAGGACGGCGGATGCGAATGGTGTCGCCGGGCTTCAGCGGCTTGGCGAATTGCTGCTCATAATCGCGATTGACGAGCTTGGCCAAGACCAGCTCGTTCTCCAGTTGCATGAGTGCTTCCCGGAGGATGATATCCGGGGTCAGCAGGTTGTTGGTCATCTCAAACGATCCTTAGAGAGGCCGGATCGCGTCCTCAGGCAAATCCCCGGTGCTTCGCGTACTCGTCCATATTCATCTTCGTGATATCGACTTGCGGCGCGGAGCGACCATTGACTGTCGGAGGGGGCGGCGGCGCGTTGCTCGTTTTGGCCGCCGGCTTTGCACCCAATTGGGCGTCGAGCCGTGCCAGCCGGTTGATCAGGCTCCGCGGGTGCATGCGGTTGAGCTTCGCCACCTCGTCCAGGTTCTCGCCGAGATACTTGACCATCTGGGCCTTGTTCTCGGCTTCTGACACAAGGAAATCGGCAATCGCCGGATGGACCTCCGGGCCGCCTTCGTCCACCGGAGCGGTCAACGCGGCATGGGCTTCGGCAAAGCCCTCGATGTCCTTGCCCTCTTTGGCGACGGTGTCGTTGAACGAAGCCACGCGGCTTGCGAACGACTCTTCCTCTTGCCTCTGCTGTGTCTGGCCTCGCGCTTCCTTGAGCGCGGCCTTCACACGCTGATCGGCTCGCCAATCGGCTCGGGCCTCGAGATATTCCTCGTACGTCTTGAACTGATCTGGACGCGGCGGTTGCTCAGCGTCAGCTTCCTGTCTCCGAGGCTGCTCCCGGCCCTCGATGGCCTTTGACAGCATCTCCTCAAGACGATCGGCGCGGCGGTTGGCTTCCGCTTCCCTACGGGTGAGTTCCTTGATGCGGTTCTGAAAGCCCCCGCCCGATTTGGACGACTTGTCGCCATCCTCTTCGTTTGGGTCCTTCGCGGCGGCATCCGCCGGGGCCGGGGACGATCCGGCCTTTACGTCCTGCGCACCCTGTTCAACCCCGGGCGTCGGAATGGGCTTATCATCGGAGGAAGGCGAAGCGGTGTCAACGGTTCCCGCCTGAGTGGTGTCGGTCATGGTGTGGATTCTCCGATCGGTTCGAGTTCGGCGAGGTCGAGTCCGTTGCTCGCTTGTGGAGGCGCACCCGGAGGCGGCGGCACCGGTGGTCCGCCGGGCAGCATAGGCGGAGCGCCTGGCGCCGGCTGCATTGGGCCAGCGCCCCCCAGCGAGTCGACCTGTGCCTTGAGCGCCGCCAGCGTCTGCGGGATGGCCGCCAACGACTGCAGGATGGGGAGCGCCTCCGCGATGGCCTTGATCTCGGTTTCCTCAGCCTGAGCGTTGTAGAGTTTGGCCTGGGCCGCACTCCTGGCAGCATCGGCCACGTCCTTGGGATTCGGGGGTGGCGGCTGCGGAGGCGCATCACCCTTGATCTGCGGCGGGATCGTGCGTTCGAGGCGTGCGGCAAGTTCGTCGCCGCCAGGAAAGTCGAGTGCCTTCACCACGAGATCGGGGCCGACCTGTCCGACAAGCGGCATGCTCTGCGTGAGCTGCACCAAGGTCTGAGCGGTCTCCTGCCGCCGCGTGAGGTAGCTCGGTCCCGTAGAGACCTGCACACTGTATTTGCCGACAGAGAGGTCATTCATGACCTGCGACTGGCCCCCAAGTGTCTGAGGTCTCGTGGCCTTGTTGACGGGCACCATCTCGGCGCTGCCGTCTTCCTTCAGCATGCGCACAATGCGCTCGCCGTCGTAGATCTTGGGGATAAGGTCCACGAGACATCGGCCACAATAGGCGATGGCACGACGGAGGTTGTCGATATACAGGAACGTTCCGGTGTCGCCTTCCTTCTGTCGCGAGAGGATCGCCTTGCCGCTGGTCTCGTTTGAGGGGGCGCCGAGATTGGCCTTGAAGATCCCGGTAACGGCCTCGATATCCTGAGCCGACAGCATGGCTTGGCTATCGAGCCCCTGCTGCCCCAGCGCCGGTTGCGAGCGCTGCGGGAGGCCGCTCGGATTGAGCTTGTCCGGCTGATAGAGCAGGTAGGGGTGATTCTCTGTGCCTGCCGTATCCCACATGTCTTCGTAACCGGCGATCATATTGGGCGTCAGCAGGAAGGGCACCTTGGGCTGGAGTGCGATCGATTCCGCCGCTGCGGTGCGGGCGTAGTTGTAGAGCCGCTGGGCGTCCTTGGCGTCGCGGATAATGCCCCGGCGCAGCGTGGCACCGTCGATCGTACTTTCCTCTCCAGGAACGACGCATATCGGAATCATCTTCCCGGCCCAGAGATGAGGACCGCTCAAGACCTCCTTGCCGGAGACCATGTACATGACAATCCTAGTGTCCGTGACCTCGCGTCGGTTCTTAGGCTGCGCTCCTTTTGGAAGGGCGTTGGAGGTCGAACCATCTTCGAGCTGATAGACGGTGCGATTGGTAATTTCCTTCCGCCAGTACTCAGCGACGCGCACGGTATCGCCGGTCCGCCAAGAGAATGGCTGCGATCCCGCCACCGCTGCGCTTCCCATCGGAGCATCGTCGACAGAGGCGTCTGGATATTTCGTCCGGAAGGCCGCCACGCTCATGCGCTCGAACACAAAGGCGTAGTCCATGTCCGACTTATCGGGGAACTGCGCCATAGGGTCGACCATCACCCCGAAGGGATCTCGGATCGGCCGGATTCTGATCTCTTGGTCAAAACCTTCGTCATCGGCGTATTCCGTGACGATTCGAAAGGCTCCCTGCCCGCTCTGCGCCGCGTTATCGACAGCATAGACGTAGCAGGCGACCGCATCGCTTTCGGCCTCGATATCGCGGATCACGCCGTTCAGGATATCGGCTGTCTGCTGCGAGGCCGGCCCTTTGGCCGGGAGCACCTTGACCGCTGGTGGGTTCTGCCGGACGTCGCCGGTGAGCTGACGCACGAAGGTCGGCAGGCGGTTGACGGTGAGCATCGGCCGCGAGGTACCGCGTGCCTTCTTCGACGCCTCATCCCATTGATCTCCGGCATAGAAGCGCTGGTCCTCACGTCCCCTCGTGACGTTGTCCGCTTCGAATACCCAGGCCTCATCGGCCCGTTTCATCGCCTCCGCGTGAACTGCAGTAAGATCGGGCGTGGCGGCCCTCGCTCCGGAGCCATCGTCCTTATCCGATATGGGACCGAGATCGTCAGCCACGGCCGCCTACCTTGATCGAGGGATACCGCGCCTTCACCTTGCGCTTGATCGTGGCCTGCTCAGCCGGGGAGGCGTTCTGCGCAGCCCGCGACAGCGCATTGCGGCCACGATTCGGCGTGTCGATCGGATAACGCCGTCCTGGCAGCGCGAATTCGGAAGTCGCCAACGCATTCCGCCGCTTCGTGGTGAGCTTGCTCATGCTGCCATCCAACTCTGCGGGCGCCGCGGCTTGCGGTCTGGCCTCTGCGCCGCCGCAGGCTCCATCTGGTCCAACATGCGACCGAAGAGGCTCAGCACATCCACCGCGTCGTCGTGCTTTCCTGCGGGGAAAGTCATGAGCTGCGCCACCACATGCTTCACCCAAGGCGCGTGACGCGGCAGCCACACGCGGCCCATCGACATGCGACCACGAATGCTCTGCGCCCTGACCGCCTTGTCGGCGACGCTCACGAATTGCTGGCGGTAGCAATGGACGCCGCGCTCGACCATCCGGCGTTCAATGAATGGCCCGAGGCTCTTGATGATCTGGCCCGACTCTTCGCCCCAGGCGAGCGGTTGGTGTCGACCGGCCATGTCGAGGAAGACGTCGATCCAAACGTCGGTCTGCGTCTGTCCATACCACCAGTCGATCAGGTAGAGGTCGCCCTTGCTGTCGATCCCTCCGATGCCATGCTCGGTGAAGTCGCCACCGTCTGCTGTCACCGCATAGTCGCTGGCGCCGTACTTCCGTAGATGCTCGGGCAACTCGTCATAGTAGAGGATCCACTCCGCCTTGAAGTAGCCACCACCCTCGGGAATTGGCTGCTGCTGATAGAGCGCCGCCCACTCCATCGGAGGGGTCTCCGTCTGGCGACGCTTCAGGAAGGCGGCGTAGTTGTAGCCTTCGGGCTCATCCCAGAGGTATTCGCCGGACTTCCGGCCTAACGGGTCATCCATACCTGCGATAGCCGGAATCGTGACCACCCGCACTTTCTGGCCGGTCTGCGCTGCGTGCTCGATCACGCGCCCGGCAAGATCGTCGAGATGCCAGCGGGTATGCATGATGACGCGCTTGGCGCCCGGCTTGAGGCGAGCAGAGAAGTCGTTGATGTACCAATCCCAGACGCGATCACGGATGCGCTCGCTGTAGGCGTCCTCTTTCGATCCGAAGGGGTCGTCGATGATACCCAGATCAGCCCGGAAGCCCGCGATGCCCGCTTGCACGCCAGCCGCAAGGTATTCTGCGCCGGACGCCAACGCCCAGCGATCGGCCGCCTGACTATCCTGGGCGAGTTCTATTCCCAGCACAGCCGAATTCCCGGATATGAGATTCCGAACGCGGCGTCCCCACTTCGCAGCCAGCTCGGCACTATGCGACGCCGCAATGACGCTGCGGTCGTGATAGTTCGCCAGATACCAAGGCGGGAAAGCCACGCTGACGTGATGCGATTTGGCCGAGCCAGGCGGCGCGAAGATGAGCAGCGTGTCGTAATCGGTCGCCACCACAAGCGCGCACAACTCGCCCAGAATGAGCCGATGATGCGCCGCAGGCTCAAAGCCGAGAGTGCGCGCCCACTCAATGCAGCTTCTCCGGATGGCTCTGCGTCTCAGAAGTTCCACCGCGGCGTCGGCTGGCAACAATCTCTGCGAGTTCTTCGTCGGTGAGGTTGCTTGCGTCATGGCGATGCGTCACCTCGACCTCTGCCTTGTCACGCCAATCCGCTTTCCTGCGGTTCTTTAGCCAGATGAAGGCCGCGGCAGTGTCGGGCGGATAATGTTCTGTGTAGGGCGCGTAGACCGGCTCATCCGCGCCAGCCGGCATGAAGATCTTCACGGCCGAATGGCTATAGCCGATGGCACGGTGATAGAGGCTTTCTGCCACCTTGGCGTCAGCCACTTCCCGGCCCTCTTTTACGGCGCCCGAAAATTCCGGAATTCCAGCCAACCATTTGTTGATCGTGCTCTCGGCGACTTCGAATACGCGCGCGAGGTCGTCATTCGTCGCTCCAAGCAAGCAGAACTTGCGGGCGAGATCGGGAAACTCGGGTCTGTAAGCGGTTGGTCGGCCCCGCTTGGCCATTGGCTGATGCTCTCAGTTGTGGAGCGGTCAGCCTCTCAAGTCGAATGGATTGCGCGAGGAAGTCAAGGACTATTGACAATCGACGATCATGCCGACCGGGATACACGCCATCGTGCTCGTGTTGCCGTTGGACCAGGTAAACGTCACGATGGATGGATCGGTAGATTGCCGATCAGGCGTGGGGAAATGCATTCCCGCAAATGCTGCCTTGTTAAATTCTCTTTGCTCGGCCGAAATGGGCGGCGAGACATATGTGTATTGCGGCTTAGACTGCGCGCACGCGCCTAAGGCGAGCATCGAAATGATTGCAAAATATCGCATGAATTCCTCCAGTGGGCGACGTCAAGTAGTGGCTGCAATGGCGCGCCAACGCCGAAGCGCCGAACGCAATCCGGTAGGAGATGGACGCGGCAATCCGGCCGCCGCTCGATACCGGCTAATCGTGCAGGCGGTGAAGCGCTGACCAGTCTCGGCCTCAATGAGATCCAACATCTGAGCGTTGGTGAAAACGTGGGCCGTGCTGCGCAGAATTTCGTCGCAGCGAGGAGACCAAATGGGACGCGGAGTTCTGCTCATTTCACGCCCGACCGAGTGATGGACTGGAAGTATCGGGCGAGATCGTTCTTCTCTTTCCGCCTCTCCCACGCCTCCAGCTCCTCCCGGATGACGCGGCGCAGCAGGGATTCCAACAGGGTGTAGTCCAGCTTGTCGAGCTGCATACGCACGTCTTGCTGGGTCTTGCGAGAGAGGGTCATAGTGATGACGCGCGAATAGCGACGATCGATTCGCTGAATCTGAGATAGCGGTTGGCTTCAAAAACTGCCTCTTCTCTGCTGTCGAAAGCGTGGAGAGGAGTGCCATCTACGTACAGCTTGAATTTCACGGGAGTTGGCGGCATTGGCAGCGTTTCAAGGTGTTTGCGCGCCGCCTCGATGATCACCTTGCCATCCGGGCACCACGAATGCTCACGAACGCTCGGACGGTTGAGGGCTTCTTGCAATAGTTCACGTTCGGACTTCGTTTGTTGGATGTCGTGGCGCGCATGACACATAGAGAAGGCTCCGTTTGTTAGAAATGGCGGAAGTGGGTTTGATGAGGCGTCAGCGAATTACCTACCTTGCGGCTGACCAATGTTTCACGTCGAACGTTCATTCGATGGCCCCACATTGCCTATTAGCCGAATCCCACTCCTGCCGGATTTCTTCGGCAATGATCAGCAGCGCATGGAGCGCGCCGTTGAGGTAGTGATGCACCTGCGGATGCTGGTCATCGGGCAGGAGGGCCAGCGCCGTTGCAAGATCGTTGAGACCATAGGCGGCTTTCGACAAGATCACGTTTTGCCTGTTGCGCGTCACGAGTCCTCCCCGATGGTCCCGAAGCGCGTGAATGGCGCGTCGAAGGTGAGATGCACTGTGCCAATCGGCCCATGGCGATGCTTGGCAATGATCAGCTCGGCGCGCCCCGCCGCCTTCGCCATGCGTGTTTCCCAAGCCGTGACGCGACGGCTGAAATGCTCGTCGGTCTCGCTCTCCCGGCGCTCCGGTCGCTCCCGCTCGGCGTAATACTCATCCCGGTAGACGAACATCACGACATCGGCGTCCTGCTCGATGGAGCCCGACTCACGGAGATCGGAGAGCTGTGGGCGTTTGTCCTCGCGTTGTTCGACGGCGCGGCTGAGCTGGCTGAGCGCCAGCACCGGCACGTCGAGTTCCTTGGCCAGGGTCTTGAGGCCGCGGCTGATCTCGGAGACCTCGACCACGCGGTTGTCATTGCGCCGCTGCTGAGCCTGGATGAGCTGCAGGTAATCGATCACGATCAGGCCGAGACCATGCTGGCGCTTGAACCGCCGGGCACGGGCGCGGATCTGGCCCATGGAAAGCGCGGCACCGTCGTCGACGTGCATCGGCAGGCTCTCAAGAGCAGCACAGCTTTCCAGGACGCGCTCGATCTGTCGGTTGCTGATCTTGCCCTGGCGGATCAGGCCAGAGGGCACCCCCGAATGCTCGGCGACGATCCGGCCCATCAACTGCTCGGCGGACATCTCGAGCGAGAAGAAGCCCACCACGCCCCCGTCGGCCACGATCTGCTCGCCGTTACGATCCTCGATGCGATGCGCCTTCGCCACATTGAAGCCGATGTTCGTCGCCAGCGCGCTCTTCCCCATCGCAGGACGACCGGCGAGGATGATGAGGTCCGACTTATGCAGGCCTCCCAGAATCGCGTCCAGGTCCCGGAATCCGGTCGCCAGACCGGTGATCTGTCCGTCCCGGCGGTAGGCCGCCTCAGCCATGTCGGCGAAGCCTGCGATGCCATTTGCAGCGGTCTTGAAGCCGCCTTCGGACTGGCCATGGCTGGCGAGGTCGTAGAGGCCGCGTTCCAGCCCCTCGATCTGGGCCAGCGCATCGACATCTGGATCGCTGGTGTAGGCCGCCTGCATGGCATCCGAACTGAGAGCGATGATCTGGCGCCGGAGGGCCAGGTCCCGCACCAACTTGGCGAGCTGAACGGCATCGATCGCATGCATCGAAGCCGTCGCAAGATCGGCGAGCATCGCGGGACCAGCCGCCTTCATGGCCTCATCGCTGTCGAGGTAGGTCCGCAGCGAAACCACGCTCGCCAACTGGCCAGCATTCACGAGCCGGCCGATGGTGTCGAAAATCTTGCCATGGAGCTGGTTGGCGAAGTGCACCGGCTCCAAGAACTCGCTGATCCGCGCATGCAGGGCGTTGTTCATCAGCAGCGAGCCAAGGATTGATTGCTCTGCTTCGATGTTGGCGGGAGGGGATGGAGGGTCAAATGGCATTGAGTTTCTTGCTCTCGGCAAAGCGTTTCACGACTTCAGTGACGGTCTGCGCGCGAGGCGTGCGCTCAGCACGCTGAGCCTCGCGCGCGGGATCAGACTCGGTATCTGAAGAAGAAGATAAGATTCCCTTCCCTTCCCTTCCCTTCAGGTCATTTTCCAACGGAATTCCAGCGGCTATTCGTGGGGAATTCCCCGGAAATTCTTCTGGCCACATCAGGTGACAAGGGGACGGCTTAGGTGGAAGAAGCAGTTCTTTTAGATTGGTTTTCCGCCTCTGCGCGTTCTCTTTCCGCAGCCGATCGCACGCGCGCTGCCAATCATGCGTGCGCGTCGAGTTCCAGGCCTCTACCACCTTCTCGCTGACGACGGGGTGATAGAGCCGCTCATCGGCAAATAGGCGGAAACCCCGCATGGCTCCAGACTTGATCTTTGCCCATCCCTTTAGGTCGCGCCCTAATCCCGCGAGACGAGCGAGCGATGGATCATCGGATGGCAGAGAGCCGGCGGGAATCTGATGCCACGCCGCGCACCACAGAAGAACGGCACAACGGAATATCTCCGCATCACCCGTTCCTGCGATTCCGCTATCACGTAGCCGCTGAACATCGAGCGGCATCGAGGTGTAGTGACGAAGGTCTGCGTCGGCCGGAACAGGGATTGATGGCAGGTGATCCATCATCATTCGCTCTGTTCCCTTATCTTGTTCCAACACACCTTGCAGAAATAGAGGAATCTGCCTTTTTCACGGTAAGGTCCGCGGTCCCGCGCGAGATCTGCTATTTCCTTCACAACATGGAATGGCAGTTTTTCATTGAAAATCTTGATTGATCGAAACCAGTCACGTCTTACTGACATTTCCTCGCCGGCTGGAACTGGAAATAAGATCTCCGCAATTTCCCAGGCGTCGTCTTCGATTCGCTCCGCGCGCGCTTCCATGATGGCGCGGTACGCCGCTAATTGTTCTTCACGCTCAACCACCTCAGCTGCTTTCGCCGAAAGGCTGCGCGGAACAGCAGTCAGTGGCACTCCTGCTTTGCCGCGATTGCAATCGAAGCAGGCTGTTGTCAGGTTCTCTTCTATATCCTCGCCCCCTTCGCAGACGGGGATAATATGATCGACCTCAAGGAACACGTCGGGCGGGTGTCTCCCACAATATGAGCAGCTGAAGCCGTCTCGCTTGAATACCTCGAAACGAGCGCGTTTTGAGATCGGCCTACGAACGCTCACGCTGCCCTCTTGATCTTCGATACGACGGGCTGGACCGCGTCGCCGGCGCTCTGCCAGTTTTCCTCTGCATCAGCATCGGCTGCGATCGGCAAGAGATAGGCCCAAACGGCGTCGCGAATCAGTTTGGCGACAGGAACCTGTCGCTTGTTCGCCAGCCATGTCAGGCGGCGCATATCCTCCGGGGTGATCGAAGCCATGATGCGCACCATGTTGCCAGTGCGTGCGCCTTTGGCGGGGCGCTTGTAACGGCAGGTATGCGCGGTCACGAGAGTCGCCATTCGATGAGGGGATAGAGCGCCTGGGCGAGCTTCCAGCGAAGTTGCCAGACCGCAGGCTTCGCTCCTTTGCAGTCCTCAGCTATGACCTTGTCGCCTTCGATATAGGTCCAGTCAGGCCGGATTCTGCCGACGAGTACCCCATTCACGACGAGATCGAAGGTTACCTGACGCTCGAGCTTTTCAATCTCTCCGCGCTGCTCCATGTCGGCGAGCACGTAGTGGCGTCGAGCCTCGCGTTTGCTATCGAAGCGCTGGCCGTCGATCACCTGCGGCTGGTTGCGAAATTTCCGCCAAATTTGGGTGTGGGCGACCTGCCTGCGATATTGCTCGGCGGTAATAACTTCGGTCATCGTGCCGGGCGCCCGATCTTAAGCGCCTCTTCCCGGGCCTGCTGAAGCTCTACCAGCCGGCGCAGCTTCGATCCCTTCGGTGCCGTGGCGTAGCGAATCTCGGCCTCGCGGACCTCTCTCTCCTTCTCCAGACGGAGGGAGCGGAGCTGATAGGCGGTCATGCTGCCTCCAAAGCTGGAGTGGCCGCACGAGCAATGCTCAGCAACAGGTCGCGGAACTGAGTCGGCGTGCGAGCAGCGACGGCTTTTCCAACACGGCGGCGTTTATCGCCAGCTTTAGTGCGGTTGCCGCACCATGAGACAAGCGCGGCCGATTTCTGATCGAGCTCGCTTCCCCAATTGAGGGACGGGAGATCGACGCCAAAAGCATAAAGCCACGTCGCCTTTTTCGCGGGATGGCCGTAGCGTCCCTGCTCTACATGTGCCGTCCAGCCGCCACAGAGACCGCGGTACCATCCTCCATGCCGACGCGGCCGAGGAAGGCCGAACGCCCACCATGCATCGCTGTACGCGGGATGCTCGAGGATTCCGCCGAAACGACGAACGGACCCTAAGGCTGACGCGAAGCATCCGCCGTGCGCGCGCTGGTGTCGTCTCGCGGGGCTTGTAGAAGCCCGCTGGGGCCATAAGCGCGCGCACGGCGGATGCGCCACAACAGGGTGCGGACCGGCATAGGTACGCGCGTCGCGCTCCCTATCCCATGGATCGACATCCGGCAGCCCGAAATAGCAGCCATTCGTTTCCACGAAGAGCGCGGCAACCTTCATGCTGCCACCGGCTGCTTCACTTGCCGCAGATGCGCTGGCATCTCGCCCATGATCTCGGCGGCAGACCCTCTCCTCGCCGATCGCTCCGCAAAGAATAGGGAGAAAGATTCGTTGGCTAGAACACGGTTAAGAGGATGACCGGCCTTCACTCGCACCCAATCGCGAATGCTTCTGTGCCGGTCTAGGTCCACAAGACTCCACGTCGGATGACTGAGCACGAATTTGACCATCTCAACGACAGCTGGAACGGCCGGATAGAGTTCGGCGGTAGAAGCCGTCTTGTTCTGCAGGAATGGCCGCATGAGCCGATGAAGCTGTTGCTCCGCTCGCCATGTCGATTTGGCGACGCCGATCAGAGAAAACGGCGCAAACTCAGCGTATTGAGCAGCACATCCTTCAAGGCGATTTGGCGCGCCTTTCGATGTAAAACCGAGTTTGATCCAATCGCAGTAGCGGGAATAGGCCGCGTAGAGATGACCGGGCTCATACAGCATCCTGATCCGAGCTTCAGATTTAGCCGGATAGCGGCAGTGCCTCGCCGCCTTCGAAATCTGGGACGAAAGCCAGATTTTTTCGGCATTCTTCTGCATTTGGAAAGCGTCTACGGTCACGTCAGCAATCCTTCAGCAGATCATCGGGCTTGAGAGCGAGCGGGAGATCCCGGCGTGCCATTTCCCGCAGGCGCTTCGCCCAGCTCGATAGAATTTCGGCCAACCAAAGCGCGGCTCTCCCGCGCATCTCGATAAGCCTGGTGAAGGTCATGGGCGTCTTCCTCGTGCCGTCGTTCTGCGGCCTTGAGCGCATCGAGGCGCTGATTGAGGGATGTCCACTCTTTGGGACGGATGGTGCGCGCTTCGCCGTGGAAGAACGCGCGGACGCGCCGCGGCGTCCAGCTCAGCTGCTCGGCAACGAAGGCAAAGTACGACTTCCTATTGTCGTGTCTGCGGGGAGGAACAGCCTCCCAGATCATGTCCTGAAACTCACTCAGCGCAGTCACGTCATTCTCCTTGGGCAACTTGCCCGGATTCTTGGGTGACTTGCCCAACACAAACGGCATTCGATCCTCCACATTCGATTGCATGAGAAGCAACCGAATGCAGAGCATCGGAGAGATCGCGAGCAGCATCGCCGCCAAGCTGAAGGCCGCTCGCGAGAGATTCGAGAAAAGTGCCGACGCGCCGCGTGGAGCAGACGCGCCGGCAAGTGGCTCCGGTGAAGCTACGCCGGAGGGAAAAGGCGCGGGAGAGCCGGCTTGGGGGCAGCCCTCCCGCTGTGCTCCGGCAACCCTGCGGAGGAAGGAAGGGCATTGCCGAAGCCATCAGGATTTCAAGAGCGCCGTGGATGGTGGCGCGTTGGGTCCCAAGGCAGACGCCCATTACAGGCGCCCCTTCTGCCTCGAGACCCTTCCGCGCCCCTTCCCAGCAGGCGTTCATTTGGCGAGTTCGGCCCGACAGGCCGCGTGCAGTCGCCGATACGACGGGTAGCGTTCAAGGCGGTCGCGATGCCGATTCCGATACCAGGCGCAGCATCCAACGCCCCGCAGCATGGCGTCATCAATCGCCCGATCAGACAGACGGGGCGCGAACTCCTCAGCCAGATTCGCGATGCAGAAACGGGCATCTATCAGGGTGCGGCGCCGGCTGAATCCGGTGATCGCCTCGACCGACACGCTGGCGTGATGCGCCACCAGGGCCATCAGGCGTGTGATCAAAGGCGGGATGTAGCGGCCCTTCTCGTAGACGGCGTGGGCCTTTACCGCCTGTCGTGTGGCAACAGCTTTGCGCGGAGCGATCCGAGCCAGCGCGGCGCCGGACATGCGCGGCGTATTCGCGGCGATGATCCGCTCGCGCCGGTCGACGAGCTCGGGGACAAGCTCGAGAGTGCTCATTCAGGCCACTCGCCATATACGGACGATCTGCAGGCCATTCTCGACAAGGCGCCGCGTTACGAACTTCTTCGGCTTGAGACGTGCGGCGCGACCCGCAGCTACTTGTTGCGTTTTTTTAATTCCCCCGCCGTCGTTATAAACGCAAATAGAATCGCCGATCTCCATCTTGTCCAATGCGAAGCGCAAGGGGGTTCGGACTCTTCCTCTCCCACGAGGTTTTGGAATCGGAATCCCGCGCTCGATAACGATTTCGCTGACATCATTCATAGTACACCTGCCCAAGCTAGAAACGTGAGCCCGATATCGATGGCGGCAACCCAGAGAAGAAGTGACGGCACTAAGAAGCCAAGGAGAAGAAGGCCAAGGGTTCCATATGACTGGCGCAGTCCGGGCTTCTCGCTGGATTGGGCGACGTCTTCTGCCGGGTATGTGCGCCAGACGGGAATCGGGTCGTCCGTCATGCTAGGCCCTGCGCTTCAGGGGCTTCGGGGGCTTGCGCGCAGCGAGGCTAGCTAGCGTCTCATAGGTGACGGATTCACAATCTTGCTGCTTCGCAAGACCAATAAGCCCCGGCCAACGATCGGCTGGAATGCTGTCGCGGAATCGCCATTGGCGAACGGTCCCCCTGCGCTCTTTGAGGGCGAAAGCCACGGCGGTCGAACCACCCAGCTCCTTGAGCACATCGCCGAATGTTTTCATGGTCGCGGACGATACGCTCTGTACGCTACATGGTCAATACCCATTGTAACGCGCATTCGCGTACGTTACGAATCGTATGACAACTCAAGGCGATAGACTGCGCGCGCTGGCCAGAGCTGCCGGATTTTCCTCTCTGGCGGACTTCGCTCGGTCTGTCGGGCTAGAGCCGGGGACCGCCCGACAGCAGGCCAATCGGAATTCCATCCCCGCCGATGCCTTGGGTAAGTACATCGCGAAGGCAAAAGGGACCGGGGCGACCATGGAATGGCTGGCCTCTGGCATCGGCCCACCTCCCAAGAATGTCGCGCTGCCAGCGGAGGAATTTGCTCCCAAGGTCCAGGTAACGCGCGAGGTGCCCCCTCCTAAGCGTCCCGACGTTCCCGTTTGGGCGAGTGCCCAGGCCGGCAAAGATGGCGCGATGATCCTGGTGCCGGATCCGATCGACTACATTTACCGGTCAGAGCGCATGCTAGACGTCAAAAACCCGTTTGCTTTCGCGGTCGAGGGCGATTCAATGAGCCCGGCGATCGAGCATGGCGACCAAGTTGTGATCAACCCCGCCTTGAAGCCGCGCCCGAATGTGGATTGCGTCTTTATCCGGCAGCGGGAAGATGGGTCATATTTGGCCCTTGTGAAGCGGCTTTTGCGGGTCACAGAACCGGTCTGGAAGGTCCGCCAGTTCGAGCCGAAGCGTGATTTCGATCTCTCCCGCAAAGAATGGCCGCAGATTCATGTTATCGCCGAGATACGGCGCGGTGGCTTATAGGGCGAACGCCGTTCGCAGGGGTAATGCCCCGCCCCCCATTAAGCTATCGCCGAGGCACGCATACTGCCGACAGCATAGGCGCGGAGAGCCGCGTTATTGTGATGTTTCCACGGACGATTTCGCGCTCCGAAGCCTCAACAAATCGTCGCTCTTCTTTTCCTAATTCCCCTGCCGCTTGTCGGCATGCGGCTTCCGACCCAAAGACGACTTGGTAGCTCGATGGCGCCTGAGCGCCGAAGAACCACGTCACCAGCAAAAGCGTCTCCATACCACCACCAATAGGCTCAAAAGCCCCGCAATCCACCACTTCATGGGCTGAAACGGTACACCAGAACTTTTCTGTAGTGACGTTACATTTAGTATTGACCCGTGCGTTACTTCCTGTATTCTCCTCCCCACAGCCAACACGGCACACGGAGGAGAAGATGGGCACCACCGCCACCATTCATTACCAGCCGAAGATTCCGGCTCTTCGCCTGAAGGCAGAATGCAAGTGCGGTGGCGATGTGGCTCTGGTCTGCAACCAGCGCATTGAGCGCAAGGGCCGTCGCAACGAGATCGTCGCCGATGCCCGTCTCTGCATGGCCTGCGGGACGATCGCTCCCTATGCCGAATATCGCCACTACCACGACGCGCTCGCCGACTTCTGGAAGGAATATGGCTGGCAGCGCGACATCGGCTTGCGCCTGACGGAGCTTGCCGATCTCAGCACCGAAACGCGCTTCGAATCCTACATGGCGCTGCAAGCCGGCATGTCTCCCGCAGAGACGGCCGCATATCTCGCCCAGCGTGGCGAACAGCTCCCAATCGACGCCTAACCCCAATCACAGCCCACACGCACGGCGGAGGAGAGAGGCAGGATGGCACGCGAGCCCAAGAACGCTAAAGCCGACACAGCGGCAGAAGCACCGGACGGAGAGGTCTGGCGCCCCGTGTTCAACCATGAAGGTTTGTACGAAGTCAGCAGTCATGGGCGCATTCGGTCTCTTCCTCGTCACACGAGAACTGGCCTCCTTGGCGGCAAAATTCTCCAACTCGCAAAAAGTCGGAATGGATATCTGCGCGTCGTCTTCTCGAAAGATGGCGTTGCTGTGCGCCGCTCCGTCCATCGAGTTGTCTTATCAGCGTTCGATCGACTGCCGTTAGCTGATGAAGAAGCGCGCCATCTCAATGGCAATAAGACCGAAAATTATCTGTCGAATCTTGCTTGGGGCTCGCGCTCAGCGAATGCTTATGACCGCATCCTCCATGGCACACAATACGACAATAAAGGTGAGCGCCATGGCAATGCTCGCTTGAGCAATCAACAAGCCGCAGAAATCAAACGGCTTCGCGCCAAAGGCGATTCGCTTCGCTCCATCGCGCGCACCTTTCATGTGAGCGAGCAAACGATCAGCAGGATCGCCAACGCAAAGGGTTGGCGGCACATCATGGAGTCCGCCAATGTCTGAAGAAGTGGTTCACTCTATAAAAGGGTTTGACAAGGATTTTAAATGCCGTGGATTCGCCTATGAAATCGGGAAGACCTACGAGCATGACGGCGATGTTGTCGTCTGCGAGAGCGGCTTCCATGCCATTGGCGGTCATCCGCTTGAGGTGCTGCGCTACTACCCGCCGAACAAGAGCCGCTATGCCCGCACCACGCAAGGTGGTGCTCTCGCTCCTCACACCGAAGACAGCAAGATCGCCAGCGCCCGCATCACGATCGACGCAGAAATCAAACTGCCTGAGCTGATCCAGGCTGCAGTCAAGTGGGTGTTCGACCGTGCGAAATGGAAGGAAGGTCCAGTCGCTTCATTCAAGAATGAAGGTGTAACCGCCAGCGGCGACTACGGTGCGGCCACCGCCAGCGGCTACTACGGTGCGGCCACCGCCAGCGGCAACTACGGTGCGGCCACCGCCAGCGGCCGAGATGGCCGCGCGAAGGGCGCTGATGGCTGCGCTCTCTTCCTCGTCGAACGTGACAGCGATTGGAAGATCGTGAATGCCTGGGCTGGCATCGTCGGCCGCGACGGCATCAAGCCCAGCACCTGGTATAGGCTCAAAAACGGCAAGCCCTTGGAGGTCGAATGATGGACGCCATCTTCGCCCGCGGGCAGAGCTACACACGTCCACATATCTGGGCCGAATACAGGGAGAAGCGGAAGGAGCTTGGCACGGTCCTGCTCGACGCCGAATCCCTCCTTCGTGCGCTCTCGAACATCAGCAAGCCCCTCTATGCGGCGGAGCAGAGGCAGCACCAGCGGGCTCTCTACGCCTGCGGAGAAGCCATCGCCAACGCCGTCAAGGACATGATCGATGATGTTCTTGGCCCTACAGCACGTCGCGCCGACGACTGTGGGATCGCCCCGGAAGAGATCGTGATCGACGTGACCGAGCTGGATCGGCTGCTCGCTAAGCTGGAGACGACATGACCATGGACGTCGATAAGCTGCGCTCAGTTATCCAACTGGCCCGCAAACACCATATGACGCGCTGCGAGCTTTCCTCGGCTGATGCCGCGATCCTCGCCGACGCCGCCGAAAGGCATCTGGCAACACTTCCGAAGGTGAGACAGGTTTGGTACGTGCTATGGCGCGAACGCGGGATCACACACGCTTGGGAAGCGAACAGCGCGGGAGCCGCTGATGTCTTCGCTGCATCCACCAAAGCATGTCCGGAACGTTCCGTCATCGCGACGGTCGGCCCGTTCGAGGTGCCTGAAAATGACTGAGGCCAAGAGCGCCTTGGAGGCTGCGAGTCGCATCATCGCTGCTTTCTACAAGCCTGTAAGCGTGGCGGGAGGCGCATCGTTCGTCTTTGACACGAACGATATCAAAGCCGTCACCCGCGCTCTCATCGCCTTCGCGGAAGAGAACCGTAGGCTGCGGGAAGCGGGTGCCAAGCTCGCTGATGCCTGTGGGGGCGTCCTTAGTTGGGCCGATGGTGGATGCAGTCCGTACGCCAACAATGACATACGCGAAGCATTCAACGCTGTAGATCAATGGCGTTCCGTCGTGCCGGAGGTGCCGGACAATGGGTAACAAGATCATCCACGCGTCGGATTGCGCGCTTCACAACGAACCCTACAAGCCAAATGGGCCGTGTGATTGCGGGGCGCGGGCGCCCAGAAGCGCTCTAGAATGTGCGGAGATCATCCGTGGCGCCGACTATGGAATGGTCGATGAGGACGATGCTCGCTTAGTAGCCGGGGCCTACATCGACATGATGGAGGAGAATCAGAGGCTCAAAGAGCGGCTGGAGATGGCGCATGTCTGGCAGATGATCGACGGCAAGATGACCAGAGTGCCGGTCCCCGAAGACGAAACCATCCCGGACGGCATTGAGTGCCGCGAAGAAACGATAAAGCTGCAGGACCAGCACATTCGGGAACTGCAGGCAGAAGTGAAGCGGCTGCGCTCCGCGATGGAGGCAATCGGTGTTTAGCCACCCCGATCTTCACCTGTTCGTCCCCGCTACTCCAAGGCCCTGTTGGGGAATCCTCCTTGGCCTCCTCATTCTGTGTGGGGTCGTGGTGGTTGGGGCTTGGGTTTGATGGAGGAGAGAATGACGCAAGTGCAAGAGATCGATTTCGGAGCAACGACGTCAATGGTGGAAAGCCCATCGAACCTTCCGGCCGCCGCTCCCATATCGCAGCCAATTGCCGCGCTCGAGCCCGTGACCATCATTCAGGTCATCGCGCGCGTCGCCAGCGATCCGACGGCCGACATCGAGAAGCTTGAACGCTTGCTCGCAATGAAGGAGAGAATGGACGCTCGCCAGGCCCAGATCGAGTACGACAACGCCATGTCGGATGCACAGGAGGCCATGAAGCCTATCCGGGCCAATCTGGAGAGCCAACAGACCCGGAGTGAATACGCCGATTATAGCGCTTTGGACAAGGCAGTGCGACCAATCTACGCCAAGCATGGCTTTTCGCTGAGCTTCAGCACGGCCGAAGGCGCTCCTGACAACTGCGTCCGCATCGTCTGCACGGTCGGTCATCGCAGCGGCCATCGCGAACGCCCTCACCTCGACATGCCGGCTGACGGCAAGGGCGCGCGCGGCAACGATGTGATGACCAAGACCCACGCCACGGGCGCCGCCATTACATATGGCAAGCGCTACCTGCTGGGCATGATCTTCAACTTGGCTGTCACGCGCGATGACGACGGCAACGGTGCCGGCGGATACGACTATGATGGAGACATCGAGGCCAACGCCCCGGCGAATGCGCTGCGTGATGAGAACGGCAAGCTGCTCTCGACCTACAATGCCGAGCGTGCCAGGAAGGCCAAGGATTGGGCCGACGACGCCATCCAGTGCATCAACCATTCCAACGCGGAGGCCGCCAAGGCATGGAGAGATGCTGCGTCCGCAGTGCCTAAGGGCAAGCGTAAGTCTCCCTTGGAGTGGCTAAGGGACAATTCCCCAGGCCAGTACCTCCGTGTCCGGCAGGCCTACCAAAATGTGACGGGGGAAGACCTTGAATAAATACACGCGAGTCAACGCTAACTACCGATATTATGTTTGGTTGGCGATGGTCGACCGCTGCACGAAGCCATCTCACAAGGCATGGGCGAGGTATGGCGCGCGAGGCATTACGGTCTGCGCGAGGTGGCTAAACAGCTTCAAATCCTTCGTCGATGATATGGGCAATCGACCGTCCCCCGAACACAGCTTAGATCGGATCAACAACGATCTAGGATACTCGCCGGATAATTGTCGATGGGCCACAAGGGCGGAGCAGGCCCGCAATAGGCGCCTTCCGTGTGAGCGAAAAAACATAATCCGCGTAGATGGATTGTCTTTGGGCGCGCTCTCAAAGAAGCATGGCGTTAAACGCAAGACCTTGGAACTTCGCTACAGACTTGGCAAGCGTGGTGCCGCTCTGATCGCTCGTGATCTACGCGATGGCTCTTGGCGTGGGGGCAGCGAATGAGCGCGCCCGAGCGTCGCCAGATCGTTCTGGGAAGCGACCTTCACCGAAAGTTCGTCGGTTCTCTGGTCGCGTCCCTCGATCGCGGCTGGATGGTTACGCTTGACGCGCCGCGTCGGTCCATACCGCAGAACTCAACCCTGCACATGCTCATTGCCGACGCGGTTGCCGGCGGTCTTGCAGCCGACAATGGGCGCCGGCTGACTCTCTCGGAAGCCAAGGTCGCTTTCGTCTCAGCCTGGATGATGGACGAGGGGATGGAGTCTGACATCATTGCCTTTGGCGGTCACGCCGTGCAGCTCCGACGCTCGACCACGGAGTTGTCCAAAGAAGAATGCGCGCGGCTGATCGATTTCGTCATGGCGTCCTGCGCCCAGCGCGGGATCGAGGTGCGTGATCCTGGAGAGCTTCGGGGAGCCGCATGACCAAGCGACAGTCCCTCTCGCCGATGAAACGCTTGAAGGTTTTTGAAGCGGCAGGCGGAGTTTGCCACCTATGCGGCCAGCGCATCCAAGCCGGCCAAAAGTGGGATGTCGAGCATCGGATCCCATTGGCTCTCGGAGGCCCCGATGACGAGGCCAACATGTCTCCATCTCACAAGGCGTGTCATGTTCTGAAGTCTGTTGATGACTTCGCGCGTATCTCCAAGGCCAAGCGACAAAAGATCAAGCACTTCGGGGCTCGCAAGCCCTCCACCTTCCCCAAGCCTCCTCCCGGGTATGTCTGGGACTGGAAGCGCTCGCGGTACACGAAGGAGATAGCGTAATGGCCACGGATGATCCGGAACGCCTAATCCTGGTGCTTAGGCTCGCCGTGAAGATGCGGAAACTGCAGATCGACTATGCCGAGAGGATCGTCAGCACCAAGTCGACATACCTTGACGACGAAAACGCCAGACACGCACTTAAGAAAGCCGAGCGCGAGTTCGACATCGCGGCAGAGGATGCGCTGCGATGATAGCTCGCTCGCTTCGCTCACCAAAAGCATAAACACATGACCATCAAGTTGATCAAAGGCGACGCTCTGGATCTCATCCAGCAGTTCAACGAGCGCCCCGATCTTATTGTCACCGATCCGCCTTATGCATTTGGCGGTTCTGGCGACGAACATGCAATATCGGCCACAGTTGCTGTCGTCCTTCGGGAAGCGGCGCAGAAACTCGCCAAGGGGCGCTGGATGTTGGTGATGTGCGCCTCTAGTTGGCGCAGCACTACATACATGGTGGAAGCCGTTCGTGGCATCGTTGATCCAATCCGCATCGGTACATGGTGCAAGCCGGCTGTGCGCACCAAGACGCGCACCACTGGCTGGCAATGGACTAGCGTCAATGTGGTTGCCTTCCGGAAGGGCAAAGCGGCCGATAAAGAGCCAAGCCTGCACCGAGACCATATCACCGCGTTGCCGGTGATTAACGGACGTCGTGCTGAGCTGCCTAGTTTGGTGGCCGATTGGATGGTGGCCCCCTACGCGGTACCGGGCGGTCTATTGCTCGATCCCTTTGCCGGTAGTGGCGCGATAATTGAGGCAGCAGAACGGGCCGGCATGAATGCCACCGGCTTCGAAAAGAAGCCGGCGCTTGTCGAAGAAGTCGAGGAACAGGTGCGCGCGAACAACGTGAGCGAGCGAATCCTTCCACCAGCGCGGCGACCATGATCGAATGGACGGACGCCACCTGGAATCCGGTCGCGGGGTGCTCGATCGTCTCGCCGGGCTGCACCAACTGCTACGCCATGCGCATGGCCGCGCGGATAGAGGCGATAGATGAGAAATATCGTCGGGTCACCCAATATCGCGGCCTCACCAAGCGCGTGAACGGCAATCCGGTCTGGACCGGAAAGGTCGCGGTTGCCTGGCACAATATCGATGTTCCGATACGATGGCGAAAGCCACGCCGCATCTTCGTGAACTCGATGTCCGATCTCTTTCACGAGGGATTACCCATCACGGAGATCGCCACGATCTACGGCACGGCGATCGCTGCCGTGCATCTTCGCAAGCACACGCTTCAGATCCTGACGAAGCGAGCGGACCGGATGCGCGAGTTGCTGCATAACGAGGAATTCTGGGAGATCGCCAACGCCACGGCGGAAAGCCTGGTGCTCGAACACACCGATCCGCTCAACCGCCGCAGAGACGATGCCCGCGCCACCTGCGAAGACTATTGGCCCGACAAGCCACCGCCCGGAATCTGGCTGGGCGTCTCGGCCGAGCGCCAGCAGGAGGCCGAGCAGCGCATCCCGCACTTGCTCGGTACGCCGGCGGCCAAGCGCTTCATCTCGGCCGAGCCGCTGCTCGGGCCGCTCCGACTAGATCGTCTCATCAGGGAGACAGAGCATGGGGCCTACGTCGATGATTCTCTGACGGGCTTCCGGTCGAGCGGCATAGGCGGCTCTCACGGCAGTCGCCTCGACTGGGTGATCACCGGCGGTGAGAGCGGCCCCGGCGCTCGGCCAATGCACCCCGATTGGGTGCGCTCGCTACGCGACCAGTGCGACGGCGCCAACGTGCCGTTCTTCTTCAAGCAGTGGGGCGAATATCTCCCCGTCGGCCAAATCCTGCCCGGCTTCGGCAAGGTCCATGGCGCGACGGCGGTCAAACCGGGTCGGATGAAATTGCACTATGGCGGAACGGCCAAGCAGGCACCCAAGCACGCCTTTGCGGAACACGGCGTCGAGTTCGCTACTGCGGCTAAAGGCGGTCTTACATTCCGAGTCGGCAAGAAGCGCGCCGGTGCCGTGCTCGACGGCTACGAGCATCGCGAGATGCCGCGATGACCGAACTCGTTTGCTCACACTGCAACGGCGCCGGGAAGGTCAAGGAGGCCTGCCAGGCCTGCGGTTCAACGTGCTCGTCATCGAGTGCTGCGGCGGCGTCCGCTTCGCCTGGCCGTCGAACGTGAGCCTTGTGACGTGTCCGGTCTGTAGCCGGCAGGAGCTTTGGCACGGCGTCGATCCGGTGCCCGCCAGCGGACCATGGTCGGAGCCGGTGATGCAACAAGCGAACACCAGCGCGGGGAGATGAGGATGAACGAACGCGAAGTTACCGAACTTGCCGAAGAGATTTTGAAGAGCGTCGATATCGCTCCGGAGCACGCATGGAATGCTGCCTGCATAGCATTCAAGCGCCTCCGCGGCACTGGCGAGCGTGGCGGGGATGTGGAGCGGATTGCCAAAGCAATTTATGAAGAAGAGCCTTTCTTTCTGCCGGCGGGGCAGATGATCGACGGCGTCGATCTCGCCCGAAAGTTAACCTTTGATGACGCCCCAGCTTATCGTCAGGAGCACGCACGGCGTCTCGCCCGTGCCGCCCTCTCCGCGGAGTGTGCCCCTGACAGGGAGGCCGACGTGATGCGAGCCTTAAAGTTGGGCAGACAATATATCTGGGCTGCTTACGATGATGGTGACGCTGAATTCGCGGACGAAATCAAAGCTGATCTTGATTTTGTAGACACTCTTCTCACCCGCCCCACACCGGGCGCAAAGGAGAGCGCTGATGAGTAGCGGCGCCATGTCGATGGCTGAGGCGTGGAACCTTCAACTCCAAGGCAAGGTACAAGACCTCGAGCTTGATCTAGCGGAGGCCGAACGGCTCCTGAAGAACTTGACCGATGATATGCGAAGTTCAGTGCATTGGACTCTGGCTCGTGGCTTTCTCAAGCGGATGGACGCCAAACGGAGGCGGCTCGCTGAGATAGCCGCCGATGTCGAACACGTTCTTCGGAGCCCACAATGACCGAACCGCTGCCGGCACCTGAACGGGACAGACTGCTGGTTTCAATCAGTCGCCGGCTCGAAAAGCATCCCGGCGACGCGCCGTGGTCCTGCATCGACTGCTACCACGGCAAAGCCTGCGACGAAGCCCAGATATTGCGAGCGGCCTATAGAGAATTGCGACGTTCGCGCGAGGTTCTTTCCGGAAATGGACCGGAAACTTCAGCACATTCCGAGAACACCCGCCGCCCGGCAGGCTCAGGGGTGCGGGAGGCGGAACTTAGCGCGATGCTTCGCCAAATGGCCGACGAATTCGAAGACGCGACCTACGATATGACGAACGGCACGCAGTCATCCGAGCGCAAGGAACTTTGCCGAAGAGCGCGCGCCCTCGCGGGGAGACCGGCGGATGAGTAAACGCAGTCGATACATACTATTATGGGGCGCGTTGGCAACAGCCAATGCCCTGTTCTATGTCGTGACGGCCGATAACTTGCGAGAAGCCGCTGCCTTTGGGCTTGGCATCCCTCTTGGCTTCATTGTGATCTTCTCGTTGGTCTGCATGGCCGTGAATTGGGCTGAGAGAGGAAAATGACACAGCCCATTAGCATCACGCCGGCGATGCTCGCGGCGGCATGGAACGTTGTCGAGAAGTATTGGCCGAAGAAGATCATCCGCGACGCGCGCGGAATCGGCAGGCTGGTCCACTGCGGGCCATGGCTCGAACCGAAACCGTGTCCGGCCTTCAAGGAGGCCTTCATTGCGGGTCTGAAAGCTGGCGGCTTTGAGGTCGACGAATGACCCTGCTCAGGAAGCCATTAGGAGCACGGTAGATGAGTGCCCTTAGCCTATCAGAAGCCGCCAAGGAACTCGGCTGGTCGCGCCGCTCGCTGGTCCGCAAGCTCGAGGAGCATCGCATCCCGACGTTCGGCTCTGGTAGGCTGGAGCGCATCGAGGTCTCGGACCTGGAACTGCTGAAGGCCAAGGAGAGGAAATGCCGAGACGAATGCCCTACCGGCTCATCGAGCCAAGAAAGCGCCCCTTCTTCTACGTCCGGGGGACGATCAATCGTAAGCGCTTTGAAGTCTCAACGGGCGAGACAGATCGCGGCCGCGCTGAGGCGTGGGCAGCGCAATACTACGCAGCCCTCGTCAGTGATCGGGTTCCCGACGCCGGGGAGCAGGTAGGTTTCAAGAAGGCGGCCGAGCTATTCACGGCTTGGCGCAATCCTTCCAAATCTGAGCGACGCCTCATCGATCGGGTGACCGCGTGGTTCGAGGATAAGCCCCTCTCGGAGATCCGGCATATCCATGTCGTGGACGCCGCAAACCGGCTCCTCCCAAACGGCTCAGGAGCGACCAAAAACCGGAAGGTGATCGTCCCTATCGCCGCCGTCATGCACTACGCCAGCGAACAAGGCTGGGTCGAGTACCGCCGTATCAAGAAGTTCCCCGAGCCGAGGCGTTCTCCGCGGCAGCCCGTGACCGACGAAACCATGGCTGCGCTCCTGAATGCTACGCAGGGCCATAAACGGGCATTTCTGGCAGTTTTGTACGAAACCGGCCTCCGAGTGACGGACGCCCTCAAAATCGAATGGGCGGCCACAAATCTGGTCTTGGCGCGCGTGTCTGTGAAGGTTGGGAAAACGGACGAGCGGATCGTTATTCCCCTCTCCTCAGCACTTGTCGCCGAGTTGGCCATGCTGCCCAAGAAAGCGCCCCTCGTCTTTCCCTGGCGCACGCGCACCGGCGTCTATCGCTGGCTGAAGCCGCTACGGGAAAGCCTTGGCGTCGCCTACACGCCCCACCAGTCGCGGCACGCTCTGGCAACCGCCGCGCTTGAGGCTGGCATCTCGGATCGGGAAGCCGCTGATCTCGGCGCCTGGCGCGATGCCCGCTCTCTGCATCGCTATCAGCACGTCACCCCACGCGGTGTCGCAGGGCGAGGAGTCGAAAAACTGGAGGCGTTGGCGCAGACAAACAAGACTAAGGCCTTGAAAGGAAGATGAACATGCCTCCCCTCTCAAGGCTGAAACACGGGTTCGACTCCCGTTGGGAGCGCCAAGCTTTGCAATAACTTGGCTATCCCAAGCTTGAACCTACGGCCGGTCGGGTAAACGCTGGGTAAGCAATCGGCAGAAATTCATAGGTTGTGACCACCCTGCGTGTTTCCCCACGACTAGGCTGACAACGATGAAGTGTGAACGGATCCGAGCGGACGACCTGGTCGAACCGTAACTGTCGATCGCGCCCGGGGTGGCAGAGCTGCTGTGAACCGCTCTCCATTGAGATGGGCCAAGTGCGCAGCAACGCCCCTGTCATCGGTATTCAAGCCCTCGCGTCCAGGTCGCAGCTAACGATCAAGCTTGTCGGCCCTTCCCGAACGGTCCCGTCGTCCCCATCTAATCCTCCTGCATCGCAGGCATATTGGGCCGCGGAGACGACCGCCTGTCGTAATGAGATGGCAAATGCCGGACATTCGGCGTGGTTGTGGCTCTTGCCTCTGACGTGGCCTAATACGACGACATGGTCGATCCCGGTGTGTCGTGCAGCTGCGTCATCTACGCTATTTCGTTAAGATCGTCGACGCTGGCAGCTTCTCGCGCGCTGCCGCGACGATCCACGTCGCCCAGCCGGCGCTGAGCCAGCAGATCGCAGAGCTGGAGGAACGGCTCGGCATCGGCCTGTTGCTGCGGACCGCGCGGGGCGTCCGCCCAACCCCCGCTGGCGAGGCGCTCTACCGCGAAGCGGTGTCGATCCTGCGCCAGGTCGAGCAACTGCCGGACATCGTTCGCTCGACCGGTGCGGAGGCGGAGGGCACGGTGAGCCTCGGCATGTCGACGACGCTTGCGGCCCAATTCTCGGGTCCACTGATGGAGGCGAGCCGAACGGCACTGCCAAAGGTCTTGCTGAAGCTCATCAGCGCCGACAGCGAGACGCTCAAGCGCCGGATCGAGGCACACACCCTCGATCTCGCCGTCGTCTTCGAGGATGATCTCACCGCCACTTTCCTGCGCGAGCCCCTCTTTCGGCAGCGGCTTTTCTTCATTTGCAAGACCACGGCTCGGGACACGCGCAGCAAGATCGCCGTGGCGGATCTCGCGTCGGAGCCGCTCGTTCTTCCAAGCCAGCCGAACGTGGTGCGACGCATGCTGGACACCGCCTTCAACGCAGCCGGTGTCGTGCCGCATGTCGTGGCCGAGGCAGACGTCCTGTCAGGGATCCTGGCCGCGGTCGGCCAGGGACTCGGTGCAACCGTCCTGCCCAGGAGCGACCAGGCGGAGTTCACCGGAGAACCGCTGCGGTGCATACCGATCGTGACGCCGGTCCTACACCTGACATCCTCGGTGATCTGGTCGAGCGATGCGCCGCTCACGCGACCGGGCGAGGCCGTGCGAAAGCTCCTGGCGTCGTTCCTGCGGGGAGCCATTGTGCCGAGCAGCGCGAAGGGCATCGAGGTTGCCGGTGCCTGACCGGCCATAAGCGTTGCCTATGGCCGGATACTGAGACGGTATTTGTTTCCCAGCCATCCATACTGTTCTTGAGAGCCCGGAAGGGGCGGCGCTGGGGCTGCATCCTCGCAATCCACCGGGTGTCATCATGGCAAAGCTCGTCTATCGCGTCGTCTCCGCCTGCGGAGCGCTCGGATATGGCTATCCGAAGAAATCGCTCGAAACCGCCCTCCAGGGTCGTATCGACGCCATCATCTCCGATGCCGGCTCGATGGATGCCGGCCCCTATTATCTCGGTACCGGCACCGAATATTTCGAGCGCGAGGCGGTCAAGGCCGACTGGCGTCATATGGTCGAGGCTGCGCAGCGGACCGGCGCGCCGGTGATCCTCGGCTCCTCCGGCATGGCCGGTGGCAACCGCAACCTCGCCTACATGCTCGACCTCTCCAAGGAGGTCTTCGCCGAGCTCGGCGTCAAGGATGCCAAGGTGGCGGTGATCGGCGCCGAACTCGACCCGGAGATCGTCATCCGCGAGTTCAAGGCCGGCGCCCTGCGCCCGACCGGGATGGGCCCTGACCTGTCGGAGGATGCCCTGCGCGAGAGCGTCATCGTCGGCCAGATGGGCATCCACCCCTTGATCACGGCGCTCGGGAGCGGCGCGCAATATGTCATCGCCGGCCGCTCCTGCGACATTGCGCTGTTCGCCTCCGACATGATCCGCCGCGGCGTCGACCCCGGCGTCGCCTATCATGTCGGCCATGTGCTTGAATGTGGCGCGCTCGCCTGCGATCCGGGCTCGCCTTCGGACTGCCTCGTCGCCGAGATCTACGATGACGGCTCGGCCCTGTTCGTGGCACCCAATCCGGACCGTCGCTGCACGCCCTACTCGATCGCCGCCCACTCGCTCTACGAGGAGAGCCACCCGCAACTGCAGTTCTACCCGGAAGGCATTCTGGTGATGGAGAAGACCGAGTTCTTCGCCAAGGACTCAAGAACGGCCGGCATCCGCAACAGCCAGTTCGTTCGCTCCACCAAACCCTGGCCGTGGAGTATCAAGCTCGAAGGGGCGCGCCGCCTCGGCTCCCGAAAAGTCTCGCTGCTTCGCATCGACCCCGCCGACCTCGCCAAGGTGCCGGCCGACGTGCCGGTCTATGGCCGCAACGGCGTCCAGGCCCGGCCGGTGTCGGGCAACGAGCGAGAGCTCGGCATCATCATCGAGACGACCTCGAAGACGCAGGAGGGCGCCATCCTGCTTGCCAGCCTCCTCACCCACTATCTGATTCACTACGGCTATCCCGGCCGCAAGGCGACCGCCGGCAACATCGCCTATCCGATGTCGCCCAACCTCGTCGCCTTCCAGCGCGAGGACGGCAGCTTCGGCGCAGTGGTGCCGAGCGGCACGCGCGACCCTGTGTTCTTTGCCAACTATGCGAAGATCAAGGCCGCCGTGCTCAAGATCGTCAGGGAGGAGTTCCCGGATGCTCTCGCCAATGCCACCTACGAGATCGTCGATGCCGACGCCTGCAATCCCGTCGCCCTCGTCCGCACGATCGATCGCGATCCGGCAGCGCTGGCGCGGCGTCATGCGGAGGACGTCGCCCGGGTGACGAGCCTGGTGCCGGCCAAACCCGGCTCGCTCGTTGGCCTCGACGCGGCGGATGCTTATGAATGGACGCTCTATCACCTCCTGCAGAACGAGGCGGTGATCAAGGAGACGATGTTCCCCATCACCTACTACCGCGCCAATGGCGGCGACTGGCAGACGGAGGGCGAGGCCCGGCCGACCTATTTCGATATCGGCATCACCGGCTACACGGGCAATCTGGACGACCGCACTCTATCGCGCATCGCCGACGTGCCGCCGGCCGGCCCGCACCATGGCGACGAGTGGCTGCTCGACATGGCCGCCGTCATCCGCTCGAAGGATGCCGGCATCAATCGCCTGACCTTCGACATCATCTTCAACTCGCCGGAGCAGTACGAGACTGGCCTGCGGTCGAATGTCTTCCATGCCGAAGCGGTAGCGAAGCTTCTGGGCCTGCCGGCGAGCCAAATGGTCGGTACCTTCTTCGTCGACAGCTGCAACGCCATCAAGATCTCGATCGATCGTCCGAACATCTCGGCCTCGACCGATGAACGCGATGTCTTCGGCGCCCAGCAGCAATCGCTGATCGAGCGGCTCGTGGTGCCCGTCTATAGCGATGCGCTCGCCAAGGCTTCAGCCTTCTGATCGCCACCTCGGGGGGCGCCGCGGCACTCCCTTCTCAAAAAGCAAAGCAGATCATCGGCCGACGGCAGGCGGGGCGCACCGGGCTGCCCGAGCGGCCCGCGCAGGCAACGCCGCTGGCGAGATTCCCGATACGCAAGTTGATGATCAGCCGGCACGCGCGCGATTGGCCCCAAAGAAGCGGCACCTGCGAAGGCCGAAACTCAGCGCGCCGACACCGTCCGGCGGTTGATCAAGGCCGATCTCAAGGCCAATCTTAGCACCGTGCCCTTCGTGTCGGCTGAGAAACCGAGTTCCCGTCTTTCCTGAGTAGGGATTGTAGTTCCCTCTGGTGTTGAAGTTGTCTTACTGCGTGCCGTTCGGACTGGTCTGTTGGTGCGGCTGCACGTAGGTGCCATTCCTGTTCGTATAGACTTGTGTCGGATGGTTATAGGGGTTGCTACCAGTTCCATAGCTTTGCGCCCAGGCCGAACCATTCAACGCCGCGGAGATGGCCGTCCCTGCCAGAACGCCGACAATTCCTCGCATGTACTTCTCCCAAATCAATAGCTGGTGCAGTTCACCGTGTTGTAGTAGCGCGTACAATTGATCGTTCGCATTTGGGGGACTTGCAACGCTGGTGGTGCGACCGCTCGGGGTTGAGCCATCTGATTTAGAGCGGCAATGACCTGCTGCTGATATGCCCAGTTTGAGAACGCATCCGCCGCGGCTTGTCGCTGCTGGATCTCGTAGCGATACGACGCGTCGAGCTGCTGTTGGATCTTGCCGCCAGCATTATCGAGGGCAGCTATGAACCGCTGCTTTTCCTGGCTATAGGCTTGGGCAAACTCTCCCCACGTCTCCTGTCGCTGCACCAGCTTTGCGTACTCAGCGTCACTGTTCGCATAGGCCTGTGCGAAGACAGCCGTTAGCGATGGATGCACGTTGCCGATGTCATTCAGAGTCAACTTGCGGCAGGGGGTGACGTACTCCTGATGGAATGAAAGCAACATCGCCGCCTCGGCCTCGGTCGGTTTCGTCCGATCGACTAGGAGCGACATCGGCGGTAGACCATTGTCGTGAAAATCGGGCAACTTACCCTTGAGGGCCGACCATTGCGCGCTCGAGTAGGCTTTGGCCCAGCACGCGGTGCTGTCCGCTACGGTAGCTTTGGCCGCCAGTTCCATCCGCTGGTATTCGCGCTGAGCCTGTGTAGCGCACCCGCCTACCAACAGCGTGGCAATAACCACTAGAACAATACTTCGCATTAAATTCCCTGGGACTTAGCCCCACCCCAATATGGAAGTAATCGCTACACGAGCAGTATTTCCTCGCAAGCTCGCAAGGGTTGAAACTGTCGGTCTACATCCACCTGCATCGTCGCCCGTATCCACTTCTCTAGTTTCGCCCAAGCCGGACGATCGGCGTTCTCATGGACGACACCGAAGAACTGTGGAATCTCTCGCCGATGATGCCTCAGTGTTTTGGCAGCGGGGCCGCCACTCATCTCCGGGTCGAAGCTGAAGGCCTCCTCACTGGTCATCCGTGCGAGGGCAAGCGTAGCCTCCCGGACCTCAAGGATGCTCCGTAGCTCCCTTTCAAAGTGCTGCCGTTCGCGTTCCTGCACTTGCAGCGCCTGCCTATCACCGCTCCTCGTCCAGACCATCATTTTGTCTCAAGCATCCGGCGGTACTCGCTTAGGTTGATTACGAGATGATTCCACGCCCCGAATGGCTCGGCAAGCTCGCAACGATTGAAACTGCGACAGGCCTTCTCAGCGCTCAAACCCCTTCCGGCGCATGCATTCCTGGAAGAAGGAGGTTTCAGCTGAGAACAGATCCCGGTTCTGGACGGTCACCTCCTGACCTGGCGTGCCAATACGTTGGGGCGGATACTGCGCCTCAGCCTGCCGCCGGGCTTCGAAGTGACAGTCCTGTGTATCGGCGAGGCCAGCCGGCAAGCCATCGGTCCGATTCTTCCAGCCATCGCCCTGCTCGGCATCACACGCAGTCAATGCCAACAGCGGGATTAGGAGCCAAATGCCGTGCGAGCGCCGGCCTCGGTAACGGATCATGTTCCCTTCTAGATTGGCAGCCCGTCCGACCTAGCACATGGGCGAGATTCGCAAGGCCGGTTTTTTGACTCAGGGACTCGATTTCCGACCTGGCTGGCCTCCCCCTAGCCGCCGTCCCTCAAAAGCGCTGTACGAGTTCCTAATGGCTTCCTGCGGCGCGAGCGGTTGCCGCGGCGTCGCTGCCATGGAAATGGTCGTGCCGCCTACTTGCCGGTAAGGTCGCAGCGGTTCTGGAATGGAGGGGGGAATGGCGAGAGATCGGCTGGTGGCGCGGGGCATCGCGTGGGCCGTCGGATTGCTGCTGGTATGCGCCTCGGCGGCAGCCGTCAACGCCAGCGGACCGCGGCCGCCATGGCTGTCGCTCTGCGGCAAGTGCCTGAGCCCTACGGTGGTGGAATCGTCCGGCCTCGGTACCACCCACGCCGTAGCGGTGGCACGCATTACGCGCGAGGGGGCAACCGACTGGTGCGAGAACTGGCAACCGGAGCACGTCGCGAGCTGCGTGCAGGACGCGCTCGCGTCAGAAGACGTGCGGACCACCTATCGGGCGACGGCAGACTGCGTGCACGGCCGCATTACCGCGATCGATGGAACGACCTACAGCCTCGCCGGGGTGTGGACCAACGGCATCGGCAAGGGGCGCACGAAATGGCGCGATCCGTCCGGCAAGGTGGTTGGGACAGATGGACCCGACAGCGGGCTGCGGATCTCGCAGCAATGGGAGGTGCTATGTCCGCACACTCCTGCTTCTCCGCCGGCGGCCGGCACAGCAACACCGGCCTATGCCTTTGCCGTGGGCCAGGAGATCGAGGCGAAGTATGGCCGGGACTGGGTGCGGGGCCGCGTCACGCGCATCTGGCCGCACGAGGGCGCACACGGCAACGAGCCGGCCTACGACGTGCAATTGGTCAACGGGAAGCGCGGCATTCTGCCGAAGGCGATGCTGCGGCCGGCGCCATCGCATTGAGCCAGCGCTGGGCAGCCCGTAACCTTCCGCCGGTGGTGGTTCGCCCGGACCGCTTGATGCGGGGACCGACGCAATGGCGGCGCTCGCTTCGGCCAACACTGCAGGCGTGCCCTGAGTGCGGGTTAGATTTAGACCCGCACTATGAGGCGTTTCGGAACCGGCTGGAATCCGGCCCGGTGATCGGCCCGCTGGATACCGCCAAGGCTGCCAAGATCGACCCTCTACGCGGCCCGCGCACTGTCCACACCGTGTCGACTGAGGGCGGGCTTGATGTCGCGATCGAAGACGCCGCGCTCTCTTGGAGTGAGCGCAGCATAGCCCTCTCGGGCGGCCTTCCATGCAACCGGATAGGCCGGCGTCCCACTCTCGATCTCGCCATCCTCAAGAAGGCTTTCGATTGCCCTGAGCAATTCGTCAGCCCGAAATATGGCTGGTCCCATGCTCCCTCCCGCGCCAAGAGGCGCCTTATGCGCCGATATATGTGCACACCACAGGCCAGAATCAACCTTTGATCCAGCGGGAGGCCTGCGCCAGTGACCAATAGTATCGATTCTATCGGGTCAAACGAATGGCGAAATCCGCTATCCGTTCGTAGGCGCGGGCATTCGGATGCCATTCCAGGTCAGGCGCCAGTACATAATCGGGCCAAACCTTGGAAAATTGCGGAATGACCTCGGCCATCGAATGTATGCCGATGCCCGCCGCGGTGATCCCGCGCTCCGTCCTTTTCATGACATCCCGCGGGAAGCTGTTGTCCGTGTTCCAGATGAGAACCTGGAAACGAAGGCCGGGATAATGCTGCTTCAGGTCGCGCGAGCCCTCGATGATGAGGGCCGCGGCCAGGTCAGCCTGGCCGGTTTCGGACATCGCGTCGAGGCCGATCAGTCTGCGCCAGCTGAAGGTACTATCATCGAAATTTCCGGCTCGGACGGGCCGACCATCGGGTCCGAGACGAAATCGCGGCCCATACTTGTCCCACTGATCTATGCCGGCAACACGCGCCAGCTGGGCCGGGATCAGCAGATAAAGGGCATCGGTTGGCGTACAGGAAACGGCCCTCCGGAAACGTCCAGACTGGATCCCGGCAAGAAACTGGTGCGGTCCCCATCCGCCGATCCCGAAGTTCTTGGCGGCCACGCGGCCGCCGCTCTTCTCAACGATCTGCGCGGCGGATGTCTCGTCATCGCTGACGCCTTCCCCGAAAGTGAATGAGTCACCGAATAGGAGAATGCATCTGTCAGCCTTCGTAGCCGTCGGGACGAGGCGAAAATGATCGGCGCCCGTCGTGTAGACGGCATCGTAGAGAACGCGACTTCCCGCCAATTCGCGCGCCGTGACGTGCTTGTTGGCCAGGGTTATGAATCCAACGTCATCGACGTGCTGCTCGTAAAATCCGGCAGTGATCGTGCCTTCCATACGTGTCGAATGCTCGACTTGTGGCGGATTCAGCCGCTTCCAGGCGCCGAATGCGAGCGCCGCGACCAATGCCGCACCGACGTTGATCGCGCCCGCCATAGCCCATCGTTTCATGGCTGCAAAATACCGCCGCGCGGTTTCCACCGCGCCTATAAACTGCTCGTCGGCGCTACCGGAAAGTCATAGCAGAGTATATCTACGCGAGGACTGCACAGCCGGCTGCCAGGCCCCCCCAAAGGAAGACCCTGGCCTACGGACTGGCGGATATGGCCTGCCTCGCGATCTGCAGCGCTGTCGCAATCGCATCGTCATGCACGCCGGAAACGGCTTGGTCGCGCTGTTGAGGTCGTTGCGGATTTTCGAGACGAGCTGGACCATGCAGGCACCGTGTTCCTCGGGGTCGAGCTTCACCGCACCTTCGGAGGCATGGACCTGGCGACCCTGCTTCTGCAGCTGCTGATGGTCGGATGCCTCACCTGGCCGATCCCAGATGATCCGGTCACGCAAGGCGGCATAGCGGCCCAGGCTGGGGAATACAGCACAACTGCGGTCTCAGGTTTGACACAGTTTTACGCTATTTTACTAAGAGCAGAAGCTGTTAAGCGACACCCGCAACATGGGTTGGACTTCTGAATGATCCGGATGGCTGTGGTGGGTCTTGGGAAGATGGGTGTCTCCCATCTCTCGATGATCAAGGCCCACGAAAAGGTCGAGGTCGTGGCTGCCTGCGATTCGACCGAGTATTTCCTGGATCTGCTGAACAAGCACACAGGCACTCCGGTCTATTCGGACTACTCGAAGATGCTGGACCAGACTGCGATCGACGGCCTGATCCTGGCAACGCCGTCGGCATATCACTTCGACATGATGAAGGAGGCGATGGCCCGCGGGATCCATGTCTTTTGCGAGAAGCCGCTGACACTCGACCCCGGCCAATCGAAAGAGCTTGCAGCGCTGGCCCAGAGCAAGGGGCTCGTCAATCAAGTCGGATACCACTATCGATTCGTCGGCACCTTTCAGGAGGTCAAGCGCCTGCTCGACCTCGGCGCGCTTGGCCGGGTGACGCACGTGCTGGCAGAAGCCTATGGACCGGTCGTTCTGCGGCCCAAAGGATCCACATGGCGCAGCCAGCGCAATGCCGGGGGCGGATGCCTCTACGACTATGCCGCCCACCCCATCAACCTCCTCAACTGGTACTTCGGAGCGCCAGATGCAGTGGGTGGAACGTTGATCGGCAAGATCTTCTCAAAGGATACGGACGACGAGGTCTACTCGACACTCCACTACACCTCTCCGAACCCGTTGAGCGCCCAGCTTTCGGTGAACTGGTGCGATGAATCCCAACGCAAGATGACGACCAAGCTGACGTTGTGGGGGACCAACGGGCAGATTTGCGCCGACCGTCAGGAAATGCAGGTTTACCTCCGCGAGCCTCATGCCGGCCTCGCCGACTATCGACAGGGGTGGAACACGCGCTCGACGACGCACCTGACGGGCCCCGTCTGGTTCTATCTTCGCGGCGAGGAATATTCCGCACAGCTGGATTACTTCGTGACGGCGATCGCCGAGAAGCGGGCGGAAAACATCAATTCGTTCGAGAGCGCCAGCGAGACCGACACAGTGATCGCCATGCTGCTGGCAGATCGCAGCCTCACCAACGGTCAGGGCGCCGCCCTCGCCCGCGCGCCGACCAAGGCTCCGGCGAAGAAACCATTCTCGTTCCTCGGCTCCCGGTAGATGTGAGACCCGCGTGGACAAGCTTCTCTTCGGTGACAATCAGTTCTTCGGCGTGAACCACATGTCGGAAAGCAAGGCGCGCGCACAGGCGATGCGCTTTCGCGACACCGATGCGATCATGGAAGTGCTCGACGTGGCCCTGGAGCTGGGCGTCAGGACGTTCATGTGCACGACGCATGAACGCATTTCGGAGATCTGCGATCGCGTTCGCACCGACCCCGGACGATACGCCAAGTTCGTCTTCTATCCGTCGATGCCCTACGCCCACAAATATGCCAATGCCGTGACAGAGGAAGGCATGCTGGGCGCCCTCAGGCGCTTCCTGCCGGACGAGGGCCGCATCAATGCCGTTCTCAAGGGCGGTCTCGCGGTCGCGAAGAAGGATATCCGCGGCATGGCGACGCCCCTCATCGACGCGGAAATGAAGATGTTCCGCGGCCTCGAGACGCCTGTCATCTTCCTCCAGAACGTCGTCGTCGATCTGCTGCTCGGGCTGGGGTTCTACGAGGCGTTCCGGCTCTTCGCCGACCATGTCCGCGACAGCTACGGAGCCGAGCCCGGCTTCATCACCATGAACATGCCGCGGCTGCTACAGGCGCTGGAGCAGGTCGGCATCGAGAACCCGATCATCTGCGCCAACATCAACAAGCTCGGCTTCCGGATGTCTGGCGGCATCGCCGCCAACGAGCGGGCGCTGCGCACCGGAAGGTTCCGCGCGATCGCGATGTCGGTTTTCGCCTCGGGGGCGATCCCGGCCGAAGAAGCGATCAAATGGGTGTGCGATCAGCCGAACATCAAATCGATCGTCTTTGGCGCCTCCAGCCGAAGCAATATCCGCCACACCTGCGAACTGGTCGCCAGGTACTGGCCGACGCCGGCCGAGGACCTCCGACCGCAACGGGTGGCGACCTGACCTGGCGGGCTGTTGAAAAGTCGGGAACCACGACATGACGCGCCGCAATCGAATCGAGACCGGCACAATCCTGACTCCGACGTGCGGTCTCAGCGCCGTCTTTGAACGATATCGCCTGGACGCATGTGAATCGACATTGCCGGGACGTAGGCTCAAAACCCTTCTTCAGCAGCCCGTTAGGACGGTTGGCCCCACGACACGCAAGGGGACGACGCGCTAAGGCGCAATGGCTTCGATCCTGGACCCAGCAGTGCTCTGCCGGCCTTTCAGGACAGCAGCGATCGGCTTCTCGACCAGTCGCCAGGTGAACCATCCCACAGCAAGGCTGATGGCACCGGCGATGCACACATACAGCAGCAGAGCCGGCGTACCGCCGACGCCAACCTTGGCAAAGAACAGGGCGATGACGCCCAGGATGAAACTGTGGGTCAGATAGATGCTGTAGGAAGCATCGCCGCATATCCGCGAGATGGCGGAGAAGGCACGAGACGGCGTGCGCGAGCGCAACAGCGCAAGCAGGCTCACCGTAACCCCGATCGCCAGGTAGCGCGGAACGGTGAGATCGACCGCCGCCCCCAGCATCACGGCGAAGCCCAGAACACATACCGCGGAATCGGGTATCCTGATCGTCGATGCTCCTCCGAACGCGCGATAGACGAGCGCGATGCCGATGCCGATCACGAAGTAGAGCACGATCGGTTGTGCGAGATAGGCCACGATCACGCCGAGTTCCGACTCGACGCCCAGCCTTGTCGCGACCTGCATCCCGAATGCCACCTGAAGACACAGGACCAACAGGACGAGGAGCAGACCCACGCGCGCCCGGAAACACATACCGAGGGTAAACAGCAAGTAGAAATACATTTCGTATTCGAGCGTCCAACCCAATCCATAGACAGGACGCATCAACCCGTCGGCATCCGGATAAGGGATGAAGGCGAGACTCTTCGCCAGCTCGGTAACCGATGGCAGCGCGCCGGTCCGATCCACCACCAGCCTGAAGACGATCATCCCAAGGGTCGTCAGATAGTAAAGCGGCGCGACCCGGACGAAGCGGCGCCGGATGAATTGCCTGGCCTTCCTTCGCTCGCCGAAGCTGTTCAGCGTCGTATGCACCATGATGAAGCCGCTGATGGCAAAGAACGTGTCGACTCCCACCTCGCCCAGAGCCCAGGCAAGATCTCGATATTCGATCGGATAGAGATCGCGCTTGACCAGGCGCTCCAGCAGGTGGCAGGCGACGACCAGCAACGCGGCCGCACCCCGCAGAAACTGGAGATTGAGGATCTCGCCGCCCTGCGGCCGGGCAAGGATGGGAGTCGGTCCCTTGGTCATCCAGCGTCGCCCTCGCCCCAAATCGATGTCGCCTGGACGCAGCGCCCACCAGTGTTCTCGCCGAGGAACTCTTCGTCAAGCGCGCTGCCACGCGGCCTCGTCGTGGTCACAGCATGCGCCTATTCCAACAATGCCTTGCGGATACGCTCGACGAAGGGAGCCGGTGCATAGCGCGGCAAGGCCTCGACCGCGATGTCGGGGCGGGCCAACGCGGCGGCGATGGCGCCTGGCAGCTCATCTTCGGTCATGGCGACATAGACGCCTGCCTTCTCGCGCAGCCAGCGTGCGGTCTGAAGTTGATGGTCGGATGTGTGTTCCCTGAACGCGGCACGACGCGGGAACAGCACGAGCGGCCGTGCCCTTTCCGCCGCGAGCAGGAAACTGCCGGTGCCGGCATGCGCGATCAGCAGCCGGCTCCGATCCACCATCGCCGCGAACTCGTCGGGCGCCGCCAACCGCATCCAGCGCATGTTCTTCGGTTCGTATTCTCCCCGCTCACCGATCTGGGCGACGACTTCTTCTTCGGTATGCTCCCCCGCCCACCGGTCGACCGCCCGGACCAGTCGATCGAACGGAAGCATCGTTCCGATCGTGACCAGAATCACAGGACCGCTCCCCAATATTCTGGCCCTTGCTCGGTCTGCAGGCCGGGCCATTGCGTCAGCCAGACATCGGCGACGTGGCGTGCGAGGGAACCCGACATCGAGAGCTGCTCGACATTGGCAATGTCATCGATCCAGATTGTCTTGGCCCTGACGAGAACCTTGGCCAATGCCAAGGCAAACAGGGCCGGCGCCGAACCCGTCGTGATCACCACGTCCGGGCGCTCCTTCAGAATGATCCGCACGAGTTGGGGAAGCAGGAGAAACACCCCCCAACGATCGAAGCGCGAGACGTCACGCATCGTGTAAAAACGATGTCCATCCACCTGCCGTGCATAGTTAGGGTGCACGCTGACGAACGCGACATCCATGCCCGAGAAGGCCGGGTAAAGGCGGCAAAGATCGGCCCAATGACCACCTCCGGACGCGACTGCCAGCACCTTTCTCATCGACTCGATTTTGCGATAGGTCGGTGACGAAATCCATCTTCCTGATGTTTCTTCGATCATGGCGTTTTCGTTGGAGGAAAGGTTCTGGACTGTGTCATGGCATCGCGCTCACGGACGTCAGCGCACGCTCGCAGACCGAGACGCATTGCGACCAGTCGTAGTCGGCCCGCAATCGGCTGCCGGCGACCCTGGCACTCCGCCTTAGCCCTGGCAGGTCGGCCGCGAGGATGAAGTCCGCGACCTTCTTCTCCGTATCGGGATCGCCGACGACATGACCGCAGTACGAGCCGGTGATCGCCCTGGCTCCGGGGAGGTCCAGGCAGATGGGGAACACACCGCATCCGATGCTTTCCAGCACGATGAGCGGATATGAATCGATCCAGGACAGGTGGACCAGAATGTCGGCCCGAACCAGTTCTCCCAGGAGATCCCGCTCGGACAACGAGCCCAGAAACTCGATCTCGTCGACGAGGTTCCGCGTCGAGATCAGCGATCGGATCTCCTGTGCGGTCGCATCATCACATGATCCGGCGAGGCGGCCACGAACCCGACGGCCCGATTGCTTCAGGCGCGCGCATACCTCGATGAACGAAAAGGTACCCTTCGCCTTCGACAGCCGCGCTGCGTGGATCAGGGTCATGGTGTCCGGCTCGGCGGCTTCCGGATCGTTCCTGCGCACCGAGGATAGCGATCTCGGCAGGAAGGTGAGGATCTTGAACCTGGCCGGCATCGGGGGCAAAGCAACCTCCTCCGCCTGGCTTTCCGAGAGAAGCGCAATCCCGTGCGCCATCGCCAGCAACCGGAGGCCGATATATCGCAAGATGGGATTTGTCTGCGAAACCCAGTTCGCGCCCAGATGCGGCGTGACCAGCACCTTGTAACCGAACCAGCGACAGAGGGCCAAGACGGCGAGATCGGGGAAGCTCGTATACTGGAGCCAGACGCAATCCCAGCCCGCGCGACGGCCTCGATACAAGGCCCTTACAGACCGGGAGAATCGAGGCACCGATCCGAGGCGGAAATACGCGGCCTCGGAAAAGACGTGCTCGACATGATGTCCGCCGATGTCTGCCAGCGCTTCCCTCGCCCGCAAGCAAAACCGCTCCACGCCGCCTCGGAGGCCGCGGGTACCGCCGACGATCAGAACCTTCATGGAAGTCGCTGCGGTCGGGCTTGGCGAATGAGCAGATCGTAGGCGATCAACGTGAAAACCCAAAGGATGTGTGCCCGGTTCAGGAACGACGTCTCCAGAAAATTGTGCAGCCAGGCAAACGTCAAGACGGCGCCAAGAAGCCAGCGCATCTGCTGCGTTCTGAGGTCATGGGCCACCAGGATGAACAGGGGATGCAGGATCAGCCCCGCGACCAGAATCATCAGGCCGGTCAAACCCGTCTGCACGAGGACATCCAGATAACCGCTGTCGCCCACTCCAAGCAGCGTCAGCCACTCCTCGCCCTGGTGTGCAATGGGGCTTGCATTGCCAATCGCCCAGAACGATCCATAGCCCGACCCGAGAGGAAGATTGTTCGCCGCATAGTCGAGCATCGCGTCCCAGATCGTGATCCGGCCGGAGAGCGACCTCGGATCGTCGAAGTACGCGAGGACGTCCGGCAAATGATCCTGAACGGCGAGGAAAGCGAGAATCGCGAAACCTGCCGCCCAGAATACCAGTACCTTGCGCAAAAGGGGATTGCGATAACCATGGACGTAAAGCAGGCCCAGCAATGCGGCAACCAAGACGAATCCGATCGAGGTCTTGGAATTGGTCATGGCCAGGAACCCCAGCGACAGCGCGAGCAGGACAAGAGCCAAACTGCGCTGGCAGTTCCTGATGGCCATATCGAGGAAGAGAAGCACAGCAACGCCATAAAATGCGCCGGCCTCGTTCTTGTGCGCGTGGATGCCGCGCCATGCACCCGCAATGCCGGGCTCCGAATCGGCCAGTTGATGGATGGCCTGAGGCAAAATCGGCATCACCAGCCAGTCGGCGGCAACGATCAGGCCAATGCACCAGACAAGGATTTGCATGACGGTTCGATCGTCGATCATGCTGATCGAATAGATCACACTCAGGGCGACAATGGTCGTGTAGGCGACTCGCCGGAACGAGACCGCCGGGTCAATCGCCCAGAAGACGCTGAGCCAACACCACGCCAACAGCACGGCAAGGCCGATGGGCACGACGAGAAGGGCTTCAGCTCCTTTGACCGCCAGCACGTTCAGAACGATCAGCAGGAAAAGGCTGCCGAACAGCACCTGCCTCACCAGATCGCCGCTTCCGCTCGCCCCCTGCACGGCCGACGCCGATGTTACCCCGCCAAACAGGTATGATCCGTTGAGCGCAGAGCAAAGGATAAGGAGCACAAAAAGCACCTTGGAGACGGTGCTTGTGGTCTCTTCTCCCCTGTAGACCGACGCAGTCATACTCCTGGTCCGCAAGCTCGTCCGGCATCCCAGGCGATGGAGCGGGCCATGCCGACCGCCGCCGGATGGCGACGCATGCTCATTGGCGAACCGAGAAACACTGGCTCGTATCCCCTGATCGATATGGCATTGCCTGGCACCTTGCCGGCTCGCCATAAGCCCAGCTCGACCCCTGATAGCCGATATAGACACGACCGAACACATCCTTGTCGGCCTCGATCACCTTGACCAGATCGAGCGAGCCGAGCGGGAAATCCGCGACCTTCTGCCAGTGAGCGGCATTGTCGATCGAGCGCCAGATACCGTAGTCGCCGGCTACCCGCCCGGAAATGAAAAGCGTAGGGTAGTCGGCGCCGGTCGCTTCCTTGCCGAAAGCGATATCTGCCACATGGGTCACTTCCGGAACCGACGTCCAGGTCTCCCCACCGTCGATGCTGCGCTTCAGGCTGATGCCAGACCCATCCATGATGGCCGGAGTGAAGAAAAGGTGACCCGCTTTGCCGGGAACGGCGCGCAGCTTGGCCGCATAGCCGCTCGCCGGCGTGATCTCGCCCTTGAAGACCTTCTTCCAGTGGGCCCCGCCATCCTCCGTCCGCCAGACGCCCGCAAGGGCTGCGTTCTCGCCGTCGCCACTGTGTACGAGGTAGAATACTCCGCTGCGAACGCGATCTGCGGCCAGTGTCTTGCGCGGCATCCAGAACGATGGGAATGAGCCCGTGAGCGGAAGGTGCTCGCCTTCCAGCTCGACACGCTTCCAGTGCCGGCCTCGATCGGTCGTGTAGAAGGGCGACCGGTTGAAGGCCGGCTCCCAAACGATGTTGTACGTGTCACCGGATGAGACGGCGATCGTGCCGAATGACATCCGCCAAGGATCGTCGGCCGACGTTCCCGGCGGCTGTGGCAAGGTGGCAAATTTGGACCAGGTCCGACCGCCGTCCAGGCTGTAGCCGGCAAGAACGGAATCGCCATCCTCGCTGCAGCATCGCCGTGTATCCGAAGCGTTGGTGACGATGAAGTTGGGATCGGATGGGCTCCAGTCGAGTTGCTGCGCACTGATCAGAACGCGCTCCTTCGGCCCGTAAGTGGTCGAGAAGGCGTTGAGATCATCCTTGCGATGAATGCCGAAATCCCAGGCGGCGAACAGCGGCGCGCCACCAGGCGGCTGGACGACATCGTTGGTCACCAATTCTTCGATGCCGCGCGTTTGGCTCGTCCAGGTGATCTCCAGGCTTGGCGGTGCGACATCGGCAAAATAGACGCCGGTTCCGGCGCCCACCCACAGCCGATCGGGCACGACCGGATCGAACTGAACCGTGCCCGTCGCAAAGTAGGACTGGTTGGAGACCCGCAGCCACGGCGGGTCGCCCTTGCCTGCCATCGAGCGATGAGGAAGATGCGTCCAGCTTGCGCCGTTGTCCGTCGAGCGGAAGGCCTGGCCCCCGACGTCGAAGACGAAGAGATCTCCATTGCGAGGATTGATCGCGATTGCGGCATAGGCAAGGGATGGCAATGCGGCCCGTTCCGTCAGGTCCATCCACTTGTTCCGCCTGTAAACCCAGACCTTCTTGTGCTCCTCATCGACACCAAAGAAGCTTCCGTCCCGCGCGAACTCGCCACGTTTGATCACCATCGGCTTCGACCGCGACCGGCCGGGCGGGAGCGGCATGAAGGTCTTGCCGTCATCGTCCGACACGAACATGCCGACGCCGGCCGCCATTGCCCATATGCGGCCGGTATAGGCGCCGCCATTCCCCTTTTCGAACCAGATCGGCGAACCTGGGCTCTTCTGGTCGCCGGATGTCCGAAGCTCGACGTTGTTCGGAAACGACGCAATCCGGGACCAGTTGGAGCCGCCATCCGTCGATCGCCACAATCCATCCCGCGGGGTGCCCAGCAGCACAAGATCGGGATTGTGCGGCCCGACGGCGATGAACGGACCATACTGACGAAAGTCGCTGTTGGGATCGAAGGCGAGCGGCGGCGGAGACGTGCCGCCCGGCCTCGTCCAGTGCCCTCCTCGATCGGAAGAACGATAAATACGGCCCTTTACTGCCATGTAGAGGCGGTCGGGATCGGAGGGCGCGACCACAATCTCGTACACTCCCTCGCCCATGCCGCCCTGGACATGATCCGCCGCCGGCATGCTCGCCGTCGTCACGAGCTGGGTCCAGCGATCGCGGCCGGGTTCCCAGAGATAGGCGCCGTAGACGTCGGACCGCACAACACGGGTGGCGCCGGATTGATCGCTGGAATAGCCGGTGATGAAGCCTCCGCCGCCAATGGCCACCGGCCGCCAACGATAGGTTTCCTTGGGCAGGGAAAGCTTTCCGGAGTGGGAAGTACAGGGGGAATTGTCACAGGCGCTGGCGAACTCGGGCCATAGCATGGCTGCGAACACGAATGTCGCCACGAGGACCGCCAGCCGGCGGACACGGGAGCCTCGATTCGATTGCCGGACACACTCATCGCGCATGGAGATGGCTCGTCGGCTGGCCCGAATGTTGAACGAGGTCGGCTCGACCATATTTGCGCGGGGCAACCGAGCAAGAGGCAAAGTTGTGGCCCGTAGCAGGCTTTCGATTTCGGCGATCAGAAGATCAGACCGGTGTAGTCGGCAATTCGCGTCGCCAGGCCTGCCGCGACAACGGCGACCAGGGCTGCCATGCAAATCCAACCGGTTGCCGGGCGTCGTCTGATGATGGCTGCGATCTCGGGCCAGGCGACGATCAGCCCAACAAGAACGGCCATGATCGGCCAATAATAGTAGCGAACCGCTGCGGCCACCCCCACGACCGCATATGCGGCCGAGTAGACCAGGCCCGAAACAAGGAGAACGCGCGCGAACCCGACGCTCACTGTGGCCCGAGCCCGCCACAGCAGTGCGATGGCGCAGAGACCGGCGACGATCCATGTCACCGGCCATGTCAGCGCACTTTTTCTGAAATAGTCGTCACGCACGACTTCCGGCGATGAGTCGCTTTGGGCAAACAAGGGCACGAAACGCGATTGCTTGGACGGCACCAGAAAATTGAGCTCAGAGTTGAAGTGCTTCAGCCTGTGCTCAATGTAGGCCCACGGGTGCTGAGCGATTGCGTCCAGCCAAAGCAGAACGGGATTCTGCCCTGTCGTCGCCACCTGCGCCTTGAAGCGCTCCAGGATCTGCGGGCAGTTGCCCCAGGCTGCGAGCGTGTCCCACATGTAGGGTCTGTAGCACTTCCTGATCTCCTGCGCCGAAAGCCCGTCCAGCGGCAACACGACGGTATCGGCCGAGTGCCGCGCGATGCCGACCAGATCGAACAGCAGGAGACTGTCCAACGGTTCCGTCGGACGCGCACCCAACACTTGACGGTTGAAAACATTCGAGACCGGAATGGCGATCACCGCAAGGACGCAGGCCGTCATGATCAGCCGCATCGTCGACATGCTCGGCCGATAGAAGCAGGCGTAGACGAGCAACACACCGAATCCAAAAACCGCATTCGCCCGGATGAGCATACCGTAGAGAATGAGAATGACGGCCGCGACGACCACGAGCCATGGTGGCTTGCGATCCTGCACGCGATACCAGAACAGGAGACCAGACGCTGCGATCCACGCCGAAGCCATGCCGACGTCCTTCAGCAGCTCCGCATTGATCTCGACGAAAACCGGAAATGCCCCGGCGGCAAGCATCAGCCAGGCCGCTGTCGGCCGTTCGGCACGGCGAAGCCCATCCGCCACAAGCGCGAATCCGAGCCAATGAAGAACGAGCTGAAGCAGGAAGATCGGCTGCGGGCCATTCCAGATCGGCAGCAGCAGCGACCACAAGTAGGCCATGATCGGCGGATGCCAGTCGGTGAATTGGCCTGACAGCGCCTGCTGGTACTGTCCAATGGCGTCGTTGTTGAATCGGCCAGGATAGTGGAGCGCTACATTCACCGCGAACAGAGCAGTCGCGCCTGCCCACAGCAGTCCAGGGCTCGCATAGGGTACCGTGAAGCGGCGTGACGCTGTCGTATTCACAAAGGACATCTTCCCACTCGCCAAGCCGTGCCTAAGTGCGCACGGAATATTGTGTCACGGCAATACCCGCGATGATGAGTGCCGCGCCAACCCAATAGGTCGATGCCACTCTTTCTCCGAAGATCGTTGCACTCAGCAGCGGCACGATCACGATGCCAGCGGACACCCAGGGGTAGGCCTGCATGAGCGTGACGCGAGACAACAACCAAACCCACAGGAACGTCGCGACGGCATAAAGGACGATCGCCGCATAGAACGCCGGCAGCTGCGCCAATCCCAGCAGTCCATCCCGCAAGGGAATCCCGCGCATCGACAGACCGGCTTTCTTGAACAAAAGCTGGCCGATTGCCAACATCGTCGAGAAGGCCGCGAGGCCGAGCAGATTGCCAGCACCCGGATTCATCAATGCCCCATGGATCAGGAAAGCGAAGCTCGAGCAATCTCACGGGCATCTGCAACGCGCGATACCAGACCTGATGAAACGGCCTGCACCTGTCGCGACTGATCGGAGCGTGTCTCCTGAATCCTAAGAACACCGAGGACAAAGGCAACATAGGCAACCTCGAAGCCGAGCATGATGCATGTGGCCGAGGGAATGGCCAGGCGCATGGTATGACTGGCGTCGAGGAAGCCGAAAGCGACGCGGCTCCAGGTGCTGACCGCCAGAACACCAAGCACGAGACCGATCAGCAGCAAAATGGCGCCGACGATGACCCCGCGTTCGATCGTCACCAGGCCGATCAATCGGCTCAGCCGCGGATCAGGCGGCAGGATGCCTTCGCGCATGCCGTGGATATTGGCAAAAGCCCAAAAGCCCACCGACTGCACGCCGACAACGATCGACATCGCTGCGTAGAGCAGCGTGTGAATATCCAACGTGATCGAGCCTATGCGCTGGGGCCCGGGCAGGATCCAGGCCGAGAAAAGAAAGCCCGCCGCGGCAAGAAACAGCCCGGGGTAGAGAAAGAGCCAACGCGGACTGAACAGCAGGAGGAAGCGCAGGTGCCGCCAGCCATCGCGCCAGCTCCTCAGATGCGGAGGGCGCGACCGGCCATCCGGCGAGAGAGTTGTTGGAACCTCGGCGATCGCCAGTCCCCTCACGGTCGCCTTGACCACCATCTCGCTCGCGAACTCCATGCCGGGCGACTGGAGATCCAGCGCAAGGATTGCAGCGCGTGTGAACCCGCGCAGTCCGCAGTGAAAGTCGCCGCAGGGGCTGTTGAAGAACAGTCGGCCGACGGCCGAAAGCACCGGGTTGCCCAGATAGCGGTGAAGAGCCGGCATGGCTCCTCGCCTTATGCCGCCCTTGAACCGATTGCCCATGACGAGATCGCTGCCTTCCCGCAGCTTCTGCACGAACAGATCGAGATCGCCGAAGTCGTAGCTGTCGTCGCTATCGCCCATGATGATGAAGCGGCCGCGAGCTGCGCGAATGCCGGCCATCAAGGCATTGCCGTAGCCCTTCATCGGGACACCGATGACCCTGGCGCCAAGGGTCCGCGCGATCTTCTGCGACCCGTCATTGCTGCCGTTGTCGGCGACCAGGACTTCGCCGACGACCCCACTTCGTTCGAAGTAGCCCAGCGCCTTCTCTATGCATCGCCCGAGCGTCTCTGCCTCGTTGAGGCATGGCATCAAGATAGTCAACTCAGGCACGGTCACTGTGCTGGCCCCTTCGGTAAAACGACCGTTCATCATTCCGCCCCGACTTTTGGTGCCAATTCGATACCGAAAGATCGTGTCGTGGATCTATGCGGCTCCTCCTGCCACCGTCTGGCCTGTCGCCGAATCCAGTAGGCAAGTACGATTTCGCCGATCAGGACGCCAGCGATCGACCACAATGCGCCGCTGGTGGCGACGAGAGCGCCGACCGCCAAGATCGAAACGCCGGACGAGGCCACGCTGGCAAAAGCAAGCGGGCGAAATGCACCTGCGGCCTGCAGAAGGGCGCTATCCGGTGTCCGCAGCAAGCGAATGCCGGCGACTGCCATCCAGAGCGCCGCGCCCGTCATGAGCAGGGAAAGACTGTAGTGCTCGGGGAAGACGGCCCGGGGAAAGTAGTGGAGGAGCAGGGCAATTCCGATGCCGGTCACGATCCAGCCGCCCATGAGCACGGATCGGAAGAAGCCCGTCGAGGCGATTGCAAGATCTTTTCGCCTGTCGCCGATCTGTCGCGCCATCTGCGCCCGTTCGAACTCGGTGAGGGCGTTCATGGCGACATTGATGGGCCGGATCATAAGAGCGCTCGCCGCAATGGGTGCGAAGACCGCAGGCCCGTAGAAAAGCGTCACGATATAAGCGTGCGAGTTCGCCGTCGCCTCGCCCGTCAGCACCCCGAGAAGCGCCCAGCGCGAATGATCGCTCCACACCCGCCCATAACGCTTTATGTCGTGCATGGAAACCTGGATGAACTGGCTGGCCAGATAGTCGCGCCCAAACGGAAGCAGTCCCAGAGCGGAACCAAGCAGCAATATCACAAAGGCGAAATCCAGCGAGGTCTTCCCGCTGATCGCGGCGAAGGCCAAGCCGACCAGGACGGAAGCGGAGTAAACGATATCGGACACCATGGTCCGGACAGGCCTGCCTGTCGTCGCATAGGCATGCGCTCGCGCGAACCAGCGGAGCAATGCCACCGCCGCGTAAGCCGCGAAGAGGATGCCCGAATTAATCGACACACCGAGCGCAAGCGCCAACACCACGAAGATCGCAAAGGCAAAAACGACCGCAACGAGATTGCTGCTGAACAGGCAGCGAAGCAGCCGCAGGCGCGATGACGGATCTCCATCGGCGATGAGTATGGGAAATGGCGCGCAGAACAGGGCGCTCCAGATACCCGAACTGAACTGCGATGCCGTCAACAGGAAGGAGAAGCTGCCAAAGGCCGACGGATCGAGAAGACGCAGAAGAGCGAGGGAAAGCACGAATTGAGCGCAAGCCGCGCTCACCGGCCCAATCGTCGCCAACAGGTAGCGTGTGAAGCTCACGGCGAATCGACCGAGCGTCTCTACCATACGGGCTTCGTCCTGTCTGAGAATACACGCCGTCGTAAACAGCACCGGCCCTCGAAGCCTCGAAACATCGCGCTGGCGCCCGCATGATGACGCCGAACCAAGGTTCTTGGCAAACACGTTCTCAAGACGAAACAAATGCAGTCGGTTTGCATGACGATTCAAGGCCCGATTGGCATCTGCAACATCCTGACCGGCCGTCCGGCATCAGACCTGTGCCAACACAGGAACCGATCGAGCATCTGGCTCGACTTGCCGATCCTGATCGGACCGGCCTTCAGTCCACGTCGATCCAGAGCCTCCAGGACCTTCGGCAGGAGAAATCGCGCGATCTGAGGAACAAGCGATCCTTTGGCGTCGAATGGCGCTTCATGCATCAGGATCAAGGCCCCCGGCAGCGACCGAAGCTTTCCGATCTGGGCCGCCACGACGGCGCAGCGCTGCTCCAGGACAGAGAGATCGTCACACTTCTTGGCAAGCATCCAGTCGCGCGTGGTTATCGCCCATGACGCAAAGTAGGTATCGGGATGAAAGCGCGTTGTCAGTGCATGAATACGCGCGCGGGTGCAGCCGGCGTTATACGGCAACCTTATGAGGTAGGTGTCCGGCGTCGGGCGAAATTCGCGCAATACCGCTTCTGCCCGCTCCATCGAGTCGAGAATCTCCGGCTCGGGTGCATGCTCGAAATTGGTGTGATCCCAGCCATGACCATAGACTGCATGCCCGGCCTCGACCGTGCGGGCCACGAGGTCGCGGTAGGCCGCAGCCCGAACGCCGGTGAAGAAAAACGTCGCCGTGGCACCGTGCCTGTGCAGCAAGTCGAGAAGCGCCGGGGTCGTCTCGGGATGCGGACCGTCATCGAATGTGAGCGCCACGTCGCGAACGCCCGCCGGTTGCCGATGAATCACCGGCCGCCACTTACCCCAGGAAAAGACATTGTACATCAACAGACTCCGGCCTCAGCCGTCATGGTTCCATCGTGCCCCGGCAATACCGCCAGGGTCGCTGCGGTCACGTCGCGGCACTGACTTGCCGAGACGACGCCTGACCAGATCGCGCATCCGATAGGCGAATTCGACACTCCGAGGGTGTGCGAGGCGACCGATCAGCAGGATGGCGAACATCAGGCTGATCGCTTTGGCCGAATAGGCCGCGACGATCATCTTCACAGCACGCAACGGAGCCGTTCCGCGCAGCTGAGGCGCAACGTATTTCGCCTGGAACGCGAGGAACGCCCGTTGGGAGATCACCGGCTTCCACTCTTCGGCGATCGCCAGCGACCGATCCGGGCGCGCCTCGCTGCTGCGCCCCTCCGCAGCCCGATCGTCCACGATACAGAGAGCCTCCGGTACCATCAGGAACTTGACCCCATGCTGCTGCAGCCGAATGTACCAATCCCAATCCTCGTGCAACCGCATGTCAGTCCGATACGGCACTTCCATTGCCGCCCTGGCCGAGAGCAGCACCGCCGGCTGGGCTATATATCCGCCATCGGCGAACAGATAGTCGGCGATATCCTCGGACTCCGCGATCTCGCGTCGCGGGCGCACGATCGTCTCGTATCGGCGCCGGATCTCGGTTTGCGTATAGACAAGGATCGATTCGGCTCCGCCCTGGCGTTCTGCGGCCTCGACTTGCCGCGCCAGCTTCGTGGGCAGCCAATGATCGTCGCTGTCCAGAAGCGCGATGTATTTCCCCGTCGCCCGACGAATGCCGCTGTTGCGCGCGCCCGCCGGTCCCTGGTTGACCGGCAGCCGCACCACGTGAACCGGCATCGGAAAATCACGACCAGCCAGCGCATCCGCCGTGCCATCGGTCGAGGCGTCGTCGACCACAATCGCTTCGATCGCGGGATAGGTCTGCTGCGCCACGCTTTCCAGAGCGTGCAGAACCAGATCCTTGCGATTGAACGTTGGGATGATGACGCTGACGAGCGGACTCACATATCCTCCATCGCCGACAGATTCGATAGAGGGCACGGCAAGGGTCGCCATCGGCCTGTGGCTATCGCAAGGGATTCTCTTCGACTGCTCTATAGCAACGACGCTCGTCCCGCGTGTGATTAATGGATGTCAAGCCTTTGGCGCCGCCGATCGCTCAATTGGCGTCACCGACCACTCAAGAGGAACGACGGCACGGTTACGTATCCGTGGCGACGCGAAAAGAAGTCCACAGGACGTCGTCGCCGGCGCGCTTCGACCGTCAAACTTGCGAGGTGTCTCTAAGGTTGTTCGTCAAGTGTGTGCGTGTAGGTAAACAAGCAGAAAATCAAAGCCCTAAGCCGCGATACTACTGTGCATTGTGTAGACGCTTCGACGTTGTGTTTGCTTGCCTCAACTTTGTCCCAGCATTCGATGCGATAGCTAATGCATACTGCACAAACTGGGTAGGCAGATTTCTCGACATCCTGTCGGGAGAGGCGGTGCGGGGGTAGCACCGTGCTGATTTGGGTGAGTTTTTTATGGACGGTTCTACTTCGACGGGCGATGCCACGCGGCCGACCGGCGCCTCGGACGTCAGTGCCATCGATCTTCGCACCAGTGGCATCTCGCTGGAGGATCGCCGTTCGATCCGGGAAGGGCTTGCCGGGGTCGTCGCAGCAGGGCAGCTCGCCTGCCTGGCGGTCGTCATTCTCACCGATCTCCTGCCAGGTGAGAAGATCGGAACGCTATCGACCGGCGTCTTCGCCAACAGCATCATGCTGCTCTGCGGTTTCGCGTTCGAAGCAACCCTTTGGGCCAGGAAACGAAAGTTCTCCGGCCTCAGGGACATTTTCCTCGAGATGGGCCGACGCAGCCTGCACATCGCCGCGCTTGTCTTCGTCGCTGCGACCCTGTCGACCTACATCAGCAACGCCTCGTGGGAAGAGTTGAACCTCCCGCGGGTCTTCCTCTTCCTGCTCGCCATTGGCTGGACCGGGATCATCCTCCATGCCGCTGCAGACGCGGCAATCGACCGCGATACCGCCCGCTGCGTCGTCGTGTTCGGAGATGGCCAGCCGGCCTTCCTGCTCGCCCAGCAGATTCGGCGCGAAATGCCGAAGGCACGCGTGTGCTTGTATCCGATGGTTCAACTGGGCTCCTCCCCGGGCAGCGGCACAAGGCCGATCAGCACGCCGATCTATGCCGATCCCAGGCTGGTCGAGCTCGCTCCCGAAGTGGCCGTGATCAGCTCCATCACCAGCGACGAAGCCATGGATCGCCTCGCCACCCGATTGGCGGCGCTCTCCCTGGATGTTCTGGTCCATGCTCCCCACAGTGGCCGCTGGGGGCTTGGGCAGATGGTGACTTTTGCAGGCATGCCGTTTGTCCGCGTATTTCCCAAGCCGTTGCGTCCCTACCAGGCGGCAATCAAACGCGCGTTCGACATCGTCGCCAGCACCATCCTCATCGTGCTCCTGCTGCCCCTGCTCTGCTGCGTGGCCATCGCCATCAAGCTCGATAGCCGGGGGCCGATCCTGTTTTGGCAGCCGCGCGTCGGTCGCGGCGGATCCCATTTCACCGTCTGCAAGTTCAGGACCATGCGTGCGGACGCGACCGACGTACTCGCCGACAAGCCGACGGTCTCCAACGATCCGCGGTTGACGCGAATCGGCGGCTTCCTGCGCAAATCGAGCATCGACGAGCTGCCGCAGCTGTTCAATGTCCTGTGCGGCACCATGTCGATGGTCGGTCCCAGGCCGCACGCCATGAACGGCAACGACTTCAGCGCCGTGGTTGCCAACTACCATGCGCGGCATCGCGTCAAGCCGGGAATCACCGGCCTGGCGCAGGTTCTGGGATGGCGCGGTCCGACCGACACGCGGGCGAAGATCGAACAACGCGTGGCGCACGACCTTCGCTATATATCGGATTGGTCGTTCGGTCAGGATCTGCTGATCATCAGCCGCACGATCTTCGCTTTCTATGGGAAGAACGCCTTTTGACGCTCTCAACGATTCCAGCCATGCCCCAACCTCCTGCTCTTCCCGTGCAGCCCTACCCCATCGACGATGTGGTGTTACGCGCACCGGATCGGCCGAAGGGGCTGCACGACCTCTGGCGCATCGTCCGGCGCCGCTTTTGGCGCTGCTTGACCGTCTTTGGAGTCGTCTGCCTGATCGGCGTGGCTATCGTGTCGGCAATGCCACGCCAATACACTGCGCATACGATCATGGCGGTGGCGCCGACCCAACCGGACCTTGCCAAAACCGACCAGGTCGCCCCGCCGGCGCCCAACGAGGTGGTGCGCGAGCCTGACATAGCCGGCGAGCTTCAGCTCATGACGGCCAAGGCGGCGCTGCTGCAGATCGTGCGCGAGCTTCATCTCGACCGCGATCCCGCCTTCCGCGGCATCGTCCACAACTGGCGCACCGAGGTTGTCGCGGCACTGCGGGATCGATGGAACGCCTTGATCGACGGTGATTGGGGCGCCCTCTTCTCCGCGTCCACCAGGCCGACCGACGTTTCGGCCGGCTCGTCCAGCAAGCTCGATCCCGAGGAGACTGTTGCCGAATACATCGGCAAGCAGCTCAAGGTCGGAGCGATCGGCAAGTCGACGACCGTGGATATCGTCTTCACCTCGACCGACCCGGTCATGGCTGCCAAGATCACGACGGCCGTGGCCGAAAAGTACATACGGAGCCGGCAAGCAGCACGCCTCGACCAGGCCAAGCAGGCGATCAACTACCTCAAGGCGCGCTCAGAAGAGCTCCTCGCCGAGGTGACGGCCGCCGAAACAGCCGCCGAGAATTTCCGCAGCACCAACGTACTCCGGGACGGGCGCGACATCAGCCAGCTCAAGGCCGAGATGGACGCGACGAACAAGCAGCTCGCCGAGGCCAGGATCTCGGAGGCCATTGCCCAGACGAAGCTCGAGGCCGTGGAGGCGCGGATCAAGAAGTTCGGCATCGTCGGCGCCCTGGAGTCGGGCACCTCGCGGCTGGACGACGATCTGCGCGGACTGGAAGCCCGGGCGCATGCCAGGCTCGCGGCAAACATGGCCGACCAGGGCCCTGCCCATCCCGAAAGCCGGCGCGCGCAGAAGGAATACGGTGCGGCCCAAAGCGAGGTCAACTACGAGGCCCAGGCCCGGTTGAGCCGGCTGCGTTCCGACGTCACGGTCGCCGGTCAGCAGGTCCAGCTTCTCGAGGCTTCGCTTCAGACCTTCAGGTCCGACTACGATCGGCTGAGTGCGGCACTCGTGAAGCTGAAGGATCTCGACCGGCGCGCCACCGTCTCGCGCACGGTGTACGAGGCCTATCTCGAACGCCTGAAGCGGACCCAGCAAGTGGGCTTCAACGAGGCTGCAAGCTGGATCATCTCGGCAGCGACACCACCACTGCATCCCTCGTCGCCAAACACCCTCCTGATCCTCGGCGCGACGGTGTTCCTGGCAGCAGGCGCCGCCCTCTCCTTCGCTTTGGTTGCCGAACACAAGGACGGCCGCACGATCCTGAGCTCCCAGCACATCACGGACCGGGGGCTGAAAGCACTTGGCATTGTTCCCGATCTGCGGCACCCGGCCGACGCGCTCGACAAGGTCCTGATCGCCGGCGCCAAGCACAACAATTCCGCTTTTTCCGAGTCGATCGGGTCGATCTTCACGTCGGTCATGGAACTGGCCCGACATGAAGAGTCGTCATTGGTGCTGCTCGTCACATCGTCCCTGCCGTTCGAGGGCAAATCCACGACAATCACCGCCCTTGCGGCCAAGATCGCCAGCGCCGGCAAGCGGGTCCTTCTGGTCGATGCGGACCTGCGCGCGCCGCGTCTGCACCATGCCTTCGGCATCACCACCGAGCGCGGCCTCACGGAGTGCCTCGATCCGGCGCGGGATCCCAGCGAATCGATCCATGTCGACCTGAAAAGCGGGATCTCGGTCGTGACGGCCGGTCCGAGGCATCCGGCACCACAGAACGTGCTGCGCTCACAACGGCTGGCCGAGGTCATCGAGACCTGGCGGGCTTCATACGACTTCATCCTGGTCGATTCGCCGCCGGTCCTGCCGATCTCCGACGCGCGTATCCTGGTGCCGTTGACCGACTACTGCATCTTCATCACACGGTGGCGCAAGACACGGTGGACGGCTGCCTTCCATGCCCTGGCGCTGCTGCGCGAGGCGGGGGCGCGCCTGGCAGGCATCGTCGTCACCAAGGTCGACGTGAAGCAGCTCGCCACCTACGAGTTCGCCGATTCCGAAGCCTACGGCCAAACCTACGGCCAGTATCTGTCGGCCCGCTAGCTCCCCGGAGGACACCCCGAAGGCCGAGGCTGAGATGGCGCGGCCTTGTTGCGCATTAGTCCTCCCCGCCACAATCTGATAGTCTCGTACATCAAATGTTCCAGCAGTTCATTCGACGGCTGTCAGGAGCCATTTCGCCGGCTGCGGCCGAGCACTACTGCGAGGAGTGCCTGTCGAACCTGCCGGTGATCGCGCGGTCTCGGTTCAAGGAGAACGAACCGTTCCTCATCATCCTCAAGGATGCCCGGTTCACCGAGAATCTCCTGACCTTCCTGAGGAGGGCCTGCGAGAAATGCTTTTCGCCCAATAGGCGACCGGCGCAATTGGTGAACCTGCGGCGCGAGATCATTGCCCGGGCGAACGACCTGTTTATCGCCGAGGTTTACCTGGCGATGACGTCGGCTGAACGCACGCTCGTCAGCGAGCGTCTTTTCACCCAGCGCACGAAAGCGGAAAACGATGCCCATTTCCTCGCCAGCCAGGCCTTCAACTACGCCGCCACGTTGGTCCTGAGAGACCTTGGCCGGGAGTATTTCCAGGACATGCGGCCGGGCGATTGGTACGAGGCCTATCTCGCCGCCGGGCGCACCCTCGCGCAGACAAGCCTCGGCACGCTCGTCAACCGTTCGAGCGCGGGCAGCGGTACCGCCGCGGCCCTGCTGCCCACGCTCGAGGCGCGGACGAAAGAGATACGCGGCATCGCTCTGTCGGGAAGGAATTTGTCGTCCCAGGCGCGACTGGCCTTCGCCGGCGGATCCTGATCACGGCCGGAGGTCCTTCGCCCGGTCAGGTCAGCGGAACGATCTTGAGTTCGTACTTGCCGGGCACCTTGACCGCCTGCTTGAGGGCGATGGGCGTCGACGACTGCTTCACAAGCGCCTTGATCGCCTCCCGCTCGCTCTTCTCCATCATGCACCCGACGATGATCGATTTCAGGCTCTGACCTGGAAAGCGGACCCAATGGTCGTCGGCAATCAAGGTCTGGTGATTGAGCTTCTTGGATCGCTCCTGGGCGATCAGCCGATATTCGGCCTCATGGTGCCAGTGGTCGGGCTTGGTGAGGATCGGCAGCAGCGCTTCCTCCTCCTGTTTGATCTTGAGCGGCATGGCCGGATAGTCGCTCCGGTAAGTCACCTGGGCCGCTTCGGCGAAGAACACCGTACTGGTCTCGAACTCCAGGCAGATCCCGGTATGCCTGTTCGTGTACTGCGCCCACAGCAAGGGATGGTCCGCATAGGCGGAGAAGCAGAAGATGCGAAAGGAATCGTTCATCCAGTCGGCCATCGCATTCGCTTCAGTCACCATGCGGCGCAGGATCTCGCCATTCTCGCGCAGCAGGCGCCTGAATCGCTCGCGCGCCACCGGCGTCAGCTCGGACAGGCCATGCTCATAGAGCTGTTCGAGCCACTGCGCCGTCTCTTCCCGCCACGACGCATCGTCGATGGAGCCGATGTCGAAGGCGGGGCGACAATCCCACGCGTCATCGAAGCCGCAAGGTCGCGAAAAGTAGAGCCGACTAAACGCGATAACCGGATAGATGCGCGCCATGTCGAAGGCGGCAAAGTGGTAGAGTTGGTCCACGCCGGCTTCGCGGGCCGTTATGTATCGCCGTTGCATCAGGCTCGCATCATGCATGAGAGAGTGCCGTCACCGGAACTCCTGTCTGGTCCTTTCATAAACGCTGGCCTGCAACACATATGTGAGAACGTAGCCGGCCACAATTTTGACGCAGGAAACTTGGGCCCTCATGCCAAGGACGGCCAAAGGTCACTGGCCCCCGCTCCACAGGGCAGGTCATGTTGCGCCCGCTGCCGGTCCGCCCTCCACCACGTGGGCCGCGGCACGCGCCGGCGGCGACCCCCGAGTGCTGCCGGCGCAACCCGGCCCGCCCTTTGAGCTTCGGCTCAAATGGCGGGCTTTCGCGCCACCATCCTTCGAATGAGTTTGCCCGAGGACAAACTCCCACGCTCCTCATCGAGCAGGATTTCGACTGAGCCAAGCGCATCGCGCACAAGCGCAGGATCGAATGCCGCATAGAGCCGGCCGTGCTCGTCCCGCCGGTCGCCGCCTGCGGTGACGCGCCAACTCAGATAGAGCGTGCCTCCTGGCGCCAGGATCGCCTCCAGCCGCCTGACCGCCGGCGCCACCTCGCCAGACTCCAGGTGCATGATGACGGTCTCGCACAGAACGTTGGCGAAGCTCTCCTCCGCAAGCCCCTCCAAGCGGGGCAGCGAGGCCTGAAGAAAACGAAGCCGAGGATGGCGCCGCCGCGCCTCCGCCAGAAGGCCCTGGGAGGCATCGAAGCCACAGGCAGAGTAGCCATGGGCGTCCAGCCAGGCTGTGTCGCGCCCCGCGCCGCAGCCGATATCCGCCGTCGGACCGGGCCTGAAGAACCAGCGCACCATCTCGTGCAGATCGGCCGGCATCGGCTGGGCATCCCACTCGTCGGCGAACGCCGCTGCATCGCGGTCGTAGGCATCGAGCGTCACTCCATCCATGTGTCTCGTCTCCCGCCGCCCGTCGAGGCTGATGGGGCTCGTTGCCCCATGCGCAGCCTCCGGCCACAGAGGGAAGCCTGCCCCGGCGACGGCCGCGGTTCCAATATATCGACGCCGGCCTTCTCATATCCTGCCGATATGAGAAACCGGTAATATCGCTGTCCGGGCTAGGCTTTGCCACGCTGGAGGTTGGCGACGTAGCCGCGATTCCAGGTCGGGTTGATCATCACCTCGTTGATGACGATGTGCGGCGGCAGGCAGGCGATGTAGCGGATAAGGTCGCCCACGTCCTCGGACTGCGCCATGCGGCCACGCTCTTCTTTGGTCACGGGCACCGGACGCTTGTCCAGGATCGGCGTCGCCACCTCGCCCGGGCAGACGACACAGGAGCGGATGCCGTTGACGCATTCCTCCATGTTGAGGGTATGGCTCATCGCCACGACGCCATGCTTGGCTGCGGAATAGGCCGGGCCACTCAGCAGGCTGGGCTGCCTGCCGGCCATCGACGATGTGTGGATCAGGACGCCATCCTTGTGCCGGCGCATCAGGGGCAGCACCGCGGTCGTGCAATAGAAGGCGCTCGTCAGATTGCCGTCGATCACCTGCTCGGCGTCGGCGGGCGAAAGCTGCTTCCAGCTCCTTTGCAGGATATTGAGGCCGGCATTATTCACCAGGATATCGCATCGGCCGAACTTCTTGTCGATGTCCGCAACAATGCGCGCCACCGCCGGCGCCTTCATCAGGTCGCCGGGTTTGACGACCGCCTTGCCGCCTTGCCTCTTGATTGCCGCCGCCGTCTCCTCCAAGGGCTCTCGGCGCCGTCCGGTCAACACGACCGCCGCCCCTTCCTTGGCGAGCGCCATGGCCGCCGCCTGGCCAATACCCGACCCTGCGCCGGTCACCCAGGCGACCTTACCGGTCAACACCTCCATCGAACTCTCCTCGTGCTCCGAACCGACTGCTCTCTCCAGCCGATCAAAGCACCTTGCCCGTGGAGTTGTCGATCAGATGCATCTTGCTCAAATCTGCCCGCAGCTTCATCGCCTGGCCCGCCGCACTACCGGCATCCGGATTGACGCGGCCACAGATCTCGGTGTTGTTAACGGTGAAATAGACCAGCGTCTCCATGCCCATCGGCTCGACCACCTCGATGGGCATGTCGAAATCGTGCTGGTCGGGCTCGGCGTGCGGTCGCGTTTCGCTGATGTGCTCTGGGCGGAGCCCGAGAACCAGATCGGGCTTTCCGGCGAAGCTGGCGTAACGCTTGGTGCGCGACGCAGGCACCGGCATCGAGAGCTTGTCGTTCAGCCGTATCCTCAGGGCACCGGCGGCCTGCTCGAGCTGGCAGGGGATGAAGTTCATTGCCGGCGAGCCGATGAAGCCCGCCACGAACTTGGTGGCCGGCAAATGATAGAGATCGTTGGGTGAGCCGACCTGCTCGATCAGCCCGGCATTCATCACCACCACGCGGTCGGCGAGCGTCATCGCCTCGACCTGGTCGTGGGTCACGTAGACCGTGGTGGTGCGCACCTTCTGGTGCACCTTCTTGATCTCGGTACGCATCTGAACGCGCAACTTGGCATCGAGATTCGACAGCGGCTCATCGAACAGGAACACCTTGGGGTCGCGCACGATGGCCCGGCCCATGGCGACCCGCTGGCGCTGGCCGCCGGAAAGCTGCTTGGGCTTGCGATCCAGAAGTTCGGTAATATCGAGGATCTGCGCCGCCTGCTTCACGCGCTGCTCGATCTCGTTGCGCGGCGTGCGCTTGAGTTTCAACCCGAACGACATGTTTTCGTAAACGTTCATATGCGGGTAGAGCGCGTAGTTCTGGAACACCATGGCGATGTCCCGGTCCTTCGGTGGCACGTCGTTCACCACATCGCCGCCGATTGCGATATCGCCGCCGGAGATCTCCTCCAGTCCGGCGATCATGCGCAACGTCGTGCTCTTGCCGCAGCCCGACGGGCCGACCAGCACGATGAACTCCTTGTCGGCGATGTCGAGATCGACACCGCGGACAGCCATCACTTCGTCGTACTTCTTGACGACCTTGCGCAACGTGACCTGAGCCATGAATGAACCTACCCCTTTGTGGCGCCCGCGGTGAGACCCGCGATATAATAATCCATGAGGAAGGCGTAGATGATAAGCGGCGGTGCCGCACCCAGCAGCGCCCCGGTCATGATCTGCCCCCAATTGAAGACGTCGCCCTTGATCAGGGTGGTGACGATGCCGACGGGCAGCACGAGTTGGTCCGTCGACGTGGTAAACGCCAGCGGATAGAGGAACTGTGCCCACGATACGGTGAAGGCGAAGATCGTGGCGGCGATGATGCCGGGAATAGCCACCGGGATGAAGATCTTGGTCAGCGTCTGCATCCAGCTCGCACCGTCGATCAGCGCCGCCTCGTCCAGCTCCTTCGGGATGGAGGCGAAATAGCCGATCATGATCCAGGTGCAGAACGGCACCGTGAGCGTGGGGTAGATGATGATCAGCGTCCACCAGTGGTTCATCAGCTCGATGCCGGTGGTGTCTCGCACGAAGGCGAACATCTTGAACAGCGGGATGAACAGCAGAGTATCCGGGACCAGATAGGTCAGGAACACGCCGGTCGCGAGCGTGGCCGAGCCCCAGAACTTCATGCGCGCCAGCGCAAATGCCGCCGTGACGCTGATCACCATGGTGATGATGACGACACAGACCGAGACCAGGGCGGAATTACGGAAGAATATCAGGTACTGGTTCTGACCCAGCAATTCCTCGTAGTTGCTGAGCGTCGGCTTGTACACCCACCATGGATTGGTCGCCGCCGAGATCTCGCTGCTGCTCTTTAGCGACGTGATCAACATGTAGAGCGGCGGCGTCAGGAAGAAGACGACGAACAATATAAGGAAGAAGTACGACCAGCGCATGGCCCAGCGCCGGTTGTGGCTCATGCTGCGGTACTTGACCGGTCGGCTGGGAGCTCCGGTGGCGATTGCGGCGTTGGCCATCAGACTTCACTCCCCCGTCGGCTGATGTCGCGCAGGATGAACGCGGCGGCGATCGCCAGGATCGGCGCCATGAAGAGTGACACGGCTGCGCCCTGCGGGATGTCGCCGCTCTCGATGCCGACCTTGAAGGACCATGTGCCGAAGATGTGCGTCGCGTTGAGCGGGCCGCCCGCGGTCAGGACGCGCACGATATCGAAGTTGGCGAAGGTGACGATCAGCGAGAACAGCGCCGTGATGGCGATGATGTTGCGCATCATCGGCAGGTTCACATACCAGATGCGCTGCAGCCACGAGGCCCCGTCGATCGCCGCCGCCTCATGCAGTTGCTCGGGCACAGACTTCAGCGCTGCGAGGTACATGATCATGAAAAACGGCGCGCCGGCCCAGATATTGACCAGGATGACGCAGAACCGCGCCCATCCGGCCTCGCCGGTCCACGGGATGGCCCCGATGCCGAAATGCGCCAGGATCCAGTTGAAGGCGCTGTAGGACGGATCGAACAGCCATAGCCAGGCGAGTGTGCTCATGGCCGGGGGGATGACCCACGGCACCAGGAGCATGCCACGCCATTTGCGCTGGCCCTTGAGCGGGATGTTGTGGACCAGATGGGCGACAATGAAGCCGATGATCGCCTTGAAGATGACGGCGCTGATGGCGAACAGGCACGACTGATACACCACATCCCAGAAGACCTGCCGTTTCAGGATGAACTCGAACGTGCCCAGGCCGACGAACTTGGTCATCGACTTGCTGAGCATCGCGAGATAGACGGCGTAGCCCGCAGGATAGACGATGAGGATGGCGATCAGCAGGATCAGCGGCAGCGCCATGAGGAAGGCGATTGTCGACTTGCGCTGGACGAGCTTGTGCAGGCTCGAGCGACGATTCCCAGCGGCGGCTGTAGCGGTAGGGGCGGCGATGTCAGCCATGAAAGGCTCCGTACGCGTATGTGTCGGGGCTTCAATATGGCGAGGACGCCGTCTTGCCAGACGGCGCCCCCTGGAGCTTCGCGCTAGTTGCGCATGTAGCCTTCGAGTTCGTTGGCGGCCCAATCCAGGGTCTTCTCCAGTGCCTCGCCCTTGAAATAGCGCACGGCCATCTGGGTCTGCAGGCCCAGATTGTAGATCTGCTCGGCAATCTTGTGCGGTGCAGGCGCCGCGGCGATCGACAGGATCTGCGTATGATACGGGTCCGGATAGCTGAAGAGAGTGCCCTTCGGAGGCTCCGCTTCGGCCCAGATCTTGAACTTGGTGAGATTCTCGAACGACGGCAGATCGTAGCCACCGCTTGCCACCACCATCTTCTCAACCGACGAGGCTTGAGACAGGTACATCAGCAGGCTCTTTGCCGCCGGCACGTTCTTGCTGAAATTCCAGATGCCCCAGAAGAACGGCAGGAAGGGTGCGAAGCGGCCCTTTGGACCAGCCGGGAACGGATGCGTCCAGAGCTGTTCGGCAACCTTGGGCGCATCGCGCTTGGCGACGGCCCAAGCGCTGGGCGGGTTCATGATCATCGAGGCCTGCCCGGAGACCAGGAACTTGTTGTTCGAGGCATCGTCCCACGCCGGCACATCCTCCGGCAGGAAGGCTATCAGCTTCTTGTAGAAGTCGAGCGCCTGACGGACCTGGTCGTTCTTGACCACGATCTCGCCCTTGGCGTTGACCATGACAGCCCCGAACGCGTGGAAGACCGCGCCGATCGTATCGACGCAATCCGACGTCGTGCCAAGCCCGATGCCGAACGGATGGCCACCCTTATGGCAGGCTTCCGCCGCCTTCATGAAGGTGTCGAGCGTCCAGTCCTTGTCCTGGGGCTCGGCTCCGGCCGGATACATCTTCTGCACATCGATCTTTGCATATTCCTTCATATAATCGATGCGTGAGCACGGGCCCTTGATCTGGCTGCCGACGGTTGCCGGAATGACAAGCCACTTGCCGCCGATCTTGCCGAGATATTCGACAGTTTCATTGACCTTGCCGTTGTCGGCGATGAGCTTTTCCATCTCGGCGTTGAGCGGCACGAGCTGGTCGGCATAGCGCGCCGGCAGGAAGGTATTCATCGCCAGGATATCATGGCCGGATTTGGCTTGAGCCTCGGCAGCGGTGGTCAACAGGAGCTTGTTGCCCTGCGACGTGATGAAGTCGATCTGGACCTCGACCTTTTCCTTTTCGCCCCATTCCTTGATGAGCTTTTCGGTGGCGCCATTGGCATTTGGCACCCAATGATCCCAGAATCCCACCGAGATCTTGCCCGCTGCATAGGCGCCGCGCACGAACGGCGCCGCAACCATTGCGGACGACAAAGCGGCGGTACCGCCCACAAAACGACGACGACTGACTTTCTTGAAGCCCATACGATTCCTCCTCTACGCCGGCCAAGCGGCGATACCTTGCACGCGTTGGCCGCGAGCAGTGACCTTCAGTTGAGGCCTTGCAGGGATGCTATGCAGAAGGTGGAATGCAAGCAATGCATTTTCACGAAGAAGTCGCCGGTCGCGTCGTTTGACAGCCGATAAGGGGGTCGGGATGCTGCGCCGCAGCTTCTTATGGAAAGGGATGGGATCTTGCGTCAAAAAGCCATGAAATTGCCTGACGAAGGGCTGCAGACCTCCCATCCCGAACAAGCCACGAAGCGTCGCATGCCTGAGGCCAATCCGTGGCTGGCGGCCGTCGCGCCCTCACCGATTGGTGAAACCCGTCGTTGGGTGTCGGACCGGACTTTCCCGGCCGACAGGCCCCTGATCGACCTCAGCCAGGCTGTGCCGGGCTATCCGCCGGCGCTGGAATTGCGCCGCCATCTCGGCGAATTGCTGCTCGATCCCGCCCTGCACGGCTATACGCCGATCCTCGGCCTGCCGACCCTTCGCCGGCACTACGCGGCACACCTTTCCTCCTTCTACGGCGCCCCGATCGATGCCGGCGAAGTCGGGATCACGTCCGGCTGCAACCAGGCCTTCTGCCTTGCTCTGATGAGTATCGCCAGGGCCGGCGACCAGGTGATCCTGCCTCGCCCCCATTACTTCAACCACGACATGTGGATACGGATGCAGGGCATCGAGGCCGTGCCGCTCGACTTCCGGCCGGGCTCGGGCGCCGTTCCCCATCCCGACGATGCGGCGAAACTGATTGGCCCTCGCACTCGCGCCATCGTCCTGATCACGCCGAACAACCCGACCGGCGCCGTCTATCCGCGCGAGACCATCCATGCCTTTCATGAGCTCGCGCAGCGACATGGCATCGCCTTGCTGCTGGACGAAACCTACAAGGACTTCCTGCCCGAAGGCACGCGGCCGCACGAGTTGTTCAGCGACCCCGACTGGCGTGGGACGCTGGTACACCTCTACAGCTTCTCCAAGGTATTCGCTCTCACGGGATACCGGGTCGGCGGCGTCACCGCAGGTCCGGAACTGATGGCCGAGATCGAGAAGGCGATGGACTGTGTGTCGATCTGCCCGCCCCGGCTTGCGCAGGAAGCCGCGCTCTACGGCCTGCAGCACCTGCTGCCATGGGCACGGCGCAACACCGAGGACCTCAAGGCCCGCGCCGACCTTTTGAGCGCCGGCCTTGCCCGCTCGAACCGCTGGCGGCTGGTGAGCATCGGCGCCTACTTCGCCTATGTCGAGCATCCGTTCCCCGGCGAACGCGCGACCGGCATCGCCAGGCGCATGGCCGACGAGGAGAACCTGCTCACCATCCCCGGCGACATGTTCGGCGCCGGCCAGGAGCGCTTCATACGGCTGGCGTTCGCCAACGTGACCGACGACAGGATCCCGACCGTCCTGGAGCGACTCGAACGCTTCGGCACCTGACGGCGGCCAAGGCCGTCAACGCCAGTCCGACCGCACCGTCACGGCGTGATTGAGCGGGCCATGACCGCCGCCGAAGCCGGGCGCCGTCTCGATCGCCTTGCGGACATAGGCACGAGCGCGGGCAACCGCGTCATATAGGCTCAATCGCTGCGCCAGGCCGGCGGCAATCGCCGAGGCGAGCGTACAGCCGGTGCCATGCGTCGAACGGCTCACGATCCGCGCATCCTCGAAGCGATCGATCTTGCCGTCGCAGAAGAGCAGATCGATGACGCGGTCGCCCTCCAGGTGCCCTCCCTTCATCAGAACCGCTTTCGCCCCCAGGGCCGCCAGCCTCTCGGCTGCACGCGCCATATCGGCTTCGCCCCGCACCGGGAAGCCCGCCAGGACCTCGGCTTCAGGCAGGTTCGGCGTCAGCACCGCCGCCATCGGCAGCAGCGTATTGCGCAAGGCCGCCTCGGCCTCACCGAGCAGCAGCCGATGGCCGCCCTTGGCGACCATCACCGGGTCGATCACCAGCGGCAGGTCCGGGGCGTACGTCCTCAAGGAGTTCGCGACGGTGTGGATCACCTCGGCGCTGTGCAGCATGCCGGTCTTGAGCGCATCGGCGCCGATGTCGGTCAGTACGACTTCGATCTGTCGGGCGATGAAGGGCGGTGGGACCGGCTCGACCCCGTGAACGCCAAACGTGTTCTGGGCCGTGAGCGCCGTGATGGCAGTGGCGGCAAAGCCGTCCATCGCGGTCACCGCCTTGATATCGGCCTGGATGCCGGCACCGCCGCCCGAATCGGAACCGGCAACGATCAGGACTCGGCCCCTCATGCCGCCTCTCAGGCCATCTGGCGTGGAACTGCTTCGACGATCGCGTCGACGACACTGCGCACGAGATCCGAATCGTCGCCTTCGGCCATGATGCGGATCAGGGGCTCGGTGCCCGACTTGCGCACCAGCACCCGCCCCTCCTTGCCGAGCTTCTTCTCCGCCGCGGCGATCGCGGCGACGACACTCGCCGCAGTCAAGGCGGCATTGGCATCGCCCACCTGCACGTTCTTGAGAAGCTGCGGGACCGGCCGGAAGACGCGGAAAGTCTCACTGGCGGGCTTGCCGCTCTTGATCATCGCGGCCAGCGCCTGGAGCGCCGCCATCAAGCCGTCGCCGGTGGTCGCGTGATCGGTCATGATGATATGGCCCGACTGTTCGCCGCCGAGATTGAAGCCGTCGGAACGCATGCGTTCGAGCACATAGCGATCGCCGACCTGGGTGCGGACCAGCGCAAGCCCCAGCGCGGCCAGGAACCGCTCGAGACCGAGATTGGACATGACGGTCGCCACCAGGCCATTGCCGGCAAGGCGGCCGTCCCTCTTCCACTGATTGGCGATGGTGGCCATCAGCTGGTCGCCATCGATCAGGTCTCCCTGTTCGCTGACCAGCACGACGCGATCGGCATCGCCGTCGAGCGCGATGCCGATATCGGCGCGGTGCGTCACCACCTGCTCCTGCACCATCGCCGGATGCGTCGAGCCGCAGTTGTCGTTGATGTTGAAGCCGTCCGGCGAAACGCCGACCGAAATGACCTCGGCGCCCAGTTCCCACAGCACGGTCGGGGCCACCTTGTACGCGGCGCCATTTGCGCAATCGACCACGATCTTGAGGTCCGAGAGGTCGAGTCCGCGCGCGGCCGAGCCTTTGACGGCCTCGATATAGCGGCCCTCCGCGTCATCGAGGCGCTTGGCCCGGCCAATTGCCGCGGAACCTGCCAGGGGAATTGTCGCGGGCTGCTCGACCAGCGCCTCGATCTGGTCCTCGACCGTGTCGGATAGCTTGAAGCCGTCCGGCCCGAACAGCTTGATGCCGTTGTCCTCGTACGGATTGTGCGACGCCGAGATCATGACGCCGAGATCCGCCCGCATCGAGCGGGTCAGGAAACCGATGGCCGGCGTGGGAATCGGGCCCAGCAGAAACACGTCCATCCCAACCGACAGGAAGCCTGCGGTCATGGCCTGCTCGATCATGTAGCCCGACAGCCGTGTATCCTTGCCGATCACGACGCGATGGCGATGACTGCCGCGGTTGAAGACCCGGCCCGCCGCCATGCCGACACGCATGACAGTATCGGCGGTCATCGGCTTGCTGTTGGCACGGCCTCGCACGCCGTCGGTACCGAAGAGAGATCGAGACATCAGGTCGGCATTTTATCGCATAGCTTCTGATACGGCGAGAGCTTGCCGGGTGCCGGCCACATCATGGACCCGCACGATCGACGCACCGCGCCTGACAGCCTCGACGGCAAGCCAGATCGAAGCCGGATCGCGGTCGGATGCTTTCGCGATTCCCGTCAACTTGCCGATGAAACTCTTGCGCGAACAGCCGATCAGCACCGGATAGCCCGCCGCGGCGAGGCGCCCCGCCCCTGCGATCAAATCCAGTTCCTGGGCGACGCCCTTGCCGAAGCCGATGCCAGGATCGAGCGCGATACGATCGCGCATCATGCCCGCCGTCTCGCACAAGGCCGCGCGCTCGAGGAGAAATTCCAGGACATCCTCGACAACATTGTCATAGGCCGGCCCGGCAAAGGTGTTCTCCGGCAGCCCACGACGGTGCATCAGGACCAGGTCGGCGTCGCGCCGCACCACCAGGGGCAGCATCGCGGCATCGTCGCGCAGGGCGGACACATCGTTCACGATCCGCGCGCCCTCATCGAGGGCCGCTTCTGCGACGGAGGCCCGTCGCGTGTCGATGGAGACAAGGACGCCCTGCCTGACCAGGCCTTCGACCACGGGCCGGATGCGCCGCATCTCCTCTTCCGGCGGCGTCGGCAACGCGCCTGGCCGCGTCGACTCACCGCCGACATCGACGATATCGGCGCCCTCTGAGACGAAACGCAGGCCATCGTCGATGGCCTGTACCGGATCGAGGCGGTCCCCACCGTCCGAAAAGGAGTCGGGCGTCACGTTCACGATCGCCATGATTCTCGGGCGATCGAGGGGAAGCCCCGCAAAGGTTGACGTCAAATCCCCGGCTGCGGCTCGGGATTCGCACCGGGAGAGGTCCCAGGGGCCGGACCAGTGCTTGTCGGCACCGACGCGCGGCGCCGGCGATCCGCGCCAGGGCCGGCACCGCCGGTATCGTCGCGCACGATCGGTTCGCCGCGCAGGATCTGGCCGATCTCGTCGTTGCTCAGCGTCTCGTACTCGAGCAGCGCCTTGGCGATGGTGTTCAGGTCGTCGAGGTGATCCGTCAGGATCTTGCGCGCATGTGCCTCGGCTTCCTCGATGAGGCGGCGCACTTCCTGGTCGATCAGCTGGGCCGTGGCCTCCGACACGTTCTGGGTCTGGGTCACGGCATGCCCGAGGAACACCTCCTGCTCGTTGCCCTGATAGCGCACGCGGCCGAGCTTGTCGGACATGCCGTAGGCCGTGATCATGGCCCGCGCCATCTGTGTCGCCACCTGGATGTCGTTGGCGGCGCCCGTCGTGACGCTTTCAGGCCCGAAGATGATTTCTTCGGCGATGCGCCCGCCGAACATGATCGCCAGCCGGGACTCGAGGTACAGCTTGGTGTGGCTGAGGTGGTCCCGCTCCGGCAACTGCATGGTGACGCCGAGCGCACGGCCGCGCGGAATGATCGTCACCTTGTGCAGCGGGTCGCTCTTGGGCACGTGCAGCGCCACGAGCGCATGCCCTGCCTCATGATAGGCCGTGAGTTTCTTCTCCTCGTCCGTCATCGCCATCGAGCGGCGCTCGGTGCCCATCAGCACCTTGTCCTTGGCGTACTCGAAGTCGGACATGGTGACGAGCCGCTTGCCCACACGGGCGGCCCGCAGAGCCGCCTCGTTCACCAGGTTGGCGAGATCGGCGCCGGAGAAGCCCGGCGTGCCGCGCGCCAGCACGCGCGGATCGACGTCGGGCGCCAGCGGCACCTTGCGCATATGGACCTTGAGGATCTTCTCGCGGCCGCCGATATCGGGATTGGGGACCACGACCTGGCGGTCGAAGCGGCCTGGCCGCAGCAACGCCGGATCGAGCACGTCCGGCCGGTTGGTGGCGGCAATCAGGATCACGCCTTCATTGGACTCGAAGCCGTCCATCTCGACCAGCAACTGGTTGAGCGTCTGTTCGCGCTCGTCGTTGCCGCCGCCAAGGCCCGCGCCGCGATGGCGACCGACCGCGTCGATTTCGTCGATGAAGACGATACAGGGCGCATTCTTCTTGGCTTGCTCGAACATGTCGCGCACGCGGGACGCGCCCACGCCCACGAACATCTCGACGAAATCCGAACCCGAGATGGTGAAGAACGGCACATTCGCCTCGCCGGCAATGGCGCGCGCCAGCAACGTCTTGCCGGTGCCCGGCGGGCCGACCAGCAGGCAGCCCTTGGGAATCTTGCCGCCGAGCCGCTGGAACTTCTGCGGATCCTTCAGGAAGTCGACGATCTCCTCGAGCTCGCCCTTGGCCTCGTCGATGCCGGCAACGTCCTCGAAGGTGACGCGACCATGCTTTTCCGTCAGCAGGCGCGCGCGCGACTTGCCGAAGCCCATGGCCCGCCCGGTCCCGCTCTGCATCTGGCGCAGAAAGAAGATATAGACTCCGACCAGGACCAGGACCGGCAACCAGCTCACGAAGATGCTGCCGATATTGACGCCCTCCTCCGCCGGCCCGGCATCCACGCGATCGACGTTCTTGATCAGCATGGGCATGAGCTGCTCATCCGGCGGCGTACTCGGCACATAGGTCGAGAATTTCTGCATGCCGTTGCGCGGCTCACGGAACGTGCCGGTGATCGTGTTGCCGGAGATGCGGACGTCCTGGACCTGCCGTTGCTCGACGGCCCGGACGAAATCCGAATAGGAGATGCCGTTCCCTGCGGCCCGTGTGGTGCCTCCCTGGAAGACGCTATAGAGCAGCGCCAGCAGCAGGACGATGACGATCCACAAGGCAGCGTTACGATTGAACGGGTTCACAATTTCGAGTCCGTGACTGAGGTTTTAACCTAGATGGGGCGTACCCTGCGTGCCGCAAGCGAAAAATGCCGCCGGAACGAGAGGCTGACCGGCCTTTTCCCCGCCTTTCCTGCCATTTTCCGGCCGGACAATCCAGCGCGGCTGACGATTGCCCTCAGCTTGCCGCAGCACCAGGGAGCATTCAGAGAGAGTGAAATCTTGGCTTTTTCCGGACTTGCCCCAGCCCACCGCCCGTGAAAGCCGTGCCACCGCCCGGTCCAGCCGATCCCGGCGCGGCGGATAGTCCCGTTTTCCCAACATCTGGACGACCCTGGCAAGAAGGCGCGCGGCTTCCGGCGGGTCGAGGCTCGTAAAGGCGGCCTGATCGAAGGCAATGGCGTCCGGCGGCTCGCATTCCAGAAGGACCACCGCACGATCGGCCAGAGTGCGCTCACGCGCCGCACGGTCTGCGGAGGCACCGACATCGACGACAGACGGCGCGCCGCTTCGCACCCGGGCGCGCTCGAAACGCGGATCGACATTGGAGGGGTCCTCGATCCAGCGCAGGCCGCGCTCGATCAAGGTCGCCGTCAGGCGCGCCCGGAGAACCGGCAGCAAGGGCCGCAGCAGACGCACCTCCCGATGCTCGACCATGGCCGCCATGCCGGCCAGGCCGTCCGGCCCGCTGACGCGCGCCGCCCGCATGGCCACGGTCTCGGCCTGGTCGTCGGCCTGGTGGCCTATCAACAAATGCAGGATTCTTTGCCGCCGGCAGGCCTCAAACAACAGCCGATACCGGGCCGATCTTGCAGCCTCCTGCAGGCCGCTCGCCGGTTTGAGTCCCTGCCATGTCAGGATCTCGGCGGCAATGTCATGCCTGGCCAACACGGCACGCACCGCGACGGCTTCCGCGGTCGATCCGGGACGCAGTCCATGGTCCACGATCATGGCGACAACCTCGCCGCCACGGGCCTCGGCCCAATCCCTGGCAAGCACCGCAAGGCTCAGCGAATCACGGCCGCCGGACACGCCGACGGCCAGGGCGGGCCTGGCTTCGAACGGTCCGAACGGCGCCATCAAGGCCGCGAATTCGGCGCCGGTAATTCCTCGTAGGGTGCGATCGTTCACCCGCAACCGTTCCGCTGTCGCTCCTGGTCGACGCGCCGCTTCTGCAGATCCGTCGCGTGCGGATAGTCCTGCGTGAAACGGGAGAAGACGGCGCAGGCATCGCTCTTGCGGCCGAGCACGGCGAGTGTGATGCCGAGCTTCAGGAGATTGTCGGGTCCCTTCGGGCTGGTCTTGTAGACCTTGTAGCCCTCGGCAAAGGCGGTCATGGCATTCTGGTAGTCACGGCGCGCATAGTAGGTCTCGCCCAGCCAGTATTGGGCGTTGCCCGCCAGCACATGCTTGGGGTAGCGCTGCAAGAAGGTGCGGAAGTCCTTTTCGGCGCCGGCGTAGTTACCGTCCTGCATCATCTTGAAGGCGGCATGGTAAAGCTGATCGGCCGAGGCCGTGGACGTGTTGGCGGCCTGCGATCCCGGTGCGGTCGGCGGTGATGCCGACGGACCGGCCGGTCCGGGGCCGGCTGGACGCGGGCCGCCTTTTCCACCCTTCTCCAGCTGGTCGATACGGAAGTCGTAATCCGTACGCATCTTCTCCATTTGCTGTTGAAGCTGCTGGTTCTGGTACTGGAGCTGCTCGAGCTGACCGGTCATCATGGTGATCGTCTGCTGGAGTTGGTTCAGCCGGTCCTCGATATAGACATTGCCGCTTTGGGCCGCAGCCAATGAAGGCCAAGTGAGCGCCAGGACGAGGAGCGGACGGGAGAGGATCTTCATATTGAACGCCAGTTGCTGGTCAAACCTGGCTATTTTCGGGCAGGACAGGCGGGGCCACAAACGAAAACGCCGGTCGCTGGGCGACCGGCGTCGGATTCGCTTCCAATCCCTGGCTATTGTTGCAGCACCGTGATGCCGACACGGTTGCGCGCCCATGCGCCTTCGTCAGAGCCAACCACCTCGGGCCGCTCCTTGCCGTAGCTGATCGTCTGGATGCGCGAGGCCGGGATGCCCTGGGCCACCAGGTACTGCTTCACGGCGTTGGCGCGACGCTCGCCGAGCGCCAGGTTGTACTCGCGCGTACCGCGCTCGTCACACTTGCCCTCGATCGTGATCGGGTAGTTCGTGTATTGCTTCAGCCAGGTCGCCTGCTTGTCGAGCGTGGCGCGGCCATCCGCCCGGACGCCGGACATGTCGGTGTCGAAGTAAACGCGGTCGCCTACATTTTGCTTGAAGTCAGCGACGGATCCAGGAGTCACCGTCGTGCTGGCCGGAACGGCAGCTTGTTGTGAGTTGCTGCAAGCGGCCATGAGAATCAGAACCGCTCCAGCAGCGAGTGCCTTCATCGTGCGCATCTAGTCTTTCCGCGTCGCTTCCACGCCGCGCTCCTCTCGGTTTCCCACTCAGTTCCACCGCTCCCAAACGGGTTGACCCGAGCGAGTTACGCCCGGGTCAACAAATCGATCATATCCTCCATCACTGCGGAATCAAGGGTGACCATGCAGGATCCGATGCGCTGGTGGGAGTCGGCACCTGACGCCCGAAACGCCCCGTGATGTCGATCTGCCGCAGCGACGCCGCACCGCCGCTCGAGTTCGGCTGCTGTTGGAAATACATCAGCACACGGCCGTTCGGTGCCCATGTCGGACCTTCGACGAGAAAGCCGTTGGCCAGCAAACGCTCGCCGCTGCCGTCGGGCCTCATCACGCCGATGCCGAAGCTGCTGCCCATGATCTTCGTGAAGGCGATATAGTCGCCGCGCGGCGACCAGACCGGCGTGGCATAGCGGCCGTCGCCAAAGCTGATGCGCTTTTCGCCGCCCCCGCCGGCACTCATGACATAAAGCTGCTGGCTGCCGCCGCGATCGGAATTGAAGACGATCTGGGTACCGTCGGGCGAATAGGAAGGCGAGGTATCGATCGCCGCCGTGTTGGTCAGACGTCGGAGATTCTGGCCGCGCAGGTCCATCTCATAGAGGTCGGTATTGCCGTCCTTGGACAGGCTCATCGCCACCTTCGTGCCGTCGGGAGAGAAGCGCGGCGCGAAGCTCATGCCCGGGAAATTCCCCAGGAGCTCGCGTCGACCGGAATCGACGTTCTGCAGGTAGACCTTCGGCGGCGAATTGTTGTCGGCGTAGGCCATGTAGACGATCTCTTGCAGGGTCGGCGAGAAACGCGGCGTAATCGCCGGGGCCCGTCCGTCAGTGATATAGCGGTTGTTCGCACCATCCTGATCCATGATCGCGATGCGCTTGGTGCGGTTGTTAACCGGCCCGGTCTCAGAGACGTAGGCAATGCGGGTGTCGAAATAACCCTCCTCGCCCGTCACGCGCTTGTAGACGGCATCCGCAATGATATGCCCCAAACGCCGCCAGTTGCTCGGCTGGCTGTTGAAAGAAAGGCCGGTCGCCTGCTGGCCGACCACCACGTCCCACAGCCGAAAATCGACCTTGATGTTCCCGCCGACCTGCGCGATCTGCCCGACGACCAGGCCTTGCGCGCCGATGCCGCGCCAGTCGGCGAAGCGCGGCGCGGCGTTCGCGTTGACGTTGCGCTCGATGAAGGAGCCGGGCGAGATCGACCTGAACAATCCGCAATTCTGCAGGTCGTTGCGGATCACTTCAGCGATCTGCGCCCCCATCGGATCTCCCGCGAAATCGACGATGGCGATCGGCACCGGCTCGAAGCTCGGTTTCGTCATGTCGATCGTGAGCTGGGCATGTGCCGGCACCGTGACGGCGGCCAGGACCGCGGCGCACAGCATTGTCCGCAGATGTCTAAAGTGCATCATGTCGAACCTCATGGTTGTTGGAGGGGCAGCTTCTATAGCGCGACCATCGTCAGTAGTCGCGGGGATCGAAGTGGAAGGTGATGGTACGCCATGCATTGTATTTCTCCGATGACAGCGGCCACGGCTGGCAGCGCGGGTTCATGACCGCCCGCCACGCAGCGTCGGCGGCCGCGCGATAGACGGGATCGCTGTTGTACCGCCCGGTCTCCTCGACCTTCGCATTCACCGGCGTGCCATCCTGGTTCATCTGCACGACCAGCGTCACGATCGGCGCATCCTTGGACCCGCCGAACGAGTTCCAGCACGGCCTGATCTTGTTGCGCACGCCCTCGATCTCGCTCGCCGACACCACATTCGCGAGGTTGGGAGCGCTTGGCGCCTGACGGGTCACCTGCTCCACCGGCTTGGCCTGCTGCTCGGGGGTCTGGATCTTCGTCCGCGACTGCTGGTTCTTGAGGATGCTGTCGACCAGGTTGTCGACATTGGGCTTCGGCGGATGCGGCTTGGGCGGCTGCGGCTTGGGCTCGACCTTCTTCACCTCCGGCTTGGGCGGCTGCGGCTTGGGCGGCTCCGGCGGCTTCTCGACCTTGGGCGGCTCCGGCTCCTTGGGCTTCATCGCGATCTTGTCGTCGACCGGCTTCGGCGGCTCGGGCTTCGGCTTCTCCACCGGTGCAGGCGGAAGAGGAATGGCCTTGGCCTCCTCCGGTTTCGGCGTCGGAGGCGCTGGCGGAGGCTCAGCGGTCTTGGGCGGCGGCGCCTTGGTCGTCTCCTTGTCGATCTTGGCGTCCTTGGGCTGCGGCGGCGGATTGCCGATCGTCGGTGCCGCGGCGTGCGGCGCGATCGCCTCGAAGTCCACCATCACCGGTTCGGGTTCGATTTCGGGCCGGCTGAAGAAATTGAAGTTCACGATCGCCGCCACCAGCGCGAAGACGTGCACACCCAGCGACAGCAAGGCCGGGGTGCGCATCTCGACATTGGTGCCGGGGCGGCGGAACATCGCGATCCGATCTGCCGATCAGCGCCGCTTCGCCGGTTGGGCCGGCGCCGTGGACTTGGACGACGTCGGCTCGGCCTGCTCGCCGAGGAGGCCGAGCTGGCGGAAGCCGGCATCGATCACGACGCCCATCACCTGCATCATGCGCCCGTAGTTGATCGCCTTGTCGCCGCGAATGAAGACCCGCTGGTCCGGCTTCTCCTCGTGCACCGCCTTGAGCTTGGTGCTGAGTTCGTCGATGTCGTATTTGGTGTCGCCGAGAAAAACCTCGTCCTTGGCATTGACCGACACGACCAGGGGCTCGTCCTTGCCGCCGATCTGCTGGGCGCTGGTCTTGGGCAGATCGACCGGCACGCCGACCTGCAGGAGCGGCGCGGTGATCATGAAGATCACCAGCAGCACCAACATCACGTCGACCATCGGCGTGACGTTGATGTCGGCGATCGGTTGGTAACGGCGCCGGCGAAACCGGCCGCCGCCGGCGGCGGCAGAGGGAATGATGGCAGCCATCAGACATGCTCCTCGAGCTGCCGGGACAGGATGGTGATGAACTCGCCCGCAAACGCCTCGAGCTGCAGGGCATAGCGCTGCACCTGGCCCGAGAGAATATTGTAGGCGCCGGCGGCCGGGATCGCCGCCACCAGGCCGATCGCGGTGGCGAACAAGGCCTCGGAGATGCCCGGCGCCACAACGGCCAGCGATGTGTTCTTCGACACCGCGATATGGCCGAAGCTGTTCATGATGCCCCACACCGTGCCGAACAGGCCGACGAAGGTGGCGTTGGCGCCGACCGTGGCGAGAAAGCCCAGCCGCTTCTCGATCGCCTCCATCTCGCGCTGGATGGTGACGCTCATCACCTGCTCGATGCGCTGGCGCAGCCCTGCCCGCGCCGAGGCGCTGGCGGCCAGTCCCTTGGACACCGAGCGGCGCCACTCGCGCATCGCGGCGGAGAAAATGCTCGACATCGGATCGTCCGGCTTGCTGCCGACGCGGTCATAGAGGTCCTCGAGCGAGACACCCGACCAGAAGGTATCCTCGAAGACCTGTGCGCTGCGCTTCAAAGCGCGCAGCCGGATCATCTTCTCGAAGATGATCGCCCACGACCAGAACGACGCCAGCAACAAGGCGATCATGACCGCCTTCACGACCCAGTCGGCCTGTAGAAACAGGCCGTAGATCGACATATCGATGGGAGGGCTGCTGCCGCCAAGGGGGGTGCTGGCGACCTGCGATATCGGGTCCATTGGTATTCTCCGTCCGTTACAGAGCGTTATATCCGAATATGGCGTGAGCGGGGCGGGTCCGATGGCGCAACTGCTTGCAAGGCTTGTCGAATCTCGGTCGGAAGTCGCGCCGGACGGCCGCCGGGACTCATGCAGGCGACGACAAGTTCCGTATGCACAAGCACTTCGGCGCCGCGTCGGGCCTCCTGCAGCATGTCAAGCGATGCGCCGCGCAGTTCGCCGCAGCAGGTCACGATCTCGATGATATCGTCGAGCCGAGCGGGCTTCAGGTAGTCGATGGTGCAGCGGCGCACGACCCAGTTGATGTTCTTCTCGACCCGCAATGCGCTGTGCTCCTGGCCCAGGAGCCGCAGCATCTCGGTTCGACCGCGTTCGAGAAAGCGCAGCCAGTTGGCGTAATAGACGATGCCGGCGGCGTCGGTGTCCTCATAGTAGACCCGCAACGGCAGGTGGTGCCGCCCTCCCTCGATGCGCCCCGAGGTGGGCGGGAGCCCCGACGCACTCACGCCTCGTCCGCCGGCTCGCCCGTCGCGAGCAAGTCGAGCTGGCGCTTCTGTTCCTTCGGCAGGACCAGGCCGAGATGGCGATAGCCGCCTTCCGACAGCAGCCGGCCGCGGGGCGTACGCATCAGCAGGCCGAGCTGCATGAGATAGGGTTCGATCACGTCCTCGATGACGTCGCGCTGCTCGGAAAGCGCCGCGGCCAGCGTGTCGACGCCGACCGGCCCGCCGCCGTAATTCTCGGCAATACAGGTGAGGTAGCGCCGATCCATCGGATCAAGGCCTCGTACATCAATCTCGAGTCGCGTCAGCGCCTCGTCGGCAGCCTTGGCATCGACCACGGCATGTCCCGCGACCGCGGCGAAGTCGCGGACCCGCCGCAACAGGCGATTGGCGACGCGCGGCGTGCCGCGCGAGCGGCGCGCGATCTCCGCCCCGCCGTCCTTCGCCATCTCCATCTTCAGGACCCGCGCGGCGCGATGCACGATCGTCTCGAGTTCCGCCGGCTCGTAGAAGATCATGCGCAGGGGAATGCCGAAGCGCTCGCGCAATGGCCGCGTCATCAGCCCCGAGCGCGTTGTGGCACCGACCAAGGTGAAAGGCGGCAGCTCGATGCGGACCGAGCGCGCCGCCGGCCCCTCGCCGATCATCAGGTCGAGCTGGAAGTCCTCCATCGCCGGATAGAGGATCTCCTCGATCGCCGGATTGAGGCGATGGATCTCGTCGATGAACAGCACGTCGTGCGGCTGCAGGTTGGTGAGCTGAGCGGCAAGGTCGCCCGCCTTCTGGATCACCGGGCCCGAAGTGGCGCGAAAGCCCACGCCCATCTCGCGGGCCACGATCTGCGCCAGCGTCGTCTTGCCGAGGCCGGGCGGGCCGTGGAACAGCACATGATCGAGCGCTTCCTTGCGCGCCCTGGCGGCGGCAATGAAGATCTTGAGATTCTCGCGCACCTGCTTCTGGCCGATGAAATCGTCGAGCGTCTGCGGCCTCAGCGCGAGTTCCGCCGAATCCTCCTCAGCCCGCTTGCCGGCCACCAGACGCTCCGCATCGTTCATCGCGCGAGCTCCTGCAGGCCGGCCCGGATCACCGCATCGAGCCTGGCATCGGCTCCCAGCCGCTGGGTGACGCGGGCCACGGCGCCGAACGCCTCCACACGGCGATAGCCAAGATTGACAAGGGCCGACACGGCATCCTCGTTGACCGAACTTCCGGCCGCCGCCATTGGCGCCACCTCGGCCGTTTTCGCCGCGGCTGGTGCGACACCGAAGGCCGCAGCCTTGTCCTTGAGTTCGGTGGCGAGGCGCGCGGCGAGCTTGGGCCCTACACCGGACGCGCGGCTCAAGCTCGCCCGATCCTGGGCGGCAATGGCCCGCGCGATCTCCTCGGGCGCCAGCGTCGAGAGGATGGAGAGCGCCACCCGCGCTCCAACGCCCTGCACGGTCGTGAGGATGCGGAACCAGTCCCGTTCGCTCGTCCCGAGGAAGCCATAGAGCGCGATTGCATCCTCGCGCACGATCGTCTCGACCAGGAGCGATGCCGGACCGCCGACCACGAGGTCGCGCAAGGTGCGCGCCGAAGCGGCGACAAGATAGCCGACTCCGTTCACATCGATCACCGCGCTGTCCTCGTCGACAGCATCGACTGTGCCCTTCAACTTGGCGATCACAGCGTCGCCTCCACGCGCTTGGCCGTCGCGCGATGATGGGCATGGCAAATCGCGACGGCGAGCGCATCGGCGGCGTCAGCCGTCGCCTCGACGCCAGGCAACAGGCGGCCCACCATCATGGCGATCTGCCGCTTGTCGGCATGGCCCCCGCCGACCACGGACTTCTTCACCAGGTTTGCCGCATACTCGAAGACCGGCAGCCCGGCGCGCGCCGGCGCCAGCAGCACCACGCCGCGCGCCTGTCCGAGCTTGAGCGTCGAACCCGGGTTGATGTTCACGAAAGTCTCCTCGACCGCCGCCTCCATAGGCCGTTGCGCCGCCACGACGGCCGCCACGCCATCGAACAACTCGCAGAGCCGCTCCGCCAGCGACCGCCCGCCCGCGACCTTGATCGCCCCATGGCCGATATGCCGCAGCCGGTTGCCGTCAACCTCGATCACGCCCCAGCCGGTCGACCGCAGACCCGGATCGAGGCCGATCAGTCTCATCGCGCCGCTCAGGCCGCGAACTTCGCCAGAGCGTCGTCCGACAACTCGAAGTTGGCGTAGACGTTCTGGACGTCGTCGCTGTCCTCCAGAGCCGAAATCAAGTCGAGCAGCGTCTGCGCCGTGTCGCCCTCGACGGACGTTGTCGTCTTGGGGCGCCACATCAGCTTGGCCGACGACGGCTGGCCGAGCGACTTCTCGAGGGCCTCGCGGGTGGCATTGAAGGCGTCCTGCGTGCAGTAGATTTCGTGTACCGCGTCCTCGCCCTCGCCGCTCACGACATCGTCGGCACCGGCGTCGATCGCCTTTTCCATGATCTCGTCGGCCGTGCCGGCCTTGAGCGGATAACGGAATTCGCCCATCCGATCGAACAGGAAGGACACGCTGTTCGATTCGCCGAGGTTGCCGCCATGCTTGGCGAAGATCGACCGCACTTCGCCCGCTGTACGGTTACGGTTGTTGGTCAGAGCCTCGACGATCACCGCCACTCCACCCGGACCGTAGCCTTCGTAACGCACCTCGTCGTAGTTGGCGTCGGCCTCGTTGCCCGAACCGCGCTTGATTGCGCGATCGATCGTGTCCCTGGTCATATTGGCCTCACGCGCTGCGATCACTGCAGCGCGCAGGCGGGGATTGGCATTGGGATCAGGCGCGCCCAGACGCGCAGCGGTGGTGATCTCGCGGATCAGCTTGGTGAAGATCTTCGCCCGCTGGGCATCCTGTCGGCCCTTGCGGTGCATGATATTCTTGAATTGCGAATGGCCAGCCATCGCCCGACAACCAGATTCAGTGAGGTGATGGGCCGCCTATACCACTTCTCGTGGGCTTTGGGACTGTTAGAGACGGGGTAAGGAGAAGCTGCAGACAAAAAGGCGGGGGCCGAAGCCCCCGCTAAAAAACGTCGGAACCTAGATTCCGACGCCCCCTCTAACCTTGGAAGACAGTCCGCCAACGCGGCGAAAAATCGTTTAACATCAAAAGGATGCCGAATTTTCCCCAGACCGTCAACGGTCCTCTTCAAGCTACTCGTAATAGGTATGGAAGCCCCTTCCGAGATACAAGATGCTGAAAGCTACTCGGTAGGCGAGAGGCGCCCCCCGATCCGGACCGGCCGAATCGACCGTGCCAGCCCGGTCTTGTCGTCGCTCTCGACCAGCACGGCGCACAGGGTCCCCTGGCCCTCCGCCGGCGACAGGCGATCGCCCGGCACCTTCCTGATGAAGCGCTGCACGGCCGCGTCCTTCTTCATGCCGATCACGGAATCGTAGTCGCCGCACATGCCGACATCAGTCTGGTAGGCCGTACCGGCCGGCAGGATCCAATGATCGGCGGTGGGAATGTGGCTGTGTGTGCCCAGCACCGCCGAGACCCGGCCATCGCAATGATGACCCATCGACTGCTTCTCGCTGGTCGCCTCGCCGTGCACATCGACCAGGATGAAGTGCGCGGAACGGCCCAACACATACTTCGCAAGCTCCGCATCCACGGTGCGAAACGGATCGTCGAGCGGCTCCATGAACAGCCGGCACATCACGTTCACGACCAGGATCTTCTGACCGCGCGCGGTCTCGAACAGATTGGCGCCCCAGCCAGGGGTGCCGGGGGGAAAGTTCACCGGTCGCAAGAGGCGTTTGTCCTGGGCGATGTAGGGAATGATCTCGCGCTGATCCCACACGTGATTGCCGGTGGTGATGCAGTCGACGCCGCGATTGTGCAGCTCGGCGCAGATCTTGGCGGTGATGCCGAAGCCCGCCGCTGCGTTCTCGCCATTCACCACGACGAAATCCAGGCCGAGTTCCTGGCGCAGCCGCGGCACGTTCGCGGTTACAGCCTCGCGGCCGGACCGTCCGACGATGTCTCCACAAAAAAGAACCTTCATCCCTCAGACAAAGGCGCAAGCACGCTGATCGGTCAACAACCAATCAAGTCGCTGGTCCTGCGGTCCGTACGGAACGTCGGGGACAAGCTGGGCGTCGAAGGCGACGCCCACTGCGGTGATCCTTCCTGCGGCACGCAACGCGGCGAGCGTGCGATCGTAGAAGCCGCCGCCGTAGCCCAGCCGCCATCCCTCCTCGCTGCAGGCCAGCAGCGGCACCAGCAGCGCTTCGGGCTCGATGGCTTCGCGCTTCGCCTGCGGCTGCAGCGTGCCGAACACGCCTGCCTCGAGCGGATCGCCTGGCCGCCATGCCCGGAAGAGGAGCCTCTGCCCCTTGCCTTGGACGACCGGCAGGGCGAGTTGGCAGCCCTGGTTGAAGAGCTCGATCATCAGCGGCCGAAGATCGATCTCCTCCTTGATCGGCCAGAAGCCGGAGACGATCATCGGCGTCTCGAACGGCCGCTCGCGCCGGAAGGTGGCGAGCAGGCCCTCTGCGGCCGAACGACGATCGGTATCGGCCAAGGTACTGCGCCAGGCCAGCATGGCGCTGCGCAAAGTGCGCTTCTCGTCGATCGGATTCATGTCAGGAAGAAGAACAAGGTGGGGCGGCTCCACGATGGGCCGTGGTTTCGTAGAACCTCCAAGGCCTGCTAAAAGCAGGTGGGCGCCGTATGGCCAAGACCACGATCAAGGCCAGGCACAGCTCCCAGGAGTTCTTATTGGCCCCGGGGTTTCAAGCGAACCTCGCACCGCGCAGAAATCCGCCCCACCGGCCAATCTAGGCATTCGGAGCGGCCCCCGCAATGCGGGCCGGCCCAAACCTCAGGCCGCGCCACTCATCTTTTTCGACATCTTGTCGACGCGCGAGGTGATCAGTTCCTCGAGCGCTGTCGCAAGCGTCTCGGAATTGTCGGTGGCGGAGGCGCGCGCCGTTTCGGCCTGCCTTGCAATGCCACGCGCTTCGCGGCTTTCCTCGGCAAGGAGGAGCGAGGCGAAGACCATCAACTTGATCTCCGGCGCGCCTGGCAACTGCTTGCGCAGTTCCGTCACCTTCTCGTCGACATAGGCGGCAAGTTCGTGAACCCGGTCTTCCTGGCCGTCGCCGCAGGCAAGCTCGTAGGTCCGGTTGGCGATATTGATCGACACTTCGGGCATGGTCACTTTTCCTGTTCATTGCGCCTTATCGGCGTCTGAGGGGAAAGCGACTTTACCCTTCAATGACTTGGGATGCGATGCCTGTCTGTTGAAAAGACGAGTACGCGGTCGGTTTCTACTGCTGGTCAGCGGCCAGCAGAGAGCGGATGTATTCCATCGCCCGCTCGAGTCGGCCTTCGACTTCGATCGCGACCCTCTTCAGCTCTTCGTGCTGCTGCTCAAGCTTGCCGAGGCGCTGGTTGAGGTCCTCCGACCGCGCCTGTTCGGCACGCAGTCGCTCGTCGACCATCGACTCCAATCGACTGAGCGCATCGTTCACGCGATCCTTGGCATTGGCTGCCTTGGACATGGCTCCCCCAACGGTGAACCGAAGGTATTCGCCCGACGGCCTCTGCTCCATTCCCTGAAGATAAGTGGAGCACCCCGGCATGGTCAACATGTGGCGGTAGTGAAGCGTCAACTCCCGCAATATCTTGGCCAACTATAAGGTTTTGCGCATTGACGCAATTGGGGTGTGCCGCCATGGTGCGCGCCGTTCCAAAAACCAGACGCCAAACACATCAGATGACCGCTCAGACCGCTGCACACCGCGACATGGCGAACGCCATCCGGGCCCTGGCCATGGATGCCGTGCAGCAGGCGGACTCCGGCCATCCCGGTATGCCGATGGGCATGGCCGACGTCGCCACCGTCCTGTTCTCGAAGTTCCTGAAGTTCGATCCGACCGATCCGCACTGGCCCGACCGAGACCGCTTCATCCTGTCGGCCGGGCACGGCTCGCTGCTGCTCTATTCGCTGCTCTATCTCACCGGCTATGCCGACATGACGCTCGACGAGCTGAAGCATTTCCGCCAGCTCGGCAGCCGCACTGCCGGCCATCCGGAATATGGCCATGCCAGCGGCATCGAGACCACGACCGGCCCGTTGGGTCAGGGTCTCGGCAATTCGGTCGGGTTCGCCTTCACCGAGCGCCTGCTGCGCCAGCGTTTCGGATCCGAGATTGTCGATCACTTCACCTACGTGATCACCGGCGACGGCTGCCAGATGGAAGGCATCGGCCAGGAGGCGATCACGCTCGCCGGCCATCTTGGCCTCGGTCGACTGATCGTGCTCTATGACGACAACGGCATCTCGATCGACGGTCCGACCTCGCTGTCGACGTCCGAGGACCACAAGAAGCGGTTCGCCGCTGCCGGCTGGCACGTGCAGTCGGTCGACGGACTCGACCCGGATGCGGTGGCACGGGCGATCCGCAAGGCACGCAACGTCAAGGACAAGCCGTCCCTGATCGCCTGCAAAACCATCATCGGCTACGGCGCGCCGACCAAGGCAGGCACGGCCGCCACGCATGGTTCGCCGCTCGGCAAGGACGAGGTGGCAGGCGCTCGCGCGAAGCTCGGCTGGACAGCGCCGCCGTTCGAGATCCCCGAGCCGATCTTCACCGCATGGCGCAAGGTCGGCGCGCACGGCAAGTCGGCCCGGCGCAAATGGGTCAAGCGCCATGCCGAGATGAGCGCCGAGGATCGGGCCGAGTTCGACCGGCGTCTGAAAGGCGACCTGCCGGCCGCCGTCAACGAGGCCGTTGTCGCCTTCAAGGCCAAGATCGCGGCCGAGAAGCCGTCGTGGGCGACCCGCAAGTCGAGCCAGGAAGTGCTTGAAGTGATCAATCCGGTGCTGCCCGATACCGTCGGCGGCTCGGCCGACCTCACCGGCTCGAACAACACCAAGACCGCGACCCTCAAGCCTGCGACGGCGCAGGATCCGAGCGGCCGCTACGTCTATTACGGCATCCGCGAGCATGCGATGGCAGCGGCCATGAACGGCATGGCGCTGCATGGCGGCATCATTCCCTACGGCGGCACCTTCCTCGTGTTCACCGACTACTGCCGCCCGTCGATCCGCCTCGCCGCGCTGATGGGCATCCGCGTGATCTATGTGATGACGCACGATTCGATTGGCCTCGGCGAAGACGGCCCGACGCATCAGCCGATCGAGCATCTCGCCGCCTTGCGGGCAATTCCGAACCTGCAGGTGCTGCGCCCGGCCGATGCGATCGAGACCGCGGAATGCTGGCAGCTCGCGCTCGAATCCAAGAGGACGCCGAGCGTCATCGCGCTCACGCGTCAGAACCTGCCAACGGTCCGCACGGCCGCCGACAGCAATCTCTGTACCCGTGGCGCCTATCTTCTGGCGGGCGAACCGGCCGCGCCCATCCGCCTGATCGCTTCCGGTTCGGAGGTGCAGCTTGCGCTCGCCGCCCGTGATCTCCTCGCCAAGGACGGCCTCAACGCGGCTGTCGTGTCGATGCCGTCATGGGAACTTTTCGCCCACCAGAGCGATAGCTACCGCAATGAAGTCATGGGCGGCGATGGCACCGTTCGTGTGGCCTGCGAGGCGGCCGGCGGCTTCGGCTGGGAGCGTTGGCTTGGGCCCAGGGGCGAATTCATCGGCATGAAGACCTTCGGCGCATCGGCCAAGGCTTCCGATCTCTTCAAGCATTTCGGCATCACAGCCGAGGCGATCGCCGCAGCGGCCCGCCGGCTGGCGCAATAGGAGGACGACATGGCAGTTCGAGTTGCAATCAACGGGTTCGGGCGCATCGGCCGCAATATTCTGCGAGCCATCATCGAATCGGGCCGCAAGGATATCGAGGTGGTGGCGATCAACGATCTCGGCCCGGTCGAGACCAATGCCCACCTGCTGCGCTTCGATTCCGTGCACGGCCGCTTCCCGCACGAGGTGAAGGTCGAGGGCGACACGATCGATGTCGGCCGCGGCAAGATCAAGGTCACCGCCGAACGCGATCCTTCGAAGCTGCCGCACAAGGAGCTGGGTGTCGACGTCGCGCTCGAATGCACCGGCATCTTCACGTCCAAGGACAAGGCTTCGGCGCATCTCACCGCCGGCGCCAAGCGTGTCCTGGTTTCCGCGCCCGCCGACGGCGTCGATCTCACGGTAGTCTACGGCGTGAACCACGACAAGCTCACCAAGGACCACAAGGTCGTGTCCAACGCCTCGTGCACGACCAATTGCCTGGCGCCGGTCGCCAAGGTCCTGAACGACGCGGTCGGTATCGAGAAGGGCTTCATGACCACGATCCACGCCTATACCGGCGATCAGCCCACGCTCGACACCATGCACAAGGATCTCTACCGCGCCCGCGCCGCGGCGATGTCGATGATCCCGACCTCGACGGGCGCGGCCAAGGCCGTGGGCCTGGTGCTGCCGGAGCTGAACGGCAAGCTCGATGGCGTGTCCATCCGCGTGCCGACCCCCAATGTCTCGGTGATCGACCTCAAGTTCGTCGCCAAGCGCAAGACCGACAAGGACGAGATCAACAAGGCGGTGAAGCTTGCCGCCGCCAACCAGCTCAAGGGCATCCTGGGCTGGACCGATCAGCCCAACGTCTCGATCGACTTCAACCACGACCCCCATTCCTCCACCTTCCACTTGGACCAGACCAAGGTGATGGACGGCACGTTGGTGCGCGTGATGAGCTGGTACGACAACGAGTGGGGCTTCTCCAACCGCATGGCCGACACGGCCGTGGCGATGGGCAAGCTGGGCTAAGGTCCGTTCGAGGGGCCGCGTGATGGAAATCGTTCCGGGCCCCCTCACCCGCGACGCCTTTGCGCCGTTCGGCGACGTCATCGACGTGCCGAACGAAGCGGGCCGTCTCTACTACGAAGAGGCGCTGGGCAATCTCCGTCCGGCGGCACGGCCGAGTCTGTCGGTCAGCCTCAAGCCCGAGACCCGCGACCGGCCGCTCCGGGCCGAGTTGCTCGAACGGCACGAATTCTCCTCGCAGACCTTCCTGCCGCTCGATGTCGACCGCTGGTTGATCGTCGTCGCGCCGCATGCCGCGTCCGGTGGTCCGGATCTCGCCGGCGTGCGCGCGTTCATCGCCACCGGCCGGCAGGGCGTCACCTACAGGCCCGACACCTGGCATCACGGGCTCACCGTCCTCGACCGGCCCGGCCGCTTCGCCGTCTTCATGTGGCGTGACGGCAGCCAGGGCGACGAGGAGTTCGTTCCGGTCGCACCCTTTACGATCCGGATTCCCTGACAGCCGTCCTTCGACGGATAATGCGGCCGGTATGAGGACCCCTATCATCCTCATCCGCGACTGGCGGTCGACGGTCGCCGCGCTGGAAACGGCGCGCGCGCAAGGCACATCGCCCATCCTCGTGACGCCCGAGGATGCGGCCGCCTTCTACGGTGCCGGCTACCTCGCGGCGCTGCAGGAACGTGCACGACGCGAGTTCGCCGATGTCGATTTCACGCTGATCGTCGATTGCGGCGACGCGCCGGGCTGGGCGCTTGCCTGCCTGCGCGCCGGCGTGAAAGTCATCTCCATGACACCGCTCAACGAAAAGGTCGCCGATATTGCCCGCCAAATGGGCGCCGAGCTGGTAAGAAGGCCGTCATGACTTGGCAACAGACTCGCGACTTCCGTGGCTATGGCCCGACACCGCCTGATCCCAAGTGGCCGGACGGCGCACGCCTCGCCATCAATTTCGTCATGAACTACGAGGAGGGCTCGGAGCCCTCCATGCAGGACGGCGAAGGCTACACCGAGACCGGCCTCACGGAATCGACAAGTTCGTCGATGGGCCTGAAGGGCCGCGACCTCGCCGGCGAAGGCATGTTCGAGTATGGCAGCCGGGTGGGTTTCTGGCGCCTGATGCGCGCCTTTCAGGAGCGCGGCCTGCCGCTCACCGTGTTCGGCTGCGCGCTGGCGCTGGAGCGCAACAAGGCCGCTGCCGAGGCGATCCGCAAGGCGAAGTTCGATGTCTGCTGCCACGGCTGGCGCTGGGTGAAGCACTTCGATCTCAGCGAGGCCGAGGAGCGCGAGCACATCGCCAAGGCGGTGACGTCGCTGGCGCAGACGGTCGGCGAGCGACCGGCCGGCTGGTACTGCCGCTACGGACCCAGCGTGAACACGCGCCGGCTCCTGGTGGAGGAAGGCGGCTTCACCTACGACTCGGACTATTATGGCGACGAGCTGCCGTTCTGGCAGACGGTGCAGGGCAAGCCGCACCTGATCGTTCCCTACTCCCTCACCAACAACGACGGTAAATACGCATCGGGCATGAGCACGTCGGACCAGTGGTTCGATTTCATGCGTGACGCCTGCGAGGTGCTCTATCGCGAAGGCGCGACACAGCCCAAGATGATGTCGATCGGCATGCATATGCGCCTGATCGGCCATCCCGCGCGCACGGCCGGCCTGTGGCGCCTGCTCGATTATCTGCAGGCCCAGAAAGGCATCTGGATTACCCGCCGCATCGACATCGCCAACCACTGGACGGCAACGCACCCCTACCCAGGCAAGGGCCTGAACGAGTGAATGGATTTCTTTCCTTAGCGGACCGCCCTGAACGGCCGTAATACTCGCCTCGATAGGCCATGCCTTTGGCCGCCGGCCGGGCTACCATGCGGTCGATGACCGATGACAAGGTGAAACGGCGGCTGACCACCGTCCTGTGCGCCGACGTGCACGGGTATTCACGCCTCATGGAAGCAGACGAAGCGGCAACGCTGGCGACGCTGCGCCGTTATCGCGCCGCCATGGCAGGGCTGGTGGAACGCCATGACGGGCGGATCGTGAATACCTGGGGCGATGCCGTGATCGCCGAGTTCGCCAGTGTCGTCGAGGCCGTGCAGTGTGCGATCGAGATCCAGCAGGAAATTGCGCACCAGGACCCAGACCTGGCCGACGCGCACCGCATGCGGTTCCGCATCGGCATCAATCTCGGCGATGTGATGGTGGACGGCACCGACATCTACGGCGACGGCGTCAACATCGCGTCGCGCCTCCAGGAACTCGCCGAGCCCGGTGGCGTCGTGATCTCCGGTTCCGTCTACGAGCAGGTGTACAACAAGTTATCCCTTGGCTTCGTCTCTCTCGGCCAGCAGCCGATGAAGAACGTTGCTCCCGTGGTCAGCTATCGGGTGACGATGGGTGGCGAGGGTGACAAGCGACGTAGCTCCCCGGTCGGCGAAAGCCCCGCTTCTCAGGCCGATGCGGTTGCAGCCTCTCAATCCGGCGCCGCAGCGGGCCGCGACCAGCACGCGCCGCCGACTTTGGTGCACTCGGTGGCGGATTGGTTCGCGAGCCTGCCCCGCCCTGTTGCGATGGCCTGCGCCATTTCGGGCTTTCTGATTCTGATCAATGTCTTCACTGGCCTGCACAGGATCTGGTTCCATTGGCCCGTCGCAGCATTGATATTCATCGCCATTCTGCGGACAGTGCGTCAGCGCAGACCTTCGTCTGACAGCGGGCAAGAGCGCCGAACAAATCGCGAGTGAGGATCAGGCGGCTTTTGCTTCGGCGAGCGCGCGTGCTCGCGCCCGTCCCGCGACCATGCGCACCTTGCCGGGCGAGGCGCGCCACATGGCGAAGATCGAAATGACGCAGAGGACGATCGACAGGATGAACGCGGCACTGTAGTCGCCGGTGCGGTCGTGCACCATGCCGGCGACCAGCGGGCCCGCCGCGCCGCCGCTGATCAGGATCATCGACAGGAGGCCGAAGATCGAGCCGAAGTGGGGACCTTCGAAGATCTCCGCCACGATCGGCCCCATGACCGAGGTCATGGCGTATCCGAGCACACCCTGCGACAGGACCATGACATAGAGCAGCACCTGTGATGGCCCGGCCGCCAAGGCAAGCAAGGCGACATAGCAGATTGCAAAGCCGATGCTGGTGATGCTCCAGACGATCTCGCGGCCAAGGCGGTCGGACAGCGCGCCCAGGAAAATCTGGCCCGGCACCCCCACCATCGCCACCAGCCCCAGCGCCCAGGCCGCCTGCATCGGGCTGAAGCCGACCTCGATCAGATACTTGGTCTGATGAACCTGCACAGCGTACCAGACGAAGCCACCACAGAAATAGGCGATCGCAATCCACCAGAAACGCGCCGTCCGCAATGCTCGCGAGGTCGTCCATTCGGTCGCTACCCAGGCCGGATCGACGACATTCGACGGGCGCGCCGCCGCCCCTGCCCGGCGGCCGTCTCCGTCAGGCTCGGCGCCGATATCCTGCGGCCGCTTGCGCACGAGGAGATTGAGCGGCAGCAGGACGACGAGGGTCAGCACGCCAAGTGTCCAGCACGACGTCCGCCAGCCATGGCCGAGGATGATCTCCTGGATCCACGGCAGGATCAGGATCGCGCCGAAGCCCGCGCCGGAAAAGGCGAGGCTGATGGCGAGCGCACGCCGGCGCACGAACCAGTTCGGCAGGTACTGCGATTGCGCGGTGAAGGTCATGCAGTTGGCGCCGCCTCCCACCAGCACGCCCAAAGTCGCATAGAGCTGCCACGGCGTTTCGATTTGCGTGGCTGCGATCAGCCCTGCCGCCGTCACCAGCACGCCGATCTCGATGACGAATCGCGGGCCGCGGCGATCCATCACGCGGCCGACCATCGGGCTCAGCAGTGCCGAGACCAGGAAGCCGAAGGAGAAAGCGCCCGCCGCCAAGCCGCGATCCCAGCCGAACTCGTCGACAATGGGCGGGAACATCAGCGAGAACGCCGTCCGGGCCGTCACGCCCAACGCCACCGTTACGAATGCAACGGCGACGATGATCCAGCCGTAGAAGAGCGGCAGACGCGCTGCCAGGGACATGCGATCGTCATTTTGCATCGAGAACGCTTTCACCTTTTTTCACGGCGGTGCACACAATGGTCACGCCGCCTGTTTCACCAGCTACTTCGCCAATTTATCATCCTATTCTGGCGCTCTGTGCCGTTCGGACAACGATGTGCCAGGTAGTTGCCCCGCCCGGGGCTTGAACCAGCGCCCCTGCGCCGCTATCACCAGCGCCGATTTGAGGCCAAAGGACCAGGACCAAGGGGAGCGAGCCCGTGAAAGTCACCCGCACCGTCAAGAAGATCCTCGACAACTACGAGAGCGATTGCCCCGGCACCAAGGCCAACCTCGCCCGCATGCTGATGCACGGCAAGCTGGGCGGCTCGGGCAAGATGGTGATCCTGCCGGTCGACCAGGGTTTCGAGCATGGTCCGGCGCGTTCGTTCGCCCCGAACCCCGATGCCTACGATCCGCATTATCACTATCAGCTCGCGATCGATGCCGGCCTGAATGCCTACGCCGCTCCGCTCGGCATGCTGGAGGCCGGTGCCGACACCTTCGCCGGCGCCATTCCGACCATTCTGAAGCTGAACTCCGCCAACAGCCTCTCGACCAACAAGGATCAGGCCGTCACCGGCTCGGTGCACGATGCGTTGCGGCTTGGCTGCACGGCCATCGGCTTCACGATCTATCCGGGATCGGAAGATCAGTATGCGATGATGGAGGAGATCCGCGAGCTCTCCGAGGAGGCCAAGGCGGTCGGCCTCGCCGTCGTGATGTGGTCCTATCCGCGCGGCGGCAAGCTCGACAAGGCGGCCGAGACGGCGCTCGATGTCTGCGCCTACGCCGCCCATATGGCGGCGCTGCTGGGCGCGCATATCATCAAGGTGAAGCCGCCAACCAATGTCCTGTGGCAGCCGGAAGCCAAGGCCGCCTACGAGAAGGCCAAGGTCGACACATCGACGCTGGCCGCACGCATCAAGCACGTGATGCAGGCGACCTTCAATGGCCGGCGCATCGTCGTCTTCTCGGGTGGCGAGGCCAAGGACCTGGAGGGCCTGTTCACCGAGATCCGCGGCCTGCGCGACGGCGGCGCCAACGGCTCGATCATCGGCCGCAACACTTTCCAGCGCCCGCGCGAGGAAGCGCTCGACATGCTCGACAAGATCATCAGCATCTACCAGAACAAGATGTAGGGTCGCCAATACCCAGGAGATAGCTTCGCTCCTGGGTAACTTTCCGGGTGATCATCGCTCTCGAATGTGGGCGGCGCAGCGGCTTCGCATCTGCGCCGACGACCGAGCGAGTGGCAGTTCGGGCAGCCCTTCACATGCGGCCGGCCCCGAAATGAAATCCCGCTCCGGGACCAGGAGTTCAGCCGCAAAGCACAAGCAGTTCCGTGAGGGCGATCCGGTCGAAGTCGCAACGGTCGATCGCGCCCACGGTGGGCCAACACGAACCGCTCCGCCAGTTTGTACGAAGAGAGCTTTGGCGCGTCGGATCGGCCCCAGGTCGTGGGATCAAGGCTGGTGGATGGAAGGAAGGCGGGGCAGCCACGGCTTTCGCTGGATGACCTACGCCAGCCCGATATCGAGCCCGATATCGAGATGGCCCGGGCAAAGCGGTGGCGCCGGACCACTGCCGGTGGTCAATCGTCGTGGCGTCTATGTCCTTGCCGACGATGAAGTCAGCCGGCCTTCTCCCAAGTGGTCCCGTTTCCCTCTATCGCCGTTGGGCTGAAGCCAGCGCGAGCGGTCCCACGCAGAAGCAAGCCCCCTCCCTATCAACTGGCAGAGCGCCCTTAGAACGTCTCGGCATACTGATCGGCGATCAGCTTGTTCACAAAGTGTGAGACCGGCTCGCCAGTGATCCCCTCGCCAGTGACGCTATGTGCTGTGTCCCGACAGACAGTGGCGTTATATCCGGCAAGAAGGAAGAAGGAATATCCGGCAAAAGAAGAAGGACGGCCGACTCCGTGGCGTACGGCGCCGGCCGCCGTCACAGAAGCAGAAGGTTGCAAGCACATCCCCTCCATGGCCCTGCGAGCATAAACCCACCGAGCCATCGAAGCTGTGATCTTTGACACCCGGAGGGGACGAATTGCAGATGCCCCTCGTAAGCAAAGGTATGCTTACCGACCTGAAACGATTGGCGCTCTGCGCTTTAACTATTGCCGGTCTCGCCGGCTGTGCGGTCTATGCGGAACCTCCCGCACGTCCTCCTGGCGTTGCCTATGTCGCGCCGATTGGCGTCGCACCCGCTCCTGGCTACTCCTGGCGATGGCACCATGCGTATGGCTGGGGTTGGTGGCATCCCCGCTATGGATGGCATGATGGCTGGCGCTGACGGTGCGATGGAAGGGTGCCGTCTGCCGGCGCAGATAGGCTGAAAGACCGCAGCTCGACCAGCGCCTGCCGCGCCACCACTCATGCCTCCTGCAGCGCCAGCCCCAGGGCATGAGTGAACATCTCGGCCATCAACTTCCGCCGAACAGCGGGGCGGCCTTGCCAATGAAAGGCCATGCTGTCGTGCTTGCGTGGAGAATGCCGCTTTTTTGGCGCCAAGAGGTGAGCCGAGGCTGCGGCGTTGTGCTGTGTGGCTGAGTCAATTTGAGATCGAGCTTTACGTGTTGAGATCGAGCTCTAGGTGCTTCCATCTCCCGGTGGATGAGGACCGCACTCTCGGTTGCCGTCGGCAAATTGCACGAACCGCCGACGGGAAGATTGATCGGAATGTCACTGGTCGGTGTGACGCAACTTGCCACGGCGCCCGATCGGCCGAAGAAAATGATCCGTAAACACGCCGAGGCCGGCAAGGTGCCGGCAAGGTTGGTGGCCGAGTAGGACACATGCGGAGCGAGCAGGCGTCACCCCGCCGATACGTTTCTGCAGATTCGCCCCATAAGGATAGCCCAAGGGCTGATTGCAAACGCTTTGAAGCATCGCCCGCGAGCAAGCCTCCCCTGGACAACCTTTTGTTCAGGTTGTTGATGGACGCCCACAGACGCCGAGGGACATATGATGCGGAAAACCTGCATTTCTCGGACACTCGCGAACGCCTACGGACGGGCATTCCATCACAGAGCAAGATGTGAGGACTGGGTAACGATTGTCAGCCTCGATCGTTCGGGCGTTCACGTCGGCCCCGGAACGAGGCCCTCGAACGCCACGACCATCACATGGCCACGCCAAAGCGGCTTCGCTGGAACATCGGGATGGAAGGCGTCGTCGGCGCTCGCTACTGCGACCGACGCAAAATGCCCGGACTTGCCGAGGCGCGCGCATCTTTCGGCAATAGCGTGCCAGTTGTCCGGCGGAGCAGCCTTCTTCCCGGGATACCTAGCGGCATGCACCACGACCTAATCGGCCACCTCAACCAGGAGACCAAAAAGGGACCTGGCTGTCACCCAGCCGTTGATGCCGCCACGATTGTTGCCGATCTGGAATTGGCCATCGCGCACTGCCTTCACCATATGGAGGTACTGGGCGCCACGCACTCGGCACAGGACGATGTCGCCGACGTTGATCGCCGCTGGATTGGCGATGGGCACAACTGTACAAAGCTGGCCGCTTTCGATCTTGCCCTTCATCGAATTGCCGCGCGGACGGAATTTCACGGTTTCACCCGCTTGCAGGCGCTCGATATATTTGGTGGCCTAAGCCATCTATTGTTCTTCTTTCCGGTTGCTTCGGGGGAACCCTTCTAAAGGTTGCATAGTTCTGTGCAATACACCCATACCATGCCTCATCAGACTTGCCGCCTCTATCTCGTCTCGCCGGAGCGCATCGACGATCCGACGATCTTCGCGGGTGACCTGCGCGCTGCACTCGACGGGGGCGATGTGGCAGCATTCCTGCTGCAGACCGTCGATGCCAATGATCCAACGATCGCACACATCGCCGACGTGCTGCGGCCTGTCTGTCAGCAACGCGACGTCGCTTTCGTGCTGTCCGGCCGGCCCGATCTTGCGGTGAAGCTCGATTCTGACGGCGTGCAGGTCGATGTGGCGAGCTGCATGGAGGCCCGACGGATCGTCGGTCCCGAGCGACAGGTCGGGGTAGTCGCCCCCTCCTCGCGCCATCTTGCGATGGAAGCTGCCGAAGCCGGCGCCGACTATGTGGCGTTCGACACAGCCGATCTCGAGCTGATTGCATGGTGGGCCGGCCTGTTCGAAATTCCCTGCGTGGCGACCGGCGACATCACCGTCGACAACGCAAAGCCTTTGATCGCGGCCGGCGCCGACTTTATCGCCGTCGGCAACGGCGTATGGCATCACAAGGACGGCCCCGAAGCAGCCGTCCGGGCCTTCAACGCACTGCTTGCCGCACGCTCAGAGGAATGCCTTCCGCGCTAACAGGCTGCTGAAAAATTTTGCGCCACGCACACGCGATATCCGTTCCGGGGCAGCGTGGGACCGCACGTTTGATTCAGGATTGCGCCGGTCTCGATTCGATTGCTGCGCGCCACGTCGTGGTTCCCGACCTTCTCGACAGCCTGCCAAATCTCTGCTGGAGGCGGTACAGCGCCGCCGGTGAGAAATCTGTTCGGGTACATTTTGCCGATGGCTTGCATCGATGCCGCGGATAAGGTCGAGCCATCCCAGCGCATGGTGTCGGCGGATCACGAAATCGAACCCCATCGACAGGAAAGCCGACCTGCCGGTACGACATGTCGCTGTCACGTCGATCGCGAGCCAGTGCGTCATGAATCCCGACAGCCGCGGTAGCGACCGGCATGAGGCGAAAGTCGGCGCGCAACGCACCGCGATGGCCCGCCTTTCCGGGCGGCGCGGCAGGCGTTGCATGCCGATCGCGACCAGGGACAGCGCGCCTCACTGAGACAAACGAGATAGCCCGCGCCGGCATAGGTAGCAGGAAACGGCGCACGAACAGTTGCGTGTCCAACACCTGCCCAGGACCAGCGATGCCGTGGCTCACCGCGCTTGGTGTCACGTTTATCTCGGCAGCGGCAAACTTGGAGCTGGGCAGCTGCCCTGAAGAAGCGACGTGACAGCGGCGGCAGGCGACGCGGCATGGACCCGTCGCTCAAGACAGCGCCAAGGTGCGTCAGCGCTTCTTCGGCGCCCAGCCATAGACCTTCTGCAGGGAGCCGCCCATCAGCATCGCGCGGTCGCTGTCGGACAGACGGTCGGTGACGCGAAACGCCTCGACACCCTGCTTGTAGGTGAGAAGGCCCACAGCGCGTGTCCAGTCGGTCCCCCACAGGCAGCGATCGAGGCCGAAGCTGTCGAAGATGCGCGCCAGAGGGTCCCAGATGTCCTTGTAGGGAAAGGCCTGGTGCGAGAGCGTACAGGCCCCGGTGATCTTGACCGCGATGTTCTTGTAAGCGGCAAGCGCCAAGAGCTTTGGCAGGTCGGCCCAGGGCTGCGGCGGCGCGGGTGGCGCAAACGGCTGGTGCAGCCCCAGGTGATCGATGACGATCTGCGTATCGGGATTGCGCGCGGCCATCTGGCCCGCCTGCTCCAATCGCCCCCAGCACAGCAGGTTGACCGGAAGGTCATGCTTTGCCGCGGCGGCCAGCACCCGATTGAGGCCGGGGTCGGCTGCGTCGGTCGAAACATCGGGCCGCATCATGATGCGGATGGCAACGGTCCCGTCGATCGCCGCCCATTCGGCGATCGTCTCGGCGACCTTGGGATCGGTCGGATCGACCGGCTTGATCACTCCGAAGCGGTCAGGATGCGCCTTCTGCACGGCAAGGGCGTAGCTCGCGTCCCAGCGATACATCGTGAAGACGGACACGAGCAGCGCACCGTCCACGCCGACCGCATCCATCGCCTTGATCATGTCGTCGCCGGTCACTTCCGGCGGACCGGCAAGGACCTCATGCCAGGGACGACCGGGATGATTGCGTTCGTAGCAGTGAACCTGGGCATCGATCGTTGGCATGGAATGTCCTCCGCATGGGTTGGTGGCGAGGCTAGGACCTGACCTGCCGCCATTCAAGCGAAGCTGCCAATTCGATCATCGCTCCACTCGACTGGCGAATGTGCATGGTCGATTCGCGATCGATCGATCATAGTCGAGCCACCTCTTCCCACATCGGGCCGCTTTGACATGACCGTTGAGACCGTGCGCGCCTTCCTGGCCGTCCATGCCCCCGACATCGAGATCGTGGAACTCGATGGCAGCACCGCCACCGTCGAATTGGCGGCCAGGGGCCACGGCGTGGCGCCGGCTCAGATCGCCAAGACCCTGTCGCTGCGCGTCAAGGATCGTCGCCTGCTGATCGTGACTTGCGGCGATGCCCGATTGAACAACCGGAAGGTCAAGGACGTCCTGGGCGGCAAGGCAAGCATGCTTGCCGCAGACGAAGTCGTCGCCATGACCAGCCATCCGGTGGGCGGCGTCTGCCCGTTCGGGCTCCCTGCTCCGCTGCCGGTCTACTGCGACCTGTCGCTACGCGCCTTCGACGAGGTGTTGCCGGCCGCAGGCTCGACCAACAGCGCGATGCGCATCGACCCGGTTCGCATGGCTGCACTGGTCAAGGCGGAGTGGGTCGATGTCTGCGATCGCAGCTGAAGAGATGGACGGTTGATCGAGCGTCGATTGGCGCTAAGCTTGGCGGCATGAAGCGAACCATCCTCATTGCGCTCCTCGTCGCCGGCTGCTCGGGAAGCAATCTCGAAACCTCGCGTGGCCCCAATGGCGAGACCATCACGGGCAATGTCGTGTCGGTCCAGGTCAACAATGCGGCAAATGCCCAGGCGGCATTCTCGCTCGCCGACCGCTACTGCCGCGACAAGCGACGTGCTGCGCGGTTCGTTGCGCAGACCGGTACGACTGCCGCCTTTGATTGCGTGAAGACGGAGTAGACTTCGTCTCCCGCGACGCGCGGACCGCTGATCAGTCCTTCACCGTGAGGTCGACCGCTCGCGCCTTATGCGCATAAATGTCGATCTTGGCCCACATACGGCCGCGCACGACCTTTTCGGCTTCGTCGGCGTTCGCGAACGGACCGTGCCAGACCATCGTCTCGGGAATGGGCTTGTTCCAGTTGGCCCGACCATTCTCGATCTGATACTCCGCCTCGAACACAAACCACATGACGCGCTCCGGATCGTCCCTACGCGCTCATACACCGGTCGTGGGCATGAGCCAATTGCGGCAACACCGTGACGGGCCGCCTGAAATCCACAGAAACTTTCACGGTTGTTTCCCGTTTCTCCATGGCTTCAAAGGAGGGATGTCATGGTGAAATTTTCGGCAATCGTCGCGTCCATGCTGGCGCTGTCGGCAACAGCCGCCATGGCGCAGACCGGGGCAATCCCGTTTGCCAACGACGGTCTATCGTCCAGCAGGCAAGCCTATCCGCAGGAGGCGATGGCACCGATGCGCCACCAGGCCGCGCTCGACAGTTTCATTCTCGATGAATATGGCAACGTCTATGACAGCCACGGCGACATCATCAAGCCACGGCTGACGAGGTACTGACTCAGGCCCTAGCCGCCCTCTGTTCCTCGGATCGGTCGGTTGCCGGCGGCGGAGTTCGGGAAAGAGCTGCAATCTCGTCCCTGAGCTCCGCCGTCATACCGACATCGACGGCGGCGAGAGAGTCCTTGAGCTGCTCGAGAGTGCGAGCGCCGATGATGGGGGCGGTCACGGCCGGATGGGCGCCGACCCAGGCGATCGCAGTGCTGACGGGATGCAGGCCTTTCTGTTTGCAGAAGGCGACATACCTTTCCGCCACCTCGACCATCCACGGCTCCCCGTAGCGCGCCTCGTACATCTTGTTGGTGCGGAGGCGGCCCGATGACTGGCCAAAGTATTTGCCCGACAGCAGCCCTGCCGCGCCTGGACTGTAGGGAATGACGCCAAGTCCGTTGGCTTCGGCCATCGGCAGGATTTCGACCTCGGCCTGGCGCTTCACAAGATTGTACATCGGCTGAAGCACTTGCAGCCGCGCCCAGCCGTGGCGTTCCTCGATATCGACCGCACGCTGGATCTGCCATGCCGCCCAGTTGCTGATCGCCGGGTAGATCACTTTTCCCGCGCGTACCAGATCCTCGAGCGCACGCATCGACTCGTCGATCGGCGTGAGCCTGTCCCATTGGTGAAGGAATAGGACATCGACACGGTCCGTCTGCAGGCGCTTCAAGCTCGCCTCCACCGCCCGCGCGATGTGCCGGCGCGACAGGCCGCGCGCATTCACGTCCGGTCCGGTCGGATTGAAGCATTTGGTGGTGAGCACCAACTCGTCGCGATGACCTTTGACCAGCCGGCCGAGAATCTCTTCGGACTTGCCGTCAGCATAGGCATCGGCGCAATCGAAGAAGTTGATGCCGGCATCCCGACTGGCCTTGTACATCGCCGCCGATGCAGCCTCGTCGGCATCGCCACCGAACGACATCGTGCCAAAGCAGAGCTCGGAGACGGAAAGGCCGGTTCGGCCGAGAAGCCTGGTTTTCATGGCCGATTCTTCTACCAGTCACCGACCGGGCCGGTCCGTCGGAAAAAGAGAAAGCTCCGCCATTGGGTGTGTGGTGGGTGGCGGAGCTTTCAGAACACAGAACTCAGTTGTTAAGTCTCAAATCGTAGCCGCCTAAATTCCGCGTCTTAGATCAACATGTTATGTATTATTCTTAATCCAAGACTCTAGAAAACTCAACCAACTTATTTGGATTCACAATAATTTAAGATATTGATCTTGATGAGCTTTTCACGCCATGCTGTGGGACACGGCTGTGACAATTCTGTGGTCAAAGTCCTTGACGCAGGTGCGAAAAGGCTTCACTGTCAGGGTGTTCGGCGAGAACGTTCCACATTCGGGGGAACGAAGCCCGGGAGGCTCATTTTTTCAGCAATTTCTGCCGGACACTGGAAGCACTCTCCCAATATTTTGAGGGTGCGGGTTTTTTCAACAGACTATTTTGATCAAGTGCCGCTTCCCGGGCATCCCCTGAAAATTTCGCTCCTCGCACCCTGACAGCCGGCCATGGCTGGAATCCCTGCTGAATCGTCCTACCCTCGTCCCCGAGCATGGATGACGCGTCGTACGATTTCATCGTCACCGGTGCAGGTTCTGCAGGCTGCGCAGTCGCCGGGCGGCTAAGCGAGGACGGCCGATATCGGGTGCTGCTGCTCGAGGCCGGCCCACGCGATACGTATCCATGGATCCATATCCCGCTCGGCTACCATAAGACCTTCAACAATCCGCGCGTGAACTGGATGTTCGACTCGGAACCCGAGCCCGAACTCAACAACCGCATCATGTACCAGCCCCGTGGCAAGGTGCTGGGCGGCACCAGCTCGATCAATGGCATGGTCTATATGCGCGGCAACGCCGCCGACTATGACGAATGGCGCCAGCGCGGCTGCGAGGGCTGGGACTACGATTCGGTGCTGCCCTATTTCAAGCGCGCCGAGGACAATGTACGCGGTGCAGACGATTTCCACGGAACCGGCGGGCCGCTGAAGGTGAGTGATCATCGCTGGCAGCCCACGCTTGCCCGCGCGATGCATGACGCTGCCGTACAGGCGGGCATTCCCGCCAATCCCGACTTCAACGGCGCCAACCAGGAAGGCGTGGGCTACTACCAGACCACCATCAACAAGGCGCGTCGCTGGTCGAGCGCACGGGCTTATCTCGGCGGCGCACGCCAGCGCAGAAATCTCACTATCGCAACCGGCGCCCACGCCACGCGTGTACTGATAGAGAACGGCCGCGCCATCGGTGTCGAATACAGGACGCCGGCGGGCTTGGTGCGCGCACGGGCGGCGCGCGAGGTGGTCGTATCGGGCGGTGTCTACGGCTCGCCACAGCTTCTGATGCTGTCGGGCCTCGGACCGGCCGGGCATCTCAAGCAGCACGGGATCGAGGTCATCCGCGACATGCCGGGAGTCGGCAGCCATCTGCACGACCACTTCAACACCTATGTCGCATATCGCTGCGCACAGCCCGTCACCATGAATGACCTCGCAATCAGTCTGCGGCAGCGCATCAAGGCAGCGGCGCAATATGCCCTCGGTCAGACCGGGCCGCTTGCCAGCATGGGGTTGTTCGTGGGCGCGCTGATCCGGAGCGACAAGCGGCTGGAACGTCCTGACCTGCAGATCAACATGTTCGCCTGGGCGGTGAAGGAGCGGAATCGCGACGGTGTCGTGCCGCAGCCCTTCTCCGCTTTTGGCCTCAGCCCCGTGCATCTCAGGCCAGATGGCCGCGGCACGGTCCGCCTCAAGTCATCCGATCCGTTGGCCCCGCCGGAGATCCGCTTCAACTTCCTGAAAAGCGCCTACGACTTCCAGGCCTTGATCGAGGGCATGCGCGTTTGCCGCGAGATCGCCAGGCAACCGGCGCTCAAACCCTTCGTCGTCGAGGAGATCCTGCCCGGCCCTACCGTCGCCAGCGAAGCCGATCTCAAGGCCGATATCCGCGCCCGTGGCGTCTCCAATCTCCATCCCGTCGGCACGTGCCGCATGGGCCGAGAGATCGACGCGGTGGTTGATCCGCAGCTTCGTGTGCACGGCATCGGCGGCCTGCGCGTCGCCGACGCCTCGATCATGCCGACGATCGTCGCCGGCAACACCAACGCGCCCTCGATCATGATCGGCGAGAAGTGCGCCGACATGGTCCGCGCGGCCGCCGCCCAATAGCCGTTGGCCGTCGATCGAGTCGCATTGCAACCATCGAACGACGAAAGCCTTTTCCCGCCCTCCTGCCACACTGGACAAGCATGCCGCCCAGGTCGTTAGATGGCAGAAGGGTGACGGCCAGTCGGCGTGGGGGGAATACGGCCGTGAGGCAAAGGCTGACACGGGGCTCGGTGTGGAGCACGGTTGCCATGGCGCTCGCCTTGGCAAGCTTCCTCCACTGGCGGAAGGAGGTGGAGCTGGCTGTGAGGCAGCTCGCCTCGCTCTTCTCCCGGTGGGTTGGGACCGCAGACACGTTTCTGGTGCTCCTGGTCTTTGCGGTGGCGGCATTGGCGCTGCTGCATCTGGCGCGATGGATTGTCCGGCGCATGGCTGCGCCCGGCCTCGGTTGCACCTTCGATCAGCTCTCGCCCGAGCAAAAGGGCTTCCTCACGACTCAGTTCCTTCGTGGCCTGCGGCGAATAGATGTCTCGCCGATGGCCAGCCGCCAGCGCTGGTTCGAGGCGCTCCTGCGACTGGGATATGTCGAGCGGTGCGCGATTCCCGCACAGCCGAGCCCGGCATGGTCCTACGATCTGCCCGCGACGATGCCTTACGAAGTGACTGGGGCCGCCTGGCGCGAACTTCGCCGCAAGCTCGCGCGTGGGAATGCGATCAACCGAGACCTTGGGACCGGCCAAGCAGAACCTTGAAGGCTGTGGCCTGAGCGCTGCCGATCATTCCCGACTGCACGGCTTTGTCGCAGCGAAATCACACCTTGGCGCTTGGATAGAGGCTTCTCTCAATTATTGTCCGCGGTCCTGCCGGCAGGACACGACGGAGCATGCACAGTTTTCGATTCATCACTGATTTCGGCGACCAAGCCGTCCTGCTGCCTTTGGCGACGGCCATTGCCCTCATCTTCCTGCTCTCGGGATGGCGCCGCGGTGCCCTCGCCTGGACGGTCGCGGTCGGCGCCACGCTTGGCCTGATCCTGCTGCTGAAGCTCGTCTTCCTTGCCTGCGGCCACCTCATCCCCGAAGCACGCCTCGTCAGCCCCAGCGGCCACACCGCCGCGGCCGCCGTGGTCTACGGCGGATTGGCGGGCATCGCCATGCGCTCCGTCACAAACAACAAATATTGGCTGTTCGCCTGCACCCTGGCGGTTGCCGTATTGTGTGCGAGCGTGTTCGGCGTCACGCGACTCAGGTTGGGTGTGCATTCCATGCCCGAGGTGCTGGCGGGCGGCATGATCGGCGTCGGCGGCGCCGTATCGTCGACCGCGCTGGCCGGCGTCCCCTCGTCCACCCTCAGGCTATGGCATGTCGCGGCGGCTGCCTTTGTCATCTTTCTCCTGCTGCACGGCGTCCACCTGCCGGCGGAATCGCACATAAGGGCGATCGCCTTCGCTTTCTGGCCGTTCTCCACCTGCCGATAGGATACAGGGCGGACATTCCTTCGCCGAACTGTTGCCGCTTCGCCACACTGGCGAACGAAGTGCGCGGCCGATCAGAACGCCTCTCAAAGATCACTCGCTCTTCTTCTATGTTGCTGCGAAAGAAGGACGCCACACTCGTCTCTCCCCCCGGAGACCCCAAAATGGCCAGCTACGATCACATTCACGACGACAACATCGTCCCCCTGTTCGAGGACATCCTGATCCGAGGGCGCGATCAGCGGCTTGCCGCGGCGCGGCTCGACGGCATAAGGGCACGGCTCCGGCGAGCCTGGGGCCTCGCGGTCGGCTGGCGGCGGACGGGCTGAGCGTCAGGTGTCGGCCGGATAGCTCGCGATCTCGATCAGGTTGTCATCTGGATCGTAACAATAGACCGAAGTCATCGGTCCCAGAGCGCCAGTCCGCCGGGAGGGTCCTTGCTCGACCTTCACATCGCATGCCTTGAGGTGGGCCACGACCTCGTCCGGTGACTGCGGGGTGATGAAACAGAGATCCAACGCGCCTGGAGCGTCGTTCTTCACCGACCACCAGTCCTTTTTGCCGGTCGGGCGCACGTTGAATTTCTGACGGCCAAATTTCAGCGCGGTGTGTTTGTCGTCACCGAATTCCTCGCGCGTCATGCCCAGCACCCGCTGGTACCACGCCACCGTCGTTTCGACGTCCCGGCAGTTCAGCACGATATGGTCGACGCGATCGACAGTGATGGGCATGACGGATCTCCCTGCGCCAGTGTCAGGATGCCGGCTCGACCTCGACCAGATTCGTGTTGTAGGTCGTCGCGCCACACGGGGCGGATCGGTCGTCGGCGAGAGCGTTTGCACAGCCGGTCGTGTCGGTCCCCGCCGCATCGGGCGTGAACCAGGCGCCTTCCTTGATCGAGACCACGCCCGGCGCGATGCGCGAGGTGACTTTGACCGGCAAAAGCGTCGAGCCGCGGTCGTTGAAGACCCGCACCGTCTGGCCGTCGGCAATGCCGCGTGCAGCGGCGTCGCTGGGATTCATCCAGAGATCGTCAGGATCGACTCGTGCCAGCAACGGCTGGTTGCCATGGATCGAATGGGTGCGCGCCCGCGACTTGGGGCTGCACAACATCAGCGGATGGTGCGGTTCGGGAGCGACCGGCTCGATCCAGGTGGGGATCGGCGGGATACAGCCGAGGCCGTACGGATCGGGCTTGGCCGCAAGGACCATGGAATAGATCTCGATCTTGCCCGAGGGTGTCGTGAATCTGTGATTTTCCGGGTCGCGGATCTGGGCGGCGAAGGCGACGGCATCCTTGGGCGGGGCGAAGCGCGCCACGCCATTGGCGGCAAAGACCTCGAAATCGTCGACGGCGTCGCGTGTCAACTCGCGCAGCCACTCTTCTTCGCTACGGTCGTTGTAGTCGTCGATGCCGACGCGACGCGCGAGATCGGCGAAGATGTCGATATCGTTACGGCACTCGTACATCGGCGCGATCGCCTGCTTCATGTAGATCGCATAGTGCCCCGCCCCCGCCCAGGGCGTATGCACGTCGTTGCGCTCCCAGAAGGTCGTGGCCGGCAACAGGATGTCGGCATGGCGCGCGGTCGGCGTCAGGAAGTGGTCCTGCACGACGATCAGTTCGACGCCCGCGAGCGAAGCCGCCATCTTGTTGGCATTCGGGCACTGATTGAAGAGATCGCCGCCCGCCGAATAGATCATCCTGATGTCGGCCGGATAGCCACCGGCGCGGCCGCGGGCCAGGAGATCGGCCAACAGCGGCGTGGAGACCTTGGCGTCGATCGGGTTGTCTCCGGATGGCAGGCTCCTGATGCCGCTGCGACCGGTGGCGCCGTTGCTGACGCCCGAGTTGCCTCCGACGATGCCGACATTGCCGGTGATCGCGGCAAGCGCATAGGCAGCGCGATGGAACTGTTCGCCGAAGGCCGTGCGGCCGGGCGCATAACCGCACTGCAGGGCCGCGGGCTTGGCCGATGCGAACTCGATGGCCAGCCGACGGATGGTCTCGGCCGGGATACCGCAGCGTGCTTCGGCCCATTCCGGCGTCTTCGGCACGCCATCGCTCTCCCCCAACAGGTAGGAGCGGTAAGACGCGCCGGCCGGAGCCTCCGGCGGCAGATGCGCCTCGTCGAAACCGAGGACATGACGATCGCAATAAGCCTGGTCGTGCAAGCCTTCACCCACGATCACGTAAGCCATCGCGATCAGGGCGGCCGCGTCTGTCGAGGGCTTGATGAAGATGTGCTCGTCGGCGAGCATGGTGCTGGTGCGGGTGCGACGCGGATCGACGCAAATGATGCGCACCCCCTTCTTCTTCGCCTCTTTCAGATACTGCAGCGTGCCGGTGCCGAAGGTGCCGTCGCCCGGGCTCCAGCCCCACATCAGAATCAGCTTCGAGTTCACGTAGTCGGTTGGCTCGCGACCGGAGGTCTTGTACTCGGCCTTGGCACCGAAGGTCATGTGCACGGCAAAAACCTCAGCCTCGGCCGACATGTTGGACCAAAGGTCGGTGCAGCCGCCGAACTTGTAGAGGAAGCGCTTGGCGACACCGCCGCCGTGCAGCATCGAGAGGCTGCCCGAGCGGGAGGCGTTCAGGATCGCGGCGTTGCCGTGCTCGCGCCGGATGCGCAGCATCTCACCCGCGACGTGATCGAGTGCCTCGTCCCACGAGATGCGCTCGAACTGGCCCGAACCGCGTGAGCCCGTCCGGCGCATCGGATACTTCAGCCGGTCGGGATGATAGACTCGCTCGATCTGCCCGACGCCACGGGCGCAGGCATGGAGCGCCGGCAATTCCGGTTGCCAGCGCACAGGATCGGTCGAGATCCTGACGATGCGATCGTCCACGACATGCGCGTTCACCACGCAGCGGCCACCGCAATTGTGCCCGCAGGTGCTGGTGACCACTGTCTCGCCGGCACGTCCCGGCCGACGTGGCCTCTGGTAGATCGTCTGATCCGGCATCGCTGAGACCTCCACGTCGGAAGGTTAGCCCCTTGGGTGTCAGGCGGCCATAGCAGTAGCTGCATATCGGCGCTTCAATTACTATGCAGGTGATGATCAAATACTTTACGTCGCTTTTTGCGCTCGTCTTTTCCTTCGTCTCCGCCAGTGCGCAGACCTCCCAGAATTGCCCGACTCCGGAAGCTCTCAAGGACGGATGGACCATCGGTTCGCCGGCCGCAGTCGACATGGACCCTGAGGCGCTCTGCAGTCTCGATGCGTTCATCAGGCACCTTCCCCAGCCGAACATCCATGCCGTCGTGGTCGCACGCCACGGCAAGCTCGTCGCCGAGCGCTACTACAGTGGCATGGACCAGCGCGGTCTTCAGCCGGCCGGCATGGTGCGGTTCTCGCCTGAAGCAAAACACGATTTGCGCGCCATGACCGAAGGCGTCGTATCACTCCTGGTCGGCATCGCCCTCGACGAGGGCAAATTCCCGCCGCTCGACACGCCGGTCATGGACCTGTTCCCCCAATATGCCGCTCTGCGCACGCCGGCGAAGGCAGCCATCACCTGGCGGCAGGTGCTCACCATGTCCTCCGGGCTGGGCTGGAACGAGCAGATCGCCTACGAAAATCCGACCAACAGCGCCAACCTCCTGAACGCGTCGGCAGATCCGACACGCTTCATCCTCGAACAGCCGATGTGGGGCCCTGCCGGTGCATACTTCCTCTACAGCAGCGGCAGCACGACCCTCCTCATGGCAGCGCTGACCAAAGCCACGGGACGCGCCCTCGACGACTATGCGCGCGAGAAACTGTTCGCGCCGCTCGAGATCCGCGATTTCGACTGGCTCAAGATGCAGGGCAGCGGCCAGTTCTCAGCCTGGGGCCTGCGTCTCGCGGCGCGCGACACCGCCAAGCTCGGCCAGTTGCTGCTGAGCGACGGCACCTGGAACGGAAAGCAGGTATTGCCGAAGAAGTGGGCTGCCGAGTCGATCAAGCCCCGCATCAACGCCAAGAATCTCTACTACTATGGCTATCACTGGTGGCTCGGCCGCTCCTTCCTGCGCGGGCGCGATCTCGCGTGGGCCGGCGCCATCGGCTATGGCGGCCAGCGGATGTGGATCGTGCCCGGCCTCGACCTCGTCGTCGTGGTGAATGCCGGCCACTACGGCGAATACCAGCAATTCGTCATTCCCGAAGCCATCTTCTCCAGCCTGGTGCTGCCCGCGACACGGGACTAGCGGGCTGTTGCAGAAGGGTTCTGAGCCATGCGCCCAGGCAATATCGCTCCAAAGACAGCGCCGAGACCGCAAGTTAGAGTCAAGGTTGCGCCGATCTCGATTCGATTGCAGCGCGTCATGTCGTAGTTCCCGACTTTTTCAACAGACTGCCAGCAGACCACAGGACAAACGAGCACAGATGATTTCCAAGCGCATGCTGTTGGGATCGATGGTCGCACTGACCTGCGTTCCCGGTGCGCGGCCGGCGCGTGCGGCGCTGCCGCCGATCCCGATGGACCGTCACGAGCGCTATATGCGGTTGGCCATCGAGCAGGGCCGGAAGAATCCCCGCTTCCCGTTCGGCGCCGTCATCGTCCGGCCGGACACCGACCAGGTGATGGCCTCGGGCATCAACAACGCTCGCGAGAACCCGAC